>JABLXN010000009.1 GCA_013177995.1 Brevinematales bacterium | reverse complement strand
AAAGGTGAGGAGATAGCCCGTTATCCATGGAAAGAAAAAGTTGAAAATTCCACCAGGTAGAGGTACACTTATGAGGTATTCAGTTTCTATGTGGAAATACCCCTTCTGTTAATGTGTGGAACGACAGACAAAGACAGCCTACGGGAAACACAAACCTAAAAAAATTTCCTTTTTCTGTTGTTTTGTGTTATACTTATACGAGAATCCTTTCAAGGAGTGAATATGGGAATCCTTACTTCGTTAGTTTATGCCATTATCGGGACAAAGCAGCAACGAGACATCAAAAAACTGCGCCCTTTTGTCGAAAAGGTCAACGCTTTAGAACCAGAAATTTCAACTCTTTCCAATGATGCGTTAGCCCACAAAACGGAGGAGTTCAAAGAGAGGCTCTCCAAGGGAGAAACGCTTGATGATCTCCTTCCTGAGGCTTTTGCGGTGGTGAGAGAAGTGGCCAAACGAACACTCAATATGCGCCATTTTGATGTTCAGATCATGGGAGGAGTGGTTCTCCACCAGGGCAAGATTGCCGAAATGAAAACCGGAGAAGGAAAAACGTTGGTAGCCACACTTCCCTTGTATTTGAACGCCCTTACAGGGAAGGGGGTGCATCTGGTGACGGTGAACGATTATCTTGCCCGTCGAGATGCGGTGTGGATGGGCCCCATCTACAAGTTTTTGGGGCTTTCTGTGGGGATTATTAACCATGAAAAGAGTTATTATGTGGACTGGGAGGATATCAGTCAGTTCAAAACAACGTATCGTGAATGTAGCCGGCAAGAAGCCTATCGATGTGATATCACCTATGGAACCAACAATGAGTTTGGGTTTGATTACCTTCGGGACAACATGGTGTTTTCCCTTGAGCAGAAGGTTCAGCGGGGGCATTATTACGCTATTGTGGATGAGGTGGACTCCATTCTCATTGATGAAGCAAGAACGCCGCTTATTATTTCCGGTCCAAGTGAAGAGGCAACAGACCTTTATTATAAGGTGGATAGGATTGTTCCCCGTCTCACAGAGGCTCAGGTAAATGACAAAAACGAACCCATCGAAGGAACTGGGGATTATGCCGTGGATGAGAAGGACAAAACCGTGGTGCTTACCGAACAGGGTATCGAAAAGATTGAACAGCTTTTGGGAGTGAAGGAACTGTATTCACCTCGCAATAGCAAGCTTGTGCATCATATCATCCAGGCTATTCGGGCTCATCGTCTTTATCATCGGGATGTGGACTATGTGGTAGAGAATGGCGAAGTGGTGATTGTGGATGAGTTTACGGGACGAAAGATGCCAGGGCGTCGCTGGTCGGATGGGCTCCATCAGGCTATTGAGGCCAAGGAAAGGGTCTCTATTCGTCAGGAATTCCAGACGTTGGCCACCATTACCTTTCAGAACTACTTCCGAATGTACACCAAGTTGGCTGGTATGACAGGAACCGCGGAAACAGAAGCCCAGGAATTTTATTCTATTTATCATCTTGATGTGGTGGTGATTCCTCCGAATGTTCCTGTACAGAGACGGGATGATCCGGACAAAATCTATATTAACGAGGCGGCAAAGTTCAAAGCTATTGTGCGAGACGTGGAGAAGTACCACAAGATAGGACAGCCAATCCTGATAGGAACGATTTCTGTGGAAAAATCAGAAAGGCTTTCCAAGATGCTTCAACAGCGTCGTATTCCCCACAATGTGCTCAATGCCAAGTACCATGAGAAGGAAGCCGAGATTATTGCCCAGGCTGGACAGCCCTATGCGGTGACGATTGCGACAAACATGGCCGGTCGTGGAACAGACATCAAGCTTGCCCCGGGAGTGAAGGAATTAGGTGGGCTTTTAGTTATCGGAAGTGAACGGCATGAATCCCGTCGTATTGATAATCAGCTCCGTGGTCGTTCAGGGCGTCAGGGAGATCCGGGCCGATCTCAGTTTTATGTATCCCTTGAAGATGATTTGATGCGACTTTTTGGGATGGATAACCGGATTCAAATGATGAAAAACCTTGGATTTAGTGAGGATGAGGAGATTCAGAGTAAGCTTATCTCCAATGCTATTGAAAATGCTCAGAAGCGTGTGGAGAATAGAAACTTCGAGATTCGTAAGCACCTTCTTGAGTATGATAACGTGATGAACGAACAGCGAACCTATATTTATCGCTTGAGGGATGAGATACTTGATATTGCCCATCATCCCGAGGTGGTTGATACGATTATTGACCTTGTGGTTGAGGACAAGATAAGTACCTTCCCACAACCAACTCGTCCCCACAATTGGCCTAAGGAAGAACTGGAGAAGTGGTTGAAACTCCAGTTCATGGTCGAGCTTCCTGCGGACTGGAATCCAAGGGATGCAGACGAGGCCAAAGAGATTCTTCATCGGCTTATTAAAACCAGGGTGTGGGATAGGTTTACCCATGTTCCTGAGGCGATTCGCTATGATGCTTTGAAATATGTGCTTCTCAGCACCTTAGATAACCGGTGGAAGGAACATCTCAGGGCAATTGACTATATTCAGGAGAGTATTTCTCTCCGTCAATATGCAAGCAAGAATCCCATTGTGGAATACAAGGTGGAGGCTTTTGATCTCTTTGCCAAGATGCGTTCGAACTTTATGGCGGATGCCCTTGCCATGCTTGCCCACCTTGAGATTCAACTCCAGATGGAAGAAGTCCCTGTGGAAACAGGCCCACAGAAGATTGAAACCCGTCATACAGAGTTTGGCCAGTTTGGGGCCATGAGGGCGGCAAATCCCGGTATGGAAAAACCCAAACCTGTACAGAGAGGACCTAAACTTGGACGAAATGATCCCTGCTGGTGTGGCAGCGGAAAAAAGTACAAATATTGTCACTACGAGGCTGATCAGAGGCAGGCAAGATCGAGTTAAGTGTGGCAGACAAAAGGAGATACAATAACCCATGAAACGAAAGGATGTACTGAAGTTTTTAGAAACAGAGAAAGAGGTTTCTCTTCAAGGTCTCTACAAGGAGTTTGAAGCCTCGGGCAAGAGTAGCCAGAAAAGGCTACGGCATATTCTTCACGACCTTGAACGTGAGGGGATTGTCCAGTTTGCTGATGACAAGGTGGTGGTGAAGGGACAGAAAAAGAAGTCAAAGGCATCCCCAAGTGTTGAATCAGAAGAAAAAAAGTCGGCAAAGATCTACCGTCGTTCTACCCTGCGAGAGGACGGCAAACGAAAAAACTATGAGGCTTCAGAGGATTTTGACTATATCCTTGATGTCCATCATATCCGCAAAGATTTTCCCCCAAAGGCTCTTGCCCAGGCGGAAGCTATCCCACCAGAAATCCCGGCAAAAGAGATAGCTAACCGGCTGGATCTTCGACAGGAGATGATTTTTACCATTGATGGGCCGGATGCCAAAGATCTGGATGATGCGGTTTCCATCAAACGCATTCCCACAGGATGGGAACTTGGTGTCCATATTGCTGATGTTTCGTACTATGTACCAAAACACAGTCCCCTGGACAAAGAGGCACTCAAAAGGGGAAATAGTTTCTATTTCATTAACCGTGTGGTGCCGATGTTTCCTGAGAAGCTTTCCAATGGTCTTTGCAGTCTCAATCCCCATGAGGACAGGCTCACCATGTCGGTCATCATGGAGGTAAACAGAAAGGGAGAGGTGACAAAGTATCAGATTGTGCCGTCGATTATCCATTCTCAGTACCGGCTCACCTATCCCCAGGTGGAGGGTGTGCTCAAGGGAAATACCATCATGCCAGATGAAAAGCTCCAGAAAAGTCTTTTGGAGATGAATGAACTCTTCCGTCTTTTGCATGAGAAACGGATACGAGAGGGGAGTATTGATTTTGACTTTCGAGAACAGAAGTGTGAACTGAATGAGTGGGATGAGCCAGTGAAGTTTTGGCTCAAGGAACGGCTTGATGCTGAACGTCTCATTGAGGAGTTTATGCTTCTTGCCAATCAGACGGTGGCAAGGTTTCTCTCTGAGAAGACAGAGTATGCCATGTATCGTGTTCATGAAGAGCCAGAGGAGGAGAAACTCAAGTCTTTTCTTGCGATGGCGCTTCGGTTTGGGTATAAGTTTCGTACACATACCCCACCCCCACCCCAGGAACTTCAGCGTCTTTTGGAAGCGGTCAAGGGCAAGCCCTACCAGGAACTCTTGAACCAGATGCTTCTTCGTTCGATGCAGCAGGCTCGTTATCAGAATGAGAACCTTGGCCATTACGGGCTTGGGTTTGAGTATTACACCCATTTCACGTCTCCTATTAGACGATATGCGGATCTCACTGTTCATCGTCTTGTCAAAACTCACCTTGGTATAGCCAAAATCTCCTATACGGACAAGGAATTGGCGACTATTGCCAATCATATCTCCAAGCAGGAACGCGTGGCCATGGAAGCCGAAAGAGAGTTTTACAAGATAAAATCGGTTCGATACATGCAGGGCAAGGAAGGTATGGAGTTTGATGCGGTGATCAGTGGGGTGACGTCGTTTGGTCTTTTTGTGTCTATCCGTGAAACGGGGATCGAGGGACTGGTGAGGCTTGCCGATCTCCCTGATTATTTTGTCTATCATGAGGAAAGCCATAGTGTGGTTGGAAAGCGGACAAAGAAAATGTACCAGATGGGGCAGAGTGTTCGAGTGCGGCTTGTGCGGGCGAATGTCAAAAAACAACACATAGATTTTGAACTGGTGGAAGAGGAGGAGTGATGAAGCGATGGCTTTTTTGGGGAATCATAGGGCTTTTGTTTTCCTGTGCACGGCTTGATGTTGAGCTCCAGAATGAACGATTGACGCTTAAGCTCTCTCATACGATGCTTACCTTGGTGTTTCCTGCTTCTCCCTCTCCTTCTCAAGTGGCGTTTTATAGTGAGGTTTTTCGTCGGTTAGCGACTCTTGAAAAAGCCCAAATCTCTGATGAGGTGAGGCTCACCGGAGATCCGTATCAGGATACCTTTCTGATAGGCAATAAACTTCTGAAAGACTGGAAGAATCTCACGCTTCGCTGGGCGTGGATCCAGCAGGTCTGGGAAGCGATGCGCTATGAGGCGGAGGTTTCAAAGTCCCCGTGGGCATCTCTTCTCAAAGAGGAGATGATTTCCTATGCGAGAATCAGGGATTTTGATGATCTCTTTCGAAAGTATGGTTTGAGTCTGTCTCAGATACGGGAGGCCCGTCAGTATCTCATCCAGTTTCTCAGTGTGGAGGTATATTTTGTTTCTCTGCAGGAACTTATGGAACGTTATGGACGTTATTATACCATGAACGATCTTCCGACGGTGTTTTTTCAGCTGGTGGTGTTGCCAGAGAGTGTGGAATGGCTTACCTTCCTTCAGAAGCGGTATGGCAGAGGCACTATCCGGCAGGTGGCAAGGATGACGTATGACAAGGAGGCCTGGACAAAAAAATTGGGCAGGCCTGTTTCTGATTTAGAGAGTGAGTTTGTGAAGGGCTTAGAGAACAAAAAGTTCACCATGGGGATATGGGCCAACCTTGATTTTGTTCATGAGTATCAGAATCTGCTTTCTCTCTACAATCAGTCAACAAAACAGACGCTTTTCAAAAAATGAGAGTGCCACATCCCCCTTTCGGACTCAAGGTCTGGTCTATAAACCGTGAGTATGAGGCTTCTATTCGTTCTCTCTGGGCGGATGGGGTGATGCAGTATATTGAGGTGTATGTCCTCCCGGAAACAGGAGAGGCAACGGCTTCTTTTTGGGGGAGGCTTCATGGGGAACTTGGCATCCCGATGATTGTCCATGCTCCCCATTACAGTCATGGGCTTTGTCTTGCCTGTAGGGAAAGGGAAGCCTCCAATCGCTTGCTCATAGAAGAGAGTCTTCGTTTTGCCGATAGGACGGAGGCATCTCTCGTGATTGTCCATCCGGGAGTCAATGGAACCATAGAGGAGACAGCCCGCCAGATCAGGCTTTTCTGGGATGAGAGGCTCATCCTTGAGAATAAGCCGCGCTATGGACATGGGGAAAATCTTCTCTGCAATGGGGCCCTTCCTGAGGAGATGGCTTTTGTCATGGAAGAGACGGGGGTGAGGTTTTGTCTTGATATCGGGCATGCGATTACGTCGGCTAATGGCTTTGGGGTTTCGCCGTGGGAGATGCTTTCGGCTTTTCTTTTGTTGAAACCTTCTCTTCTTCATCTTACGGATGGCCACTGGAATGGCGTCTTGGATGAACACCTTCATTTTGGTGAGGGGGATTTTCCGATTGAGGAGATTGTTCGTCTCATTGGAAAGGCGAATCTTTTTCATCTTGCTCTCACCAATGAGGCCTACAAAAAATCACAAACGACACTTGATGATTTCAGGGAAGATATGGCGTATCTCTCTGCGGTTTTTGAGAGAGTATTGGCCGAAGATTAAAAATCCGAAATGGCTATCACCTTGTTTCAGCTACGGAGGGGTTTTTGCTGAAACAGGGTAATAGCCATCGTCCCTGTCGCGGTGCGATAAGTAAGAAGCCCCTGGGGGAAAACAAGCGCCGCGGACCGGTGAGAGAAAACCCTATTCTTTCACCACACTTTTTTTCTGTACCCCACTGGGTCGCTTTTGCGGTTTCGAAGAATACTCTTTATACTGCTAAAGGGGAAGTCCTTCCGAAGTGAGGGTGCGTATCAGTTGAAAGTTGAAAGTTTGTAAAGTTAGTCGCAGAAGTCAGGAGGACGAGTTGTGGTTGCCGAAGTCTCAAGGACGAGGCAATGTCGCCCACGGAGGAAGGACTTGCCCTTCTCAAGGGAAATGTTCTCCCATGGCCCGCAAAAGCGGCCCATGTTCCGTCCGAGGCGCATGCGTAGCATGCGACGAGGACAATGCCCTTTTTGTTCTGGCCAGGAGTGCTTCGTGTAAAGAAGGAAGATGAGTGACAAAAATAGCTCAAAATTGAAAGAGGAAAGATGGTTGAACGAGTATTCACTTTATTGTGTGAAGATAACCGTTCTGCATGAACGGTAAAACGACATATTGGCCATTGAACAGGGGTTATTGACTTGGGAGGTTTCTTTTCAAAGGGAAGAGAGGTTATGATCTCAGGCACTTTTGCAGGGCTTTTTCCATCACATCGAAGGGGGCCTTTTCCCCTGTCCATATTTCGAATTGTCTTGTGGCCTGAAAAAGAAGCATCTCGGCTCCGTTCACGGTTGTGCAGTGTTTTTGTTTAGCAAACGTGAGGAGTTTGGTTTCAAGTGGGTGGTAAATCAGATCCATCACGGTGATGCCTGAAGGAATGAGAGACTCTTCTACAGGGGAGACGTCTTCGTGAGGGAACATGCCGACGGGTGTGGTGTTGACAAGCACATCCCCTTTGGGAAGGATAGTGGCAAGGGATTCAAAATTGGCCGTTTCAATCAGGGCATGGGGAAAGGAAGCAAGAAGACGTTCCCGAAGGTTGTTTCGGCTTTCCTGGTTTCTGGCAATGATGGTGAGTTTCTTTGGACTGTCGTAGGCAAAAAGGGCAAAACAGACGGCAAGGGAGGCACCACCTGAGCCAAGAACAACGACGTGCTTGTCTGTGATGGAGGTGTGCCGGGAAAGGGATTCATAAAATCCATAGGCGTCCGTATTGTCCCC
Organism: Brevinematales bacterium; assembly: GCA_013177995.1. Taxonomy (GTDB): domain Bacteria; phylum Spirochaetota; class Brevinematia; order Brevinematales; family Thermospiraceae; genus Thermospira. The sequence goes on along the minus strand of JABLXN010000009.1, from coordinate 55,978 downwards.
TTTGAGTTTGCCATTTTCCCAGTAGATGGTATTGATGGCTCCTATCTTCTGGGCAAGATCGGTGATATCATCAAGGAAACGGATAGCTTCTACTTTGTGGGGAATGGTGACACTGGCACCGGCAATACCAAGGGCCCTGATGCCACGGATGGCGTTTTCAATGTTCTCTACATCGAAGGCCACATAGACGGCATTGAGACCACAGGCCTGAAAGGCGGCATTGTGCAGAGCCGGGGAGAAGGAATGGCGAACAGGGTGTCCAATGATACCATACACCTGAGTATGGGCGTTAATCACGGCATTCCTCTTTTTCGATGGTGTGGATTTTTTCGATACGGCGAATATGTCTTCCCCCTTCAAAGGCGGTGGAAAGCCATATATCCACCAGTTTTTCTGCTTCTTCTGGAGAGGTACGTCTTCCTCCCAGCACCATCACATTGGCATCATTGTGTCGGCGACTGTATTCGGCGGAGTATTCATCAAGGCAAAGGGCAGCCCTGATGCCCCGGATGGCGTTTTCAATGTTCTCTACATCGAAGGCCACATAGACGGCATTGAGACCACAGGCCTGAAAGGCGGCATTGTGCAGAGCCGGGGAGAAGGAATGGCGAACAGGGTGTCCAATGATACCATACACCTGAGTATGGGCGTTAATCACGGCATTCCTCTTTTTCGATGGTGTGGATTTTTTCGATACGGCGAATATGTCTTCCCCCTTCAAAGGCGGTGGAAAGCCATATATCCACCAGTTTTTCTGCTTCTTCTGGAGAGGTACGTCTTCCTCCCAGCACCATCACATTGGCATCATTGTGTCGGCGACTGTATTCGGCGGAGTATTCATCAAGGCAAAGGGCAGCCCTGATGCCCCGGATCTTGTTAGCCACAATAGAGGCCCCGATTCCTGAACCACAGAGCACAATACCACGTTCGGCTTCATTTTTAGCGACGGCCCGAGCCGCCAACTTGATGGTATCCGGGTAGTCCATGGACTCCTCTGAATGGGTACCAAAGTCAATAACCTCATGACCTGACTTCGTGAGGTAGGTCTTGAGGTGTTCTTTGAGGTGGTAGGCGGCATGGTCTGATGCCATGGCAATCTTCATGAGAAACTCCCGTGTTTTGTGTGGGTAAAGTATACAGAATTTTTTTGAAGATGTCAATGAATGGAAAATCTTTTCTTGGAAGCCATCAGTCTAAAGAGACCCTTGCACGGGTATTTTCTTCCTTTGGCTGGGTCAGGGGCTATGCCCCTCTCACCCGTTTTTTCTGTTTACAGGGGCCAGTTTGTCTTTTTTATTCAAAAAAATTGGTTTATTTATTACGACAAGGAACATTTTGATACTATTTTTTTGTTTCTTTATTACTTTTTGAGACCTTTGCCCATTTGTGCAAAGGTATCCTAAAATTGACTTTTTCCCCATTTTTCTCTAAGATGATAGAAGGGAGTTGCTATGAAGACGTTAGTGCTTTTTTATTCGTATGAGGGAAATACGGAATTGATAGCCAGTGAGATAGCAAAGACCATTGGAGCAGATCAGGTGAGGCTTCATCCTCGTGAGGAGAAACACTACACCGGGTTTATGAAGTATGTGTGGAATGGCAAATCAGCGGTGATGCGGGAGAAGCCAGAGCTTGAGCCAATAGAAAAGGATCTTTTGTCCTATGATCTCATTTTTTTTGGGACGCCGGTATGGGCCGGTTCATGGGCTCCTGTTTTCAATACGCTTTTTGAGAGGTGGAATTTCACAGGAAAAAAAATAGCCTGTTTCTATTGTCATGCAGGTGGGCCTGGTTCTATTGAAAAGCGTTTTCGAAGAGAGTTGAGCACGGCCTCTCTTCTTGGTTTTTGCGGCTTTGTTGATCCTCTCTGGAGTAAAAAGAGGGAGGAACAAAAGCAAAGGGCTCGAGAGTGGGCATGGGAGATGGTGAGGCTTGCGACTCAGGATAAACGATAAAGAAGGAGGATAAGAGAATATGAAACTCTCAGAAATAGCTAGAAGGGTGGGTCTTCCCTTTCAGGGAGAAGATAGAGAAATAGAAGGAGTCTCAGGGCTTGATCATCCTGTGGCCGGCACCTTGGGTTTTATTGAGAATAAGCGAATGGTGGCAGAGGCAGAAGCCTCTGTGATAGCGGCCTTTATTGTTCCTGAAGGGGTGACACTTCAGAAACCGTTTATCCAGAGCAAAAATCCCAAGTACACCTTTTCACGTGTGGTGGAATGGTTTTCTCCCTATACACCTTATGAGAAGGGAATTTCTCCGCAGGCCTATGTTCATCCCTCAGCAAAGTTAGGAGAAGGGGTGACGGTGATGCCTTTTGCCTGTATTATGGAAGGGGCAGAAATCGGGGAGAATACCGTGATTTATCCCCATGTTTTTATTGGCAAGGGGGTAAAAATCGGAAAAGATTGTCTCATCAAGGCAGGAGTGAAGATTGATGACCTGACCACTCTTGGGGACAGGGTTATCATACACCACAATACCGTTGTTGGTGGAGATGGGTTTGGGTATGTGGTTGAGGAAGGCAAAAACATGAAAATCCCTCAGATTGGACGTATCCGTATTGGCAATGATGTAGAAATTGGTGCGTGTGTGACTATTGATAGGGCTGCCCTGGGAGAAACGGTGATAGAAGATGATGTCAAAATTGATAATCTGGTCCAGATTGCCCATAATGTTCATATCGGGGCTCATTCTATTATTGTGGCACAGGTGGGAATTGCGGGCAGTACGTCACTTGGAGAAGGGTGTATTTTGGCCGGCCAGGTGGGAGTAGCCGATCATGTGAAGATTGGGGATCGGGTGGTGGTGATGGCCCAGAGCGGGATAGAAGACAAAGAGGTTCCATCTGGAAAGATTCTCTTTGGCACACCAGCCCGTGATTTCATGGAACAGAAGAGGATATTAGCGGCACAACTCAGGCTTCCAGAACTTGTCAAAAGGGTGGCTGAGATTGAAAAGCGGATGGGTATTGAACGGGAATGAACTGGAATCCGTATCGTGTGTCAGAGGTGGAGAGGGTTCTGAGAGAGAGAGGCTTGTGGCTTGCCCGTTCTCGTGGCCAGAATTACTTGGTGGAGAGGGAGATAGCCCTTCGGATTGTTTCTTTTGTCCCGGCGGATGTGCCTGTGCTTGAGGTGGGGTGTGGGCTTGGTTCACTGACGGTCCTTCTCCCTCCAAGGAAGGTGTATGCCCTTGAGGTGGATCACGGCGTATTCTCATTAGTTTCTGAACTTGTGGTTCATCCAGCCATTCATTTGATAGAAAGTGATTTTTTGCAGTTTGATGTGGCATCTCTTGGGGAAGAGAGGCTTTTTTTTCTTTCCAATCTTCCGTATAGTATTTCTGGAGAGGCCGTGCGGCGTTTCATTGAGGAGGCGGTTTTTGAGGAAGGGGTGGTGATGGTGCAAAAGGAGTTTTATGATCGGATGATGGCTCCTGTGGGTGGAAAAAATTATGGGGTGTTTTCGGTACTCATTCAGACCTTTCTTGAGGTGGAGAAACTTTTTTTTGTGCCGCGGGGGTGTTTTTTTCCCGTTCCTTCTGTGGATTCTGTGGTGATTCGGATGAGAAAAAAATCTTTAGTTATGGGAAAATCGAAAGAAGAGTTTGCTACGCTCCAGAAGGACTTTCGAAATTTTCTCTTGGAGGGGTTTGGTTCCAAACGCAAGACACTTCTCAATAATCTTCGTCGAAAAGGGGAGAAAAAAGCCATAGAAAAGTGGCTGGTAGAAGCAGGGACTAACCCTGATGTTCGGCCGGAAGAGGTGGGTGTTGAAGAGTGGCAGAGACTTTTTCTTTCGGTGGGGTGAGAAGATGGAGGTTCATCTCTTGGTTTTGAGAGAAAGCCGAAAACGAACGGAGGTTTCTTCTTTAGCAAAGCGCTGGGCTATGGAAAGACTGCGGGAGAGAGTAGGTGAGGAGATCATCTGGGAGGTGGATGAGTGGGGGAAACCCTTTTGTCTTTCTCATCCAACCTGTCATTTTAATATAGCCCATAGTGGGCAGTTAGTCCTTTTCGCCTGTGATGAGAGACCGGTAGGGGTGGACATAGAGAGGATAGTTCCACGGAATTTTTTAGCCCTCACAGAACGCTTTTATCATCCGGAGGAGAGGGGGTGGGTGGGAACTGATGAGGCCAAGTTCTATGAGGTCTGGACGGCCAAGGAAGCGTATCTCAAGGCAAAAGGAATTGGTATTCGGGTGAGGCTTTCGTCTTTTTCTGTTATCAGGGAGGGGGTGGTGGCTTCCCCAGAAGAGGGCTGGTTTCTTGTGCCTTTTCTTTTAGGGGAAAGGTTTGGGGAGTACAGGGCGTGTCTCTGTGCTCAGCACGGGAGTATTTCTTCGGTTCTCGTGTGGGAGGAAGATGAGAGGGGACAGTGGTTTTCTTTGGGGGACAAGGGATCCGGCGAAGTTTTTGAGATGAAAAGAGGAGAACAGGGATGAATACCTATTTTGATAATGCAGCCACCACCTTTCCCAAGCCACCAGAAGTGAGAGAGGCAGTGACGACCTGTCTTACGACGCTTTCGGCTAATCCTGGGCGTGGGGGACACAGGTTGGCCAGGGAGGCAGAGGCACTTGTTGAGGAGGCCAGGCGTGAGGTAGGTCTTCTTTTTGGGAGAAAAAATCCCTCCTGGGTGATTTTTACCCTCAATGCGACAGATGCTCTCAATATGGCTATTCGCGGGGTGGTGAAGCCAGGGGACAAAGTATTGACGACGGTGTATGAGCACAATGCGGTTTTGCGTGTACTTTTTGAAATGGAAAGGGAGAATCTTCTTGAGGTGAAAGTGGTTTGTCCTGGGGGAGAGAACTATACAGTGGAGGATTTTCTTCCCCATCTTGATGAGAGGGTCAGGCTTGTGTGTCTCAATCATATCTCCAATGTGACAGGTATCATCCTGCCGGTGGAAGAGATAGCCAGGGTGGTGAAAGAAAAAAGTGGGGCATTTGTCCTCGTTGATGTGTCGCAGAGTGCGGGGATTGTGTCTCTTGAGGACCAGAATATAGATTTGATCGCTGGAACGGGACATAAGCATCTCTATGGTCCTATGGGTATTGGTTTTCTCGTGGTAAAGGAAGGGATGGAACTTCGTCCCTGGCGTGTGGGAGGGACGGGATATCGTTCTGAGGAGCCTTTCCAGCCAGAGGAAATGCCCTATCGATTGGAGGCGGGGACACCCAATCTTCCCGGTATTGCCGGGCTTTTAGCCGGTATTCGATGGATGAAGGGAAAGGATGCCCTGGTCCACGAAAGAAGGCTTCTTCAGCGTTTTGCACGGGGGTTAGAAGGGACAGACTTTGTGTGGTATCGACCATCTGAAGGTATCGGGGTCGTGAGTTTACGTCATCCACGGGTGGGGGTGCAGGAACTGGCGAGTATTTTAGATAGTGAATACAACATAGCCTCCCGTGCCGGGCTTCAGTGTGCGCCTTTAGCCCACAAAAAGCTTGGGACGTTTCCAGAAGGGACGCTTCGCTTGAGTTTTTCCCTCTGGCATACCGATGAGGATATAGACTATCTGATAGAAGCCCTGACAACTATAGATAAACTCCTCAAACAAGGAGGGTAAGATGAGAGAAGTGAGACGGCCAGCGGTGGCCAATATCTTTTATCCCGGGGATAAAATCAACCTCAAAGCGATGGTAAATGAATTCTTGGCAGAGGTGGACGAACGGCTTATTCAGGATTTGGCTCAGAAGATAGGGCTTCCCTTTGCGCTTATTTCTCCCCATGCGGGGTATGTGTATTCAGGTCAGGTAGCGGCTTATGGGTATAAGCTCATTGAGCATACCAACTGGGATGTGGTGGTACTTCTTGGACCAAGTCACTATGTACACTTTGAAGGAGGGGCTCTTTCATCGGCCGTGGCCTTTCAAACTCCCTTAGGGGAAATAGAGGTGGATCAGGATTACAATGCGGCGCTTATTGAGGAGGATCCCCATCTTTTTTCGTATCTTTCTTCAGCCCATGAGAGGGAACATTGTCTTGAGACGCAGCTTCCTTTTCTTCAGGATGTGATTGAGGGGGAGTTTCGGATGGTGCCCATTTTGTTGGGTTCTCTTTCCCGTCAGACAGTGCTTGACATAGCCAAAACCTTAGTGACTCTTTATCGTCGTCGGAATGAACGGGTACTTTTTGTAATTTCTACGGATCTCTCTCATTACCATCCGGCGAAAGAGGCGGAAGAGATGGATAGGCGGTTGATCCGTCATCTTTTGGCCATGGATACGGAAGCCCTCATGAGGGACGCTCTTTCTGGTGTGATTGAAGCGTGTGGGATTTTCCCCCTGCTGGTGATGTGTGAACTGGCAAAGCAACTTGGAAGAACCCAGGTCAAAGAACTCTGCTACAGGCATTCCGGTGAGGTCTCAGGGGATACCCGTCAGGTGGTTGGTTACCTTTCGGCGGTGGTGTGGTAGCTTTTATTTGTTCATCTCGGCAATGACGGTTTCCACGGTTTGGGCAAAGGTGGAGCGCTTCTCCTGAGAGAGAAGATGGAGGCTATAGCGGCTCTCGTTGAACACAGAAACAATCCAGAGAAGGCTTTCTCTGAGGGAGGGGATATTCTGGGTGAGTTTCTCGATGTATTCAAGGGGACCATACGAAGGTCGATAGGGTAGAATACGACTACTGGCGGTTTCGATAAGCATCACAAAATATTTCACGATCGTCATGATTTCTTCTTTTTTCTCGTCGCTGGTGGTTTCTGCATTCTCAAAGAGGGCGTAGAGCTGTTGTCTCAGGGCTTCATTTTCGGTTTTGGCTTCTTTTCGTTTGGCTAAGGCTTTCTGGATGAGAGCAATACCGCTGATGGTGGAGAGTACTGTCCAGAGGAGGGTGAGGAGAAACTCTATAACCTGAAAGAAGGGTTTGTTTCTTTCATAGAAACGGATAAGCCAGCGGATAAAGGTATTCTTGGGTTTGTATGACCAGAAACGTTCAAAGAAAAGCCCCGTAAGCCCTACGGCAAGATAGAGCAGAAAAAGAGAAAAGAACACACGCCATCCCCAGAGGAAAAGGGGAGATGGGGAAGAAAGAGGTGAGGTACTGGGAGGGGGAGTATTTTCTTCTGAGGAAACGGTGGGAGGAGTTTCCTGCTGATTCTGGAGTTCTATTTCTGTTTGTTTCACTGATTCTCTGAATTTGACACCTAACGACTCGAGAGAAATGAGAACAAAACGATGCGGAAGAAGATAGCCAATCCCCAAACAGAGAGCGAGCAAGAGTACCACAAGTCCGTGAGGTATGGTTCGTTTCGCCTGTTCTAAGGAAAGCCCTTGCATTCTCCAGCCAAAAATTTCTGCCTGTTCGTGGAGAAAGGCACGAGTTCCCCAGAAGCCCACGAACAGCACAAGCCAGCCGATGGTGAGAGAAAGTTGCATTTTGGGGTGAACAAGGATAGCGATACTACTGACAAGAAGAGACAAAAGAAGCATCCAGAAGAAAAGTCTTTCGGTAGAGTCAAGGGAGGTGTTGAGATTGAGGCGGGCTATTTCTTCAGCTGCCCATTTTTCATAGGAGAGGGAACTCTCTGCAGGTTGACCCGTTAAAAGATGAAAGAACATTCGGGGTTTTCTTGAAAAAGCCCACCAGAAAAGAAGCATTACCCCCCAGGAAAAGCCCAAGAGCCACACAAGAGCAGGGAAGGAAAGAGGGCTTATATTCAGAAGAGAAGTGCCCGCCCAGGTTATCAGAAGAGAGAATGGGAAAGCGAGGAGAACTTTTGTGATGGTTGTCCAGCGAATTCGGTGATGAATACGAAACCCCATGAATGCTGATTGAGTGAGGCATCCTATCCACAAAGCTGGCATGAGAGCCTCTGGGTTAGTAATTCCCAAGGAGAGAAGGCTTCCCGTGAATACGATGGTCAGGCCACACAAGAGACTTATCCAGAGAAAATGACTCATGAGAGCCTCCTACAAACGGGTGAGTTGAATAAGGGTTGCTTCATGTTCAGCATAATAACTCTGGAAACCGATGTTCCAAAGGCTGAGTTCTTTTGAGAGTTCCGGTCCCACCTGGATAATGGTGATGGAGTGGCCGCTATGATAGAGATTGATGAGGTGCTGGATACACTCCGGCGAGAGGCGGGGAGAGATGACAAAGAGGCTCACCCCCCAGGAAATACCCTTGAGATGTTTGGCAAGTACCTCCCGGAAAGGGACACTCTTTGCTGCTTCCACCACAGCGAGTTGAGAGAGCATGGAGGTGAGGTGGGTATCTCCCTTGGCTACGTCGTTGGAGATCACTTCATCAACGTTATCGACACGTCCATTGACCATAAGAGCCATTTCCTGTCGGAGCAGAAAAAGTTCTCGCAAAAGTGAGGCGGTTACCTCAATAGCCCGTTCGATGTAGTAATCCTTGTTGTGAAAGCTATAGTCTTCATCAGCCAAATTGAGCAGAACAAGGCTGGCTGAGGAGATAGCCGGCTGGTAGGTATTTACATAGAACTTTCCCTGTTTGGCTGAGACCTTCCAGTTGATACGTCTGATCTCATCACCGATGGTGTATTCTTTGAGTCCGGTAATGAGCGTGGGATCTTCAAAGATAGGCATGGGATTTTTGATGACGCCAAAGGGTTGCATGCTTCGATACTTGTGGCCGGTGAGTCGAAAAAGGGTGGGATAGACGATGATCGCCTTTTTGGTGTCGTATTCGATTTCTGTGTCGAACCATCCGACGAAATCTGAGAGAAAGAGACGGGTGGGACCGATGGTAAATTTTCCCCTTCTTCGTCCTGAAAAACTATAGGAGAGCATCTGACGTTCATGGGGACCTAACGTGAGAAGAAAGGGGTAACTCTGGCGTGGAGCAAGATGGATGTCAATAGCATCGCTGATAAACATGTATCCCACAGGAAAAAGCGACGTATTGGTAATATGGAGAAAGTTGTCTTCAGCCAAAGTGGAAAAGACCTGCGTGGTTTCGAGGTAGCGTTTGACAGTAATAAATCGCGGAATGAAACGGATATAGAGCCAGTTTATGGTGAGGAAAAGCACAGAAGCATACAAAAAAATTTTGATCCCTGACAAATCCACCATCAAAGCCACGACGGCCATGAGTACAGCAAGGGTAATCCAGAGTCTTCTATTCATTTCCTATCCCTGAGGTTTTGGTTGTTCCATAGGAACAGGGATATTATTGAGGATCCTTTCAATAATGGCTTTGGCATCGATATTCTTCAGTCTCGTCTCAGAGCGGAGCACCAGTCGGTGTTTGAGTACGTCAACGGCAAGGGTCTTGATATCTTCAGGAATCACATAATCCCGCCCATTGAGGAGAGCATAAGCCTGCGCCGCTTTGTAGAGGGCAATACTTCCACGAGGAGAAGCCCCGAGGAGGATATTGGGATCATGTCGTGTGGCATCCACGATCTGGAGAAGATACTGACGGAGCGACGCATCCATATAGACGTTGGGGACTTCAACCTGAAGAGTGAGGATATCCTGCACTTCAACAACGGCTTCCAAGGACTGAATGGGGTGGACCTTGTTTTGTCTGAGAATGATCTCTGCCTCTTCATCCATATCGGGATACCCCAGGGCTAAACTCATAAAAAAACGGTCCATCTGGGCTTCTGGAAGGGGAAAGGTACCTTCAAATTCGATGGGGTTTTGCGTGGCTATCACAAAAAAGGGTTGGGGAAGAGTGACACTCATGCCCTCAATGGAAACCTGGCCTTCTCCCATGGCTTCAAGAAGGGCTGACTGGGTTTTGGGGGTGGCACGGTTGATTTCGTCCACCAGAAGAATCTGAGAAAAGAGAGGACCCTTTCGGAACTCAAATCGTTTGGTATCGGGATTGTAGATGGAAACACCAATGATATCCGCAGGCAAAAGATCAGGTGTTCCCTGGATACGTTTGAAGGTAGCGTTGATGGTTTTGGCAATAGAACGGGCAAGCATGGTTTTTCCAAGACCGGGAACATCCTCGAGAAGAACGTGTCCTTTGCAGACAAGACTCACAAGAAGTTTTTCGATCACAGGACGCTTCCCAACGATCACCTTCTCCACATTTTTGATAATCTTCTGAGAGATTTGCTGAATTTTTTCGAGATCCATACCCCCTCCTTATTTCAGGTGGTTTATTATACCACTTTTTGGAGATTTTGCAAGTATTCTCAAGAAAAAGAGGAAAAAAAGGACTGGTGCCTGAGGTGCTTTCCCCTTCTTTTTTGACAGAACCTTTTCTCCTGTGTATAATAAAAAGGAGAGAAAAAGGAGTGCTTCATGAAACGGATCTGGATCTATGATACCACCCTTCGGGATGGGAAACAGGCAGAAAATGTGAATCTTTCCCTTGGGGATATGATAGCCATTGCCAAAAAGTTAGACCAATTTGGGGTTGATTATATCGAGTGCGGGTGGCCAGCAGCCAATCCCAAAGACAGAACCTTTTTTGAAGAAATTAAGAAAATTGAACTCCAGAATGCACGTGTGGCGGCCTTTGGAAGTACCCGTCATGCCAAACACCGGGTTCAGGATGATCCCAACATAGAAGCCCTTCTCAAAGCCGATACTCCTGTGGTGACTATCTTTGGCAAGAGCTGGGACTTGCATGTCCGGGAGGTATTTCATATTCCCCTTGAGGAGAACCTGAAGCTTGTCTATGAGTCCATTGACTATCTCAAAAGCCATAACAAACAGGTCTTTTTTGATGCGGAACACTTTTTTGATGGATACAGGTGCAATCCTGAATATGCGATGGAGGTACTTCGTACAGCCGAAAAAGCAGGAGCCGATGCGATTGTTCTTGCTGATACCAACGGAGGGATGATTCCTTCCATGATTCGAGCGATTATGAAAGAAGTGGTGAAGGAAATCAAGGTTCATATTGGCATTCATGCCCATAATGATAGCGATTGTGCGGTGGCGAATTCCCTTGAGGCTGTGGAAGCAGGGGCTGTTCAGGTTCAGGGAACGATGAATGGCATAGGGGAGCGTTGTGGAAACGCCAATTTAGTTTCTATTATCCCGAATCTTATTCTCAAAATGGGATACGACTGTGGGGCCATCACAAAGGAAAGGCTCAGACAGCTTACGGAGGTTTCTCATTATGTGTATGAGGTGGCCAATATTTCTCCGGATAACAAACAGCCCTATACCGGACAGAGTGCCTTTGCTCACAAGGGAGGGGTCCATGTCAATGCTGTAGAGAAAAACCCTAGGACCTATGAACATATTGAACCTGAACAGGTGGGTAATAGACGACGTATTCTTATTTCTGAACAATCGGGAAAGTCCAACATTTTGGAGAAAGCCCGAGAATTGGGACTCGAGGTGAAGGAAGCCTTTGTCCAGCCTCTTTTGCAAAAGGTGAAAGAGATGGAAAACATGGGCTATGAGTTTGAGGGTGCGGATGCCTCTTTTGAGCTTCTTGTGAAACGAATCACAGGTCATTTTGTGGAGCGGTTTGAGGTGCTTTCCTTCAGGGTTTCCACCTTTGTCAAGACTAATGATTACAGCATGGTGGAAGCGACGGTGAAACTTCGGGTAGGAGAAATGGAGGAACTCACCGTTGGGGAAGGAGATGGTCCTGTGAATGCCCTTGATATTGCCCTCAAGAAGGGGCTTTCGGTGTTTTATCCTGTGATCAAGGCGGTGAAACTCACCGACTACAAGGTTCGTATCCTGAATCCCAAGGCAGGAACAGCTGCTGTGACAAGGGTGCTGGTTTCTTTCCAGTACAATGGTTATGAGTGGCAGACGGTGGGTGTTTCGGAAAATATTATCGAAGCCAGCTGGCAGGCGCTTGTGGATAGTATGCATTATATTCTGATGAAGGTGGAAAAGTAGCCCATGGAGAGTCTACGAAATAAGCCCATCGGGGTTTTTGATTCCGGGGTAGGTGGGCTTACCGTGGTGAGAGCCATGATGGAGATCCTGCCATCGGAGTCTTTTGTTTATTTGGGGGACACTGCCAATCTTCCCTATGGGGAGAAATCAGCGGAGATGGTCCGTCAGTATGCCTTTCACAATGCCCGCTTTCTTCAGGAATTTGATATTAAGGTGATGGTTGTTGCCTGTAATACGGCCTCTTCTGTAGCCCTTTCTGATCTTCAACAGGCCTTTGATTTTCCTGTGATTGGGGTGATTGAGCCGGCGGCGAAAGAAGCGGTGAAGGTGAGTCCCAATCACCGGATTGGGGTGATAGGAACCAAACGTACCATTCGGACTCAGATGTACACTCACAAGATTCATGAGATCGAGCCAACAGCAACGGTGATAGGCAAAGCCTGCCCTCTCTTTGTTCCTTTAATAGAGGAGGGATTTCTTCATCATGAAGCTACCACCCTCATCGCTCAGGAGTATTTGTCCCCTTTGCGTGGAAAGATTGACTCTCTGATTTTAGGGTGTACCCATTATCCTCTCATCCGTGATACTATTCAGTCTGTGCTTCCTGAGGTTGTTCTGGTGGATTCTGCCTACTCAACGGCCCGGGAACTCAGACAACTTCTCCTTGAGAAAGGATGGCTTTCTGATGCCCTTGTGCCATCGAGGCTTTTCTATGCGACGGATATTACGGAACATCTTAATAGTTTAGCAAGGATGATTTTGCCGGAGGTACCTTCTCTTGTGTTTGAAGAGGTTCGGTTGGCCTCGACACCAGTAGTCTAAGGGGAAGACCATGGAAGAGAGATGGGTCTCTTTGGGGTGTTTGTGGTGGTACCCCTGGCAAGGGGCAAGAGAAGCCGTAGCCCAAAAAGAGTTTTTCTGGTGGGAACTGGGGGTTGTTTTTGGTCTTGAGGTTTTGGCTATGACTATGGCCACCCTTTTTTCTGTTGGAGGACGGTTTTCGTCTCTTTTTCATTCGTTAGCTATGGTAAGTTTTTTTTCTCTGGGGACGATACTTTACTGGATGGTAGTGATTGGGGGGATGATGTTTCTTCTTACCGCTGTCTTTCGCCGGGTGGTTATTCCTGAGAGGCTTTTTTTTCTTCTTGGTGTTTCTCATCTTCCCTGGGTGGGTGTTTTTCCCTTTTTTCTTTTGTCGCTGTGGATACCGTGGCTTCCTTCGTTTCTTGTGATTCTTTCGTCGCTATTTTCTTTTTTCTGGTTGTGGGAGACCCTTTGTCTTGAATATGCCCTTTCGCGGGGCAAAGCTTTGATAGTGATGGTGCTTCCTTTTGTTGTGCTTGTCCTGGCAGGGATTTTTGGTGTACTGAGAATGGGTATTCTTCTCGGGCTTCAGGGGGGGATATGAGAAACGTGGGGGCGTGGATACGGCAGTATTTCTGGGCTACCTATGATAGGTATTTTTATCGTATTCTGATCCCTTCTTTTCTTGTGGGATTTGCTTTTGTGACCCTTTTCCAGGGGATTGTGGAACTGTATAACCTCATTCAACTCTATATCAAGTCCAATGTACCGCTCAAAAATATTTTCCTCATGGTGATCAATTTACTTCCTTTTCTTGCTACGATTACTCTTCCGCTCGGTGTGCCTTTTGGGTACATTTTGGCGATGGGAAGGCTTTCGAGGGATTCAGAGATTGTGGCTCTTCGTTCCTGTGGGGTTTCGACATTTCGTATTGTGCTTCCTGGACTTGTGTTCAGTGTGGTTTTGACCTTGTTTGCTCTGGTGTTCAATAATTTTATTGGTTATCCGGCTACAAAAGCCTATCTTCTTCTTCGAGCCCAATCAGAAAGAGAAAAGCCAATTGTCCAGCTTCGGAATCAGGCTTTTCTCAATGTGGGGAAGTACCAATTGAAATTTGATAGAAGTATCACCTTTGAAAATCTTGAGGTACTCTTGAATGTTCAGCTTGTAGATTTGCCGGGCAAGAGAACTATTACGGCTGAGAAGGGACGTCTCTACAAGGATCCAGAGTCGGCGAATAATTATGTCATCAAGCTCCAAAACGGGGGTATTTCCGAGGTGCAAACTATAGAGAATGAAAATGGGACCAGAGAGGAGAAGATGTTTATTGCTTCTTTCAAATATCTCACGGTGTATATTCCCATTTCCGTTGAGGGTTTCAACCTCGCTGAGATTCCTGAGAGCATGACGGTGTGGGAACTTGAGAAAAAAATCGAGCAAGAGGTCAAAAAGAGCTTTGCCTGGCAGAGTCTCACCAATGAGAGGGTCCGACTCCGACAAACAGAAAAAGTCTTGAGAGAGCAACTTCTAGCGCTAAAGAAAACCCTTCAGGATCCTGCTCAGCGAAAGGCGAAAGAAGAAGAACTCAAGGCTTCTCTTGCGGACATAGCCAAACAGAAAAAGGACTTGGTGAAGCGGGAGAGGAGTCTTTTGCCTCGTGAACGGATGAGCCTCATGGAAAAGTATTCTTTCCCTGTTTCTATTGTGGTTTTTGCGCTTCTCTGTGTGTTTTTGGGAATGTTTCTTCCTCGAGGGGGGAGAAACGAGAATCTTGGGATTGCCATGATTGTGATGATCGTGTATTATGGGGCATGGATGGGGATGCGTCGAATTATTGAATCCGGGAATGGTGATCCCTGGCTTGTGTGGATCCCCAATGGTGTGTATCTTCTTGTTGGGCTCTGGGTGATGGGACAAAAACTCAGGGAGTAAGGGTAGTGAAGCAGTGGGAAAAGGACTATCTTTGGCCTCTTCTGGAAAGGCTCCGGGTTATCTGGAAATACTATCGTCCCTCCATCTTTGATAGGTACATCCTTCGTCAGTATGTTCTGGTAAGTTTCTTTGCGCTTTTGTTTATTGTCGTCTTGTACGAAGTGATTCAGGTTTTTCAGTTTTTGAGGTGGTTTCCGGAAGGGACGAAGGGCTGGGATATTTTTATGATGAATTTCTATGAGGGTGCCTACTGGGGGATGATTTTTCTTCCCCTGGCCCTCAGTCTTGGGGCGGTGGTGGTTTTCACGAGGCTTGCCAATCATCATGAACTTCGTGCCATGGTCTCCACAGGAATCAGTCTCAGGCGGGTGATGTTTTATCCCCTCTTTGTGACAGCTCTTCTTGTTTTTGTGATAGTGTTTTTTCTTCAAGAAAATGCCATTTTTCCTCTCTATCAACGGCATTTTGCCTATAAAAAG
Organism: Brevinematales bacterium; assembly: GCA_013177995.1. GTDB lineage: Bacteria > Spirochaetota > Brevinematia > Brevinematales > Thermospiraceae > Thermospira. Next base: position 40,958 of record JABLXN010000009.1, on the reverse strand, counting down.
CTTGTTTTTGAGAGGGTAGCTTTAGAAAATATAGATCGTTTCAAGGATAACCAGAATGTGGTAGTTTACGGCCCGAATAATACACTTTACATGGGGGAACGGTATTATGCTCTTGCCAAAAAACTTGAAAATGTGGTGATTCTCTCCCTTTCTCCAAAGAAAACACCTTTTCAGGAAAATTCTTTAGTGCTTTCCAATGAGTATCTTCTCAGTAATCTTCAGATGATAGAACAGCAACGTTCTCTTGAGGTTTTGCGGCAGGTGAATTTTACTATGCGTATTGATGCCAAAGCGATGGTGTGGGATAAGGATAAATGGATTTTGTATGATGGGCTTCTCTGGACTATTGATCCTGAAACGTTTGCTGTTCGTTCGGAGAAGTTTTCTACGTTTTCAACCAATCTTCTCTCCATTGAACCATACTATCTTGAACGTATCTGGTATGACATGAATGCCCTGAGACCTTCCCAGCTTCAGGCTCTTATCCGCCTTCGCAAGAAGTCGGGTCAGTTTTATGCGGATCTTGAGGCGGTGTATTACTCGAATATCTCCTATGTTTTCAATGTCTTCTTTCTGGTTCTTTTGTTAGTTGGGCTTATCGATATCTCAAAGAAAAAGATTTCTCTCATTGAGAACTTAGTGATGTGTTTTGTAAGTTTTGGGCTTCTCTATGTGATTTTTGCGATGGGGGCAAGCTTTGCGGGTAATGGGGACCTTCCACCCCTGATAGGGGGATTTTTTGGAACAATGGTGTTAGCCCCTATTTCTCTCTGGTTTTACAGGCGTCTTCGTACTTAGGCCGCGATGATTTGAAACCATATTTCCCGTTTTCTTGGGCCATCAAACTCACAAAAAAAGACACTCTGCCATGTTCCAAGTTGGGGTTTTCCATTTTCAATAATGAGAGTAACGGACGGTCCTGTGAGAACGCTTTTGATGTGGGCGTCGGAATTTCCTTCGCTATGGTGAAAATGAGGATTCTGGGGTATGATCTTCGCTAAGTGGGAGAGAATATCTCTCTGGACATCGGGATCAGCGTTTTCATTGATGGTGATAGCTGCCGTGGTATGGGGAACAAAAATGGTCAAAAGACCATCTTTTATCCCTGCTTCTGTGATCACTTCTCTCACGAGAGCATCGATATTGATCATACCCTCACGTGATGGAGTGGTGAGAGATCGTCTGACCATCAGAGATTACTCCAGGCTCCTGTTTTGAGGTTGATTTTGAGTTCTCTATCGGGTGGAAGAAGGTCTGTTTGAAGCCCCTTGATCACATACCCCTGATACCAGAGGATGAATTTGGCCTTGAAACCCATATTTCGACTGTCCGGGAAAAACTCGACTCCTGGTTCATCTCCCGCATAATGGACAGCAAACCCTTTGGCTACGTCTTCAGCTATTTTCACCCCCTCAGAGTCGGGAACCCCATATTTTCGTATGGTTTTGAGTGCCTGCCCGGTGAGACCGTGAATAAGGTATTGTCGGCTGTAGGCTTCAAAGTCAGGGGAAAGAGAGAGAGTTCTCGTCTGTATGGTAAGCCATTCCCCATCAAGACGGCAGAGCCGATAAGGGGAAGGATAGGAGACAAGAGAGCCTGTTTCGATATCGAAGAGGGTTTGTTTATTGACCGCACTTGCCGTAATATCCTGCGAGTGATAATGGCCGGTAAAAACGGCACGTATGCCATATCGAGACATCAAAGAGGCTAAGTCACGTCTATTGTTGAGAAGGTATTCAGGATGGAGTTTTCTTTGACCTGGCCAGTGTTCGAATAGGCCGTGGTGCATCATGAGAAGGATGGTAGCCCCTTCTTTTTGGGCTTTGGTGGCTATGGTTTGGAGCCAGGAAAGGGTCTGGGGCTTCAGTCTTCCTTCAGTGACGGGGTGTTTGAGCATCCGATTGGATTCGTTAATAGTGGAATCAAGGGCTACGAGCCACAGATTGGAGGTAATCGTTACGGCATAGGAGAGAGAAGACGGGTCTCGACTGAAGGCATCTCTGTATCCAAAGTCTTCATAAAAAGAGGCAAAATCCTCTGAAGAGAGGAAATCCACAGGTTCTGTTCTGTCTTCGATATAACGATAGGCTTCAGGATTATTGAGGTCATGGTTCCCTGGGACAACAAAGATTCGAGGACGATTTGGATGAGTATCTCTTAGTTTTCGCAGGGCATTTCTGACGCCGAGGTGGTTTACCATCTCTCCGTCTTTGGTGAGATCACCGGGAATAAGCACAAACTGAATATCCAATTTCATGACATCGGCTATCCAGGCGTCAAGGAGTTGAGGGCTTTCTCTGAGAAGTTTTCTATCATCGGCCAAGTAGGCCTCAAAGGCCTTGCCATTTGTTCCTAAATCGGCACTGTAATAATGAAAATCTGAGGCCACTACCCAATTGATCGACTGCCCGAAAGCGAAAGAAAAAATGGTCAGAAAGAAAAGAGAAGAAAAACATTTCATTCTATTCCCCCTTGAGGTGATAACATATTGTAGTGAGGGGAAAAGAAAAAGGCAAATTTTGGAAAAGAGGTGTTTTCAAAAAGAAACTTTTTGAGCCCCTTACACGAATCTGCAAAGGGCTCAGAAAAGCAATGAATAAAACAATAATCCTTTTTCTTCAAAATCATAACCTTGCAAGGAAGCATTCTAAATGAATTTGACTTTTTAAAAGTTTGGTTTTATAATAAAAACGTAGGGGAGAAGGTAATGGCAATAACTACAATTAAAGAAACTTTATTTGAGCATCAGATGGTAATAGATTCAGTAAAAAGAGTATCGACAACTGAAAGGTTGCCAAGAATTGATAAGTATACCGAGTTGCGTGAGAGATTATTGCCCTTTTGTCGTTTACAAAAAGGTGAAATTTGGATAGATCCGGTGGCTGGACATCGGGTTGGAGTTTTGGATGCAACCTGTCGCAAAGATGTGCTTAAGATTATGCACGCTGAAAAGACTTCGTTGATTATCAACGATCCCCCTTACAACATCAAAGTTGGCAATGCCAACACGGCCAATCTTGCCAAAATTGACATCGAGGAATATCTCTGCTTTTCAAGAGCTTGGGTTCAAAATGCTCTTGAAATCATGGAAGACCATGCTCATCTTTATATCTGGATAGGGGCTGATTATACAGACAATTTTCAACCTCTGCCTGATTTTATGATCATGATGAGGGAATTCCCCGAGCTCCGGCCAAGAAACTTTATTACAATGAGAAAACAAAGAGGTTACGGTACTTCAAAGAACTGGATGTGGGTGCGTCAGGAATTACTGTATTACGTCAAGGGAAATCCTGGTTTCAATGTAGAAGCCGAATACACTGACATTCCTAAAATCCTGCGTGGCTACTACAAAGAAGTCAACGGGCAAATGACCGAAAACCTTGAGCGTAGTCGCTCAGGAACCATCCGTGCCGGAAATGTCTGGGTAGATATTCAACAAGTTTTCTACCGATTAGAGGAGAACGTTCCCGGCTGTTACGCCCAGAAACCCTTAAAAGCCATAGAGCGTATCATAGCCGCAAGTACCCAGAATGGCGACTTGGTGGTAGATTTTTTTGCCCATTCAGGTACTACACTCATAGCGGGAGAAAAATTAGGGAGAAAAGTTTACACTTTTGATATAGATCCCATCTTTGCGGAACTGACAATTAGGCGACTTGAACATTACCGGAAAACTGGCAAACCAGGTTGGCAATGGCGTAGTCCCTTCCCAGAGTTGGAACGCTAAATCGGAGGTAGAACATGGATCTTCAAGAACTCCGCTGTTACTTGAACAACCTGGTTGCTCAACTCGAAAATCAAGACAACTCATTGTTAAAGAAAGAATTGAAGAAATTATCATCCGTTTTCCCTTTCAATGAGTATGAGTTCATTCTAACGTTTCTGGTAAGTCGTGGAACCCTCAACTTTGATGACTACAAAGAACTCAGAGAAAAATACGTGTTTGCAAATTTATATCTTGACTTGTATAGTCTCGCACCGAGAATCTTTGGGCAAGTCTGGGGTGAACAGCACGTGAGGGCAATAGATGCAAGATTCATGAAGCCAAACAAATCTGTTGATCCTAACTACAAGGGGCAATACGACCTGTATATTCAAAAAGAGTCAAAAATAGTGCGGATTGAAGTCAAGGCGGCCAGGGCTACTGCCACGAAAAAACGTGGCGATGTGGTTTCCAGAGCTTTACGCCGCAATGCCACCGAGCCTTTCTGGCTGAACTTTCAACAGTTAAAACCTGAGATTTGTGATGTTTTTATCTTTATTGGAGTGTGGGTGGATGAGATTCTCTATTGGGTCATGTCTGCAAAAGAAGTGGAACAGAACCGGCATTTTAGCCATCAACACAGAGGCGGCATTGAGTACCAGATTGGTATAACACACAAGAACATTAAAGATTTTGATGTTTATAAGGTAGAGAAGAAAAATCTCTATGACAGTGTTATAAATAAGGTTGTTTAAAGAGATTAAACTGTAAAACTCTGAGACCTTTGCACATTCGTGCAAAGGTCTCACCTTTGTAAACAGAAAAGGCAGGGAAGAGGGGCGTAGCCCCTGACCCAGATAGGGGAAGAAAACACCCGCGCAAGGGTCTCAATGTGAAAATAGGTATTCAGTTTCTATGTGGAACGACATCATCAAAGAGAAGTATTTTTGTCAAAACTCTCTAAATCTTGACTTTTTTTTCTTTCTGTGAAATAATAAACAAGGGAGGAAGTATGCGATTTCTCACACATCGTTTTGTGCTTCTTTTAGCTGTGTTGGGATTGGGAGTCTCTTTCCTTCTGGGACTGGTTGCCCGTGTGCCTGTTGGGATAGTGCTTTTTCGGGCTGTGGTCAGTGGAATAGTGATGGGTGGAATGGGGTTTCTTTTTCTTTTTGTCCTTTCGCGGATACTTCCCTCTCAGGATTTTGAGGAGTTTATGGCGCTTCTGGAGGGGAGAAGTCCTTCTGAAGTCTCTTCGTCTCTTGTGGAGAATTCCCAGACAGAGGGAGAAGAAGGTCTTCAGGGAGGAACTTCACCTGGGAGCACGGTGAATATGGTAGAGGATAGTGATACATGGGAGTCGGTGATAGAGCCTTCTTCTTCGACGGTTTCTGCTTCTGATGAGTGGGAACGCGAGGTTTTTAATCCTGCTGCGGCTGTTGGGAGTGATACTGATGAAAAAGAGTTTGCACCGGCAGGGGAAACATCTTCTCTCAGGGAAGACTATGAGCAGCTTCGGACGGAGTATGAGAAAGAGAAACCTACCTTCAAGGATAATACGGTCTCTTTCAAGGTGAACGACAAAAAAATCAATACCAGTCCTGAGATTGTGGCAAAGGCCATCAAGACAATTCTTTCCCGGGATAGTTGATTTTTTTTGAAAATGGCTTATAATAAAAACGAGAAAGTTAGCCCTACGAAGGGGGAGATATGGGTGTAGAAGCGGATATCCTTGTCAACAATTATGGTATTTCGCAGGAGTTTGCACAGAATCTTTTGGATTTTTTTGAGGGGGATGTTGACAAGGTCATCCAGATGATGGAATCTTCTGACAAAGATATTACCGTCGTGAAGGGGAAGTTTATAGCCTCTCGCCGGAATCTTTATGGGGCATTCCTGCTTTTTTACAACCATCAGAGTCTGGTTCCAGAGTATATCTTTGTGGTGTGCTCAACAGATCTGAATCTCAGTCGTATTCGTATTGAGGATCCATGGGCGGCATATGTGGAATCTCTTCGAGTACACCAGATGGCCCAGGAATCGGATCCAGATGTGGCGTCGAGGATAGAAGCCCAGGTACTCTCACGGGACAATATCTCTGTACTCACAGGATACTTAGCGGACAAAACCAATCCGGACCTTATCAATCTCAAGCGTTTTTTTACCAATGAGATCAATCGAGTGATTTATGATGCGAATGTACTTGTCAAGTTTGTGTTAGAAGAGGCTGATATCTTTCGTACGAGAGCCTTTTTGAGTAATACCCATGATGGGCTCAAAGCCATCTCTAATAATCCGGCGAATCTCGTTCTTATGAACCTGAAAGTGGAACCAGTGCTTTCCCCTTTAGGAGGCAAGGATGTGGAGAGCCTTTCGTCTATGGATGAGGTGTATGTGCGGGTGCTGGATGATCGTCCTATTGTGCCTGAACTGGTAGAGAGGCTTCGTCCACCGGATATTCTTGCTCCCACCACCATTGTGGGCAAGGTTCTTGAAAACCAACTGATGCCAGAGTCGGAAAACAGAAGGGTTACCCTTCTCTTTGGGCCGGGAATTTTTGGTTCTTTTGTGCTTGGAGGCAAGGTTCGGGTGCAAACAAGAACAGAAGCCGCAGCAAAATCTTCTACAGCATCTTCGAAAGGGGGGGACGTTTCTTCGAGTAAGGAACCGGTGATTTTTAGCCTCAATTTTGATGCGGATGGAAATCCTGTTGCCCCATCTTCTCTCTCTGATACCACTATTCCGGATTTAACAGTTGGAGAGAAACCGAAAAATCAAGCCAGTGTTTCTTCAGCTATCATTGTGGGTATCGTGGCGATGGCGGTGCTTACCCTTCTGATTCTTGTCTTCTCGTTTGTCCTGTATTAGGAGGTGGGAAACTCAAAAAATTTTTTGTAGGTCTTGCAATTGGTATATTTTCCCTTATAATATACCTGTGACATGAGACCTTTGCACGAATGTGCGAAGGTCTCAAGAAAGTAATAAAAAAACAAAAATAGTATAAAAAGTATTCTTTGTAATAATAAATAATCATCTCTTTTTGGACAAAAAAGACAAATAAGCCCTTGTAAACAGAAAAAGCGGGGGAGAGGGGCGTAGCCCCTGACCCAGATAGGATAAGAATACACCCGTACAAGGGTCTCGACATATATGGGGAGGTAGTGTATGGAAATTACCACGTTGCAGCATCTGGTGAATTATCTGTCCATTTTTGGACGCAAGGTTGTGTCCCGTATGAAAGAGGGAACAACGTATCGTCAATATACCTACTATGAGTTTGTTCAGAATATTCGTTCTGTGGCGGCGTATTTTCTTCGTTTGAAAAGATTAAAAAAGGGTGATATGGTGGCTATTTACTCCGAGAATCGACCGGAATGGATGATGGCCTATCTCGGAATCGTTTACAATGGCATCTGGGCTGTTCCCCTTGATGCTCGTTTGACAGACTTGGAGGTGAAGAATCTCATCACCGATTGTGGGACAAAGTATCTTTTTACTACGGCTTCTCTTCTGGAAAATGTTCTTGCAGAGCCTGAGGTGGTGAAACAACTTTCGGAGATTATTCTTTTTGATCGGGTGGAGGTGCCGAAGGAACTTCAGAAAAAGGTTCGCTACTGGCAGGATATTCTTGAGGAGGGCTGGGCAAAGGAACACAAGGAACACCGTGAACTGGTGGTCAGTCCTGAGGACGTGGCTTCTCTCATTTATACCTCCGGAACAACAGGCAAACCCAAAGGGGTGATGCTTATGCACTCGAATTTTGCCGCTCAGATCAATGCCCTTTCCAAGGCGGTACCCCTGATGGATACGGATGTGCTTCTTTCAGTTTTGCCTTTGCATCATACCTATGAATTTTCGGTGGAACTTACCGTGCTTTACAAAGGGGCCAGTATCACCTATGCGGAGAGTCTCAAGCCCAACAAGATGTTTGACAATATCAGAGAGACAGGTGTCACGGTGATGATTGGGGTACCTTTGCTGTTTGAGAAGATTTATGATGGGATTATGCGGCAGGTAAGAAATCTTCCCTTTGGTGTCAAGCATGTGCTTATAGGGCTTTATCATTTCACGGCGGGGCTCAACGCCCTTACCCGCAAGAAGGCTGGCAAGGTGATCTTTTCTTTTCTCCGCAAGAAAGCCCACCTTGATGGGATACGCTTTGCCATCTCCGGGGCAGCTCCCCTGAATCACAAGGTGGCGAAGGGCTTTGAGGTACTCGGTATTACGCTTCTCAATGGGTATGGGCTCACGGAAACTTCACCCGTGGTGTCGGTGAATCGAGTGGATCGTATCAACAATCTCTCGGTGGGAGAACTCATTGAAGGTATTGAGGTAAAGATTGATAATCCTGATAGTGAGGGGAATGGGGAAATCTGTGTGCGAGGGCCCATTGTGATGAAGGGGTACTACAAGAATCCCAAGGCCACCAAAGAAGTGATTGATAAGGATGGATGGCTCCATACAGGGGATATTGGTAAACTCGAAAACGGCTATCTCTTTGTTACCGGCCGTATCAAGAATATCATTGTGACCCCGGGAGGAAAGAATGTCTATCCAGAAGAGATTGAGGAACTCATCAATGAAAGCGATTTTGTTTTAGAGAGTCTGGTGATTGGGATTCCCGAGAGTCAGCATTCCAAGGGTGAGAATATCTATGCTTATGTGGTGCCAAACTATGAGTTTTTTGATACTTATTGCAATCTCAATAATCTTGAACTCACCGATGAATTGGTGGAAGAGTGTATTGCAAAACACATGAAAGAGGTGAATGCGAAACTTCCGGACTACAAAAAGATTCGAGATTTTCGTATTCGCAGAGAGGAATTTGCCAAGACATCGACAAAGGAAATCAAGCGATTTTTGTATTCCGGTACAGATTTTCTGAATACGTAAAAGAGGACGTGGAGGAGTTATGTTCCGTGGTTCGATGGTCGCGCTTATTACGCCTTTCCGAAATGGGGAAGTGGATTACGAGGCTTTGGAAAGTTTGATTGAGTGGCATATTGCCGAGGGAACGGATGCGCTTGTTCCCTGCGGGACAACAGGAGAATCGGCGACGCTGAGTCATGCTGAACACAAAGAGGTTGTGGCCTTTGTGGTGAAGAAGGTGAGAGGACGGGTTCCTGTGATTGCGGGAACAGGCTCTAATTCTACTCGTGAAGCCATTGAACTTGCTCAGGCGGCCAAAGAGGTTGGGGCTGATGCCCATCTCTCCATCACCCCTTATTATAACAAGCCTACCCAGGAAGGGCTTTATCAGCATTTCAAGGCTATTCAGGAGGCGGTAGCTTTGCCAATGATTCTCTACAATGTGCCAGGAAGAACAGCAGTCTCTCTTGCTCCTGAGACCATGGGGAGGCTTTCGGAACTTCCCCATGTGATTGGAGTGAAAGAGGCTACTGGGGATCTCAAGTATGCCGCAGAGATGATGGAAAAGGTAAAATCGGGGTTTCTTCTGATCTCGGGAGATGACTTTACCGCGTATGCCCTTCTCGCGATGGGTGGGGTGGGGGCAATCTCGGTAACGGCAAATATTCTTCCAAAACAGAATCATGAGATGTTTGCCTCGTATTTTGCTGGAGATAGAGAAAGAGCGCAGAAGATCTTTTTTGATATGCTACCCTTCCATCGGATGATGTTTATCGAAACCAATCCTATTCCGGTGAAAGCCGCGGCTTATTATATGGGGAGGATTCCGGCTCTCGAATATCGCTTGCCACTATGTCCCCTTTCTTCGGCTAATGATGGGAAACTGAAAGATTTTCTCAAGGAGAGAGGGCTTTTGAAGGTCTTTTAAGGGTGCGTACTCCTGTGATGGGTTTTCTTTTTCTGCTGAGGGTTTTGGAAATTCTTTGGGGAAGAAAATACGTGTGGAAAGCTTCTTTTCATGCGTTTTCTTTTTTGGACGTCTGTAATAATGATTTTTTCAAAAATCGGCTTTGAATTTTGAAAAACTTTTGGGAAAATGGTATAATATGTATGAGGAAAAAAGGGGGATCCCCTGAGGAAGGAGGAAACGTATGAGACGGATAGTTTATGGTTTGGCAATCTGGCTTATGGTGTTTGTGGGGTGGGCAGAGACAGAAAAGGTGAAAATTGCTATTCTTCGGATAGAGAATCGGCTGCAGGAAGATGTAGATACCGATGCTCTCACTGAATCTCTTCAGATAGAAGTGGTCAATAAACGCTATTTTCTTGTAGTGGAGAGAAGTCAACTCAACCGAATATTAGAAGAACAGAAACTTAGTCTTTCTGGTCTCACAGAAGAGGAACAGGCAACACAGATTGGAAGTCTTTTGGGTGCGCAGAAGATCTGGGTGGGTTCGCTTGCTCGTTTTGGAGAAAAGTATATGATTACCATGAAGTCGATTGATACCAAGACGGGGGTGATAGATTTTGCCGATCAGGTGTATGCTTATGATACGGAAAGCCTTTTGGATGTGATTCCTGATTTGGCCGATCGTATGGTACGAAAGGCTCGGGGAGAAAATCTCTCGGCTTATACACCGAAGAAGAAGCCCCCACAGCAGAAGCCTTCACAGGAAACGACTGCTCCTCGTTATTCTCAAACATCTCGCCCTTCGTATGATGATTATGATTATTATAGCAGGCCAGATGAAGCCCTTGATATAGGTTTTTATAGCTTGAGTGTTTCTACTAATGTAGGGGCACTTGAGGGTGGAGCTCTTTCTTTTATGATCAAGAGTCCAGGAGATAGGCATAGCGAATTTTATATGGATCTCAGGCTTTATGGGGCCAGTGTGGCTACGAACTGGAATGTGGGGGGGGTTAATTTTAATCTTGGGTTTATGTTCAATCTGATTGCCAATGGGTATGTGCTTTTGGGAGGGGGTATTGGTTTTGGTTTTGATATTCCTGTTTTCAAGCACGCGACCAAAGAGTATTCTATCTCCTGTTTTGAGTGGACAGTGCCCCTTTCTCTTCAGTTCGGGATTCATCTTGGACGCTCTTTCATGTTAGTGGCGGAGGCTTCGTTTATTCCAGGGTTTGGGCTTTTTATCTCTGAGAGTGATTATCCTGAACCTACTTACAATTATGTGACAGGTGAGTATGAAGGGGAACCAGGAAGTTATCAGAAAATTTCAGATGAGACTTATTATGTTCCCAATGAACTCGTTTCTTATCTTAAAGATGGGATGAGTTATTTTTATAGTGGTCTTCGCTTGAGTTTTCTCTTTTGAGGAGTAGAGAGCCTGTAGGATGAGTACTTCAAAGAGGCTTCTTTCTCTTCGCCACATTGGTACCAATAGCTTCTGGACCTTTCTTTCCAGGGTGACCGGTGTGGTGAAGCAGATGATTTTTACCTATCTTTTTGGTTCTTCTGGGGATACCTTCTGGGCTGCTTTTCGGTTAGTGAATGCCTTTCGTCGGTATATTGGAGAGGGCGGGGCACTAGGGAGTGCCTTTATCCCTGTGTTTAATCAGGTCAAAGAGAAAGAGGGAGAAGAAACGGCAAAGGCTTTTGCTCACAGGGTGATGACGGTTTTTGGCTTTTTTTCGGTAGGGCTTGCTGTGGTTTTGTCTCTTTTAGCTTTCTGGTATGGGCCATGGCTTGCCCCGGGGTTTTCTCAGGAAAGGATGCGAGAGTATATTCTTCTCATGATTGTCATGATGCCCTACATTCCCTTGGTGAACTGGTATGCTTTTCGAATGGGGATTCTCAATAGTTTTCATCTCTTTGGTTCTTCAGCCGCAGGACCGGTACTTTTCAATGTGGTATTTATTGGACTTCCCCTTTTTTTTGCAGGCAAGGTAGGGATTTATGTTTCAGCGATTTCCGTGGTGATTGGGGCTTTGGGGATGGTGGCCATGCAATATTTTGATATAAAGCGGGTAGGGTATGCTTTTCGACCTGTGTGGCAAAAACATCCTGCAGAAGCCAAGTTCTGGGGGCTTTTCTGGCCTACGGCGGGGAATATGATTGCGCTAACAGTGAAAAATTTTCTTGCTACGTGGTTTTTGTCTTTCTTTGTTGGGGGCTATGTGGCCTATATGAACGGGTTTACGGTGGTAAGCGCTCCGTTGGGTTTCATTGCTATCGCGGTGGGCACGGTGATGATGCCCCTTCTCTCCCGTTTTCGCGAGAGAGGAAGTAAGGAGGAGTTTTCTCAGGCGGTCGAGGAGGGGTTTCTTTTTCTTCTTTACTGGACCATACCGCTTATGGTGTATATGGTGATGCTTCCTGAGACAGTGAACAGGGTGCTTTTTTATGATATTTTTGTGGCCTTTTTGGGTCGAAGTGGGCGAATGACACCTGAGCTTTTAACGCTTTCTTGCGAGGTTCTCAGGATTTTTGCCCTGTCTCTTTTGCCTATGAGTGCGGCGGTGGTGTTTGAGAAGATTTTTTATGCTACGCATGACGCAAAAACCCCCCTTCGTTCGAGTCTTCTTACCCTTCTTCTCTGTGGAGGGTTGTACTTTCTTGCTTTTGTTCCGACCCTGGGGGTGAAAGGGGTGATTATTGCTGAGACGGTCTCAAGTTATGTGGTGATGATGTATTATTTTCTGCGTATGGAACGCAGCCTGGTGGAAGGAAAGGTATGGAGAAATGTTTTCTCGCGCGGGATGGTCTGGACCGGGATTTCTCTTGTCTTGGGATGGGTGGTTCGGGAGGCTTATATACGGCTTGAGGGAATAGTGGGAAAGGGGTGGATCTATATGCTTCTTGCTGGTGGCGTGTTTGTCGTTTTTATGGGTTTGTATTATCTTTTTACTAAATTTTTTCGAGTGGGGTTTCATCGGTGAAGGGTGTTATTTTTGATATGGATGGTCTCATGGTGGATACGGAGATGTTTTATTTTCAGGTGGAACGGGAGATGGGGAGAAGGTATGGCAGGGTAGTGGAAGATTCCCTTCTCCATCGCATGATGGGGCAGAAGCCCATAGATTCCATGAGGATGTTTGTAGAAGAACTGGGTATTGATGAGGATCCGCTTGTTCTTTTAGCCGAAAGGGATGAGCGGATTCTTGAGGCAATGCGTCGGGAACTGAGGCCGATGCCGGGTCTCTATGAACTTCTTGAGGCTCTTCGACCGGTGGCAAAACTGGCGGTGGGAACAGGAAATACACGAAAGATGGTGCAGGAGGTTTTGCGTATTTTAGGTCTTGAGGGCTTTTTTGATTTTATACAGACGTCGGACAATGTGCAGGCTGGAAAACCAAGTCCAGAAATCTTTGAGAAGGCCTGTCAGGGGCTTGGGCTTGAGGGGTCGCAGGTTGCTGTTCTTGAGGATTCGGCCAATGGCATTCGGGCGGCGCATGCGGCGGGTTGTCTCCCCCTTGCTGTTCCCAATGAGTATACGAGAAATCAGGATTTTTCGCTTGCCCATAGGGTGTTTTCTGATCTCTCGGAGGCAAAAGATTTTGTCCTGAAGTGGGTTATCCAATGAAGGTGGTCACGCATATTGAGGATCTTCCCGTTCTTTCTCAGCCTGTGGTAACCATTGGGAATTTTGACGGTGTTCACATAGGACATCAGAAGTTATTGAAGTGGGTCTTAGGAAGAAAGGCTTCCCATGTGGTTATCAGTTTTGATAAACCAACCGGCTTCTGGTTGGGGCGCCCTGAGTACAGGGGAGAGATTCTTCCCCTTGAAACGAAATGGCGGATTTTTGATCGTTTGGGGTTTGAGTATGCGGTGCGGCTTTCGTTTCAGGAGATTCAATCCCTTTCAGCGGTGGAGTTTCTTTTGCAGATCCTTCACCGGATGAGAGAACCCCTTCTTGTGGTAGGGGAGGATTTTCAGTTTGGCAGGGACAGAACGGGGAATATTTCGCTTCTTCGAGAGTGGGAAAAGAAGTACGACTTTCGCTTGAGGGTGTTTCCCTTTGTGCGAAAGGGAAAAGAGGTGGTGAGTTCCACAGCGGTGCGGCATGCGGTGGCTGAAGGGAATATGGAGAAGGTTTTTCGGCTTTTGGGTCGGGCTTTTGTCTATCAGGGGGAGGTCATCGAAGGGGACAGGATAGGTCGAAAAATAGGCTTTCCTACAATAAATATTCGCCTTGGAACGCAGGTTCTCCCAGCAGAGGGGGTATATGCGACGTGGACGCTTACAGACGATGGGTGGCATCCGTCGATGAGTTATGTGGGTTATCGTCCTACGGTAGAGGGCAAGGATCTCAGGCTGGAAAGCCATGTGCTTTCAGGGGTTCCTCAGGTGGGGAAAATAGTCGCCTGTGCCTTTGTCAAAAAAATTCGTGAAGAAAAAACCTTCCATAATCTTGAAGAATTACAAAAAGCGCTTTATAATGATAGGGTGAAGGTTCTATGGACTTTGCGTCGATATAACCTGAAGAAAACAATGAATGGTTTGGAGGATAGACGATTATGGCTGTAACAGCAGAACAGAAGAAGCTTGCTATTCAGAAGTATGGCAAGAACGAGAAGGACACGGGAAACACCGAAGTGCAGATTGCCGTATTGACACTTGAGATTAATAATCTCAGTCAGCATCTGCAGAAATTTCCCAAGGATTATAAGTCACTTCGAGGTCTTCAGAGACTTCTTGGGAAAAGAAAGTCCCTTCTGAATTATCTCCATCGCGAGAATGCGGAGAGATATCACGCCTTGAAGAAGGAACTTGGGTTGTAAGGCTATCCGGCTTCTGTCGGAAGTTTAAAAAAGGAGAAGACTTCAATGAGTTTTTTTACAGTTAAAGGCAAAGTCGGGGATAAGGAGATTATTCTCGAAACAGGGAAGATGGCCAAACAGGCTGATGGGGCGGTTTTAGTCAAGAGTGGTGGCAATGCAGTCCTGGTAACAGCCTGTATGTCCAAAGAGGTCCCTGAGGGAATTGATTTTTTTCCTCTGACAGTACACTATCAGGAAAAGTTTTATGCAGCCGGAAAGATTCCGGGGGGCTATTTCAAGAGAGAGGGAAAACCAACAGAAAAGGAGATACTTGTTTCCCGTCTCATTGATAGGCCCATTCGTCCTCTTTTTCCAGAGAATTTTTACAATGAAGTGCAGGTGATAGCAAGTACCCTGTCGGCTGATCAGGTGTATTCAACCGATATTCTTGGTATTGTGGGGGCATCGGCAGCCCTTTCCATTTCGCCGATTCCCTTTCTTGAACCGATTGGGGCTGTTCGTATTGCCTACATGAAGGATGGGCGTTATCTGGTCAATCCTTCCATGAAAGAGGTAGAAGAGGCTCTCCTTGATATTGTGGTTGGTGGTACCAAAGAAGGCCTCACCATGGTAGAGGGAGGGGCCAATGAGGTGAGCAAAGAGGTGCTTCTGGAAGCCCTTCGGATAGCTCATGTTCATATCAAAGAAGAGATTGCCCTTATTGAAGAGTTGGTGAGGCTGGTTCAGCCCCAAAAGATTTCTCTTGAAGAGCCGACTTTTCTTCTCTCTGAGGATGTGAGGAGACAGATTCGAGAGACTGTGTGGAAGCCCATGAGAGAGGCCGCCTATACGATTGACAAAAAGGCTCGTGCCGAGGCAGTGGATAAACTCAAGAAGTCTATTCTTGAGCAGTTTGGGATAAACGAAGAGCATGAGGCTTATAAAGAGGCGAAAAACCTTCTTGACGAGATAGAGGTTGAGGTTATCAGGGAAACGATTCTCAAGGAAAGGATTCGTCCGGATGGAAGACGCCCTGACGAGATTCGGCCTATTACGATAGAAGTGGATCTCTTGGAGAATGTGCATGGGTCGGCGCTTTTTACACGAGGGCAAACGCAAAGTTTGGGTATTGTAACGCTTGGTTCTACCTCTGATGTGCAGTATATCGATACCATGGAAGAAGAAGAATCAAAGCGATTCATGCTTCATTATAATTTCCCTCCTTTTAGCACGGGCGAAGTGAAAAAATCGCTGGCTCCTTCACGCCGCGAGATTGGGCATGGGCATTTGGCTTATCGGGCTATTGAGCCTGTTTTGCCTTCTGAGGATGAATTTCTCTATACCATTCGTGTGGTGTCGGAGATCCTGGAGTCGAACGGTTCTTCTTCGATGGCAACAGTGTGTAGCTCAAGTTTGGCCCTGATGGCTACGGGTGTTCCCATCCGCAAGGCTGTAGCAGGGATTGCCATGGGGCTTGTATGGAATAAACAAACAGGCGAATACTGTATTCTCTCAGATATTCAGGGGCTTGAGGATCATTTTGGGGATATGGACTTCAAGGTAGCCGGGACGAAGGACGGTATTACGGCCTTCCAGATGGATGTGAAAACCATAGGCCTCACCCAGAGTATGATGGAAGAGGCTTTGAATCAGGCTTTGGCTGGTCAGGCCTACATCCTTTCCAAGATGAATGAGGTGATTGATGCCCCTAGACCGAAACTTTCCTCCAATGCACCCAAGATCAAGGTGATCTACATTCCTGAGTCAACGATTGGACAGGTGATTGGAACGGGAGGCAGGGTCATCAAACGTATCATGGAGGAAACGGAGACCACGATTTCCATTGATGATGATGGACGGGTGGCTATCTGTGGCAAGAAAGAAGAGGATATTGAGCGATGTCTCTATATTGTGAACCATATCGTCAATGGATTTGAACGCGGGGAAAAGGTCAAAGGAAAGGTGATCCGCATAGAGGATTATGGGGTATTTCTTGAACTGATCCCCGGTGAGAGTGCGCTTCTTCATCGTTCCAACATGAAAGAAAAGAAGCCAGTTCGTTCTGCGTATCAGTTGGGACAGATTGTGGATGCTGTTGTAACCGACATTGATGAGAAGCATAGAATTGTTCTCAAGGAACTTTGATGAAGTGGAAGGGATTGGGTATTGCGCTTCTTTTGTTCTTGGCTTCCTGTGGGATTGAGAGTTTTGAGCAGGAGATTTCTCTCAATCCTCCTCTTGGGCTTTCGGCAACGACCAATGGAGATGGGGATATTGTGCTTTCCTTCTGGGGGATGAATAATGAGCCTTATTTTGAAGGGTACAATATCTATATAGCCTCTTCGATGCAGGATGCCCTGGAAGACAAGGGAGAGAAGATTCCTGGTCCCTCAGAAAACCAGGCTACCATGCCAAATATTTCGGTGATGAGTTCGGTGACACTTTTCACTTATACCGTGACCAAAGATGCCAAGGGAGATCCGTTGGTAAGCGGGGTGACCTATTTCTTCTATGTGAAGGCTTATAGCGCCCAGTATAACGTTCAGAGTCCACGGAGTAATATTACCAATGCCACAAAACCATAGAGAGAGAACTATGAAAAGACTGATGATTATTCTTTTTCTTTTGATGATACCTTTTTTGGGCTTTGGTCAGGAGAAGGTGAGCGTGAACACGCTTCTTCAGAAGATCCAGAACTATACCTCAACGGTGCGAACCTTTACAGCGAATTTTGTCTATGTGGTGAATAAGAAGACCTATCAGGGGGTTTTGTATTACAAGGCTCCCAATAAGTTTGCTATGGAGTACTCTTCCGGAAATCGTATGCTCTCAGATGGGAAGGTTCTCTGGATTGTGATTAAGGATCAGAATATCGCCATCCGGGAAAATCTCGAAAAAACCAAAACCGCTACGCCTATTACCGGCTGGAATATCCAGCGTCTGCAGAAGGAGTACATTCCATTTCTTCCCAAGGATTATGCGGTGATGTTCCGTGGAAAACAGGCCTATCGAATAGAATTCAAGCCGAAGTCCACCTTGTCAGCCTTTCGTTATATTGAGTTTGTGGTGAGTCCTGAGGGACAGATTCAGCGTATGGTGGCCAGAAACCAGTTAGGACGGGAAGTCCAGCTGGAACTTTCGTATACAGGATTCAATATGTCCTTAGGTGAGGATAGGTTTCTCTATGAACCGGATGAGAATACCTATATCTTTGATGATATTTTGATATCAACCCCGTCTGAATCATAAGAGAGGTGAAGAGATGAAAAAGGGAGTGTTTTCTTTCTTGATAGTTATGCTTGTGGGATGTGCGGTAACTACCGTGGAACACAGGTATAAGCAACGCTTTGATCATTTTTATCGCTTGCTCAATAAAGAAGAAAAGGCGGCTTTTTGTTCAGACGATTTTGCCACTTTTGGGAAACTCCTTGAAAATCGCATGGCCTCAGATCAAGAACTTAGTAATGCCATGGACAAGGTGATGTTTGATGAGGCTATTCATACCTTTCGTATGGATCAGGTAGGACTCTTTTTCAAAAAGTTTATTCTCACCGGTTTTCATCAGGATGATTATGCCTTTTTTGTGAGTGCGCTTCCTTCTCAAGTCCTGGTGAAGTTCGCATATGATGAGAAGGCTGTAGCCAGGGATATCCAGGCCCTCATACAAAAGGACAAAAGGCTTTCTTCGTGGTGGAAAAAGGTGACGACTGATGGAAGACTTGGGGATTTTTCTTTAGAACAGGTGCTTTCTTTTTACAGACGGTATATTTTTCCTGTGAAAACCCATGCAGAAGTCTATTTTGTGGCCAAGTTTCTTTCAGACAATAAACTGCTCAAGGCCTTTCTTGAGGGAAGTCCTGATTTTGAGAATCGTCTCAAGGAAATAAAAAAACAAATAGTGATCTCTCGTGAGATCAAGGCTATCAAAGAGAGGGCTCAGATTTCATCTCTGAGTGATGAGGAGTTTTTCCGTCTTTATCGTGAGGTTATCCTCAGGGAGATGGACAAGGGTGCTCTTGCAAAAACGTTAGCGATGTTTCCTCTGGAGTAGTCATGCGGACAAAACTTTCTGCTGAGAAGATGCTTCCTCGGGTCATAGAGGAAATCCAGAAACTCAAGGTGCGTGCTCTTCGTATTGTGGACGCCTCGGGATATTCTCTTCTGGCGGATATTTTTGTGATCGGGACAGTGGATTCTGTGATCCAGCTTGAGGCTGTGCGAAATCGTGTGATAGAAGAAATGGAAAAGCATGGCTGGTATCTCAAAAACCCCTTAGAACCCTGGGAGGGCGGGTGGCTTCTTCTTGATTTTGGGGATATGATCTTTCATATCATGCTTGAGGAACTTCGTTCGTTTTATGCTCTTGATCATCTCATAGAGGGACGTGAGATTACAGAGGAAGTTGTTCCTCTCCAGAATGAGGAAAAAAGAAACGTCTAAATTTCTTTCTCCATCAGCGTAGGGGTTGGTATTTTTTGTGGTTGCTGTTGGGAAAAAGGATTCTCTTGTTTTTCTTTTTAGACAACGGAATGGCTTCAAAAAAACTTTCCCAAAGGTATTTACTTTTTCCCAAAAGTAGTGTACAATATAACCACATAAAAACAGGACAGGGAGATGGAACAAAGCGAACTTCAAAGGGTGAGTGAATTTGAACGTGTTCTGCCACGTAAGGACCCTCATCAGGCCGCCATCCGTTTTTTGGTGACCCATCAACATCTCTCGAAGCTCCATCCCTATCTTTTTCAACAGGTGGAGATGGTGGCTTCCCTGCCGGGCGTGAGGGATGCTGTGGTGGTTTTTCCTCATGCGGTACCCTCTCATGGGGTCCCATCGGGGTGTGTCTTTGCGGTGGGGACGAACGATGGGGTGATGATTCCTTCGGCTATTCACTGGGACATCAATCTTGGGGTTCGTACTTTGACCACGAATCTTATTCTTCCTGATGTGGAGAAAAAGCTTCCCCTGATTCTCAAGGATATACAAAGACTTCTTCCTTCTGGTCAGAAGGCAACAGGCAGGGTAAATCTTTCCAAAAAGGATTTGCTTGAGGTATTCAGTCAGGGGGCAAGGTGGGTCCAGGAGAAAAAGTCCCCGGAGTTTGTGGATGAACTTGAGTATATTGAGGATTATGGGGATCTTCCTGTTTCCAATCTTTCCAGTGTGCCGGAGCATCTTCTTGAAGAGGAACATAGACAATTCGGAACAATCAGGCATTTTTTAGAGATTCAGATCGTGAGTGAGATTTTTGATGTGGAAAAGGCCCGTATTTACGGGCTTTTCAAGAATCAGATTCTGATCACCTATAGGGCGGGTTCAGGGAGTCTTGGTCGGGCGGTGTGGTGGTACTATTACAAACTTTTCCGTGAAAGGATGGAACGTTATCATCTTGCTCCTGTTCATCCTTCGCTTGTGTATCTTCCTGTGGAGACATCTGAAGCCCAGTTGTTTTATCAGGCCGTTCAGTGTGTTTCTAACTATGCGTTAGCCAATAGACAATTTATGGCCACCCAGGTTTATCATGTACTCAATACGCTTCTCAAGGATGTGGAAGCCAATACGATGTACGATAGTGCCACCAATACGGTTCGTTTAGAGACCCACTCCCTTGGATCACTTCCGGAGAAGGTTTACGTCTACCGGAAGGGAAGTGTTCGCACCCAGATCCAGAATGAGAGGGATCTCTCTCGTTCCTATCAGGTGGTGGGGAATCCAACCATCATGTGGGGTGGTATAGGACAGCCTTCCTATATTCTCTCGGGGAGAGATACGCTTTTGGAGAAGAGTTTTGGTTCTTTTGAGGTTCTTCAGCCTGCTATTCCGCCGCATTTTCTTCCGGCTGCAGAGTGGGCGAAGCTTCTCAAGGGACAGGAGATGGTTGTTCGTTCTCAGTCGGAAAATATGGATTGGCGTCTCTATGCGAAGAACTATGAGTCTCCAAGGTCTGCGGTGGATTTCTGGACAAGAAGTGGTTGGGGAAGTCGAATTGCTATGGTGAGACCGGTGGGTATTCTTTTACCATGAGAGAGATGAGGGTGTGCTATGCGATGTGAGTTTCCCGTGCCGGGAGACATTCATCCAGTGTTGGCGTTGGGGGTTCATGATTCCAATCTCAGGCTAATGGAGAGGCTCCTTGAGGTAAAGATTCGTCCGGTTGATGATAGGTTGGTCATTGAGGGCACAGAGGAGAATTGTACACGTGCCACACATGTGTTGAAGGAGGTTTTTCAGCTGGCACGTGGGAATACCCCTGTCTCTCATGGGGAGATCAAGTTTCTCATTGAGCAGGAGGGCAAGATTGCCCACTCGGCTTCCAAGCTTCTCACAGAGGGGCTTGTGATTACGAAGCGTGCTCGAAAGATTAAACCCCGTACCCCTCATCAGGCACAGTATATTGAGGCTATTCATCAGGATGATCTTGTTTTTGGGGTGGGACCAGCAGGAACAGGCAAAACCTATCTTGCTATGGCGGTAGGGCTTTTTTATCTTTTTGCTGGAAAGGTGAAAAGGCTTATTCTCACCCGTCCTGTGGTAGAGGCCGGGGAGAATTTGGGGTTTCTTCCGGGAACGTTTGAGGAAAAACTTCATCCCTATCTTCGACCTCTCTTTGATGCCCTTGAGGATATTCTTTCTGCTGAGGAGGCGGAGAGGCTTCTGCTCTCTCATCAGGTGGAGATCGCTCCCCTTGCCTATATGCGGGGAAGAACCCTTTCCCATGCCTTTGTGATTCTTGATGAGGCTCAGAATGCTACAAAGATGCAGATGAAGATGTTTCTCACTCGTTTAGGAGAGGGGACAAAAATGGTGGTGACGGGAGATGTGACGCAGATAGATCTTCCTTCGGCGCAGGATTCTGGTCTGGTTGAAGCCCTTCACCTGTTGACAAAAGTGCCGGGGATTAGTATTCTGTATTTTGATGAGGATGATATTGTGCGTCATCCTTTAGTAGCTCGTATTCTGTCTCGGTATGAGATGAGGAAATCATGAAGTTTGATGAACCGTTGTCTAAAAAGACGATGATAGGTCTCTTAGCAGGGGTATTCTTTATCAGTGCTCTCTTGTTGACCTTTACCTATTGGCCTTCTTCTTTTCGGGAGTATCAGATAGGCTTAGTTGCCCCGAAACAGGTTATTTCCTGGTACACCTTTGCCTATGAGAATCAACAGGCATCCTTGCAGGTGAAAAAAGAGATAGAAAAGAATACCCCTTTTTATTATCGGATGCTTTCGGGAAGCGAAGAGGAAAATAGGCGTCTTATCTTAGAATGGCTCTCCATGGCTACGAATAAGAGGGAAGTTTTTGAGGCTTTCCTTTTGCAGAGAAACTATTCCTACAGTGAACGGATACGGGAGTATATCCTTGAAAACCGGGCTCTTTTAGCAAGGTATGAAAACAGGTTTCTTTTTGCGCTGGATTTTTTGCAGGCGAATTATCTTCTGGTGCGAAGGATGTTACCTGAAAAAAGAGATATAGTCTATGTCCAGAAGGGCAAGGAGATTCAGATTTTGCCGTATGATCAGCTTTTGCTTGTGCCTGTGGAAAAGTCTCAACTTCTTGCGATCCTGCGTCGTCTCTTTGGCCATAGAAATGAACTCTTTTATGAGGCTATTGCAGAGATTTTGGTGTCTCTTCTTCAGCCAACGGCGGATCTGGATGATGTAGCCCGGGAGAGGGTGATTTCTTCTCAGGTGGCCCAGCGGGTACCAAAAGAGGTGATCAAAAAGGGAGAGGTCATCGTTGGACGTGGGGCGGTGCTTTCGGCGGGAGATATAGAGAGGCTTCAGGCCTATAGAAAATACAAGGAGAATCTTTTTTTCACTCGTTTTCCTGTGGTGCTTCTCATGATGGGGGTGATTTTTGTTCTTTTTATCTACCGGTATCATCGCTATCAGGACATTCTCTGGAAAAAGTCGTCTTTCTTTTTGCTTTCGCTGATTTTTTATCTTCTCCATCATCTTTTTCTCTGGTATAGCCATGTGTCGTTTGGGGCTTTTTTTCTTCCGGTTTTTTTGCATATCCCCTTTGCGATTATCACCCTGACGCTTCCTATTCTCTTTCAACAGCAGCCGGTGGCTTTTGTTCTTCTGATCAATTATAGTTTGTATGCCATCTTTTATCCGCTGACGGATGTGGTGAGTTTTACCAATCTTTTGAGTTTGTCTCTTTTTGCCCTCTATACGGCTTCTCAGAAACGGAAGACCTTTCAGAAAAGGTATGATTTTTTTGTGATTGGTATGGAAATTTTTCTTCTTCAACTTTTGTTTTCGTTCTTTTATGAATGGTTTTATCAGATCAAGCTCACTCTTTCGGACTGGTTTGTGGTGGGGCTCTTTGCCTTGGGAAACAGTCTTATCTCGGCTTTGGTGGCGTTTGCCCTTTTGCCGCTTTTTGAGAATGTGTTCGGAATTCCGACGTATTTTCGTTTAACAGAACTCTCATCCCCTTCTACCAGTCCCCTGCTTCGTTTGCTTCAGGAACAGGCACCCGGCACGTATCTTCATTCTCAGCGGCTTGGGGAAATGTGTGAGGTGGCGGCTTCTGAGATTGGGGCGGATGCCCTGCTTGCCAAGGTGGGGGCTTACTACCATGATGTGGGAAAATTGCAGACACCTGAGTTTTTCATAGAGAATCAGGCTGGTGAAAATCCTCATGATGAGATCAAGCCGGGGCTTTCTATATCCGTTATCAAACAGCATGTGAAGTATGGGGTGGAACTGGCACGAAAATATCGGCTTCCTGAGGAGATAGTGGCCTTTATAGAAGAACACCATGGGACGACTTCTATTTCTTACTTCTATCATCAGGCTCTTCGGCTCTATGGAGAGGAGACGATAAATCCTGCTGATTATCAGTATCCTGGGCCAAAACCACATTCCCTTGAGACGGCCATTCTTATGTTTGCGGACGGCATTGAAGCGGCCACGCGTGCCTACCAGCAAAAAGGTGGAGAGTCAAAGGTTACTCCTCATGCGTTAGAGGATATTGTGGATGATATTATTGAACAGAGACTTCAAGCAGGGCAACTGGATGAGTGTCCTATCACCTTAGCTCAGGTGAAAAAAATCCGGGATGCCTTTGTGGAGTATCTTACAGCCGCCTTTCATAAGCGTATGGACTATCCGACAAGGAGGGACTAATGCTCTGGTGGTGGTTGTTGCTTGTGCCGATTTTTCCTACGAATGAGATTGCTATGATGCAGAGGGTGGAAGCCCTTTATCCTGTGGAGGGGGAAGTGGTTTCGTATGCCTTTCAGGAGGAACTTTCCCCTTTTGTCTTTGTTGAGTCTTTTACTAATGAAAAGGGACTTGTAGTTTCTCTCAAGCATGTCTCGATTTCTTCTCTTTCTATTCCCCCTCTTGAGGTAGTAGCCGTGGTGAAAGGAAAAACCAATCGTCTTGTCTTTGAGAAGTGGACACTTCGGGTAGCACCGACGAATGTAACTGTGTCAAACCTTCATCCGGTAGCCGATATTTACCCTCTCTATGATTTTTGGTGGATAGTGTGGGTTATTCTTGGGGTAGGTGTGGTGGGAGCAGTAGTGTGGTTTTTCTTGAGAAGGAAAAAAAGAGAAGAGGTGGTGGAAAGGGCACCTTCTGAAACGCTTGAAGACTATCTCTTTCGTCTTCGGAGTGGGGTAGAAACCATGGAGGAGAAGGCGTATTATTCTGAGGTGGCGTATTTTCTCCGGTGGCTTCTTGAGACGACGTATGGTTTTCCTGCAAGAGAAATGGGAAGCCGGGAGATTGCTTCGTTTCTCTCTGTGGATAGGGAATTGAAGGAGCGAATCTTAGATGTTCTCAAGTGGTGTGATAGGGTGAAGTATGCGAAGCACACCACCTCTCTTGAGAAGCGTAAGCAGGTTCTCAGAGAAAGTGAAGAGATATATAGATACCTTGTTCCACCCAAGGAGGAAAACGCATGAGATTCTTGCATCCCTGGTATTTTCTTGCTCTGGTGGTGATACCTCTCTATCTCTGGCTCAGGTATAGCCATCGTTTCTGGGGGAGGAAAGGGGACGCTTCTCTTGTGGTTTCTGATCTTCGGCTCTTTGGGAGAGAGAATCTCTGGACAATCTGGTATGAGAGAATTTTAGATATTCTTGTTGTGGTGGGTCTTTTCTTTGGGATTGTGGCCTTAGCTAGGCCGATCGGCGGTCAAACTATAGCTCAGGATAATCTTTATGGGGTGGATATTGTGCTGGTACTGGACGTTTCTGAAACCATGCTGTTTGTAGATGAGGTGCCATCGTTTCTTGTGAAGCGGCGATTGTACGGAGAGATGATTTACGAGGATCCTTCTGGACGGATAACAGAGTATACCCGTCTTGAGTCTGCCAAGAGGGTTATCAAATCCTATGTGGAAAAACAGGCCCAGAATCGTATCGGGGTTGTGCTCTTTGGGACGTATGCCTATACGCTTACTCCACTCACCTATGATAGGGATATGGTGCTTCGCTTGATAGATGGGATTATGTTTAATCCTGCGAATAACCGGACAGCCATTGGGATGGGGGTGGCCACAGCCATTAACCGTTTTGCTTCTTCAAAGGCGAAAAGCAAGGTGATTATCCTTCTCACAGATGGTATGAATAATGCTGGTCTTGTGGACCCAAAAACAGCCACTGCAATAGCCAAAGAAAAGGGGATTCGTGTCTATACCATCGGATTCGGGAATCCGGATGTGGTTTTGCAACCTGCGGATCGTTCTGGTCGATTTTATGTGCTGCGATCAGGAGAATCCATTGATGAGAAACTTTTGGCCTGGATGGCAGAAGAAACAGGGGGAAAGTACTACAGGGCCTATGATAGGCAAACGCTTGCCACCATCTACGATGATATCGACAAACTGGAAAAATCAAAGATTACTATTCAACGACGCCTCTTCTGGACGGAAAATTTCTGGCCATTTGCCTTGATTAGCTGGTTGTGTCTTGTGCTCTGGATGGGGGTTCAGGTGGTATGGATCCGTCTTCCGTAGTATATTCAGGGTAACGAGCCAAAAACCACTCAAGGTATGCGTCCTGTTTTTCGAACATCTCTTCTTCTTCTTTTTCGCCTTTCTCGTGATCGTATCCCAAGAGATGGAGCGTCCCATGGATGGTGAGTCTTGCGATTTCTCCTTCCCATGAGAGATGATTTTCTTTGGCCTGGCTTTGAGCCTTTTCAGTCGAGATGACAATATCCCCTAACATTTCATAGATCTCTCCGTTTTCATCCTCCATGGCCATCTGGGAAAAGTCTTCAAGGGCCTCTCCCTCTGTCAAGGAAAAAGAAAGCACATCAGTGGCATAGTCCTTGCCACGATAAAGGGCATTGAGTTCCTGGATGGTGGGATTGTCGCAGAGAAGAAGAGAGAGTCCATACTGAGAAGCCTGATGATCTCCAAGAATTTTTCGGATGAGTTGAGTCAAACGATCAAAAAAAAGAGGGTTGTCAAAAATCTCTTGTTCGTTTCGGATTTCAATCATATTTTACCACCTGTCTGGAAGAAAAAGAAGTTTCGTTTCTGTCACTTTGCCACTATTGAGCGTTAACATCCCGTAGTGACCGTCCTGAAGAGCCCCTGGATTAAAATAGGTGATTCCTTCTTCTTCAAAGCATGTCTGTTCGTGGGTGTGGCCAAAGAGGACTAAATTCACCCCGAGATGCAGGGCATGCTTTTTGAGAAAGACGAGGGTAGAATGGACACTGTAGCGATGACCGTGAGTGGCGAGAAGCTTGACCCCATCATATTCGGTGATGCGTTCCCAGTCAACCACCATATTCATCTCAGGGTAAACTGTCTCCATATTGCCTTTGACAAGGATGAGAGGAAAACCATCCTCTAAAAAGGACAACATATCATAGCTTTTGTCACCGAGGTGAAAAAGCACATCGAACTCATCCCTGTGTTTGCGGATAAGATCATAAATACGATCCACTTTCCCATGTGAATCGCTGATAACCAGTAAGCGGGTCACACGTCCTCCCTGCCCCCTTTTTTTCTTTTAGTTCAGGCGGTCTTCTCGTGTGGTGTACTTGTTCACAAACGGTGTAATCTCAATGGTTTCCACACCATCTTCGGATGTAGCCACAAAGGGAATAGCATGGGAGCCGTCTTTGAGATAGAACCGTATCGAGAAGGTTCCCTCCGGGGTGAGCTGGATAGGCACTCCCCCTAAGGTGACTTTAGCTGTTGGTTCGGTAGCCCCGTACACAATGAGTTCAGTGTGGAGTTCTGCCCAGAATTTGCGTTTTCTTCCTGTTGGCTGGACAACAGCCATACCTCCACTTCCAGAGGATATCTGCCCTGAGGAGAGACCTGAAGGAGCGGACACCCATTCGCTTACCACTTCAGATCCTACAAGCTTGTGAATGACATAGCCGCCGGAGCGTTCAAAGAGTTTTTCTTGTTTTTCGGCGGCGAGCGTTTCTTCTTTGCGGAAGGACGGAGAGGCTTCATAGCCTGCCTTGGGAGCAGGTTTCTCCGCCGGTTTGTCTCTTGGAACGGTAATGGAGTTGGAGCCTGTGATGGAAACAAAGACCCCATGCTGGATATACCCGAGTTCTCCCCGATAACTGACATTGGGGAGGGGAACATTGATATACCAGTTTTTGGCATTGAGATTCACATCGATGTCCATGGTTTGTTTCTCGCCATAGAAGAGACGAATAACGAGCCCAAGGTTTTCTGACTGGAGTTTCTTTTTGGTTTCCTGGGAGAGATCCCAGTAGGCATGGATCCAGTAGGGATCCTGCACGAGGAGGGTGAGACGGTTTTCATTGTAACTGTCTGGTATATCGTAAATATCGCTGAGATCAGGCATCACAGAAGATCTCACCTGACGATAATCCTCGATCTCGAATTTTTTGCTTTCACCTGCTGTGATAGGATCAAAGGCCTCTCGTGGAGGTTCAGGGATGGGTTCGGTTTTTTTGCGAGAGGGAGCCTTTTTGGCTGCCGGGGAGGGGGATTTTTTGGCTGGTTTTGTAGTTTCCCCCGCAGAAAGGATCATATCGATCAGTGCGTCCTTGGTAGCCGATGCCCCCACTTTGATACCCTTTTCTTTCGCTAATTCAAGAAGTTCGGCTTTGGTCTTTTTTTGAAGATCCGTCTTCGTCATAACCCCTCCTTTTCTGGATTTCTCTCCTTTATTGTATGGGAAAGAAGGATATCTGTCAAGTGAAGAGAAGTGTTTTTTATAACTTCAGGGGGAAGGTTTGTCGTTCCACATTCATACAGAATGGTTTATCTTTACACAAAAAGTGAATACTTGTTCGACCATCTTTTCTGTTCCAATTCTTGGTTCTTTTTGTTACCCTTCTCCCTTCTTTCACAAAGCGCTCCCGCGCGGGGCAAAAGGGGCTTCGCCCCTTTTGAAAACCCCACCCCGCCCCTGCGGCGGCTCCAGAAGGGTATTGTCCTCGTCGCATGCTACGCATGCGCCTCGGACGGAACATGGGCCGCTTTTGCGGGCCATGGGAGAACATTTCCCTTGAGAAGGGCAAGTCCTTCCTCCGTGGGCAACATTGCCTCGTCCTCGGAACTTCGACAACCACAACTCGTCTTACTGAACCTTGCCCCCAACTTTATAAACTTTACAAACTTTCAACTTTCAACTGATACGCACCCTCACTCCGGGAGAACTTCCCTCTTGCGGCAAAAGACAAACGACCGCAAAAGTGGCCCGGTGGATACTGAGCGAAGTCGAAGTGGGGTACAGAAAAAAGGGGTAAAAGAACAAGGCCTTCTCTCACCAGCCCGCAGAGCTTCTTTTTCAGAGGGGCTTTTTGGATATAGCACCGCGGCAGGGGGGAGGGCTATGACTTTGTTTCAGCAAAGAACGATGGTTTAGCTGAAACAGGGTAATAGCCCTATCTTGCCGTAATGTTTTCAAGCGCAACTTTTTTCAATAGGCATCATAACAGAAAGCTTTTGTGTTGTTTCCCTGTTCATAAGAAATGTGAAAACAGCTATTCAGTTTCATATGTGGAACGACAATCCATTGATGACGATCCTCTCATTTTCTTGCAAAAAAAAGAAAAAGGCTATATACTTATTCTATGATGACTGACAAGTTTTCTTCTCGCAAGGTTCTCCTTTGGGATTT
Source organism: Brevinematales bacterium (assembly GCA_013177995.1). Taxonomy (GTDB): domain Bacteria; phylum Spirochaetota; class Brevinematia; order Brevinematales; family Thermospiraceae; genus Thermospira. The sequence goes on along the minus strand of JABLXN010000009.1, from coordinate 12,576 downwards.
TGATGGGACGCTCGTGGATACGCTTCCTCTGGTATTCTTTTCCCTTCGTCAGAGTTTTCTCTATGGGGATGGGCGTTTTCTTTCTGATAGGGAGATAGCCTCGATGTTTGGTCCACCTGAGGATGAGCTTCTTCGAAGGTATTTTGTGTCCTCTTCTCGTGCCGAAAAGGCTATCGAGATGTATCATACGCTTTATGAAGAGTATCATTCTTTGTTTGCTATTTATCACAAACGTATAGCAAGACTCCTTCGGATTCTTTCTGAAGAGGGGTATGTCCATGGTATTGTGACGGGAAAGGGCAGAAGAAGTTTGGCCATCTCTTTGGAGAAGTTAGGAATAACGGCGTATTTTTCTGTAGCTATAACCGGAAACGACATTGAAAATCCAAAGCCTCACCCGGAAAGCCTTCTTTTTGCTCTTCAAAAGATTGGTGCCTCCCCCAGTGAGGCGATCATGATAGGGGATTCTGAGGTGGATTACGAGGCGGCTCGGAAATTAGGCATTCCTGCGGCAGTAGTGGGATGGTACAGGACCCCTCAGTTCAATGGGGAGTATGCCTTCTTTCCGGATATTGAGGGTTTGTATACGGCGCTTACTCACAGCTATCGTTTTCCTCAAGATCGATTCCATCAGCTGATCCCTGTTCAAGCACTCTGGCAAAGTAGATAACCTTTTCAAGCTCGTTTTCTAAGTTGACATTGTTGATATAGCAGTTCTTGGTGGGTCTCAGTCTCACAGGAGCGAAATTGAGGATTCCCACAATCCCGGCATTGATGAGCTGGTCAAGGACCCCCTGGGCGGCATGTTCAGGAACGGCTAAAATAGCCACCTTGATATGATGTTGTTTCACAAAACTCTCCAGTTCACTCATGGGGTAGAGGGGAAGACCTGGGTTTTTGACAATCTTTTCCTGCAGAATATCAAAGGCGGCCTTGATGTGGATCCCTTCTTTTTCAAATCCTCGATAACGCAGAAGGGCCATACCGAGGTTTCCCGCCCCAATAATAATAACTTCCTGGGGTTTATCCTTCGAAAGAATCTCTTGAATGCGGGGGAGAATTTCATCAATGATATAGCCACCTTTTTTGCTCCCAGAGATGTTGAAAAGAGAAAAATCTTTTCGTATCTGGGCGGGATTGATGCCGGTAGCGTCGGCTAAATTGTCAGAAAAAACCTTGTGAAAGCCAAGTTGTTTTAATCTGGTGAGAGCTTTGTTGTAGAGGATAAGTCTGGTAATGCTTTTTCTTTTCTCCGCCATAATGTTCCTCCGTCTTCAAAATATGATAAAAAGTATACATATTTTTTTTATTTTTGTCCAGAAGATAGAGTTTTTTGAAATCAAAAGAGGTACATAAAAAGAAAATATGAGAACATGACAAGGACAATCACAGAGGAAACGATGCCATCAAAAGCCATTCCGAGACCCTTGCACGGGTGCTTTCTTGCCCTTTCTGGGTCAGGGGCTACGCCCCTGAAACCTCGTTTTTTCTGTTTCCAAGGGCTTATTTGTCTCTTTTTATACAAAAAATAGGCTTCTTTATTATGTAAAGAAATATTTTTATACTACTTTTTGCTTTTTATTACTTTCTTGAGACCTTCGCACATTCGTGCAAAGGTCTCATTCCTTCTCTTTACCAAAGTTAGAGAGAGTATCGAGAAAAAGGGGAACCTTTGTTCTTTGAGGCTTTTGGCTATGTCGCTGTTTCAGCAAAACAGGTGTTTTGCTGAAACAAGGTGATAGCCTTTTTAGGAGATGTTTAGTTATCCCTTTATTTCCTCGAGGTATTTTTCTACCGCATAGGCAGCTATAGCCCCATCAGAAGCGGCGGTGATAACCTGACGAAGGGGGGTATGACGGCAGTCGCCAGCGGCAAAGAGACCCGGGATATTGGTTCGCATCATCTCATCTGTCAGGATGTATCCCTGTTCGTCGCAATTCACTCCCTCAAGGAAGGAGGTATTTGGGTAGAGGCCTATGTAAAGAAACATGCCATTGACCTCAAGCCAGGAGGTTTCTCCTGTTTTGACATTTTTGAGTTTGATAGCTTCAAGGAAGTTTTCTCCTTTTACTTCTTCAACAATGGTGTTCCAGATGAATTCCATACCAGGTGTTTTGAAGGCTCTTTCCTGAACTATTTTCGCTGCCCTGAGCTGGTCTCGACGATGGATGAGGTACACCTTTTTGGCAAATTTGGTGAGGTACATGCCTTCTTCTACGGCGGAATCACCCCCACCAATCACGGCGACAACCTTGTCCCGGTAGAAGGAGGCATCACAGGTGGCACAGAAGGAGATTCCTCTTCCGATGAATTTCTCTTCGTTTGGGATGCCAAGCTTCTTGGGACTGGCCCCTGTGGCTATGATCACGGTTTTTGAGAGAAATTCGCGGGATTCTGTATGGACGTGAAAAAGGCCTTGGTCGTCTCGGGTTATTTTTTGAACATCAGCGTATTCAAAAGAGGCCCCAAAGTTTTTGGCCTGTTCTTCCATGCGCTGCGAGAGTTCGTAGCCATTTATTCCATGAGGAAAACCAGGATAATTCTCGATGAGTTCGGTGAGGGCGGCCTGTCCACCTGATCCAATTTTTTCGAGGAGTAATGTCTTGAGAAGAGAACGACCTGTGTAAATGGCAGCAGTCATTCCCGCAGGGCCAGAACCGACGATAATCACATCATAGATGTCGGTAGTGTTTTCTGAAGAAGAAGTAGAGATATGGAGGTTAATCATCGCTTTCTCCTTGGATTTCATATAAGAAAAATATAATATATTTTCTCTCAAGAGGCAAACTTTTCGTCTATAGGATAAAAAAAATAGCAGAAATTCTCAAGTTTTTTGGGAAAGCACCCGATAAAAAGAATAGGTAAATTCCGAAGAAAGGTGAGGAGGAGAAGTCCCCCTATAACGCCTATTAGGATTATCGACACTTGAGCCAAAGTCTTGAGTGTTTCAAGCGAAAAAATCCCACAAGGATGTGGGAGGATCATAGATCAAGGAGGATACTATGATTATCAACCACAACATCAGTTCTATTTTCTCACAACGTTCTTTGCGGCTGGATAATCTTGCCGCCGACAAGAACATCGAGAAGCTGTCTTCTGGTATGCGGATTAACCGCGCTGGTGACGATGCTTCTGGTCTGGCCGTATCGGAGAAGATGCGTGCGCAGATCAATGGTATCCGACGGGCTGAAAAGAACGTCCAGGATGCCATTTCTTTCATCCAGACTACCGAAGGGTATCTGGAAGAAACCACCCAGATTCTGCAGCGTATTCGTGAGCTGGCCGTTCAGGCTGCCAACGGTATCTACAGCACGGAAGATCGTATGCAGATTCAGGTGGAGGTGTCTCAGATGATTGCGGAGGTGGATCGTATTGCCTCCCACGCTCAGTTCAATGGGCTTAACATGCTGACCGGTCGTTTTGCCTATGATGTGGCTGGTAACAATCCTGCTGCCAGCATGTGGTTCCACATTGGTCCCAATATGGACCAGAGAATCCGCAGTTATATTGGTACCATGACAGCCGCCGCTCTTGGGGTTCGTGATATTTCGACGAGAGATCCTCTCAGTATATCTACCCCTGAGAAGGCCAATATGGCTATTGGTATTGTGGACAAGGCTCTTGAAAAGGTCAACAAGCAGAGAGCCGATCTTGGGGCTTACCAGAACCGTTTGCAGCACCTTTCCAAAGGCCTCTTGATTGGGTATGAAAATCTCCAGGCCGCTGAATCTCGTATCCGTGATACCGATATGGCCGAGGAGATGAGTGACTTTGTCAAGAACCAGATCCTTGTACAGTCCGCAACGGCAATGCTCGCTCAGGCAAATCAGAAGCCGCAACTTGTATTGCAGCTTCTCAGATAACCGGGGCTCTTGGGGATAGTTTCCCTGAGGGAGAAGCCTCCCGGTGAGTGTTTCCCCACAGGGGGAGAAAAAATGATAGGCAGCCAATCAGGAAGGTGGGAACACCACCTTCCTGGGTGTTTTGATAGGATATAGTTCTGAGGAAAGAGACGATCATACCCCTCCATTGCTGCATGTCACCTGACGTGCAGTACTCAGGGACCCCCATAGTATACACAAGGATGGTGTTTACCTCACATCGAAACAAGGAGGGAGGTATGATTGTTAACCATAATATCAGTTCCATATTCTCAAACCGCCAGCTGAAGATCACCGATCTCACCCTCAATGGCAACATTGAGAAGTTATCATCGGGTCTTCGGATCAACAAGGCTGGTGATGATGCATCCGGTCTTGCGGTGTCAGAAAAGATGCGGGCACAGATCTCCGGATTGCATCAGGCTATGCGAAACACGGAGGATGCTATTTCGTTCCTCCAGACCACAGAGGGATATTTGGATGAGACAACCATGATTCTCCAGCGTATGAGAGAACTCTCTGTACAGGCTGGAAACGGAATCTACAGCGATCAGGATCGTATGCTCATCAATGTGGAAATGTCTCAGCTTGTGGATGAGATCGATCGTATCGCCAAACATGCTCAGTTCAATGGAATGAACATCCTCACCGGTCGTTTCGCTCAGCCTACTGGTGGCAATACAAGTGGGCCTACGGATAGTACGGCTGGTCTGTGGTTCCATATCGGACCTAATATGGACCAGAGAGTACAGGTATTCGTAGGAGATATGGGAGCTGTGGCACTTGGACTTATGACCCAGGATGGTCAAAAGGTTATCAGTGCCAGCACCATGGATACCGCTAACCGGGCCATCGGGATTATTGACAAGGCCCTTGAGAAGGTGATCAAACAGAGAACCGATCTCGGGTCTTACCAGAACCGGTTTGAGAAGCTGTATAAGGGTTTGTATGTGGCATACGAGAATACGCAGGCGGCAGAGTCTCGTATTCGCGATACCAATATGGCTGAGCAGATGAGTGACTTTGTGAAAAACCAGATCCTTGCTCAGTCCAACGTATCCATGTTGGCCCAGGCAAATTTAAAGCCTCAGCTGGTGCTGAGGCTCTTGGGTTAGGGATAGGCAGATATCCACTAACTCTTCGGTGACAAGATAACGCAAACAAAACGGTAACTATGCGGGGTCCCTGAATTTTTATTTTTGTTTTTTCTTACAATGTAAGTATCGAATTTTTTGGATTTTCCTTTAGGATTTTTGAGGAGAAAAAGAAAGAAATTTTGAAGGCCCCACCTATGAGGGGCCTTTCTTTTTTGTTGGCAGAGAGAAAAAAGTTTGCCTCTGGAAAGTGGTTACAAGGGGTATGGTTAAACGTTTAACTATGCCCTCTTGCTGAAACAAGGAAAGAGGCGAAAAGAGAGAGGTATGAGACCCTTGCACGGGTGTTTTCTTCCCCTGTTTGGGTCAGGGGCTGCGCCCCTCTTCCCCGATTTTTCTGTTCACAAGGGCTGGTTTGTCTTTTTTATTCAAAAAAATCGATTTATTTATTACGGCAAGGAACATTTTGATACTAATTTTTGTTTCTTTATTACTTTTTTGAGACCTTTGCACATTCGTGCAAAGGTCTCGGTATGTCTTGAGGTTCGCAAAGTGAGAAGAGGCTATGTCTTTGTTTCAGCAAAGGGGGATTTTTGCTGAAACATGGTGATAGCGAAGTAGCCTGGTTGGAAGGCGGGGGAGGACTATCCTTTGAGAAAAGCTATGGGAGCCAGAGAAAAACACTTTATGTCCTCTAACACTTTCTCTTTTCCATGGCTCTGGAAAGGTTTGAGAAGACAGTGATTAGAGAAACCAGTAGCCCTTCAGGCAGGGGAGGTTTTTGATGGAGTTCATCAGATCGGGAGAGAAGGCAAGGCTACAGTTTTCATGAGGATGGAGGGAGGAGACGCCCTTCTCTGTGGCAATATGAAGGACGAGTCGAATAGTTCCATGGTGCTCTGGTTTCTGGACAAGATCATAAAGGTTTTTGAGAGAGGTCTTGAGGATGGTATTGTCCTCTTTTCCGTCCCAGAAGAGATGAAGCTCTCGAAGAACAAAGCGTTTGGAGAGAATGGTATCAAGGGGTATCATATCGATAATGTTGGCATAGACAGCCCCTTCTTTGCCAGGGGCGTATCGTGCCTTGACATAGACAAACTGGTTTTCTTTTATGATGTCTTCGAAGCGTTCATAGTCTGGTGAGAAGACGCTGAATTTGATACTGGTGTTTCCGTAGAAAAGCCTGAAACTCGCAAAGGGTTTGCCTTTCTGGGTGGTACGAACACTCACCTCTCCAAGGTATCCCCACAGAGAAAAGGGGATATTGAGGGGAATGGTGGATAGGGTGGTTTCCGGGATCCAGAGCAGATTGGAGAGTTTCTCTGTATAGTGGGAGAGGAACCGGTTCGAGGGGGAAAAGCCCATCACTTCCTTTTCCATGATGAATTCTTCCTGGAGAGTAAGGGTTCGGACTTTGGTTTTTGGCTGTGGAGAGGGTTCGATTTCTATGGAATCAAAAAGGCCGGCAACGCCGTTGGTTTTGTCTTTGTTTTTTTGTTCGTAGTGATCAATATACCATTCTATCTGATCAAGGTAGAGGGCTTTCTTGGTCTGTCGTTCTTCTCCGAAGAGTTCATCGAAGGCTCCCGCTTTCAAAAGAATTTCTACCACGGGACGGCGAAACTCCTGATGGGTATGCATCCGTTCAATGAAATCCTCAAAACTCTGAAAAGGTCCTCTCTGTTTTCGTTCCTCTTCCATGGCTTTGGCAAAACCTTCACCCATCCCTTTGATGGCCCCCAGTCCAAAACGGATGGCCCATTTTCCGTTTTCAAGCCGAACTTCCTGAAACTCATAGGTGCTGTGGTTCACATCAGGGGGAAGGATAGAGATACCGGCTTTTGTGCTTTCTTCACAGTAGGCTTGCACATCTTCGGTCTTGCTCATGTTGGCGGTGAGAAGACTTGCCATAAATTCAGGTCGGAAATGGGTCTTGAGATAGGCAATCTGGTACGCAAGGATGGCATAAGCGGCTGAATGTGACTTGTTGAAGGCATAGAAAGAAAAAGGCACAAGAATTTCAAAGATCTTTTCCGCGAGTTCCCGGGAATATCCATTGGCAAGGGCTCCTTCAATCCACTCGGGGCGGATTTTGGCCAGATCCTCTGGTTTTTTCTTGGCCATGATACGTCGTACATTGTCGGCTTTTCCAAGGCTGAAACCGGCCAGGACCTGGGCGATTTGCATCACCTGTTCCTGATACACAATGATCCCGTAGGTGCTTTGAAGGATTGGGCGTAGGTTTTCATGAAAACAGTCAACAGGCTCTTCACCCTTCTTTCGTCTGATGTAGGCAGGGATCTGTTCAAGGGGGCCAGGGCGGTAGAGGGCGTTCATAGCGATCAGATCATCAATACACGTGGGTTGAAGTTGTTTCAGATATTCGGTCATTCCAGCCGATTCAAACTGAAAGATACCTTTGGTCTCTCCACGGGAAAAGGTGGCGTACACTTCAGGATCATCAAGGGGAATGTGCTGGATATCAAGACGGAGGTGGTGATTATGCCAAATCCGTTCAAGGGTGTCTTTGATGATACTGAGGTTGGCGAGCCCCAAGATATCCATCTTGAGGAGTCCATTTTTTTCGAGGTAGGTGCCTTCATATTGGGTGGAGATAGCCCCAGAACTCATATCTTTGTAGAGGGGAACGACTTCGGTGAGATCAATATCGGAGATGATGATACCGGAAGCATGGGTTCCAAGGTTTCTGAGGTTTCCATCGAGACGAATAGAATATTCAAGCCATTTTTTTTGTATTTCAGTACCATTCTTGAGGGCCGCGACTTCGGGAACGACTTCAAGGGTTTTGGTGAGGGGTTCATTGGGGTCAATGAGTTTGGCTATTCTGTCCACTTCACTCAGGGGAATACCCAGGACGCGACCTACATCCCGGATGGTGGAACGGCTTTTCAGCATACCAAAGGTGATAATATCAGCCGTTCGGTTGTAGCCATACTTGGCACGGATGTATTCTTTGACTTCATCGCGACGGTTATCTTCAAAGTCAATATCAATATCAGGCATACTGACGCGTTCGGGATTCAGGAATCGTTCAAAAAGAAGCTGATACCTGATAGGATCAACCTGCGTGATTTCCAAACACCAGGCGAGGATAGCCCCGGCGGCAGAACCACGGCCAGGTCCTACACCAATCCCATGCCTTTTGGCAAAATGAACAAAGTCCTGGACAATGAGGAAGTAATTCGAAAAACCAATGCCCTTGGTGGTTTCCATATAGTGGATGAGGTCCAGTTCTGTCTCCAGCCTTTTTCGGTAGTTTTCCGGGATCTCTTCATAGGTTTTGGCCTGAAAGCGTCGCATAAGACCATCTCTGGCGAGCTTCGTGAGATAACTGTGGGCATCTTCTCCTTCGGGAAGGGGATAAACAGGGGTATGCATCTCCTTAAAAGAAAAGGAAAGGTTGCACATCTCGGCTATGCGGAGGGTATTGGAGAGGCTTTCTGGGATCTCTCCAAAGAGAGCCGCCATCTCTTCTGTGCTTTTGAGGTAAAACTGATTGGTGGGATAGCGCTGGAGTTTTGGGTCATCGATGGTGGTCTTGTCCCGGATAGCAAAGATGACTTCTTGGAGTTCGGCATCATGAGGATACAGGTAGTGGGCATCGTTGGTAGCCACTAACCCAATGTCATACTCTCTGGAAAGCTTGATAAGTTCTCGATTGACGATCTTTTGTTCAGCGATACCGTGGTCCTGAAGTTCAAAGAAAAACCTGTCTTTCCCAAAAATCTCTCTGTACCATGTGATCGTATGGTGGAGTCTCTCTGTTTGTTCAGAAAGGATGTAAGAGGGGATTTCGCCACCAAGACAGGCAGAAAGGGCAATAAGTCCTGCCGAATGTCTTTCAAGGAGTTCGTGATCAATACGGGGTTTGGAGTAGAAACCCTCCAGATAGCCTGCCGAGGAGAGTTTCAAAAGATTTTTGTACCCCGTGATATCCTGAGCTAAAAGAACGAGATGGTAGTATTTTTCCTCTTTGTCCTTGTCAAAACGGCTATGGGGGGCGACATAGAATTCACACCCGATGATGGGTTTCACCGGTGTCTCTGGATGGGCCTTGGAAAAATCCTGACAGACACTGTAGAACTCCATGGCACCAAAAAGATTGCCATGATCGGTAAGGGCAAGAGCTTTTTGCTTGTGGTTTGCCGTGCGTTCGATGAGATGGGGTATCTGACTTACGCCATCCAATAAACTGTAATGAGAGTGAACATGCAGGTGGACAAAGTCCATGGGTATCTCTCCTGAGTATTGACAAATTGTGCATTTTGTGCTATACTATATACCTCATGTGTGCCAACTTAGCTCAACTGGTAGAGCAACTGACTTGTAATCAGTAGGTTGTGGGTTCAAGTCCCACAGTTGGCTTTCCCCCACCTGTTGGTGGGGGATTTTTTTAGGCAGGGCTTCCTTCGGCAAGAAGGAGGGATTCACCCCCTGCTAACAGGAACGGATCGCGATAGGTCTGGAAGGTAATCTCAATATCCATTTCTTTTGCTATGGCAAGCATTCTTTCCTTTGAAAGTCCAGGGATGAGAGTGGTACGGAACTGGTGAGGTTTACCACTTTCTTTGATGAGAGACACGGTCTTTTTGAGGCGCTCAATATCATAGTGTATACCAATGGCTTCGTGATAGCTTTCCCATGGGTGCTTGATATCCATGGCAAAAAAATCAACCACATCCTCTTTGAGCGCCACCTCTACCCATTCAGGGTTTGATCCGTTAGTATCCACTTTGGTTTCATATCCTGTTTGTTTGAGCCAGGAAAGAAAAGAAAGAAGACGTTCCCCCCAGAGGGTAGGTTCACCGCCCGTGATACATATCCCTTCTAACTGAGACTTTCTCTTGATAAGAAAGGCTTTGATATCCTCTTCATCCAAAGGAGAAAGCCTTGCCACCCTCTCAGGGTAGACAAGGTCATGATTGTGGCACCAGGGACAACGGAAGTTGCAGCCACCCGTGAAGAGAGTGGCTGCAATTTTCCCCGGAAAATCAACGAACGTGGTTCTCTGAATGCCGTAAAACATTGTCAAAGGCCTTGTCGTAGGTGAGACGTTCTGAGAATTCCTGTTTTTTGCCGACGTTCCAGTTCTGAACTGGTCGGTAATACCCAACTACACGGGAATACACCTCTGTGGGCATTACAAGCTTTTTGTTTTCGTTTTCCATACGCTCCTCCTTTTTGGTTTATAGACATTCAAGGTATTTGCCATAACGTTTGAGATCCGCTTCGGTATGGGGATAGGGACATATCCAGTGTTCTCCCGGTATGTATCCATGAACAGGACAGATAGAAAAGGTTGGGGTAATAGAATAATAGGGGAGATGATAATTATGAGCAATTTTTTCTACCAATTTGGCCACCATAAAGGGATCGGTGATTTTTTCGCCCAAGAAGATATGGATCACCGTACCACCTGTAAAACGGGACTGTAAGGGATCCTGATGGTCCAGTACCTCAAAGATATCATCGGTGTAATTTACAGGGAGATGCACAGAATTGGTGTAGTAAGGGGCTTCATTGGTCCCTGAGGTAATAATATCTGGAAAACGGGTTTTGTCAGCCTTGGCAAGTCGGTAGGAAGCACCCTCAGCCGGGGAGGCTTCAAGGTTGTAGAGATGACCTGTTTCCTGTTTGAACTGTTCCAAATGCTCTAACATAAAGTCAAGCACGCGGACGGCAAAGTCCCGTCCCTCGTCGGTGTGATAGGGGATCTTTTTGAGGTTGATAACCGCCTCGTTCATCCCCAGGATACCAATAGTTGAAAAGTGGTTAGTCCAGTAGTTGCCACTGCGTTTTTTGATATCGCTGAGATATATCTTTGTGTAGGGATAGAGGTTTCTTTCGGTGAGATCCTCTACAACCTTTCGTTTTATTTCAAGAGAGGTTTTGGCTATTTGCATCACTTCCAAAAGCCTTGAGAAGAATTCCTCTTCACTTTTGGAGAGGTAAGCAATTCGGGGAAGGTTGATAGTGACCACCCCAATTGAACCAGTAAGCGGATTGGCGGCAAAAAGCCCACCACGCCTCAAATGGTGCTCTTCTTCGTGGTGAATGATGGCCTTTTTGGAGAGCTGGTTTCGTACCTCACGGTTATCCAGCCTGAGGCGACAGCACATAGAACGGGCATCTTCTTCGCTCATGTCAGAATTGACAAAGTTGCTGAAGTAAGGTGTTCCATACTTCGCCGTCATCTCCCAGATGGCCTTGTAGCGGGGATTGTCCCATGCGAAGTCCTTGGTGATATTGTAGGTCGGGATAGGGAAGGTGAAGGGTCTTCCCTTGCCATCTCCCTCGATCATCACCTCAGCAAAGGCCTGGTTGATCATGTAGATCTCTTCCTGGAATTCCCCATAGGTTTTGTCTTTGATTTCTCCCCCAACGATAACATACTGATTGGCAAAGTAGGAGGGGACACGAAGGTCAAACGTGATATTGGTGAAAGGGGTTTGAAATCCCACACGGGTAGGGACATTGAGATTGAAGACAAATTCCTGCATAGCCTGTTTGACCTCGGCATAAGAAAGACCATCATAATACACAAACGGAGCAAGGAGGGTGTCAAAATTGGCAAAAGCCTGGGCTCCGGCCGCTTCTCCCTGGAGGGTGTAAAAGAAGTTCACAATCTGGCCAAGGGCTGTTCGGAAGTGTCTCGCGGGACGGCTTTCGACTTTGCCACTCACACCACCAAACCCTCCAATAAGGAGCTGTTCTAAGTCCCATCCCACACAGTAGGCGGAAAGGGCACCGAGGTCGTGGATATGGATAGCCCCGGAACGGTGAGCCTCGCCGATTTCTGGGGTATAGAGCTTGGAAAGCCAGTAGTTGGCCGTGATGGTAGAAGAGATGTGGGCATTGAGACCCTGAAGCGAAAAGGTCATATTGCTGTTTTCATTGATGCGCCAGTCGCGGATATTGACATAGTCATCAATAACTTGAAGTGTTTGAGATAATAATTTTTGGGTATTTCGGTTTTCAGCTCTCTTGGCGCGGTAGAGAATGTATGCTTTGGCAGTCTTACGATACCCGGCATTCATGAGGGTATCTTCGACAATGTCCTGGATGGTCTCAATTTCGACAATTTCTCCCTCAAGTCGGGAAACTACCACAGCGGTGAGTTCCCATGCCTTGGTGGAATCCGCTTCGCCGGTGCTTTCAAAGGCCTTGGTGATAGCGTTGGCTATCTTGGATGGATCAAAGTCAACAAGGTTTCCCTCTCGTTTTTTGACAAAAACGGCATGTCTCTGGGCTTTTTTTGATTCGGCTAATGTTGTTACCGCCTCTCGCATAATCCCCTCCCATACACAGTGGTATCAGTATACCACACCCTTTCTGACATGTCAAGAAGTAAAAGCCGTTTTCTAAGTCCTTGTTATGAAAAAAATTACAAGAAATCTTGATATTTTAATTTCTTATCTTTCAATGAGATGGAGAAAGACGTTCTTGGGAAAAATTTTTGATTACGTTTCCAACAGGAGACCTGAAAGAGAGAGAAAAGGATAAAGAAGTTACCCCTGGCTCAAAAGATTTTTGTCAACTGTAGTATACAGGGAACATTTTAGATAAACAAGTTTTTTCTG
>JABLXN010000008.1 GCA_013177995.1 Brevinematales bacterium | reverse complement strand
CGTAATAAATAAACCGATTTTTTTGAATAAAAAAAGACAAATAAGCCCTTGTAAACAGAAAAAGCGGGGTTTCAGGGGCGCAGCCCCTGACCCAAACAGGGGAAGAAAACACCCGTGCAAGGGTCTCGAATCTCTGGTTTTTTCTGGCAAGAAAGGATTGACGAAGGGGCGTTCTCCACGTGGAGGGATGGTCGTATTTTTTGCTTTGTCGAGAGGCACAAGGATTTGACGATAACAGAGAAATATGCTAAAATTATAGCGTAAGCGTTTTAGATTTTGAGGCCTCCCTTACGATAATTAGGGAGGAGAGGTGAGTATGCAAAAGAAGCGGTGTGATCTCTGTGGGAGACAGGAAGGGATCTTTGAGGTTCACGTGTATCGAGATGACAAGCCTCAAAAGATGTCTCTCTGTACTCGTTGTGCCATGAAACTTCTCGAAAACAATCCCAAAGTGGGCAAAGAAATGTCCATGCTCCTTGAAAAGGGGGGGCAAGAGGTCTTCCAGATGATCAGTGAGGTGCGTTCTCTTTTGGGGGAGATTGCCTCTCAGATTCATACCATTGAAACCCAGCGTTCCCAGAAGGAAAGGGTTCGTTGTCGCTGTGGTCTCACCTACGAGGAGTTCAAAGAGAGTGGCTATTTAGGGTGTCCGTGGTGTTATGAGACCTTCAGGGGGACCATCAAGGAGATGATTCTTGATATTGAGCGTGGTCCCGTTCATCGGGGAATGATTCCTCCACGCTATACCTATTATCTTATGATTCAAAAGGAGATTGATTATCTCAAACGCCGGCTTCGTCATCTTCTGGCCCAGGAGGCTTATGAGGAAGCGGCAAGGGTTCACAAGCGATTAAAACGAATCCTTGGGAAACAGCAATGGGATAGCGTATGAAGTATATCACCCTTCCTCACAGCAGTCCGGACAAGAAGCATTCGCTTGATCAGGTGGTGTGGAGTTCACGAGTACGGTTTGCGAGAAATATTGAGGGAAGGACCTTTCCCTGGCGGATGTCAGAACGGGAGGCCTTTGAACTTGATGAGGCACTTACGGAACTTCTTCGGAAGCTTTTCCCTGAGGCTATTTTTCTTCATACAGAGGGCTTCGATTCTGAGGAGCTTCTTCGCTGGTATGCACGCAGGGTTATCTCGCAAAACTTTGTCAGACAAGGGAGAACTTTTGGTTTTTCTCCGGATGGGGCGTGGACTCTGATGCTTCTTGAGGATGATCATATCCGCTTACAGGCCTGTGATATGGGGTATCGTATTCCCTTTATGATGGAAAGGTTAGTACCTGTTCTCCGAAAGATGGAGAAGCATATTGATTTTGCCTTTGATGAGGAAAAGGGGTATCTGACGGCTTCCCTTCTGAATGTAGGGACTGGTCTCAGGTTTTCGGTGATTCTCAATCTCTGGGGGCTTGTGAGCCTGAAGAGGATACAGCCCCTTGTGGAGTATGCTAACCAGATGAGTTATATGGTGGTCAACTTTGTCCACGATGAGTCTTCTTCTCCTCTTTTTTATGTCTTTAATTACTACTCGTTGGGACTTTCTGAACAGGAGATGCAGGAGGAGTTTCAGCGTTTTGTACAACATATCGTTTCGCTTGAACTGGCGGCTCGTCAGGAGATTTTGCAGGATGAGGAAGAACGTCGATTGTGTTATATGGAGCTTGGGGAAGTGAGGGAGTTTGATGCCCTCTCCTACGAGGATATGGTGTATTACCTCGGGCTTGTTGATATGTTAGCTCAGCAGAATATCCTTGATCTTCCCCAGCAGGAGGAGATGCGAAGGCTTATTTTCACCTATTCTGATGAGGCTATTGCCTATGAGTATCAACTGGATCAGGAAGAGGGCAATCACCTTCGCTGGCGAGAGGTGAATACCTGGCTACGGCGTGTTCACCTGAAACTCAGGTCAAAAAGAAATTCAGGGGCTTTGGTATGAACGATTTTTCAGAGTTTTCTCCACGGGCTCAGCGTGTTATCTCGATGTATACCCAGCAGGAAGCGAGGCGGTTTTTTAGTGATCAGCTTCTTCCTGAACATCTTTTCCTGGCTCTCATGAGGGATAATGAGGCTGAATCTGTGAAGACCATCGAAGAACTTGGACTTGATAGAGAGGATTTAGTGAGGGAGGTCTCCACCATTCTCAAAAGCAAAAGCACCAATGTGCTTACCTTGGGGGGACTTCATTTTTCTCAGCGTCTTCGCAATGTCTTAGCCTGGAGTAAGGAGGAGGCCCGTCTTCTTGGCCATCAAACAGTGGGAACGGAACACCTTTTACTTGCCCTTTTCTACGAGAGTGATAATCCAGAGGCGATTATCCCTATTATTTTTGCCAATCGTGGGATTGATATTGATATCGTGAGGCAGGCGGTTGTTCGGGTGGTGGGGTATGGTGAGGCGGTTGCCGGTGGGAAAAAGCGGAGCAAAACGCCCTTTTTGGATAAATTTACCAGAAATCTCAACAGTCTTGCTGAACAGGGCCAGCTGGATCCGGTGATAGGTCGTGAGAAGGAGATTGAAAGGCTTATCCAGGTTCTCAATCGTCGCCAGAAAAACAATCCCCTTTTGTTAGGGGAACCGGGAGTGGGGAAAACGGCCATTGTAGAAAGGGTAGCCCAGCTCATTGTACGGCGTGAGGTTCCCCAACGGCTGTTGGGCAAACGGATTCTTCTGCTTGATCTCGGGCTTGTCGTGGCAGGAACCAAGTACCGGGGAGAGTTTGAGGAGAGGATGAAAAATATTGTCAAAGAGGTAGAGGAATCGGATAATGTCATTCTCTTTATTGATGAGATTCATACTATTTTAGGGGCTGGAAACGCAGAAGGAGCCCTTGATGCTTCGAATATGCTCAAGCCGGCTCTTGCACGAGGAACCCTTCGGTGTATTGGGGCGACCACCTTTGATGAGTATCGCAAGTATATCGAGAAGGACAAGGCCTTTGCCCGTCGTTTTCAGACGCTGGTAGTACGGGAGCCTACGGTGGAAGAAACGGTTGAGATTCTCCAGCATCTCAAGCCACGTTATGAGGTCTTTCACGGGGTACGATATACGGATAGGGCGATAGAGATGGCGGCTTATCTTGCCAATCGATACATCACGGATAGACATCTTCCAGACAAGGCCATTGACCTTCTGGATGAGGCTGGGGCCTATTGGGGGAGTAATCTCACCGAAAAGCCGGAGGAGCTTTCCCGTCTGGAAAAAGAGATAGCGGAGCTTGAACAGAAAAAGCAACAGGTGGTGCGTAAACAGGTGTATGAAGAGGCAGCGGCTATCAGGGACGCCCTTCAGAAACTCAAGGCAGAGTATGATCACAAGAAGTTTGAGTGGCTCTCTCATCAAAGTGCCCGGACGGTGGTGATTGATCAGAAGGAGATAGAATATATTGTCTCTTCGATCGCCAATATTCCTATCCATCGTTTAGATGGGGAGAGGGACAAGAGTCGTTTTCTCACCATGGATCAGGCCTTGAAAGAGAGCATCATGGGGCAGGATGAGGCCATTGATCGTATCTCAAAAACGATTAAAAAGAATATTGCCGGTATACGAAATCCGAAAAGGCCCATTGGGAGTTTTCTTTTCTTGGGTCCAACCGGCGTGGGGAAGACCGCTCTTGCCAAGGCTTTGGCTGAATTTCTCTTTGGTTCGGAGAATGAGTTGATCAGGATTGACATGAGTGAGTATAGCGAGAAATTCAATGTTTCCAGGATGTTGGGGGCTCCCCCCGGGTATGTGGGGTATGAGCAGGGTGGGACGCTTACCGAACAGGTGAGGCGAAAACCGTATTCGATTGTTCTTTTTGATGAGATTGAAAAGGCTCATCCCGATGTGTACAATGTTCTTCTTCAGATTTTGGACGAGGGGCATATTACGGATAGTCTTGGGCATACCGTGAGCTTCAAAAATACGGTGATTATTATCACCTCAAACCTTGGGACGCATTTTTATACCAATCAGGAGATGCTTGGTTTTGGAAATGAAAAGGGGAGAAAGCGATCTCTTCGAGACAAGGTGATGGCGGAGATCAAACATTTCTTCAAGCCTGAGTTTCTCAATCGTATTGATGATATTGTGGTGTTTGAGCCTCTCGAAGAAAAGGTTTTGGGACTCATTGCTCAGAAGTTTTTGCGCCAGCTCCAGCAGGAGCTTCTGTTGAATAACATTACCCTTTCCGTGACACCAGCGGTTATCGAGAATGTCGTCAAAAAAGGGTACGATTCCCGTTATGGAGCCCGTTCGTTAGCCAGGGCAATTTCTAACCTCATAGAGGAGCCGCTAGCAGAAAAGCTTCTTCTTCAGCAGGCTCATGTGCGTGGAACGGTGCCACTTGAGGCTATTATTGACCTTCAGAATGATGAAATACAGATCCAGATAAAGCCCCAGCCTGCCTCAGGATCCGGCAAGAAACGAAAGCCTGCGGTGAAACGGTAGGCTTTTCTATAGGTGGTGGGGAAAGGGAGGATGGGAGTGGATTTTTTCCGGAAGGGAGAAAAATGTTCATGTTGTGAGGAGGATACATTCTATGCAGTTTCCGAGAAGTAGCGGTGTGCTTCTTCATATTACCTCACTCCCGAACCGTTATGGTATAGGGAGTATGGGGAAAGAGGCATACCGTTTTGTGGATTTTCTTGTCAGTGCCCGGCAGAAGCTCTGGCAGGTTTTCCCGTTAGGACCAACAGGTTTTGGCGATTCCCCTTATCAGTGTTTTTCTGCCTTTGCGGGCAATCCTCTTTTGATTGATTTAGAACTTCTTGTGGAACAGGGGCTGCTTTCGAAGAAGGATTTAGAAGGGGCGCCGGTTTTTCCAGAGGACAAGGTGGACTATGGAGCGGTGATTCACTTCAAGTTTCCTCTCCTGCGCAAGGCGTATGAAAACTTTGTGGTAAAAGCGGAAAAACAGCCTCTGTTGAAAGAGAAGTTTGAGAGGTTTTGTGAAAGACACAAAAACTGGCTTGATGATTTTGCCCTGTTTATGGCCTTGAAGGAGGAATTTGGGGGAAGATCCTGGCTTGAGTGGGAAAAAGATGTCCGTTTCCGCAAGCCGGAAACCATCAAAGCCTACAGTTTGAAACTTGCTGACAAGATTGTTTTTCAGAAGTTCAGGCAGTATCTTTTCTTTGATCAGTGGCATGATCTCCGGGCATATGCCAACAAAAATGGTGTTCAGATTGTAGGAGATATCCCCATTTTTGTGGCCATGGATAGTGCGGATGTATGGGCTCATCCTGAATTGTTCTACTTTGATCCTGAGTTGAAGCCAACCAAGGTAGCAGGAGTTCCACCTGATTATTTCAGTGCAACGGGACAGCTCTGGGGCAATCCCCTCTACTACTGGCCGGAGCATGAGAAGACCAATTTCCAGTGGTGGATTAGCCGCATTGAGTCCATGATGGAACTGGTGGATATCATTCGTATCGACCATTTCCGTGGTTTTGCAGGCTACTGGGCTATTCCCTATGGGGAGAAAACAGCCATCAATGGGCAGTGGGAGAAAGCCCCGGGGATGGCTTTGTTTACCGCTGTGGAAAAGGCTTTGGGGAAACTTCCGATTATTGCCGAGGATCTTGGGGTGATTACCCCTGACGTGGTGGAACTTCGGGATCATTTCCAGTTCCCCGGGATGAAGGTGCTCCAGTTTGCCTTTGACTCCAATGAGGAAAACGATCATCTTCCCCATCAGATGGTGCCCAATTCGGTGATCTATACAGGGACACACGACAATGATACCTGTCGAGGGTGGTTTGAAAAGGCCAAACCTTCGGATCAGCAGTACGCTCTCGAGTACCTCAAGAGTAATGGAAAGGAAGTGTGGTGGGATTTCATTCAGGCAGCATGGGCGTCTGTGGCCCGTATTGCCATTGCTCCGATGCAGGATATTTTGGGGCTTGGGTCAAGTGCGAGAATGAATTTCCCCGGTGTGGCTTCGGGGAACTGGCAATGGAGGATGAAGTCTTCGGATCTCAAACCAGCCCTTGCGAGGCGCCTCGCTCATCTCACCAGGATTTACGGTCGATAAGAAAAAGCCCGCCGAAACACCGGCGGGCTTTTTTGTCGTTAGTCTTGATGGACTTTGATAGGAATACGGTTTCGAAGACCAGCATAGACGGTAGGGATGACCACCAGCGTAATCACGGTAGAAAGCGAGAGTCCCCCAAGGATAGAGATAGCTAAGGGAACGTAGAGTTCTGATCCTTCACCGATTCCCAGGGCCATGGGGATGAGTCCTAAAATCGTGGTAAGGGTAGTCATCATAATTGGCCGAATCCTTCGTACTCCACTTTCTCTTGCCGCTTCGTCCGGTTTCATTCCGGCTTTCATGCCGTTATTCATATGGTCAATCAGGATGATACCATTGTTGACCACGATACCCACGAGAATCACGAATCCCAAGAAGGATATGGTGTTCAGGGTCTGGCCGGTGATAAAGAGAAGCACAAGGGATCCCACCAGTCCAAAGGGAATGGTAAACAGGATGA
Source organism: Brevinematales bacterium (assembly GCA_013177995.1). Lineage (GTDB taxonomy): Bacteria > Spirochaetota > Brevinematia > Brevinematales > Thermospiraceae > Thermospira. Next base: position 129,594 of record JABLXN010000008.1, on the reverse strand, counting down.
CAAACGGTGCCCAGAGAGACTCAAATTGTGAGGCCATCACCGCATAGACGAGGAAGATAGCCAACAGAAGGGCAAGGGTAAGTTGTGAGAAAGATTCCTGCATATCCTTGAAGGATCCCCCATAGGAGAGAGAGAAGCCCTTGGGAACAAAGACTTCCTTTTTGATCCGGCTCTGGAGGCTGGAAATCACCTGATTGAGACTCTTGCCATAATAGTCCATGGAGATGGTGACAGTACGGCGGTTATTTTTTCTGGAAATGGCGGTTGGTCCTGTGGTTTTGGTCTGATCAATCAGGGAAGCAAGGGGGACAAGTCTTCCGACCGGTGAGGGGATCTGGAGGCTGTAGATGTCATCAATGGAGGATCTGTCTTCTTCAGCTAACTGGACAATCACATCCATATCCCCCCCTTCGGCCGCCATGCGGGTAGCCGTTTTTCCACCAAAAGCAGTCTTGATGGTCTGGGCAAGGCTGTAGGAATTGAAGCCGAGCTTGGAGGCGGCCACCCTGTTGATACGGAGCACCACTTCAGGTAGAGCATCGCTTCGGTTTGCTGACACGTTGCGTATTTCCGGGACATCTTCAGCGAGTTTGATGAGCTTGTTGACGAGTTTTTCTCCCTGTTCAAGGTCGTCTCCCTGAACTTCGATGGTGAGGGCCGAGCCTCCACCCATCATGAACCCTCCTGAGTTCTGGAGGGTGATTTTTGCCGGAAATGGTCTTAAGGCTGTCCGCACCTCTTCTATGATGGTGTTTATCTTTTTGAGTCTCTTCTTGGGTGAGACAAGGGTGATACGCATGTTGACGGTATAGTCGTTTGCTCCTCCAAAGGCGAGAAGACCACCCGTCCCGATCTGAATCTGCATGGCTTTGAGGTTTTTGCCTATGGTGTCAAGAATGGTTTGTTCCATTTTGGCTGTGATGGTATCCACATACTCCCGTCTTGTCCCCACGGGAAACTGAGCGCGGATGCTGAATTGTCCCTGGTCTGTTTGTGGCATTCCTTCCTTTCCTATGAAAATAAGGATGACGATGGCAATGAGAATAAAACTGCTAAAGATACTGATGAGGGCTTTTCTTTTGTGAGCTAAAGCCCAAACAAGTCTCTTCTCATACCAGCCCACAAAGCCGTTCCAGAAACGGTTGAAGGCGTCTTCAAAACGCCTGAGGAGAGGATTTTCTTCTATGTGGACCATCTGGCTCCCAAGCATGGGGACTACGGTGATAGCGACCACAAGGGAAACCAGAAGAGAGATACTGACCGTGAGAGCAAGATCCCTGAAGATCTGAGCAGTAAACCCTTCGACAAACACAATAGGGAGAAACACAGCTACGGTGGTAAGGGTTGAAGCAATAATGGGGAGCATCACCTCTTCAGAGGCCATGATGGCCGCTTTGAACCTGCCGTAGCCCTTCTGGCGATAGTAGAAGATATTTTCCAATACCACAATGGAGCTATCTACCATCATACCAACCCCAAGGGCAAGTCCCCCGAGAGAAACAATATTGAGAGAAACCCCAAAGAAGTACATGGTGATAAAGGTAGCGATAATCGAGGTGGGGATAGAGATACCGATGATAAGCACCGTTCTGAAATTCCAGAGGAACATGAGAAGAATGAGAATGGCCAAAAGCCCTCCCTGGAGAGCGGCATTCCGGACATTGGCAATAGAGGCATTTATAGACTCTGCGGTATCCAGGATGGTTTCAATCTTGAGAGAAGGGGGGAGGGTTTTGGCGAGTTCATCGAGGGTTTTGTGGATATCCTTGGAGACCTGCACGGTGTTTCTATCCGCCTGCTTGTAGATGGTGAGACTCACCGCTGGTTTCCCATTCACCCTCACAATGCCCTGGGTATCACTGTTGGCATAGGAAACTCTGGCCACGTCCCTGACACGAATGGGGATGCCGTTTTTCACGGTGATCACCACATTTTCTATGTCTTCAAGGGTTTTGAATTCTCCCTGGGTGCGGAGGAGGTATTTGTACACTCCTTCATAGGTATATCCCCCCGCCTGGTTCTGGTTTTCAAGGGCCAAGATATTGGCAATGGAGTCAATGCTGATACCATAGGCTTCGATACGGTTTTTGTATACTTCTATGGAGACAATCTTCTTTATTCCTCCATTGAGGTTGACGCTGGCCACTCCTGGTGTCTGTTCAATCTTGGGCTTGATCTGGTTTTCTGCAAGGTTGTAGAGATACTCCTGGTCCTCCGAGCCGACCACACTGATAATCATGGTGGGTATGAGTGAGGTGGAGAACTTGAAAACCGATGGGGTGGAGGCATCACTGGGGAGGAGTCGCTTGGCAAAGTCGAGTTTTTCCCGAACATCACTTGCCCGGGCATCGAGATCCGTTCCCCATTTGAAGGAAATGGTTACCACGGATCGTCCCTCTGAAGAGGTAGATTCAATGGAGTCGATATCGTTTACCGCAGAGACCGCACTCTCTATAACTCTTGTGATGGATTTTTCCACTTCTTGGGGAGAGGCCTGAGAATAGGTGGTCACAATAGACAGGGCAGGGAACTCAAGGTTTGGGGTGAGATCCACAGGCAGTTTGGAGAGAGAGACCACCCCGAGAATAATCAGGGCCAAAAGCCCCATAATCATGGTGACGGGGCGTTCTACCGCTATTTTTGGTAATGACATAAAGCCCTCCTATTTTTCTTCCTCAACGGGATAGATGGGGGTTCCCTCTTTGAGGAATTCTTTTCCATAAATAATCACCTCTTCGCCGGCATTGAGACCTTCTTGAATAGCTACCTTGTCTTTGTAGGAAAAGGCCACTTTGACAGGACGAAGTCGGGCTATATTGTCCTGGTTGATATAGACAGCCTGTCTTCCGTTTTCAAGTTCAACGAGGGCACTGGCCGGAATCACAATACTTCTACTGGACTCCCGGACTAAAATAGAGACATCAGCAAACATACCAGACAAAAGTTTTCCCTCTGGATTCTGGATCTGGGCGCGAACGGTGAGGGTTCGGCTGGTGGGATCAACAGCAAGGTCTTTTCTATAGATAGTAGCCACGAAACGTTCGTTTGGATAGGCGGCCACCTTGATGTAAACGGTCTGACCAATCTGGACCTGCTGGACAAACCTTTCAGGAAGGGAGATAAGCACATCCATCTCCGTGAGAGAGCCAATGGAGGCGATGGGGATAGTCCCGGGGCTTATCATCTGGCCTAAAACGACGGATACAGAGGTGATGTAGCCGCTGATCGGTGCCTTGACAGGGGCAAGGGCGTATTCAGCCCCTACTTGAGCACGGTCAATATAGGCGATGATCGAGCCCTTGGAGACATAACTTCCTTCTCTCACCAAAATCTGGGCTATTTTTCCTGAGACGTCGGCATAGACCTTGACTTCGTTTCTTCCGGCTATCTGGCCATTGAGATCAATGAACTGTTGGAAGGGTTGTACCTCGGCTTTTTGCACAAGAACCGTTATGGCTTCCTGCTGGCGAGCCTGTTTTTTTCCTGCACAACCGGAAACAAGAATACCCACAAGAGACATGACCGTGAAAAGGGTGAACAGGTGGTTTTTGTGTATCATAAAATTCCTCCTTTTTTCTATAGTTCGTAGAGAAGCTGTTTGAGTTTGACAACACTATTGACATAGTCATAAAGAGCCTGAAGATAGTTTACCTGAGCCTGGCTGTAGGAGGTTTCAGCGTCGGTGACATCAAGGGAGGAGATATACCCCTTTTGATAGCGATCGTTGGCCATTTCAAGTCCCCGTTGCGCCTGACGCATGTTAAGGGTCTGGGCTTCGATAGCCTGTTTCTGATCGTTTATCTGGGAGAGAAGACTCCTCACCTGAAGACGAATCTGGTCTTCAAGGGTAGCGAGAGTGAGATCCGTTTTTTCCTGTGAGAGAGAGGATTCTTTGAGGACAGCACTGTTTTTGGAGAAGGGAAGCCACTCATCAATGGGGATACTCACAGAAACCCCTATAGACCACGAGGGACTCCAGTTGCGTTCTTTGTCCCCGCTATTGGTGATTTTGTAGTCATATTTCAGGGTAAAGAAACTATTTACCGTAGGAAGTCTCTCCGCCTGCTGGATGCGCCTTGTGTACTCCTGTATCTCTCTGGTGGTCCGAATCTGAACAAGAGAGAGATTGTTGGAAAGTACGGATGGCAATATCTCACTTTCGTTGGTTTTCGAGAGGGTCAGGTTTGTGGCTTCAAAGAGATTGCCCGCCGGTTCAGTATTGGTGCCCACGAGGAGCCAGAACTGCTGGAGGGCGGTCGTGTAGGCACTCTCCAATCGCTGGATAGTGGGGAGGGTGTTTTTGTACTGGACTTCTACCTTGAGAACATCGTAGTCAGAAACAAGTCCAGCCCGGAAATTGGCCTGCATGAATTCATAGCGTTTACGAAGGGCTTCACTGAGCTGGCGAGAGAGACGGATATTTTCTTTCAAAAGAAGAAGATTATAATAGGACTGAATCACCGAGGCTTTGATACTCTGTTCCTGATCAAGGAGTTTTTGTTTGGCCAAACGGAGATTAAGTTCACGGATTTTGAGGTTGTTGGCAAGCCGAAAGCCTAAAAAGAGGGGCTTGGCAATCTGAAGCTGGATTCCATAATTGTCAGCAAAAACGGTTTGGTTGGTGGTAACCCCGCTGGGGATCATCGTAGGGACGGGGACATATTCTCCTGTTGGGATACCCCCATTCATAACGGGAAGATTGAGGTTGGTCATGGTGTACTGGGGGACAGTCATTTTGCCCCTGTTGACTGTATCGGGGTCAAGATAAGTAAAACTTGCGCCAGCAGAAACATCTGGAAGCCAAAAATCCGCCCACGCCTGCTGGAATTGGGCCTGAGCGATCTGGACATCAAGACGATACTGCTTGAGGGTGGGGTTGTTGACAAGGGCTATATCCAGAAGCTTTGAGAGATCCTCTGAAAGAGCTATGCCCCATGAAAAGGTGAGCAAGAGAATGAGAAAAGAATGTTTCATATATGTTCCTCCCTAACAATAGGTGATTGGTATTCTATGGCCTGGTGAATAAAGTACATAAGATCATTGGTGGTTTTCTGAAGAGAAGAGGGATCAAGATTTTCGTCTCTGAGGTAGTTATTGACAAGGGCGAAGATCATTTTGGCAATCTTGGAGGCTTCAAGAGGACTCTTGATAGCCTGCTTTTGTTTGAGTTTTTCCACTATCTGGGTGAGAAAGGCAAGCCCTTCGCTTTTTTCTTTTTGAAAACGCTGCATGAGGGCACTGATCTGGGGGTTATTCCCACACTCGTGCTGGAATTCCCGTCCGAATTCGAGGGGGTTCAGAAGAGAAAAGAAGGGTTTGAGGGTATAGTTGAGCTGGATGAGGGTTTTGAGGTAAGCGTGAAAGGCTTCTTCGGGATCTGCCATCTGAGGGATAGGCTGAAAATGAGCAATCATCTCCTGATAGGTGTAGATAACGACAGCAAGAAAAAGAAAGGCTTTGTTCTGAAAATGACGGTAGATGGTCCCTTTGCCAATACCTATGGTTTGAGCTACCTGGTCAATGTTGGTTCCTGCATACCCATAGGTGAGAAAGGCTTTTCGTGCCTCTTCGAGAATTTTTCTATCAAGGTCAGCTAAGGAGTTCTGAAGGATATGATCAATCATCATAGAGTACCCCATCGTGTATTCTGGACGGACTAGTCCGTCCGCACTATAAGTATACACCTTTCCTATGATTTCGTCAAGAAAAAAAGAAAAAAACAAGACCCTTGCACGGGTGCTTTCTTGCCCCCCTGGGTCAGGGGCTACGCCCCTAAAACCCCGTTTTTTCTATTTACAAGGGCTTATTTATTTTTTTATCCAAAAAATAGGTTTATTTATGAGAGGAAGGAATGTTTTTATACTATTTTTTTGTTTTTTATTACTTTCTTGAGACCTTCGCACATTCGTGCAAAGGTCTCAAAACGTGTGTGAGAGGCTTTTTGGAGGAAAGCTTTTGACTGGTTATAAAAAACCCCCAGGCCTATAAGCCTGGGGGAGAGGAAGGTTTGGGTTAAAGACTTTTGTGACAGAACCACCAGTCATAGCCTTCGTACTTTTTGAGGCGTTCTTCGGCTTCTTTGACGGTCTTGGCTGGTGGGATGATCACCCTGTCTTTGAGGAGACGGTTATTTGGCCAGTTGGCAGGAATAGCCACCCCATTTTTGTCTGAGATCTGGAGGGCTTTGACCGCACGGAGAATCTCCTCTACGTTTCGTCCGATCTCCTGAGGGTAGTAGAGCACCAGACGAACCTTGCCATTGGGATCCACCACAAAGACAGCCCGAACGGTGTTTGTCCCTTTGCCGGGGTGAAGGAGACCCAATTGGTTAGCGATGGCATCATTGGCCGCCGCAATAGGGAAGGTAATCTCCACGCCTAATTTTTCCTTGATCCATTCCACCCATTTGATGTGGCTGAAGACCTGATCCACGGAGAGGCCAATCAGTTTCACCCCGAGTTTTTCAAATTCGCCGGATAGGTCCTGAAAGGCCACAAACTCGGTGGTACATACAGGGGTAAAGTCGGCCGGATGGCTGAAAAGCACAAACCAGGAACCTTTCATATCCTGAGGAAGATTCAAAATGCCATGCGTGGTTTGAAGTGAAAGAGAGGGAAAATCATCGCCCAGAAGGGGCATGTGGAAGGTTTGTTGTTCCATAAGGTCCTCCTTGGAAATATATTCTTTATCTTTAATATAAAGCGATAAGGAGAAAAAAGTCAAGTTTTTTATAATGATTTTTATAATGATTTTTATTTTTATTTTTATCAAATTTTTTCTGCGTGTTGGGGAATAGAGGCTGTGAAAAAAGCGCGCGAAAAATTTTCTGTTTTTATTTCTTTTCATTGAAAGGAAATAGGAGAATTGTATTGAAAAACTCACATTTTTTGTGTGAATAATAAGACAAAAATAAACAAATAACACAAATCTTTTTCGATAATATAGGTATGAAAAAAGGAGGCGTGTATGATCCTTCGGATGCAGAGTATGTCTCTTTTAGGACTTGAGGCTATTCCTATTGATATTGAGGTGGATATTCAACCCAAGGTGAAAGAGTTTGAGATTGTGGGGATGGCTACGCAGGCGGTGAAAGAGTCGGTTCGTCGAATTGAGGTGGCCATTCAGAATTCGGGTTTTCATTTTCCTGGGCAGAGGATTATTGTGAATCTGGCTCCGGCGGGTATCAAGAAGATGGGGACCCTGTTTGACCTACCTATTGCCCTGGCTATTCTTTGTATAGAAGAGGCTCCTGAGGATATTGGTTCTCTTCTTGTGGTGGGGGAGCTTGCCCTTGATGGGAGACTTCGCCCTATTCCCGGTGGGCTTCCTATAGCCTGTCGTGCCAAAGAGATGGGTTTTGAAAGGATTCTCTGCCCGGCTTCCAATGTTTCTGAGATGCAAACGGTGGAAGGGATTGAGGTGATAGGGGTTCATACACTAAAGGAAGCGTATGCGTATGTGCTGAGAAAGGAGAAACCTGCTCTTTCTCTTCCAAAAAGGGGAGCGACTTCTTCGCCTGGGATTGACATAGATATGTCGCATATACGGGGGCAGACTTTGGCCAAACGGGCACTTGAGATAGCGGCGGCTGGGGGGCATCATCTTCTCATGGTAGGTCCTCCAGGGACGGGAAAGACCATGCTTGCCCGGGCGCTTGCGGGGATTCTCCCGGATATGACGTATGAGGAGGCGGTAGAGACGAGTATGGTGTATAGTGTGGCCGGGCTTTTGGATGAGAATTGTCCACTTCTCACAAGACGCCCTTTTCGTTCTCCTCACCATACAGCCTCGGATGTTTCTATTACCGGCGGGGGAAACAGGTGGATCAGGCCGGGGGAGGTGAGTTTAGCCCATCATGGGGTGCTTTTTCTGGATGAACTTCCCCTTTTTCGAGCCAATGTGTTGCAGGCCCTTCGTCAGCCCATGGAGGAGAAGAGAATTACGGTTTCGAGGGCGGAAGGGTCGGTGGTTTTTCCGGCTAATTTTATGTTAGTGGCGGCGATGAATCCCTCTAAGACACATGCGGATATTGACAACTGGGATACAAAGGAGATGCGAGCTCTTCTTCAGAGGCTTTCCGGGCCTTTTCTTGATCGCATTGATCTCCAGGTGCAGGTTTCCCGGCCTCCTCTTGCCGAGATCCAGAAACGTGGGGCAGAAGAGTCCTCAGAGGTGATCCGGAGGAGGGTCACAAGGGCGAGAGAGATTCAGAGGGCTCGTTTTGAGGGTCTTGGGATATACCATAACAGTCAGATGCATCACGTTCATATTGAGAGGTTTTGTGCGATTTCCCCTTCGACTGAGAAGTTTTTAGCCATGGTGGTGGAGAAGTTTATGCTGAGTATTCGGGTGTATGACAGGATTCTCAAGGTCTCTCGAACAATTGCAGACCTTGAGGGAAGTGAAACCATCGATGAAAAACATGTTGCTGAGGCCCTTCAATACAGGGTTTTGGATAGGCTCTGGGTTTTGTGAGGGGAAGGGGGCTCAGAAAGGGAAAAAGCGAAGGCCTTTTGGAAATTTGACAAAAAAATTTTTTGGTATATAATGAAAGCGGGTAAGGAAAAGAGTGTCAGGAGGTGTTCTATGGGACAGAGAAAAATTTCTACGGGGTGTGAAGGGCTTGATACCCTCCTTCGAGGGGGATTTCCTGAGGGAGGGATCTGTCTTGTCGAGGGGATGCCCGGTGCAGGGAAAACGACGCTCGGGCTTCAGTTTCTTCGTCAGGGGGTGAAGGAAGGGCAGAAGGTTCTTTTTATCTCTCTTGAGGAGCCAGAAGCACAGATAAAGAAGTTTTTTCCACAACTTTTCTCTGAGGAAATCCATTTTCTTGATGTGAGCCCGTCCTCGACCTTCTTCACGGAAAACAAAATCTATGATGTGTTTACCCCTGCGGATGTGGAGAGAGATCCCATCACCCGGCGATTGTATCAGGAGATAGAGACCCTGAAGCCAGATCGTATTCTCATTGATTCAGCTACGCAGTTTCGTTTTTTGGCCAATAATCCCTATCAGTTTTTGCGGTATATGATTTCTTTTTTCTCCTTTTTGCGGGAAAAGGGGATAACCACCCTTTTTACTTCCGAACCGGATCAGGCCCATCAGGATATTGTGGATATTCGCTACAATGTGGATTGTGCTCTCAGGCTCACCAAAACCAGTGAAGAGATGTATCTTGAGATCTTCAAGGACAGGTCTTCGGATTTCCGGGCGGGGTATTTTGACTACCGTGTCACGGAGAAGGGACTGGTGGTAACGGTACTCCCTGAGGTCTCTTCGGTGAAAAAACTCCCCTTCATCAAGGAAAAGGTGACGGATACCTTTTCGTCCGGCGTGCCCAATATTGATGAGTTGCTGGAGGGAGGGTTTCCTTTTGCCTCTGTGACGCTTATTACCGGTCCTTCGGGGGTGGGCAAGACCACCCTTCTCATGCAGTTTCTCAAGCAACTGGCTCTTCTCAATCATCCGATTCTTTACTACAGTTTTGATGAGCGGGTAGAGAGTCTTGTGAGCCGATATGAGTCGGTGAATATTCCAGTCAACTCTCTCATCGAGCAGAAGAAACTGCATATTCTTGAGTTTTTTGGGGAGAGTCAATCGTCGTATGAACTGATAGGAGAGACCATAGAGACGATAACGAAAAACAAAATGGAGGTTCTTGTCCTGGATTCTGTGAATACCTTCATTGAGTATTATGGCAAGGAGAAAACCATTCGTCCACTGATGCTCTTTTGCAAGATTCTTCTCAAGATGGGGGTCACGGTATTTCTGATCCATGAGGATTCAAAGGTGGTGTCCACAGAGTTTCAGGCCACCCAGTACAACCTCAGTAATATTACCGACAATATCCTTTTTCTCCGGTATATAGAGGTCGAGGGGAGTATCAGGCGGGCTATTGGGGTACTGAAAAAACGTCGATTACGTTTCCAACAGGAGACCTGAAAGAGAGAGAAAAGGATAAAGAAGTTACCCCTGGCTCAAAAGATTTTTGTCAACTGTAGTATACAGGGAACATTTTAGATAAACAAGTTTTTTCTGGGGAAAATCCCCCTTTCAGGCCATAAAACAGGGGAATAAGTACGTACTATTCCCATTTTTTTACATCACATCCTGCCAGTAGACACCATCGATAGCCTCATCACGGTTATAGTAGTAATGCAAACGTACAGCAAGAACATTGGTTGCCCCTTCTCTTTTCCATACACCTACATCCATTCTCTGGTTTATGGTTCTCATCACCCGTTCTGCCCTTGAGGTTGTTCCTGGTAAACCTTCTTCACTGTCACAGGCAAACATGTCTTTTTGAGCACGTAGAAGATAATAAAAACAATGTTTATGCCTTTTTTCTTGAAATAAAGAGAGAAGATTCTGGATATGCTGCTTTCGCTGACTTTGATAGCCAAGTTTTGTTTGCCAGTCATTTTTATACCCCAAGAAACAGGCTTTTCCTGTTTCAGCGACAATATTTGTCCACTCACGAGAACGATATCTCACTCCATCAAGACGAAGAAAATGCTTCAATTGATAACTCACATGCCACAAACATCGTTGAAAAACAATACCGGAATATTTGCCCTGGTTAATCCCTCTGTCTCCATCGACAACAAGAAAAAACCGAGAAAAAGAGTGTTTTTCTCGAATAGGCTTAAGAAGTTTGTCCCAACCTGCATGGTAATTATCCACAAGAAGGCCCGCTATTCTTGTATTTTTTCCTGTCAAAGGGGAGGCTTGTTGTCTCTCCTGCAAAAGAATTTTGACCTCTTCTCCTTTTTTCTTGCTCTGAACAGGAATACCCGTTCCATCGGCCTCCCCACAGGGTTTTTCTTTTTCCGATAGGCTGAAATGTATCTTTTTCCCAATATTTTGAAGGTTTTTCCAGAGGGTGCTGAGGCCGATTTTATAGCCTGTGAAGGAAAGAATCCGGGCAGCTACTCGATAGGTGGTAAGAGCCCCAGCTAAAGCCACTCTGTAGATATCTTTCAGGATTTGTCTTTTTCGCTTTTCTACACCAAGAAGAGATCTCGTAAGAAAAAGTTTTCTTCCACACTTTTTGCATTGAATCTGGAGTTGAGGAAGAGTGATCTTTCCAAAGGGCATCAGAACAAAAACAGTGTTTTTTCCATGCTTTGTTTTCCATATGAAGTGATGTTTTTCTCCGCAGGTACAGGTGATATGACCTTTTTTTATTTCTTTTTCTGCCGCTTCTACAGAAATCTGATACACAAATGACTCAAACACTCCTTTGATAGCCTGGAGAAAAACCGCTACCAGTGTCTCAAGTTTTGTATCAGGGTAGTCGATAGTCAAAGTGAAGGTGAATTCTTTACGCATGGGTTCCTCCTTGTGTCCTATTATCGGCCAGGGAGGAACTTTTTTTTGCTTTTCCTCATCTTCCCACTGCAGGTCTCCTGAAAAAAACGTTACCAAAACGTCTCGGTGGGTTTGAAAAAACCATGCGCGAGTTTGAGATAACCCCCTACGGGATCAAGGTGGGAGAACCGCTCACCAATCTTTCGGGGATTCTCACAGGAAATCCCGTCATGAAGGAGTGAGGTAGTGTCCTATGAAGGCAAAGCCACTGATTGCCTACTGGTTGGCCAATACCGAAGACAAAAAAGCGGTGGGGGAGTTTCTCAAGGCTGAAGGGTATGAGGCTAAAGAGATTGTTTCCCCTGAGGGTCTTTCGTCATCAATAGATGTCCTTGTAGTGGATGGGGTTTCTTTTTCTGAATATAAAAAAGCATTGATGGATTACCGCGAGAAAAGCCCCTTTTTTATTCCTGTCCTTCTTTTGACCACGAATGAGTACACTTCGTATGAACAGGATAGTCTTGTGGAACTGGTGGACATGATTCTCTATCTTCCCATTGAGAAGAGGCAGTTTCAGGCGGCTCTTCGGAGTTTTTTGAGAGCTCACAACTATGCTCTTCTTCTCTGGGAGGAGACACAAAAATATAGTCGCTACATGGAGAATATTCTGGAGCTTCTTGCTGATCATTTTGGGCTTTACTCGCTTCGTTTTGATAGAGAGAGTACTGCCATGTACTATTCACGAAATTTCTCTTCTTTGACGGAGAAACCGGTTCATTCTTTTGAGGGACTTGAGGTTTTGTTTCATCCTGAGGATTGGCCGTTGGTGGAGTATACCTTCAGGGAGTTTTTCTACACGCACAAAGAGAATTTCTCAGATATTCAGGTGCGTCTTCGTATTGATGGTGACTATCGATATACCAATATGCGCTGGTATGTCCAGCGGGATGAGTACGGGAGACCTGTGCTTTTTGATGTGATTTTCTTGGATATTGAGGAGCTCTATTCTCAGCATGAGGAGCTGAAGGTGGCTCTTGAGGGGCAAAAGACGCTCATTCGTGAGATTTTCCATCGAACAAGGAATAACATGCAGACTATCATCAGCCTTCTTTCTCTCTATCGGTCCCGCTGTCAGGGGGCAGAGGAGGTATTTCGGGATATTGAGACCAAGATTCGTTCTATGGCCAAGCTTCATGATATGCTTTATCATGGAAAAAATCTCACCGCTTTTGAAGTGGCAGCCTACCTTCGGGAACTGTCCGTGGTGGTGTCTCAGATTTATGAGAGGGATATCGAGTGGAATTTGCATCTGGAAGAGAATCATTTTCTTTCGGCAGATAGGGGAGTGGCGTTGGGGCTTGTGGTGACAGAACTCATCCAGAATAGTTTCAAACATGCCTTCTCTGGTATGGAAAAACCGGCGATTACCATCGTGTTCAGGGAGAAAGAGGGCATGCTTGAGCTTGAGTACGAGGATAATGGGACCTGGCATGAGCCAGCAGGAGGGGAAGAGCATCTCGGGCTTCATTTGATTACAACGTTGGTGAATGGGACACTTCGGGGCTCGTATGAGAGAATAGAAGGTCCGCACTTCCATGCCATAGTTCGTTTCCCCGATGAGAAGGCCAGGGGGTGAGGGGGATAGCTGCTTCGCTTGCGGTTGGTTGGAAATTGACTTTTTTTCTCCTTTTCCTTACACTATAAGGAAAAAGAAAAGAGGATAATCATGGCTTTTGCATCGGTCGAAGAACAGATTTCCCTTCTCACCCGGGGGGTGGTGGATATTGTTCCTTTTGAGGATTTCAAGCATAAGTTAGAGCGTTCGTACAAGGAAAACAAACCCCTTCGCATCAAGTTTGGGGCTGATCCTTCGGCTCCTGATCTGCATCTTGGGCATACCGTTGTCCTTCGCAAGCTCAGGCAATTCCAGCAGTTGGGGCATCATGTGATCTTTCTGATCGGGGATTTTACAGGTATGATTGGGGATCCCACGGGCAAGTCAACGACGCGCAAACGTCTCTCCAAGGAAGAGGTACTTGCCAATGCAGAGACATACAAAACGCAGATTTTCAAGATTCTGGATCCTGAAAAGACGGAGATAGTGTTCAACAGTAGCTGGTGTGCCCACATGAAATTTGCCGACGTGTTGGATCTCACCGCTCGTTATACCGTGGCGAGGCTTTTGGAACGGGAAGACTTTGGGAAACGTTATCGTGAGGGAAAGCCCATTTCTCTGATTGAGTTTATGTATCCCCTTATTCAGGGGTATGATTCTGTGGCTCTCAGGGCGGATGTGGAATTAGGGGGAACAGACCAGACGTTCAATCTCATGGTGGGTCGAGAGCTTCAAAAGGAGTACGGTCAGGAGTCTCAGGTGATTATGACCATGCCTATCTTGGAGGGGACGGATGGCCAGCAAAAGATGAGTAAATCCCTCGGGAATTATATTGGTATCAATGAACCCCCTTCTCAGATTTTTGGCAAGATTATGTCCATTCCTGATACGTTGATTCTCAAGTATTTTGAGCTTTTGACAGATATTTCAGATGATACCTTGAAAAGGTACGAAAAAGAGATGAAAGAGGGAGCCAACCCCCGTGATTACAAGGTAATTTTAGCCAAGGAGATTGTGAGTTTCTATTATTCAGCGAGTGAGGCTGAGGCATGCCATGAGGAGTTTGAACGCATCTTCAGGCAGGGGGGAACGCCGGATGAGATGCCGGAATTTCGCCTTTCTGTGCCTATGACACTTATTGAGGTGCTTGTGCAGAGTGCCACTCTCCCTTCAAAAAGTGAGGTTCGTCGTATGCTTCAGCAGCATGCGGTTTCTATCGATGGAGAAAGGGTGAGTGAAGAGGGGTTTGTTCTTCAGCCTGGACAGGAGCGGATTATCAAGGTGGGAAAAAGAAAGTTTTTGAAGGTCCAATGAAGTGCCCGTATTGTCTTTCTTCTCGGGTTCGGGTGTGGCATCAGGATAGGGATACGCTCTATCAGTGCCTTGACTGTCGTTCCAATATCAAGGTCTTTTGTAGTGCGGTTGATGTGTATGATGAAACCTATTTTCAGGAACATTATGAGCAGGTTTATGGGAAATCCTACGAAGAGGATGAGCCCATGATTCGTGGGTATGCCCTTCGCCGGTTGAAGGAAATCCAGAAACATGTTCCTTCCGGAGTGCTTGTGGATGTTGGGGCGGCGTATGGGTTTTTCCTTGATGAGGCGCAGAGAATGGGCTATGAGGTGGCCGGGGTAGAGATTCATGAGGCGTCTATTCGTTATATTCACGATCGGTTTGGGTATCCTGTGTATCGGTCTCTTGAACTGGTAGATGGAAAGGTGGATGTGGTAACGGCGTGGTTTACCCTTGAGCATATGGTGGATGTCGAAGGTTTTATGGAAACTCTTGTGCAGAAACTTCGGCCTGGTGGGTGTTTGGCCTTGGGGCTTCCCAATGGCTATGGGGCGTTTGCCCGGTTTCGTTCTCATGAGTATTTTGCCCGTCGGCCTGTGGAGCATTGTACGGAGCCTTCTCTCAAGGGGGTGTATGCCCTTTTGAAGAGGTATGGCTTTCGTGTGGTTCATGAGGAGATATTCGGGCTTCATCCGGAGAGGGTAGGGCTTCCTGCCACGTCTTTCTGGCAGAATCTTCAGAAAAGGCTTCGGTTAGGGGATACCTTTGAGGTGTATGCCTTGAAGGAGAAACGGTGAAAGAGGGACGGTGTGTTGGAAAAAGTGGAGAGGAAAAGGGGTACACGGTGGATCAACACACCCTTTGTATTGGTGGAGTGAAATTTCCCCTGTGGGCGGGGGCGGCACCGCTTGCGGGTTTTTCGCATAGGGCTTATAGGGACTGGATGAGAAGGTGGGGGGCTGGTTTTGTTATCTCTGAAATGATCAGTCTTGAGGGGCTCTCTCGGGATCAGAAAAAGACATGGGCGCTTCTCGACGTGGAGGAAGAACCTTTCCCCTGGGTGCAACTCTTTGGGAGAGAGGATTATTCCAAGTGGTATGCGGTGGTGCGCAAGATCCTTACTCGAACTTCGGTTCGTTTCATCGATGTGAATTTTGGCTGTCCGGTAAAAAAGGTGGTGAGGACAGGAGCTGGTTCGGCGCTTTTGCGTTTTCCACAGGCAATGGCGGATATCATCCGGGCTATCAAGGATGCGGGGGCTATAGCGACGGCCAAGGTGCGACTGGGGATAGATACCCCTCTGTGGCAGGAGTTTATCCCCGCTTTGGCGACTGCGGGAGTGGATGCGATCACGGTTCATGGCCGGTATGCGGTGCAGTTTTATTCCGGGGTCGCTGATTGGGAAGCGATAAAGGCTATCCGGGAGATCTACGGTGGTGTTCTCATTGGCAATGGGGATATCACCACTCCAGAGAAAGCCCTTGAGAGGAAGATGACGACAGGGGTGGATGGGGTTATGATCGGACGCCATGCCCTTGGGGCACCCTATATTTTTCGTCAGATTCAGCAGTATCTTCTCACAGGAAGCTATGAGGTGCCTTCTCCCGAAGAGATAAAAGAGATGATTCTCGACTATGCTTCCCTTTACCTTGCGGTAACTCAGACGACCTCTCTTGTGCCTATCCGGGCTACTCTTCTTGCGATGGTGCATGGTTTTTCTCATGCCAAGTATATCAGACAGGCGCTCTCTCTTGTTTCGACGTATGAGGAGCTTGTCCGGATTTTGGGACAGAAAGAGCCCTCACAAGAACAATAGACAAAGGGGAAACAGGAAAAGAGGGAAGTTTTCAGAAAGGTTCTGAAAACAGAAGGGGCTGTTCTGGTGGGTTTTCTTCAGAAGCAAGGAAGTCTTCCAGTCGAGCAGAGTGGAGATCAAAAGGGGCACAGGAGATCCCATGGCACGTAATAAAAAACTGAGCCCGTTTCATGACGACCCCCATTTTTTTCAGAGCATCGAAAGAGAGAGTTCCATATTTTCGTGTGGAAATGATACGCTTTGCTGATTTCACCCCAATACCCGGCACACGGAGAAGGGTCTGGTAATCAGCGGTGGTGACCTCGATGGGAAACATCTCCCTGTGGGTGAGGGCCCACCATGTTTTTGGATCAAAGCGTTCATCTAAAGAAGAAGAACGGTCAAAGAGTTCGTCCACTTCAAAGGCATAGAAACGAAGAAGCCAGTCGGCCTGATAGAGACGGTGTTCCCGTTTGAGAGGGGGCATGGTGGTCAGGGAAGGGAGACGTTTATCCGCATTGACGGGAGTGTAGGCGGAGTAATATACCCGCTTGAGACCAAAACGGGTGTACAGAAAATGGGAAAGCTTGAGAATCTGTTTATCACTATCGGGGGTGGCTCCAACGATCACCTGGGTGGATTGACCGGCTGGAACATAGAGAGGGGCTTTCTTGCCCTTTTTTCTGTCGGTGAGAAGGGTATGGCGCTGATCCTCAATGTATCTCATCACGGAGAAGACCTTTTTGCCTTCTTTGTCTGGTGCGAGGGTTTTGAGAGAGTGTTCTGAGGGGAGTTCGATGTTCGCACTTAGCCTGTCCACGTATTTTCCGGCCTCATCAAGGAGAAAAGGGCTCGCCCCGGGGATGGCTTTCATGTGGATATAACCGTAAAATCCCTGTTCCTGACGGAGTTTTTTCACGACCTCAATCATGAGGGACATGGTGGTATCCGGACTCTGGAACACCCCGGAACTCAAGAAGAGTCCTTCGATATAGTTTCGCCTGTAGAACTCAACGGTGATATGGACCAGTTCATCGGGGGTAAACAGAGCCCTTGGTACGGTGTTGGAACGCCGGTTGATGCAATAGGCACAATCGTAGATGCATACATTGGTGAGAAGTACCTTGAGAAGGGAAATACACCGACCGTCGTCTGACCAGCTGTGGCAGATGCCACTTTTGTGGGTGGCCCCAAAGCCCTGATCAGCGTATCGTTCACTCCCAGAACTGGCACATGAGGCGTCATAGCGGGCAGCTCCGGCAAGGATGGAGAGTTTTTCCTGGGTTGTCATGGTTTCTCCTGCCTCATCCGTGAGAGATATCTCTCCTTTCTATTATCATATCACGGCTTTTCAAAAAACGCAAATAGAAGGGGGCGGTTGAAAGTTGAAAGCTATAAAGTTTATCAAGTGGGGTATAAGAAACCAGGCTTGAGACCCTTGCACGGGTGTTTTCTTCCCCTGTCTGGGTCAGGGGCTACGCCCCTGAAACCCCGCTTTTTCTGTTTACAAAGGCTTATTTGTCTTTTTTTATATAAAAAATAGGCTTCTTTATTATGGAAAGGAATATTTTTATACTATTTTTTGCTTTTTATTACTTTTTGAGACCTTTGCACATTCGTGCAAAGGTCTCGGCTTATACTACCAGTGATAGGGTTTTTTACATAATGGTACGGGGGCTATCACCTTGTTTCAGCAAAAACCACCACGTTAGCTGAAACAAAGTCATAGCCATCATAACCAGGCGAGCCTTGAAACACCGAGTTTTGAGATGGTTTCATGGTGTTTTATCTGGAGAGAGGTTTCTCCTCGAGAAGGCGAAGGGTTTTGCCTATCCCGATCCATTCCCACTGACCGGAGAGGGGGTGGCGAATATAGTAGATTTTTTGTATTTCCCGAAGGGAGGTTTCTATGCGAGAAAGTTTTCTTGAGAATGGATCGAAAACAACGACGTCCAGTTTATCAGGGTTTTGAAATCCGACAACGACATAGTGCCAGTTGCCACTTCGGTATATTCTTCCCCAGGAGAGGAAATATCGGAGAGGGAGTGAGATTATCTGGGTGTCAATGTTGGTGATTCTCCCATTGGTTTCACGAAGGGCGGTGGCATATACAAAGAAGGCATTGGTGTAGGCGGCTTTGGGAAACACGGGGGAAATACCACGATACCCAGACTGCCATGGAAAATCCACAGGCTGGGCATAGAGAAGGAGAAACCTGTCTTCTTCTATCGGTTCTTCTAAGAAAAAGGCGTATCTATTCTGACCGGGTTTGCCGGGTCTGATGGAAAAGGGCATTGGCCAGTCCCGGGTCATACGGGGGAATTGGGGATCCTGAGCATTGAGGTAATACCCGAGAGAACCCGAGGGTGGGATATAGGGAGGCAAAGGGGCTTCATACTTCCAGAAGGGTTCACCGGTTTTCTCGTACTCTTCGAGCCAGAGCGAAAAGCCTCTCGCCTGGGTGGTGGCATCAGAAGACCTGAGAAGAGAGAGACCATCCGGAGAGGGAGTGGGGCTCTCCGAGAGAAAATTCTTCCACTGTTGAGGGTTGATACCCAGTCTCTCTGGTCTGAGACGGGAGAGGATTTCTTTGGCTTTGGCTTTGTCTTTTTTGACGTACCAGTACCAGAGCCCATAGTAGTACACGGTTTCATCGGTGATATGATAGGCAAAAGCCTCCTGGAGCATCTGGATGGCGATCGAATACTGTTTGGCCTTGAAGGCGGCAATTCCTGCCCGGCCTAAAAGAAACCCTTTGTCAGTATTTTCGTTGGTAAAGATATTGGTGAGGGTGAGATACGAAAGATACGCAGAACGATAGGCTGTGCTATCCCAGAGGTTATTCACAAACTCGTTGGAAAAAGCAGAAGCAAGGGTAGGATGAAGAGAGATATTAGAGAGTTTGCCACTCAAGAAAAGGCGAAACTGGAGATAGGACCTCTCCACCTCTCCAATGGTGGTATCACGAAGCTTGGCCTCAAAGATTTCCGATTGTTGTTCTGTAGCCTCTTTTCCTGTTTCTGGAGAAGGGATACTTTCACTTCTCGTCGTTCGGCCACATGCGGCAAGAATACCGGCAATACCTATGATCAGGATCCATCGTTTCATGAAGCCCTCTTGTCTTTTTTGCTTGGTAATAGGATAGGGGAAACGGGGAAAAAAATCAAATCCCACAGGGGCTTTTTGCTCATCACACCACGATAGCGGTGAGGCTATTCCTTTATTTCAGCAAAAAGAGACTCTTGTATGGGTGGCTGAAACAGGGGAAGAGGGGGTTATTATGATGTTCTGAAAATTTTGCAAAATGGTTATAAACACTTGAAAATATCAAGGTCCTGGTGTATAATGTAAAAATCGGAGAGACACCACGAAAAAGGGGAGCAAAGAGGGGACGTATGCCAACCAATACCAATAGTACCAAGGAACAGGAACGAAATGAACTTTTCAAAACCATCTGGCAGATAGCCAACGAACTTCGGGGAAGTGTGGACGGCTGGGATTTCAAGCAGTATGTACTCGGGATGCTCTTTTATCGTTTTATCAGTGAAAATCTGACGAACTACATCAATGAAACAGAGCGGCGTATTCCTGGCAATGAACATTTTGACTATGCGAAACTCTCAGACGAAGAGGCAGAATTTGGTCGGGCCGAGACGGTGAAAGAGAAGGGATTTTTTATTCTGCCCAGTGAGCTTTTTGCCAATGTTCGGGCAAGGGCAAAGAATGACCCCAACCTCAATGAAACCCTTGCAAAAGTTTTTCAGAATATCGAAAGCTCAGCCAAAGGAACAGCCAGTGAAGAGGCACTCAAGGGCCTCTTTGATGATCTGGATCTCAATTCTCCAAAGCTGGGCAATACCGTCGAAAAAAGAAACCAGAAGCTTGTAAAGATTTTGGACGCCATTGGTGAGCTAAAATTGGGCAATGGGAAATTTACCGAAAATACGATTGATGCGTTTGGTGATGCGTATGAGTTTCTGATGACCATGTATGCTTCCAATGCGGGCAAATCCGGTGGAGAGTTTTTTACTCCCCAGGAGGTGAGTGAGCTTTTGGCACGGATTACCGTTGTGGGCAAGAAAGAGGTGAACAAAGTCTATGACCCCTGTTGTGGTTCTGGGTCTCTTCTTTTGAAGTTTGCCAAGATCCTTGGCAAGGAAAACGTCAGGCAGGGATTTTTTGGGCAGGAAATCAATCTCACCACCTACAACCTCTGTCGTATCAATATGTTCTTGCACGATATCAATTACAATCATTTTGATATTGCCCATGGGGATACCCTGACGGATCCAAAACACTGGGACGATGAGCCTTTTGATGCTATTGTTTCCAATCCGCCCTATTCTATTCGATGGGAAGGAGACGATAACCCTTTGCTTATCAATGATCCCCGTTTTTCTCCAGCGGGGATACTTGCCCCAAAGAGCAAGGCGGATCTTGCTTTTGTGATGCACATGCTTAGCTGGCTTTCTCCAAGTGGAACGGCGGCTATTGTGTGTTTTCCGGGGGTACTGTATCGGGGAGGAGCAGAACAAAAGATCCGCAAGTACCTGATTGACAATAACTATATTGAGGCTATTATTCAGCTTCCACCGGATCTCTTTTTTGGGACTACTATTGCCACCTGTATCATGGTGCTCAAGAAAAACAAGCAGGACAACAGTATTCTTTTCATCGATGCTTCGGAGGAATTTGTCCGTAGTGGCAACAAGAATAAACTCACGCCGGAAAATCAGCAAAAAATTCTCGACGCCTATATCGCTCGAAAGGACATAGACCATTTTGCCAGACTTGTGAATAACCAGATCATTGCCCAGAATGATTACAACATTGCGGTTTCCAGCTATGTGGCCCAGAAAGACACGAAAGAAGAAATCGATATTCTCAAATTGAATGAAGAGATCAAGCGTATTGTGGCGCGGCAAAATGAACTCAGAAGGGCGATTGATGAGATTGTAGAGGAACTGGAGAGGTGATGAGAGGGGCGAATGGTTTATGAAAGGGTATATGTATATCCTGAAATGTGCTGATGGGAGTTATTACACGGGGAGTACTACCAATCTGGAACGGAGACTTTCGCAGCATCAACTGGGGGAGGGTGCCAACTATACGAAAAAACGGCTTCCTGTGGAACTGGTGTATTTTGAGGAGTATAGTCGTATTGATGAGGCGTTTTATCGTGAAAAGCAGGTACAGGGATGGAGTCGACGCAAAAAAGAAGCCCTGATTCACCATATGCCTGAGGCTCTCAAAAAATACGCTGAGTGTATGAATGAAACTCATTGCAGGAATTTCAAGCAGGGGAGAAAGGCCGGTTTCGACTCCGCCGGTTTCGACTCCGCTGGTTTCGACTCCGCTCAACCGGCGGTTTTGGAAGGAAAGGAGGGGGACTTCGACTCCGCTCCCTTCGACTCCTCTCAGGGAGGGGATGGTAATACCCCAGCGCTGGCTGAGCGAAGCCGAAGCCAGCGCCATCATAATGACAACGCTCCAGTGCTGACTGAGCGTAGTCGAAGTCAGGTGACCGAGCGTAGCCGAAGCCAGTGCCATGACAATGACCACACTCCAGCATCGGTTTCGACTTCGCTCAACCGGCGAAGTGGGGTGGGGGAGGCGAGTGAGGAGGCCGATCGCCGTCAAGAAGAGTTAGCTGAGCGAAGCCGAAGACGGGTAGCTGAGCGTAGCCGAAGCCAGGTGACCGAGCGTAGTCGGAGTCAGGTGACCGAGCGAAGCCGAAGACGGGTAGCTGAGCACAGCCGAAGCCAGGTGACCGAGCGAAGTCGAAGTCAGGTGACCGAGCGAAGTCGAAGCCAGGTGACCGAGCGAAGTCGAAGCCAGGTGACCGAGCGAAGTCGAAGCCAGGTGACCGAGCGGAGCGGGAGTTAGGTAGCTGAGCGTAGCCGAAGCCAGGTGACCGAGCGAAGCGGGAGTCAGGTAGCTGAGCGTAGCCGAAGCCAGGTGACCGAGCGAAGTCGAGGTCACCGTCTTCACTCACAAAATGAGGAGAGACCATGAACCGAATAGAAAAACTCATCGCCGAACTCTGTCCCAATGGGGTGGAATGGAAGAAGTTGGGGGAGGTGGCAGAATATGTGCGAGGTGTTACTTATTCAAAAGACGATGAAGTAAATGATAGTGATGGTTATAAGATATTGAGAGCAAATAATATAACTCTTTCAACACACACATTAAATTTTGAAGATGTAAAGATTGTGTCGCGAAAGGTAAAAGTGAAAGAAAATCAGAAATTGAAAAAAGATGATATTTTAATATGTACAGCAAGCGGTAGCAAAGAACACATTGGAAAAATTGCCTACATTTTTGAAGATATAGACTATTATTTTGGTGGATTTATGGGGGTTTTGAGAGTAAAGGAGAAAACTCTAATTAGCCGTTTTTTATTCCACTTACTAACAGGTGAAAAATTTATGAAGTATTTAGGGAGTGCCTTAAGTACTTCAACAATCAACAATCTTAGTTCAACAATAATTTACAACTTCCCCATCCCCATCCCTCCCCTCCCTGTGCAGGAGGAGATTGTGAGGATACTGGACACCTTCACAGAGTTGGAAGCAGAACTGGAAGCAGAACTGGAAGCAGAACTGGAAGCAAGGAAGAAACAATACGAGTACTACAGAAATAAGCTCCTCACCCCTGTTCAGGTGAATGGCAGGTGGCTCCTCAACGGCAAAGAGGTGGAGTGGAAGAAGTTAGGGGAGGTATGTGAATTAAAGAGGGGTAATTCAATCACTAAAGACGATATAATTCCTGGGAATATTCCAGTGATTGCTGGAGGAAGAAGCCCGGCCTATTATCATAATGTCAGTAATAGGGAAGGTGAAACAATTGTGATAGCCGGCTCCGGTGCCTATGCTGGTTATGTCAGCTGGTGGAATCAACCTATTTTTGTTTCTGATGCTTTCAGTGTAAAACCTTCCGGAGGCAACTTATTAACAAAATTTTGTTATTATTGGCTTCTCAATAATCAAGAAAAAATACACAAAATGAAAAGTGGTGGAGGTGTACCCCATGTATATCCAAGTGATGTTTTCCCTCTCCCCATCCCCATCCCCCCGCTCTCTGAGCAGGAGAGGATTGTGGCTATCTTGGACAAATTCGATGCTCTGGTGAACGACATATCGCAGGGCCTACCTGCGGAAATTGAAGCCCGTCGCAAGCAGTATGAGTATTACAGGAATAAGCTCCTGACGTTTAAGAAAATACCCGCGGGTGGAGGAGGATATAATTACACCACCCCGACGCCCACCTCTTCAGAGGAGGAAAAGGAATGACAAACTACCATCTGGTCTCTCAGAACCCTGAAAGCACGGTGGTGGCTGAATATCGAGCCGAATATCAGGCCCACAGGGCCTACCAAACGGAAGCGGAACTGGAGAGGGCTTTTATTGAGCAATTGAAATCGCAGGGGTATGAGTATGTGCCTATCCAGTCCGAAGCCGATTTGATCGCCAATCTCCGCAGGCAACTGGAAAGATTGAATGGTCTCCAGTTTACCGACAACGAATGGGAACAATTCTTGAGAACTGAGTTAGCCAACCCCAACCATAGCCTCATTGAAAAAACAGCCACTATCCAGGAAGATTATATCAAGATATTGAAAAGAGATGATGGAACAACCAGAAATATCTATCTCCTTCGCAAAGATCATATTCACGAAAACCATGTCCAGATCATCAACCAGTACACGAGTGAAGAAGGAAACCGGAAAAATCGCTACGATGTCACCATTTTGGTCAATGGATTGCCCCTTGTCCATGTTGAACTGAAACGCAGGGGGGTGGCTCTTGAGGAGGCGTTCAATCAAATCAACCGCTATCAACGGGAGAGTTTCTGGGCAGGGTCAGGGCTGTTTGAATATGTCCAGATCTTTGTGATTTCCAACGGGACTCATACCAAGTACTACAGCAATACCACTCGCCGGGAACATATCCGGGAGATGACAGAAAAGGCCGCCAGAAAAGGCTCACGCACAAGCAATAGTTTTGAGTTTACCAGCTGGTGGGCGGATGCGAGCAACAAACCCATCATGGACCTGATGGATTTTGCGAAGACCTTTTTTGCCCGCCATACGCTTCTTCGTATCCTTACCCGGTATTGTGTGTTTACTGTGGACAGGCAACTCCTTGTCATGCGGCCCTATCAGATCGTGGCCACAGAGAGGATTTTGAGCAAAATCGAGGTCAGTACCAACTACAAAAAACTGGGAACCATAGAAGCAGGAGGGTATATCTGGCACACCACCGGTTCAGGGAAAACCCTCACCAGCTTCAAGACAGCGCAACTGGCGAGTCGTTTGCCTTATGTGGACAAGGTGCTCTTTGTGGTGGATCGCAAGGACCTCGATTATCAGACCATGCGGGAGTATGACAGGTTTGAGAAGGGAGCGGCCAACAGCAACACCAGTACCGCTATTCTCAAGAAACAACTTGAAGACCCCAACGCCCGTATTATCATTACCACCATCCAGAAGCTTGAGCGTTTCATCAAACAGAACAAAGGACATCGCATCTTTGATGGTCATGTGGTTTTGATCTTTGACGAATGTCATCGTTCACAATTTGGTACCATGCACGCCCTGATCACCAGGGCTTTCAAAAACTATCACCTTTTTGGTTTCACGGGAACGCCTATCTTTCCCGTCAATGCTTCCTCTCGAGGTGATCTGCGCATCAAAACCACCGAACAGGCTTTTGGAGAGCGACTGCACACCTATAGCATTGTGGATGCGATTGCCGACAAAAATGTCCTGCCGTTCAAGGTGGATTATGTGTCTACGATGCGGGAGGCAGAGGATATTCAGGATGAAGAGATCTACGATATCAACAGAGAGGCCGCTCTTCTGGCTCCAGAACGTATCCAGAATATTGTTCGCTATATTCTTGAGCATTTTGACCAGAAAACCAAACGAAATACCTTCTATAAACTCAACGAACGACGTCTTGCCGGTTTTAATTCTCTTTTTGCCGTTTCTTCCATCGAGGCGGCCAAATTGTACTATACCGAGTTCAAAAGACAGCTCTCTTCATTGCCAGAGGAGAAAAGGCTCAAGATTGCCCTCATCTACAGTTTTGGTGTCAATGAAGAGGAGGTGGATGGGGTTATCGATGAAAATTCAGAGGACACCAGCGGGCTTGATCAGAGTTCACGCGACTTTTTAGAAAAGGCCATCCAGGATTACAATGCGATGTTTGGGACAGCCTTTGATACCTCTTCGGAGAGGTTTCAGAACTACTACAAAGATGTGAGTATGCGGGTCAAAAACCGGGAGGTGGATCTGCTGATTGTGGTGAATATGTTTCTCACAGGTTTTGATGCCACCACACTCAATACCCTCTGGGTGGACAAAAATCTGCGTTATCATGGGCTTTTGCAGGCCTTTTCACGCACGAACCGTATCCTGAATAGTGTGAAGACCCACGGGAATATTGTCTGTTTCCGAAACCTTGAAAAAGCCACCAACGATGCTATTGCTCTTTTTGGGGACAAAGAGGCCAGGGGAATAGTGCTTCTTCGATCTTACAGGGACTACTATGAGGGCTACCACGATGGCCAGAAGAAAGTTCCTGGATACAGAGACCTTATCAACAGGCTTCTGCAGGAGTTTCCAGTCAACAGGCCCATTGTGAGTGAAGAGGCAAAAAAAGAATTTGTCAAACTCTATGGCCAGATTCTGAAACTTCAGAATGTTCTCTCTACTTTTGATGAGTTCAAAGGGAACGAAATCTTGAGCGAAGGGGATTTCCAGGACTATCACAGTGTGTATATTGATCTCTATCATGAGTTTCGCAAAACAGATGCCGCAGAGAAAGAGTACATCAACGATGACCTTGTTTTTGAAATGGAACTTATCAAGCAGGTGGAGATCAATATTGATTATATTCTGGAGCTGGTGAAAAAGTATCATGAGGAACATACCAAAAACGTTGAACTTTTGCTTACCAACATTGAAAAAACCATCAACGCCAGTGTGAGGCTGCGCAACAAAAAAGACCTCATCATCGACTTTGTGAAATCGGTGGGGCTTTCTTCTGAAGCCGATATTTTCGACGAATGGCAGAAGTATGTTGGTCAAAAGAAAATAGAAGAACTGGACAGAATCATCCAGGAAGAAAACCTCAACCGCGACGAAACCTACAAATTTATAGAAAAGAGCTTCAAAACGGGTTTTATCACAGATATTGGCACTGATTTTTCAAGGATTTTACCCCCGATATCTCGTTTTTCAAAGGGGGGAGAGCGATTGCAAAAGCGAGAACTGGTTTTGGAAAAACTTCGGCGCTTCTTTGAGCGTTTCTTTGATATCTCGAGTGAAAAGATGTGATTCTTCTCCCCAACGTTTTTTCTTTTCGGACAGAGAAGGGGTGGACTTCCAATCATCTCTGTGAGGAGACTTTCTCATCCACTCCCAAGTGTTTTTCTTTTTCAAAAAACAGCCCTCCACGGCAGGGTATACCGGGAGGGCTTTGGTTTTTCAGTAGGAGGGTCTTTTTATTTGATAAGGTCTATGGCATCCTTGCTCACATACCACTTCTTGTTGATGTACACACTCACGCCAGGAAGAGTGGTCACTTTGTCGTTCACAAAGGCAATGTTCTTGTTGACGGGGATCTTCACCACCGTGGTGCCTTTTTTGACCACAAGCACAGGGTTTTCAGCATCGGTGGTGTCAGTTTCGACGGTAGCCCCCTTCTTCTGGAATTCTGGGATAGCCTCGATGAAGAGCCTTTCTGTGGTGCTCTTGAGATCAACCCCGAGATAGGCGGCTGTGAGCACAGCAATCTGGGTGTTCTCGATTGTTCCAGTGGGGTGATCTTTCTTGGGAGAGTAGATGAAAAGCGGCACATCCTCACCGGTATGGCCGTGAGTGGTCCAGCCAATGTAGGAGCGTTTACTTATCATCTTTCCAACGACGGAGTTGAGGTTGGGAGAGGCGTTGGTGTAGGCATTCTGGATGGCCTTCACCTCATCGTCGGTGAGGTCAAAGATACCATAATAGAAAGCCACCGTATTGCGGATCTGATCAGGGGTAGATTTAGCCGACAGGAGTTTCTCAAGCCCCTCTCCACTGCGTTTTGCCACTCTGATGAACTGGAGAAAATCATCGAGAGGAACCTTGTCATAGTTTTCAGAGGTATCATAGCTACCGATGGTGATGCCACCATTCCCGTGGTCGGTCATTACTATTACCACGGTGTCTTTGTTTTTCTGGGCAAACTCTTTGGCTACACGGACGGCGTCATCAAAGGCGAGGATATCGTGGATGAGTCCTACGGGATCATTGGCGTGAGAAGCCCAGTCAATCTTGCTTCCCTCAACCATGAGGACAAAGCCTTTGGGGTTGGAGGAGAGGATCTCAATAGCCTTGGCTGTCATCTCGGCAAGAGATGGTTCGTTTTCTTTGTCTCTGTCGATATCATAGGACATAGCCTTGGGGGCAAACATACCCCATACCTTTTTCTGGCCTGTCAGGGAGAGAAGCTGTTTGCGATTGGTGAGATAGAAGTAGTTTTTCTGGACTACAGAGAGGAGGTCTTCTTTGTCCTTTCTGGCATTGGCAGAGAGGAAGTGCCAGCCACCACCAAGAACCACATCAAGACCGGTATACACCTGTTGCTCCAAGATCTCATCGTAGAGTTTTCTGTCCGTTGAGTGGGCAGAGTAGTCAGCTGGGGTAGCATGGGGTGCCTCACAGGTGAAAACAAGCCCTGTAGCCTTTCCAGCCAACCGGGCAGCCTCAAAGACGTTGGCGATAGGACGGTTTTCCTGGCCGGGGACAATAGCAGGAACACCGGGCATACCGGCTTTGGCAGGCATTACACCAATATTTTTGGTCACGGTTTTGACACCGCAGGCGTACGCGGTACCAGCTGGAGCAGAATCAGCGATAGGGGTGTCTGAATTGTAGGTGCGAACAAGGCCACAAGCCATATCATCCATGGCAAGGGGCTTTCCACCACGATACCAGCGAGCAAGGGTATATCCACCCATACTCATACCATCTGGGATGAGAATAATCACATTCTTCACCGGGCTGACCTTGGCGGGGAGTTCAGGAAGGGTATATCCCCACAGGTAGCCACTGACAAGAAGAATAAGCCATACGAGTCTTTTCATCTTTTTCCTCCTTTTGAGAAAAGATTCTACCGTTATGATAGAAGAGGATTTTGAAGTGGGTATGAATTTTTGATGAATTTTTGGTGAAAAAGTAGAAGGAGACCCTTGCACGGGTGTTTTCTTCCCCTGTCTGGGTCAGGGGCTGCGCCCCTGAAACCCCGCGTTTTCTGTTTACAAGGGCTTATTTGTCTTTTTTGCTGAAGAAATAGGTTTGTTTATTACGAAAAGAAATATGTTTATACTAATGCTTGTTTTTTATTACTTTTTTGAGACCTTTGCACATTCGTGCAAAGGTCTCAGAAGAGAAAAGCTTTTCATGGTGGAGAAAAGATTTTCCCATGGGTTGGTGGCTATTTCGATGTTTCAGCAAAAAAGCCAAAGTCCACTCATAAGAAAAAGTTTCTCATAGACTTGCAAAAAAATAAAAAATATGGCATACTTTTTGTAGAGGAAAAGATGAAACAGCAACTTATTCAGGACCAAAGGCAAATATTGACCCCTCTCCTTGTCCAGCAAATGGAGATACTGACGCTTCCTTTGCCCGAACTGCGGGAAAAACTTCTTGAGGAGGCGGAAAGGAATCCTCTTATTCGACTGGAGAATCCTCTGCCTTCTCCTGAGAAACGGGTAGTGAGGCGGCAGTCTCTTCCCACGGCCCCTGATTTTGTTTTTGAAAATCAGACGGAACATCAAAGTCTTCTTGACCATGTGTTGGAACAGATCCATTTTTTTGGCTGGAATGAGAAAGAGGAGGCTATTGGTGTTCTTCTTCTTACTTCCTTGGATCAACATGGTTTTTTCAGGCAGGATATAAGAAGCCTGATTGAAGGGACAGAATACACGGTCGAAGAAGTAGAGCAGGTGAGAAAGAAACTGATGCGTCTTGATCCAGAGGGGTTGGGTAGTCAGGGGGTGCTTGAGTTTCTTCTGTTTCAGGCTGAGGAACAGTTTGGGAAAGAGAGTCTCGAGGTGAGAATCTTGCAACAGACAGCAGATCTTCTGGAAAAAAAGCAATATAGCCAGATAGCCAAACGCTTTCGGGTTTCTTTGGATGAGGTGGAAGAGGCTGTCAAAAATCTTTCTGAACTCAAACCTACCCCTGTGACAGGATGGGGAGAAACCGCCATGGTGGTTATCCCTGAGGCTTTTGTGGAGGTGAATGGAGAGGATATTGCTATTCGTCTCAATGAGTACTATATTCCCGAGGTCAGGCTTGATCAGTACTATATCTCTCTCTATGAAGAAGGAAAACTTCCCAAAGAGGACAAGAAATTTCTTCGGAGTAATCTTTCAAGTGCGAAACAGCTGATTGAAAATCTTGAGAGCCGAAAAGAGATTGTCTACAAGGTGATTCATGCGATTCTCTCTCATCAGAAGGAGTTTTTTACCAAAGGACCACAGTATCAGAAGCCTCTCAGGCTTCGAGATATCGCTGAGGAAGTGGAGATCCACGAATCAACCGTGAGTCGGGTGGTGAAAGACAAGTATATTCAGGTGGGTGGAAAGATCATTCCTCTCAAGCAGTTTTTCTCTTCTTCAGTGAGGACGGCCACAGAAGAGGAGGTTTCTTCAAAGGGTATCCAGGACATGATAGCCAACATTATTGCTCAGGAGGACAAGACCGATCCCCTGAGTGACGAGCAGATCATGAGTATTCTTCAGAACAAGGGTATCAAAGTATCCCGTCGGACCATAGCCAAGTATCGAGGCATACTGGGTATTCCGCCGGCTCATGCAAGACGGGTAGAGAGATAGGGAGGGCGTATGGACAGGCTAAGAGAACTTCTCGAACACGATCAGGTGATGGAAACAACAGCCGATCAGGGTCCCCAGGAGGTGGAGGTTTTGGCTTTCTCTATTGAGGAGGCTTTGAAAGAGGCGGCAAAGGTATGGAATACCAGTCTTATCAATTTGGAGTATGAAATATTGGAGAGGGGAAAGAGTGGGTTTCTCGGGATTGGTCGTAAACCCATGCGGGTGTTGGTGAAAAAGACCAAGTCTATCTCCCTTGGTGTGGAGCTTTTGAGTGGGGCTGGTGGAGAGGAACCCGAGTTTGTGACAAACCAGGATGGGGTGTTTCGTGTTATTCCCCGTACGCATAGCCTGATGGTCAAGGTAGATCCTCCCAAGGGTCAGGGGAAACCAGTGGCTTTTGAGGTGGCCAAGGCTATTCTGTCCAACAAAGGGATTACAGGCTATGATGAGAATTTGTTGCGAAAGGCAGTTCAACAGGCGTCTGGACAATGGGTCAAGATTGGGGATCGTGCTCCAACACCGGCTGATGCCAAAATATCGCTTCAGGTTTCTACGGATGAGATGAAGGCCTTTATGACGGTTACCCGTCCGGAAAAAGGAGGAGGGTTTCCTGAGAATGATGAGGTGATCAATCTTCTCAAGGCCAAGAAGGTGTATTATGGAATTAAAGAGGAGGCTATTACCCAGGCCTTTGAAAATGAACTGTATAACGTGCCGGTTATTGTCGCTGAAGGAGACTATCCAGAAGATGGCAAGGATGCCGAGATCAAGTACCACTTCAAGACAGATACGGACAAGGTGGCCGTCAAGGTCAAGGAGGATGGTTCGGTGGATTTCCATGACCTTGATATTGTGCAGTCGGTAGTGGCAGGGCAGATCTTGGCTGTCAAGGAGCCGCCAACCAAGGGTAAACCTGGCAAGACGGTGACAGGTCGTGTGCTTCCTGCAAGAGATGGAAAGGATGTTCCCCTTCTCCCAGGAAATAACAACCATCTCTCTCCTGATGGTATGCAACTCATCTCGGATATCAATGGGCAGGTGGTTTTCAAAAATGGTCGTATCCATGTGGAACCTGTGTATGAGGTGAGGGGAGATGTGGGCCCAAGTACGGGAGATGTCAACTTTCCCGGCAATGTGGTGGTGTATGGCAATGTCAATGATACCTTCAAGGTGTATGCTGGTGGCAATGTGGAGATCAAAGGAAATGTCGGAAAAGCCAATATCACGGCCGAAGGGAATCTTGTGGTGAGACAAGGTATTCAGGGCAAGGATGAGGCCAAGATTGTCTGTGGTGGGGATATGTATGCCAAGTTTGTGGAGCGAGCCAATATCCGTGTGGAAGGGGATATTGTGGTGACGGAGGCCATCCTGCACAGTGATGTTTCCTGCAAAAAGCGAATCTTCTGTCAGGGGGGGAGACGTTCTCAGATTGGGGGAGGGCGTGTGAGGGCCTTTCAGGAGATCAATGCCAAGTTTCTTGGAACCGAAGCCTATGCCGAAACCATTCTTGAGGTAGGCATTGATCCGGATGCCGAAGACAAACTTTCTACTCTTCTTGCTCAGAGGGATAGTATCAAAAAACAACTTCCTGATATCAATAAACAGCTTACTAATTATTCCATGCTTCTTGCCAGTGGTCCCCTGCCACCTGATAAAGAAGAAATATATAATGATCTTGTGGCCAAGCAAAAGGAACTCAAGGATATTCTGCAGGAGACAGAAACCCAGATAGAACAGATCCAGAAGTATCTGGAGGGACTTGCTTCTGAAGCCAAGATATCGGCGAGCAAGACAGTTTATCCCGGTGTCAAAGTCAAAATAAAAAATGCGGTCCTGCAGGTAAAAAGCGATTTCCAGTTTGTGACTTTCTCTCTTGGGGATGGTGGGCAGGTGAAGATCTCGCCTTATGAAAAGGCGAAAGGGATGGACGAAACCATTCAGAAGATGACAGCGGTGAAGCGAAGATGAGGATGATTGAGAGTACATTCTGTGGTCCTACACAAATGGAATGTTTCATGGTGGGGCTTAGACCCTTTTCTTCTGCTTCTGAAGAAAAAAGATCTCTTCCCCCAAACTTGTGACCAATGCCCATTGACATGGAGGAGGGACTATGGTAAAATAGGGGGCGAAAGGGAAAAAATTTCACGGGGGAAGCGGGGAAGAGTTGACAGGGTGGGGGAGAGGTGGTATAATTGTAGGAGGAGAAAAAAGGTTTGAAGAATAAAAATTGAGTGGAGGTGTGGTATGAAGTACCATGGGTATGAAGACGCACTGAAGCGGAAAGTGAAGAAGGTGGTAGCAGGGGCGGCGTTTGCCGGTCTTCTCGGGACTCTTGCGCATGGGCAGGAGTATCTTCGTTTAGATTCGATGGTCAAATCTTTTTCTTTGCCGGGACGGAGTTTTCTTTCAGAGATGAAAGCGAAGGATGTGTATAGTTCTGAGACCTTTGCACGAATGTGCAAAGGTCTCAAGAAAGTGATAAAAAGCAAAAAGTAGTATAAAAATATTTCTTTCCATAATAAACAAGCCTATTTTTTTCATAAAAAAAGACAAATAAGCCCTTGTGAACAGAAAAAGCGGGGTTTCAGGGGCGTAGCCCCTGACCCAAACAGGGGAAGAAAACACCCGTGCAAGGCTCTCGTTCTTTTCGTATGGCGGAGTCACAGGTAACGCTTGCGGTGTGGCGGGCGGAGAGTGCAGCGAAGGGGCGAGTTTATGGGGCGATAGGGTACACGGAAGCGAAGAGGTTTGAGGGGCGAGAGGATCCCCATCTTGTGAGGAAATACATGGAGAAGGGGGTGACGATACAGGAGGTGGTATCGGCGGTTCGGTCGCTGGTAACGTCGGCGAGGGAAGTGAGGACAGTGGAGACGAGGTTAGATGAGAGAGTACGTCAGTGGCATGAGAAGAGATATCCATGGGACACGATGCCGTGGGAGAACCGGTTACCGTTCAGTAAGCAGCATCCGATGGCGGGTTTTGTGCTTGTGGTGTTGCAGGAGGAGAAGAGGAAGAGACGGAGTGAGGAGAGGGGGAGGCTAACGAGGCGGGAGAGGGAGCTTGTGGGTCGGAAGAGGGAACTTGAGAGGGAGAGGGAGGAGGTAACGGCGAAGTGGGAGGAGGCGATACTTGAGGAGGGGAGGCGACTTGAGGCGTATGAGGAAGCGAAGGGGAGACGGGAGGACATAGAGAGGAAGCTTGAAGAGGGTGGCTTGTCTTCGGAGGAGAGGGAGAGGCTTGAGAAGGAGCTTGCAGTAGCGAAGGAAGAGGAGAAGAGGGCGAGGGAGGCGTATGGGGAGGCGAAGCGGGTGAGAGAGGAGATAGAGAGACGGAAAAAGGAGATAGAGGAAGAGATAGGGAGGGTAGAAGAGGCGCTGAAACTGGTGGAGGAGAGGCTTGGGGAACTTGCGCCTGAGGATGTGAGGGAGGCGCTTGAGATGGAGCAGGAGGGGGAGGACATAGAAGGGCGAGGGAGCAAGAAAGAAGACACACCCTCCAAATCATCGTCGAGTAGTGAGAAGAGTTCTGTTTCCGGGAGTTCGACGAGTTCATCTTCATCATCGGAGAAGAAGGGTATTTTGTCTTCGATAGCGGAAGGTGTTTCGAAGGCGGTGAATGCGGTAGGGAATGCGATTGCGGGAGCGGTGAATTCGGTTGTGGATACGGCGAGCAAGATAGCGGCGTATGTAGGGCAGGAGGCGAAGAAGGTGGTGGAGGGTTTAACGGGAGGGAAGAAGGAGGGGGATACGGCGAAGCCGAAACCACCGAAGAGGCATGTGAATAGTGATGTATATAACCGGGCGTGGGAGATAGCGCGCAAGGAGTGGGCGAAGGAAGGGGGGAAGAAGCCTATTAGCGATTATGGGCAGAAGGCGGTGAATCAGGCGGATTATGAGAGGAAGATGGAGAAGGCGAGGAGGCTGTATGAGGAAGCGAAGGCGAGTGATCCAAATTTTTCCCATGGGCTTGATTATTTCAAGGATGAGGTGAGGTGGGAGATAGCGATAGAGGACAGGCTTGATAGGGCGATGGCTGGGATTGAGAGGGGGGACGAGGAAGCGATGAAGCGATTTCAGGAGGCTGTGGAGAGGACGATGAAAGAGATGGAAGGGTTTGATGAGCTTCAGAGGAGGGTTGGACTGATAGCCGGGGAGGTGCTGAATCGTGAGGAGGGAAGAAGAGAGGCCCGGCCGAGGATGATTGAGGAGAGGGAGGCGAGTAAACAAAAAGAGGTTTCTTCTGAGGCGAAGGTGTATACGGTGGAGAAGGGGGATACGCTTGTGAAGATATCCCAGAAGACGGGGATACCCCTGAAGAAGCTCTTAGAGATGAACCCGCATCTACGCGGGAGGGAGAATTATATAGAGGTTGGTGAGGGGATCAATCTTGACCCCGAGACCATCCCCGACTGGGCGAAGAGGGAGGCCACGACGGAGGAGAAGCTGGTGAGCCGGCTGATTGGCTTGAAATGGGAGATGAAACAAAGGCAGGTGGCTGAGAGAAGAGAAGAATGGGACGCCAAGGCGGTGACAATTCCACTCACAGGATGGGGAGTGAGACCATCGAACTGGATATATGGCACTCCTGAGACGCAAAGACTGGCAGGTATTAATCGATTCCTTCAGAAGGAGGTCATGCCGATAGCCTTTGACACAGGAGTTGGTTTTATCCCTGTAGCGGGAGAGGTGAATGACGCCATAGACACGACACTTGCGGCGACGACGGGGAAGGACAAGTGGGGCAAGGTCGTCCCGAAGTGGATGATACCTGTGATGGTGGTGGCCTGTCTTTTGCCGGTGGTGAGCACTGGTCTTGTGAAACTGGCCGGCAAAGCCACCGTGAAGGCGACCACGGAAGTGGTCGAGACGGTGGGGGAGAAGGGCAAATATGTCAGGGATGTCCTGCCGCCTTTAGAGGAAAAATATGCAGAAGCGTTTGAAAATATACAGATAAGAACATTCAAGAAGGGGAAGATGTTTTATAGAAGTCCCTCGGATGTGGACATGAATGAGCCATGGAAACCGGGTAACTGGCTGGGAACAAGGGAAGCAAAAACCAGAGAGGGGGTGGATTCTCTGTATTACCTTAAGGAATGGAAAAACCCTCTTGTTGTGTTAAGAAAATATGAACTGGTGGAAGATGCTACATTCTACTATGGAAAGGTAAAGAATGGCAAAGGGTATCAGATTTATGTACCGGAAGATATTGACACGTCGAAGATTTTTAAATTGATTAAGGAGGTAGAGCTAAAATGATTCTTTATCCGAAAAGCGTTCAGGAGATTCTTGATAATTATCAGGAACTCATTGATTTTGTAAAAGATTGTGGAAGTGTGTACTGGCATCATGTTGAGGAATATAAAGAACTTCTTTCCATTTATGAGGCTGGTGGGGATTGTCTTGATAAACTGGTAGAGATATATCGCATTTACACGCCTCGTATGGGAAGTTATGGCGAAGGGATTAGTCCTGGGGGGGATCATCCTGTGGCAAAAAAGTATGAAAAGTATACTCACGTTGAACTTATGAAGATGTTTTATGAAAAGAATGAAGCTTTCCGGCAAAGTATTAAGAATTATTTTTATTCCCGTGGGTTTACTGATGAAGATATAGAAAGATTGATAGAAGAGAGAAGAAGAAAACGGGAAGAGGAAGAAAAAAGGAAAAAGAGGAAGAAAACAAAGAAGGATAGAGATGGACAAGAGACTGGCTCGTGAGAAACCTTGTTTTTGGGATAGAGATCTTCAGTCGTGTAGCCCTTTCTCCCCGGAATGCGAAGCTGTTTTTGTTTGCACTTGGTGAGCGTGTGAGGGAGTATGAGGAGACTTTTGGGGAGATAGAGGTGGAGGGGAGGTTATAGGCTCCGGCATGAGAAAGGAGGCCAACGACGGATTGAGAGGATCCTGATGAACATGAGTGCGGGTATTGAGAAAATCAGAACCAATTTTTATAAATAAGGAGGAAAAAGATGAAGAAGGTTCTGTGGTTGTTGGGTTTTGTGGTGTCTATGGTGTTGTCCGTGAGTGGTTGCAAACAAAGTCTCACGAGAGAAGCGTATCTCAAAGGGGAACCAGGTGGTCCATGGGGTTATCTTTATGGGACAAGAGAACTGGTTCGGAAGGGGGTAAGCTTCAACCTGATGATGAATTTGCAGATTGAACCACTTGAAGCAAATGGGGAGAAGCCCTTTTCGATTGGAGCGACCTCGGCACAGAAAGGCTACTATTTTTATCGGGTCAAGCCGGGAAAATATGCGATAAAAGAATGGGGCGTGAGTGGTGGAGATAGTGGGGCGAAGTCATATCCTGTTGGACATATGTTTGAAGTGAAGGAGAATACAGTTACTTACCTTGGCTATACTCTTTTTCTCCAGGAAGGTTTCACAAGGGATGGGTATGACTGGATTAGTTATACCCTTACTTCCAGTGATACGATGAAAGAGGATATGGAGATGCTGTACAGAGATATTCCAGAAACGAAGGAACTCAAGGTTGTAAACCAAGCATGGAAGTTTAGTTTAGAGAAATAGGAAGCATTCCCCCGCAGGACATCCTGCGGGGGAATGATAATGAATTTATTGAAAAAGGAGAGATGCCATGAAGAAAGTAAGGATATGGACGCTGGTTTTTGTTCTGTTAGGTGGGTGTATTTGTATGTCCTGTGGGGTTTTACAGGTCTTTTGTTTGAGAGAAGTGGAGAGCAGGGGTGTTGGTGAGACATGGGAATAGCAAGAGGCGTGGGGGGGTGGATAGAGAGAGGTTAAACGTTTAACCAATGAGGTGTTTAGCTGAAACATCGCCATAGCCTCTTTTCCGCCCCTGTCTGCGGTGCTTTCTAACAGAAGCCACCAGGGGAACACGTGCCCCGCGGACCTGGTGGGAGAAGGCCCTCCCTGGAGAAGGAGGCCCGTTCTTTTTTTACCCCCCCCTTTTTTTTTCTGTACCCCACTTCGACTTCGCTCAGGAGGCTCACCGGGCCGCTTTTGCGGTTATGAAAAGGGCCCTTTGGTTTCCGACGGGAAAGTCCTTTCGACGGGAGGACACAGGAGGTGTCCGTGGCGACATCTTTTGTTGCTTTTCCCCAAAAGCCCACCGAAGCGAAGCCGCGGGGACCCCGCTTTGGCGGGGAATCGGCGAAGCAAGGTGGGCGTTCTTCTTCCGATGTCAGGAGGACGAGTGGAGGTCGCCCACGGAGGAAGGACTTGCCCTCCCAGGAGAAACGTCCCCCATGGCCCGCAAAAGCGGCCCACCATCCGTCCGAGGCGCATGCGTAGCATGCGACGAGGACAGGGCTTTTCTTGAGCCGGTGCAGGGGCGGGGAGCCCCCTAGGTTCTATCCAGGTGGGCGGTTGAAACAGGATGATAGCCCCTGATGGTACAAAAGGCAACAGCCCGAAAACTTGAATTTTTGCTCTCTTGTGGCTACAATAAACAGGAAACGGAGAGATGACTCCAAAGGAGGTTGTGTATGAAAAAAATGCTTTTCCTTTTTATGATGATGGCTTTTTCGCTGGGTTTTGCCCAGACAAATGCCTTTTCGGGAAGTGGGTATGACACGTCATATTTTGAAATATCCATAGGCTTTGGTTGGCCCTGGGATATAGGGCCGAGTATTCGCTTCAAGGGAGTCTATGGCTATATGATAGACAGAGCCCTTTCTTTGCATGGGGGGCTTGATTATGGCTATGCCAGTCGCCAGGAAACTCTCAGTAATATTACTTCCAGCGGGGTATCTACCACGGTCCTGGAGAGTGATGTTCAAGCCCATCTTGTGAAGGCGCTTGTTGGTCTTCGTATTACCTGGCCATGGGTGGTATGGGAACCGGTTCGTTTTTTTACAGAGTTTGATGTAGGGTATTCTCTTCTGTGGAATTTTTATACCCGTTTAGCGGATAGAAATCTCTATTTCTATGCGGGTGATTTTTTGAGTTTCCAGATTGTGCCTGGGGCTATTCTTCCGCTGGGGGAGAAATCACAGGCGATTGTGGGTTTGTGTCTTGATATAGCCAGTGTGTCCAGAAACACCCCTCTTGGAGAATACACCGTGAAGGAGAAGATTAATCTCTCCGGTGTGGGTATTCTCTTGGGTGTTGGTTTCCGCTGGTAGGAGGTAATATGCGTAAGAATAGTTCTTTTGTGGCGGTGGTTTTGGGGGTTCTTTTAGTTTTGATGGGGGTGGCGTTTCTTTTAGGTTCCTGGATTCCAGGGTTGTCCGGGTTTTCACTCTGGCCACTCTTTCTTCTTCTCCCTGTGGTGAGTATGCTTCTTGGGGTTCAGAACCGAAAAGATCTTGCCAAGGTTATTTTCTGGGTTACCTATTTAACCTATCTTGTGGTTTTTTTCCTTGTTTTGAATTTCATGGGTTGGGAAACGATGGAACGTCTCTGGCCGCATTTCATCATAGCGGCTGCGGTGAGTTTTTTAGCTGAATTTTGTGTTACCTTAGAGACAAACAAACTCTGGGAGACTTTGATTGCCGCTTTGATTGGGGCGTATTTTTTGATTCCAGGACTTCCTCTTCAGATTCTGGGAGGGGTTCTGCTTATTTTGTGGGGAGGAAAGCTTTTGATTCAGTCTCTTTTCTTTTCTGCGAAAAAGAAGGAATAAACGAGTTTTTATATTAAGGAGGAGACGACTCCATGTTAGGGATTTTTGTACTGGTGTTAGGTCTTTTTGCCCTGATCAAAGGAGGCGACTGGTTGGTTGAAGGTAGCGTGTCTATTGCCAAACGCCTCAATGTGCCTGAAATTGTGATAGGGCTTACGTTAGTGGCTTTTGGGACATCGGCTCCTGAACTTCTGGTCAATATCTTTGCGGCCATTCAGGGCAAAGGGGATATTGCTTTGGGTAATATTGTTGGCTCAAATATTGCCAATATTGCCCTTATTTTAGGGGCGAGTCTTTTCTTTCGTGATCTTCTGATCAAGAAGACCACAACAGCCTTTGAGATTCCACTGGTGATTCTGTCTGCTTTTCTTCTCATTGTTTTAGCGGGGGATAGCTGGATTGATGGAAGAGGGATTGTAGAACTCAGTCGAAGCGAAGGGATTGTCCTTCTTCTCTTTTTTGTGATCTTTTTGATTTACAATGGCTTCTTGGCCGTCAAAGAGGGTTTTGAGGGCGAAGAGGACATCAAAACCTATAGTCTCCCTGTAGGGATTCTTCTCTTTTTTGTTGGTCTTGGTCTTCTTATCATAGGAGGGAAGCTTACGGTGGATGGAGCCGTCTCTACGGCCCGCTGGATAGGGGTTCCTGAGCGTATTATTGCCCTTACTATCGTGGCGGTGGGGACAAGTCTTCCTGAGATGGTCACATCCATCATGGCGGCGAAAAAAGGGTCGTCTGATATTGCGGTGGGCAATGTCCTTGGAAGCAATATCTTCAATGTCTTTTTTATCCTTGGTATTTCAGCCCTTATTCGTCCTTTAGGTATTTCCAGTGGTATCCAGAGAGATCTGTGGGTAAACCTTGGGGTATCCCTTCTGTGCTGGGTGCTTGTTCTTTTTGGTCGGGGAAAAATCTCAAGAAAGAGCGGGGCGGTTTTTGTTGGCTTTTATGTTCTGTATCTTCTTCAACTGGTGGTATTCCCATGATGATCCTTGGTGGTATCATTGGCATAGTGGCAGGGATACTCAGTGGGCTTTTGGGTATTGGGGGGGCTATAGTGATTATTCCTGCGCTGGTTTTTCTGTTGGGTTTTGATCAGAAGCTTGCTCAGGGAACGACGCTGATGCTTATGCTTCCCCCTATAGGGATTTTGGCTTTTTTAGAATACTATCGTCAGGGAATGGTCAATATCCCGCTGGGGATTGTGATTGCCGTATTCTTTGTTGTAGGGGCTTGGCTTGGCGCAAAAATAGCTCTGAGTATAGACCCACATCTTCTCAGGCGGTTGTTTGCTCTTTTTCTTGGGTTTGTGGCGGCGAGGCTCTGGTTTTCTTGACAAAGGTTGGGTTTTTGATTAGAATATAAAAAACACAGAAAAGAGGTAGGATATGGCCGTTTCTCTTGACGTGCTTTTTCAGGTTTCCTATGGCCTGTATATTGTGACCGCTGAGGTGGAGGGAAGGGTGAATGGTTGTCTTATCAATACCCTTTGTCAGGTCAATTCTGAGCCACCTACCTTTCAGGTTATTCTGAATAAACTCAATCTCACCCATGAGTATATTGCGAAAAGTGGATACTTTGGGGTAAGTATCCTTGATGAGGGGGCTCCTTTTGAGTTTTTGGGACGGTTTGGATTTCGTTCCGGGAGGCAAACGGACAAGATAGACGAAACCGTGGCTATTCTTCGCTCCCCCGAGGGTATTCCTGTGGTGAAAAGTTATGCCCTTTCCTATCTGACGTGTCAGGTGTTCAAAACGGTGGATGTGGATACACATACCATCTTTATAGGCAAACTACTTTCTGCTGAAAGGTTGGCGGAGGGGATTCCCCTGACCTACACATACTATCGAGAGGTGAAGAAGGGCAAAACAGCCAAGAATGCCCCTACCTATATTTCCCCGGAGAAAAAAACGATTCTTTCTCAGGAGGCCAGTATGGCAAAATATGTCTGTAATGTGTGTGGGTACATCTATGACCCTGCCATTGGTGATCCCGATGGTGGCGTGGCTGCCGGCACCCCCTTTGAGTCTCTCCCGGACACATGGGTATGTCCTGTCTGTGGGGTAGGCAAGGACCAATTTAGCAAGATGTAAGCCCGGAAAAGTCCAGAGGGTTATCCTGTGGACTTTTCGTTTTTATTTTGATTTGAAAGGAGAAGCCTTATGTCTCTCAGAAAGATCATGGATGGAATTTATGCGGTAGGGGGTATTGACTGGCACAGGACATCTTTTGATGAACTCACCCCTTTGCATGAGGGGACTACCTACAATTGTTATTACGTTCAGGGAAGCGAAAAGAATGCGCTTATTGATACCATTGAACCCAAGATGATGCATGTCCTTCTTGGGAATCTCAATCGTCTTGGGGTGAAAAAACTGGACTATGTGATCTCAAATCATGCTGAACAGGATCACTCTGGCAGTCTTCCCAAGATTCTTGAGATTTTCCCTGAGGCAAAACTGGTTACCAATGCCAAAGCAAAACCGATGCTTCAGGATCTTCTTCTTTTGCCTGAGGAGAGGTTTCTTGTTATTGAGGATAGGGCCACCCTTTCTCTGGGCAACTGGACACTTGAGTTTATTCTTTTTCCATGGGTGCACTGGCCAGAGACTATGTTTACCTTTCTGAGGGAGAAAAAAATCCTTTTCTCTGGCGATCTTTTTGGTTCTCATTATGCTTCCAGTGAACTTTTTGCGTCTGCCCATGATGAGGCTCTCTACGATGGAGCGAAACGGTATTTTGCCGAGATCATGTATCCCTTCAGGCAGAACATTGCGAGTGGTTTTGAGAAGATTCTCAGTCTTGGGCCTTCTTTGATTGCGCCTACTCATGGGCCTGTGTATGATAAGCCGGAGGTTATTCTCTCTCTCTATCGAGACTGGACATCAGGAGTGATGCGAAATAAGGTGATCATACCCTTTATCTCCATGCATGGGAGTACCGAGGTGATGGTCAATTATCTCATTGATCGCCTGATTGACAGGGGAATAGAGGCGGTGCCATTTCATCTTTCTCATGTGGATGTGGGTCAATTGGCCATGGAACTCATTGATGCCCCAACGGTGGTGGTGGGGGTGAGTGCTGTGCTTGGAGGGATGCATCCAGCGATGGCGTATATTCTCTATTTCCTGAATCTTATGCGGCCTGGTATTAAACACGTGGGGGTTCTTGCTTCTTATGGTTGGGGATCCAAAATGCTTGACCATATTCAGTCTTCGATAACTAACTACAAACCTGAGCTTCTGGAACCGGTGATGGTAAAGGGGTTCCCCAAGGAGGGGGATTTTGTTCTCATTGACAAACTGGCGGATACCATTCTGGAAAAGCATCGCTCTCTTGGGATAGCGTAGGGGGATTTTCTCCTTCTGCTTTAGGACAAAATCAGAAAGAGAAAGGAGGGCGTATGAAGCTGGTTCTTTCCTCTCAGGAGTGGGATATTCTCTCCACATGGGCGGACAAGGTGCTGGTAGGGGGACGATGGGGTGATGGACGGATGACAGTGGGAGAAGAAGAGCGAGTCCTGGAAATGGTCAGGCAGCGTCCCAAAAGCTGGGAGATATCTTCACTGGAACTTCGGGTCCTTCGCTACTGGATAGAAAATCTTTCGGTGCTTTCTCCACTTGAAAAACAGTTAGCGGAAAAGATCTCGGCTTTATCAGAGAAGTAGGCTTATGATAAGGAGACGATGAGGGGATGTTTTTTCGAACACTGCGAGAACATTATCTTCCCTTGCTTTCGGCGAAGGAGGAATACGCCAAGTTAGATTGGGAAGATGGTTACTCTCATCGAAAACGCTTTGAGGTGCTTGTCTCGCGTGTGGATCCTGGAGGGAAATCTCTTCTGGATGTGGGTTGTGGGGTGGGGAGTCTCTATCGTTTTTTGCAGGAGCAGGGGATTTCATGTGAATATACGGGGATCGATGTTTTGCCGGAAATGATTGCTTTAGCTAAGCAGTATTCTCCGGAAGGCAGGTTTCTCTGTGGTAATCCGTTTGAAAAGGACTTTTTCTCACCTGAGGCTTTTGATGTCGTGTATGCTTCAGGCATTTTTAATCTTGATACAGGAAAGGGGAAAAGCTTTCTCTATGAAGCGGTAGAAAAGATGAGCCAGTGGGCGAAAAGCACCATTGTCTTTAATGCTCTGCATTGTCGCTCTCATTGTCGTGAGGAGCCTTACCTCTACTATGATCCTGAGGAGGTGCTTTCTTTTCTTCAAGAGAGATATCCCTACCGGATAATTCTCGTGGATGATTATCTTATCAACGATTTTACGATAGTGATGGAGAAAAACCCTCGCTTTTGATGAAGGCAAGCACGTG
Source organism: Brevinematales bacterium (assembly GCA_013177995.1). Classification (GTDB taxonomy): domain Bacteria; phylum Spirochaetota; class Brevinematia; order Brevinematales; family Thermospiraceae; genus Thermospira. The sequence goes on along the minus strand of JABLXN010000008.1, from coordinate 86,765 downwards.
CCGTTCAATATCATCACGTATCTCTCGCATTTTGGCAAGATTTTCTTCCTCTGTTCCTGTCAGGTTGGCAGGGTTGGGGAAACTCCACTCTATGCGGATGTTTCTTCCCGGAAAGATCGGACATCTCTCAGCGGCTTCCTTCTCACAGACGGTAATCACATAGTCGTATTTGCGGCCCTCTTTGTAAAGGTCAAACACACCCTTGGGGCGTTGCTGGGAGATATCTATGCCTTTTTCTGCCATAACCTGAACCGCCAAAGGGTTTAGCGTTCCTGGGGTAATGCCTCCACTCTCAGCGATGAAGTGCCCTGCTCCCCAGTGATTGAGAAAAGCCTCTGCCATCTGGCTTCGTGCCGCGTTGTGGACACAGACAAAAAGAACACGAATCATATTTTGCCTCCTTGGGAACTCTATTATAAAAGAGAAATATGAAAATATTGAGACCTTTGCACGAATGTGCAAAGGTCTCAAGAGAGTAATAAAAAAGCAAAAATAGTATAAAAATATTCCTTTCCATAATAAACAAGCCTATTTTTTGGATAAAAAAAGATAAATAAACCTTTGTAAACAGAAAAAACGGGGTTTCAGGGGCGTGGCCCCTGACCCAGAGAGGGGGAGAAAACACCCCTGCAAGGGTCTCATACTATGAATTTTTGGTGAAAAAATGATGAATTTATGAAGGGGGAAGGAACTGTTTCTGGGGAAATGTTTTCTCTGGGTGAGTTTCCTCAAGGTGGAGAAGTTGACACCCTTCCCCTCTCTGGTTATAATAATATGACTTTGACTTTCTGGAGGCTGTGATGCTTTTTCTTGGTGTGAATATTGATCATGTGGCTACTCTCAGACAGGTTCGTCTTGCTTCCTATCCTGATCCTGTGGAGATTGCTCCCTTAGTAGAAAAGGCCGGAGCACATGGAATTACCGTCCATCTTCGGGAGGATAGGCGTCATATTCAGGAGGATGATGTTCGGAGGCTGAGGGATACCATCACGACGAGGCTCAATCTCGAGCTTGCCCTGAGTGAAGAGATTATCCGGATAGCCCTTGAGGTGAGGCCGGATGAGGTCTGTCTTGTTCCTGAGAGGCGGGCGGAACTGACTACGGAGGGTGGGCTGGATGTGGTCTCTCAGAAAGAAAAAATCAGGGAAGTGGTGGAGAGGTTCCATGAGAAGGGTATAAAAACCAGCCTTTTTATTGATCCTGATCCGATTCAGATTGAGGCTTCTTTAGCCACAGGAACGGATATGGTGGAACTTCATACAGGGCGTTATGCCGAGGCCAGGGGGGAGACAAGGGAGAAGGAATATCAAAGGCTCTGTGAGGGGGCAAAACGAGCGGCTTTGCTTGGGCTTCAGGTGAATGCGGGACATGGGCTGAATTATGAGAATACCTTTCCTATAGCCTCTATCCCCGAACTTCATACCTTGAATATCGGGCATGCCATTGTTGCCCGTGCCCTTTTTGTGGGAATGGAACAGGCGGTGAGGGAGATGCTTGGGGTGATGCATCGAGGAAGAAAAGAAGGAGTATAAATATGCCTGATGTGGTTTGTCTGGGAGAAATTCTCGTCGATATGACCCCTCACCAGGGACCGGTGGGGACACTCTATGAACCAAACCCCGGGGGTGCCCCGGCTAATGTGGCAGTGGCTATTTCCCGTCTTGGAGGAAAGGCCGGGTTCATCGGAAGTGTGGGGAAGGATTTTTTTGGGGATCTTTTACGCCGTACCCTTGAAACCAATCAGGTGGATACAGGATGTGTAAAGATGACTTCCTCGGCACCTACGACGCTTGCCTTTGTTCATCTCGATAATCGGGGGGAGAGAAGTTTTAGCTTCTATCGTTCTCCGGGGGCTGATCTTTTTCTTCCCTGGGGAAGATCAGAAAAAGCGCTCATTGACTCGTGTCGTCTTTTTCACTTTGGCTCTCTTTCTATGACCACCTCTTTTACCAGAAAAATTACTACTAGAGCTCTCTCCTATGCAAAGAAACAGGGTAAACTCCTCTCCTTTGATCCCAATCTTCGTCCTTCGCTGTGGAAAAATCTTGAGCAAGCAAGAAAAACCATTCTTGCTGTTTTGAAGAGGGTGGATATTCTCAAACTCTCTGAAGAGGAGTTGTTCTTTCTCTCCGGGGCTTCAGACTTTCAGAGGGGACTTACCTGGGCAAAAAACCTTCGTCTTCCCCTTGTTATGATTACCCGTGGGGGGGAAGGAGTGGTATGTCTTTACAAAGGAGCCATGCTTTCTACAGGGAGTTATCAGGTTCAGGTGGTGGATACCACGGGTGCCGGTGATGCTTTTGTGGGGGGATTTCTTTTTAGGCTTCTTCAGGAATCGGATGTGTTTTCTCTTTCGAATGAGAGGATGCTTGACCATCTACGGTTTGCTTCAGCGGTAGCGGCGCTCACCGTCTCCAGGCGCGGGGCTATTCCGGCTCTTCCTTTTCGAGAGGAGGTGGAGAGGTTTTTGGCTCAGTATGGCTCTCAGGCGGGAGTATGAGAAGGGTTGGGCTCTTTGGGAGTGCCTTCAATCCTCCCCATCGGGGGCATGTGAGGCTTGTTGAAACAGCCTATGAGTTTTTGAAGTTAGATGAGATCCTTTTTGTACCCACCAAACTTCCACCCCATAAACCCCTTGAAGAAATATGGGGATATGAGGTGAGGGTTCTTTTGGCCTCTGTGGCGTTTTGCTTGGAAAGTCCGTTAGAGATGAAAAAGAGGGTAGAAGGGATTTCTTTTTTGAAGGAAAAGAATCTTGAAGCTTTTTTTTCCTGTTATCAAGAGTATTATCATCCAAGGGAAGGCTGGAGGCTCTGGGAAGCAGAAAAAGAAAGAGAGGGGCTTTCCTATACGATTGATACCCTGCGAATCTACCACACCTCTTTCCCAGAGGACAGAGTGTTTCTTTTGATAGGGCAGGATCAGGCTATGGCCTTTGAGACCTGGAGGGAGTACACGGAAATTTTGAGGCTTGCTACGGTGTGTGTGGCCACACGTCCCGGGGGAGGGGAACTTCCTCCCTTGCCCTTTGTGAGGCTTCCCTCTTTTGAGGAGGACGTGGCTTCATCCACCCTTCGACAGGCATGGAAAGAAGGAGTTCCCCTCTCTGGACTTGTTCCGAAACCGGTAGAGGTACTTTTGGCCCTCCTTCGTTAGCCAATAAAACGGGCGTGGAGTACCTGAACAGCCTTTTCCACTAAGTCTTTGCGAATGACCACGGAGATCTTGATTTCTGAGGTAGAGATCATCTCGATGTTGATGTTGTTTTTGGCCAGTTCCTCAAAGACCGCAGCCGCCACTCCAAAGGTGGTCTTCATCCCGATGCCTACCACAGAGACAATGCCGATGTTATCATCGTATTCGACGTTAGAAGCCCCAATCTCTTTCTGGACTTCTTTCATCACCTCTTTGGCATCGTTGAGATCGGTGGCCAAAATGGTGAAAGCGATCTCACTTTTCCCATCGTGTCCTACCGATTGAACAATCATATTGACATTGATTTTGTTGTCGGCCAAACGCTGAAAGATTCTGGCAGCTATACCGGGTTTGTCAGGAACTCCGACAATACTGATGCGAACCTCATCGGTTTTTTTGGCAATGCCGGAAACAACCATGTTTTCCATACCCTTATACTCCTTGACTATAAGTGTTCCTTCGTTCTCTACGAAGGTAGAAAGAACCCGCAGAGGGACATTGTACTTCATGGCAAACATCACGGAACGGTCGTGAAGAACCTTGGCTCCAAGAGAAGCCAGTTCAAGCATCTCATCGAAAGTGATTACGTCGTATTTTTTAGCCTGAGGAACGATACGTGGGTCAGCCGAATAGACACCATCGACATCGGTATAGATATCACAACGATCCGCCTTGAGGGCAGCGGCTACAGCAACAGCCGTGGTGTCAGATCCCCCACGTCCAAGGGTGGTAATATTGAAGTTTTCATCCACGCCCTGAAATCCAGCCAAAACCACGATATACCCTTCGTCTAAGGCTTTGCGAATGCGAGAGGTATCAATATCAAGGATCTTGGCTTTGGTATAATCAGAGGTGGTTCTGATACCTACCTGAAGGGCATTGAAGGAAATCGCTTTGGCACCAATATCATTGAGAGCAATAGCTAACAGCGCGATGGAAATCTGTTCTCCCGTGGAGACGAGCATGTCCATTTCTCGTTTGTTCGGATTGGGAGTGATTTGTTTTCCCAGATTGATGAGGTAATCGGTATTGCCGCTCATGGCCGAAACCACGACCACCACCTCATGCCCGGCATCTCGTGTTGCCTTGACTTTCTTGGCTACGTTTTTGATGCGTTCGATGTCGCCAACGGACGTTCCTCCAAACTTCTGGACAATAAGTGCCACCGCTTTCTCCTTATAGCAAAATAGAATATGGCTATTGTAAAGCAGGCTGAAAATTTTTTCAAACATTGAAGAAAAGAAAAGAATATACCGATACATTTTTAAGTCCCCGGTGTTTGTTTGAAAGAGGCCCCATTTCGTGGGGGTGGTTTGAAGAAAATAGGTACGCGCCTTTCGCTCATTTTAATTGTGTTCACTCTGCTTATTATGGTGGTATTTGCCCTTTTGGTTTTCTTTGATGTCAGGAAAACCCTCTTTGAGGGCATACGCACAAGACTCAGAGATTATGCCTCTTTGGCCGCGGCAAGGATTCCGGGGGATGTGCATGCGTTACTCCGGACAGAAGAAGATATGAAGACCCCGGCGTATTCACATTTAGAGACCTTTGCACGAATGTGCAAAGGTCTCTAAAAAGTAGTAAAGAAACAAAAATTAGTATCAAAATGTTCCTTGCCGTAATAAATAAACCGATTTTTTTGAATAAAAAAGACAAATCGGCCCTTGTAAACAGAAAAATCGGGGTTTCAGGGGCGTAGCCCCTGACCCAGACAGGCAAAGAAAACATCCGTGCAAGGGTCTCATTTAGTCACTCTTTTGCAGGAGATTCGAAAGGATTGTGCTGATGTCATGTACATTTATACGATGCGTCAGTATGAGGACAAAACGATAAGGTTTGTTGTGGATGCAGACGGCTATCTGGAGGATGGGGCGAAGCTTGGGGATGTGTATGAAGAAACCACGCCTCTTCTTGTGGAAGCGACTACTTCTATTCCTACAGCGGTGGTGGAGGAGGAGTTTTCTGTGGATGAATGGGGGACCTTTCTTTCGGCGTATGCCCCGATTCTCACTTCAGATGGGAAACAGGATGGTATTGTGGGACTGGACATCTCTTTGAAAACAGTCCAGAGCTATTTGTCTGGTTTATGGATACGGATGATGGTGATTCTTTTTATCTCTTCTCTGCTCCTTATTCCTGCGATGATTCTTCTTTTCAAGGATATTGTGAAACCCATCAATGTCCTGATGGGGAATATTCAGAAACTTTCTGAGGGAGATTTTTCTTTTTCGGTGAATGAAAGATTTGCCAAACGTCATGATGAGATAGGGGAGCTTTTCCGGGCGTATGATTTTTTTCTGAAAAGTGCCAGACATATGATCGGGCTTATCAAAAAGCAGGCACGTTTACTTCAAGAGGTGGGGGAGGGGCTTGCTCTTCAAATGAAAGAGACGGTCAAGCGAACGGATACCATTGTGAAAAGTATTCTCAATATTAAACAGCATATTCTCACGCAAAGCACCAGTATCACGGCGACAGGCGAGGCCATTCATCATATAACGGAAAAGATCGAGGTTCTGGATGAACTTATCGAAAAACAGGCCACAGTGGTTCAAACGTCGGTTCAGGCTATTGCTGGGGTTTTGCATGGTATAGCCGAGATAAATGAGACACTCAGAAACAATCGTCATGATATGGAAAAATTGAAAGAATCTTCCACAACAGGCAAGACAGCCCTTTCTCATATCATGGGAGAGGTTAAAGAAGTGTCCCGGCAGTCTGAGCATCTTTTAGAGGTGAGTCAGGTTATTCAGGATATTGCTACGGAAACCAATATGTTAGCCATCAATGCGGCCCTTGAGGCGGCTCACACAGGAGCAGCCGGGAAGGGATTTGCCGTCGTGGCTGATAAGGTAAAACGGCTTGCCCAGTCCACGGGAGAAAAGGCCAAAACCGTGGCACACATGATAGAAAAGATAAAAAACTCCATTGATACCATTACCCATCTCACGGAGGATGCGCTTGAGAAGTTTTTGCTCATGGAACAGAAGGTACAGAAGGTTGGGGAACAGGAAAGTTCCATGGCAGGGATTATGGAAGAGCAGAATTTGCAAAATGAAAAGGTTCTTCATATTCTCAGGGAATTGAAGGAGATAACAGAAGAGGTGAAAGCCAAATCAAGAGAGATGATGCAGGAAAATAACGCGATTCGTCAGGAAGCTACCACCCTTGGTGGGGTAACGCAAGAGACTTCTCTCGATATGGAAACTATGGCCAAACAAACAGTGGATATCTTTATGGCTATTGAAAAGGCCAATGAACTCACCGAAGAGAACAAAGAGAGGATATCTTCTGTGATCTCTGAGGTGGAACGGTTCAAAGAAGAGTAAAAAGAGACCTTTGCACGGATGTGCAAAGGTCTCAAAAAAGTAGAGAAAAACAAAATGGAGTCTGAAAATATTCCTTGCAGGAATAAATGACCCTATTTTTTGAATAAAAAAGACAAACAAGCCCCTGGAAATAGAAAAAGCGGGGTTTCAGGAGCGTAGCCCCTGACCTAAACAGGGGAAGAAAACACCCGTGCAAGGGTCTCAAAAATTGCTTTTTCCCGACTTTTTCGGTATAGTATAGGCGTGTGATGAGGAGAGAACATGAAGGCGGATAATGTATTTCGGGTGATGGCCCTGGGGGATATTGTGGGGGACGCAGGGAGAAAGGTTCTCCAGATGCGGCTTTTGCATCTCCAGAGAAAATATCAACCGGATCTCATTGTGGCCAATGGAGAGAATGCAGCCCATGGCTTTGGTATCACCAAAAAGATTGTGGAAGAATTTCTCAACTGGGGGATTGATGTTATCACAGCCGGAAATCATATCTGGCAGCGCAAGGAGATTTTCGATTTTGTAGATACAACCCCACAACTCATTCGTCCTCTCAACTATCCGCCGGGTACCCCGGGAAAGGGTTTTTATCGTTTTGAGAAAAAGGGCATGGATATAGTGGTGGTGAATATTATGGGGCGAATTTATATGGAGCCTATTGATTGCCCTTTTCGTGCGATGGATGATCTCTTGGCTTCTCTCTCAGGAGAGGATGTGCTGATTCTTGTGGATTTTCACGCAGAGGCCACCAGTGAAAAACAACTGATGGGCTGGCATCTTGATGGTCGTGTGCATGCGGTTTGGGGAACGCATACCCATATTCCTACGGCGGATGAACGAATTCTTCCTAAAAAGACCGCTTATATCAGTGATATCGGGATGTGTGGGGCGGTGTATTCGGTGATAGGCATGAATGTGTCTGAATCAGTTCGACGCGTGATTCAGCATTTGCCTGTGCGATTTTCTCCTGCGACGGAAGGCGATCTGGAACTTCAGGGTATTCTGATTGATTTTGATAGGCGCTCAAAAAAGCCACTTCTCATTCAACGTCTCTCGGAGAGGGTTTCTCAGGAATCTTCGTAGAAGAGAGGTTTGGAGATTTACTTTTTGTGTGACGATGTCTCTTCCGTGAAATGTGACGCACCAGAAAACCAAAATCCCTTCGACACAAATCTCTTGAGACCTTTACACGAATGTGTAAAGGTCTCAAGAAAGTAATAAAAAACAAAAAGCAGTATAAAAATGTTCCTTTCCATAATAAACAAGCCTATTTTTTTTGGATAAAAAAGACAAATAAACCCTTGTAAACAGAAAAAAACGGGGTTTCAGGGGCGCAGCCCCTGACCCAAACAGGGGAAGAAAATACCCGTGCAAGGGTCTTTTCTTGTTTTTACTTTACAAAAAGCCCTTTTTTGCCTAAAATAAACAGAGAAAATTTTGTCTTTTGAGGTGAGGTATGGAGTTTACCAAAGAATGGATTGATTCTCTCACGATTGATCCGGTAGCGATTATCCGCAAAATTTCAGAGCAGCTCAGTATTCCTGTGCATCAGGTCCAGGCAACGGTGAATCTACTCAAGGAAGGGAACACCATTCCCTTTATTTCCCGTTATCGAAAGGAAGTAACGGGGTCTCTCAATGAAGTCCAGGTGAGAGACATCTCTCATCAGTTAACCTATCTTGAAAACCTTGAAGAACGTAAGTTAGAGGTAGTGCGAAGTATCTTCTCTCAGGGGAAGCTCACGGAGGATCTCTTTGTCAATATTCATAAATGCCAGACGCTGACGGAGCTTGAGGATCTCTACGCTCCCTATAAGAAGAAAAAGAAAACCAGGGCGATGATTGCCATGGAAAAGGGGCTTGCACCGCTTGCTGACTACATGGAGCAACAACCGGATGTGGAGAAGGAGGCTGAAAAGTATCTTAATCCCGAACTGGGGGTCAATACTGTGGAGGAAGCCCTTCAGGGAGCGATGGATATCATTGCCGAACGTGTGGCCCAGGATATGGACAGACGTGCTGTGGTGAGAGAGTATGTGCAGAAAACAGGCAAATTTGAGGTCAAGGGACTCAAGGAAGCCGATGTGAGTGTGTACAAGATGTACTATGACTATACCAAGTCTCTTTCTGACCTGAAAGCCCATCATGTATTGGCCATCAATCGAGGAGAGCGAGAGGGTGAGCTTGAGGCTTCTCTTGTTTTTGATATGGATGAGGGACTTGCCAAGCTTCTTCATACTTATACTATAGCCAATAGTTATCACAGGGCGGCTATTGAGGATGGGTACAAGAGGCTTCTTGTGCCTTCTGTACTGCGAGAAATCCGCACCCAGCTTACCCAGCAGGCGGAACACCATGGCATCAGTGTGTTTGCCGAAAATCTCAAACACCTTCTCATGCAGCCACCTATCAAACGGACAAGGGTGCTTGCGATTGATACCGGTATTCGTACGGGAAGTAAGTGTGTGGCTCTTGATGAGAATGGCAAATACCTTGGGCATTTTGTTATCTATCAGCATCAGCCAGATAGAGCCAAAGCCCTTCTTGTGGATGCGATTCAGAAGTACCAGTCTGAACTTATAGCCATTGGGAATGGAACCGGCTCACACGAGGTTCAGTTTTTGGTTTCTGAGATGATCAGTGAGTATAATCTCCCTATTCAGTTTACGGTGGTGGATGAGGATGGGGCTTCGGTGTATTCGGCTTCGGAAATAGCCATTGAGGAGTTTCCTGATCTTGATCTGACGGTACGTGGGGCTATTTCTATTGGCCGACGATTGCAGGATCCCCTTGCTGAACTTGTCAAGATTGAACCCAAAGCGTTAGGGGTAGGACTCTATCAACACGATGTAGATCAGAAGGAGTTAGCCACCAAACTTGATGAGACAGTGGAATCAGTAGTGAACCAGGTGGGGGTGAATATCAATACAGCTTCAGCGGCTCTTTTGCGTTATGTATCAGGAGTAAGTTCCATTCTTGCCAAAAATATTATCGAATATCGTAATGCCCGTGGAGCCTTTCGAAGTCGTGAAGAACTCAAGAAAGTTCCTGGTTTTGGTCCCAAAACCTTTGAACAGGCGGCAGGGTTTCTCAAGGTACCTGAGTCGGAGGAGTATCTTGATAACACGTGGGTCCATCCAGAAAATTACCCCTTGGCGAGAGAGATTCTTTCCTATATGAGGGAGAAAAAGGAGCTGACGAAAGAGGTGATTGCTTCTCTCAAGGCGAAGTATGGGGTGGGTGATACCACGATTCAGGATATCATTCAGGAGCTTCGAAAACCAAACCGTGATCCACGAGAGGATTATCCACAGCCTATTCTTCAAAAAGGGGTGGTTCAGTTTGAGGATCTCAAGGTGGGAATGAAGGTAAAAGGCAAGGTAAAGAATGTGGTGGATTTTGGGGCTTTTGTGGATATTGGGATCAAGGAAACGGCGCTTGTTCATCTCTCCCAGTTGAGTGATTCGTTTATTCACCATCCTTCAGAGGTACTCAAGGTGGGGGATATACGGGAATTCACCATTGTGGAGATTGATGTTTTGCGGAAACGAATTGGGCTTTCTCTCAAGAGTGATCCCTTTGCGGTGACGAAACCAAAACCGCAAAATCGAGACGAGAAACGGGGTGGGGATTCTGGAAAAACGGGTGGAAATCGGGTGAGTAGCAGGCCGGCTGAGCGAAAATCTTCGGTAGCGAGTCCTACGCTTGGAGATTTTCTCAAAAATGTCAAATTTGACAAATAGGAGAACGATTGATGGATATCCTTGTGGAAGTATTCAAGGCCATTCTTTTTGGGATTGTAGAAGGGGTTACGGAATTTCTGCCCATCAGCAGTACAGGACACCTTATTCTTCTGGATAGGGTGGTGAAATTGGCCGGCTCAGAGAACTTTGTGACCACCTTTGAGGTAGTGATTCAGTTGGGAGCCATTCTTTCTGTGGTAGTACTTTACTTTCAAGAACTCTGGCCCTTTGGAAAAGAAGAGAAAACCCGTCAGATATGGAGAACCTGGGTAATGGTTCTCGTGGCCACAATACCGGCTTTTGTCCTTGGTTTTCTATTGGATGACTGGATTGAGAGCGTTCTCTTTACTCCCGTGGTGGTCAGTGTGGCCTTGATTCTGTATGGGGCAATGCTTTTGGTGATAGAGTGGTGGGGAGAACGGCACTTTGATCACAGAACGCCACTTGAGCTTTTGTCTTTTCGTCAGGCGGTGGGGATAGGGCTTTTTCAGTGTCTTGCCCTTGTTCCAGGAACCTCAAGGTCACTGGCTACGATTTTAGGGGGACTTGTTCTTGGACTCTCCAGGGAAAGTGCGGCCCGCTTTTCTTTTTTCCTTGCTATTCCGGTGATGGTGGGGGCTTCAGGACTGAAACTGATGAAGCATGCCTCGGCCTTTTCCCTGCAGGAGTTTGCTGTTTTAGGGACGGGGTTTGTGGTCTCTTTTGTGGTGGCCTGGCTTGCCATCAAGGGACTCATGCGGTATATCCAGAGGCATGATTTCAGGGTTTTTGGATATTATAGGATTCTTCTTGGTCTTCTTGTTCTTAGCCTTCTCTGGAAGGGTGTCATGTGAGGTTGGTGATAGGGTATCTCTGTCTTGGAGTGAGTGCTTTTCTTCTTCTCGCTGTCGTAAGCTTTCATCCTGAAGATACCGTGTTTCTTGTGTCCCAGCCGAACGTGATTACGGAAAACATAGCGGGTCGGCTTGGGGCGTGGGCTTCTTCTTATCTTGTGGTTATTTATGGCTTTCCATCGGCTCTTCTTCTTTCTTTTGGGTTGTTAGTGGTGGGGCTTCACGTGTTAGCGAAAAGCAAGGTGGGTCAAATCTGGCTGAAAGTGCTTCTCTTTTTCATAGCGACTATTTCGCTTTCTGTGGTGTGCGCGGTTTTCTCAAAAGAGGCGGATTACCGATGGGGGGGACTTGTGGGGCTTGCTATTGCCACGACGCTTTCAGAGGTGCTTCCTAAGCCGGTGATAGGGGGGATATTTCTCTTGTCTTTTCTCTGGGCGCTAGTGGCTTCTCTCAAAGTCTTGCAGAGGATACTTTTTGCTGTGGGAGCGGCAGTTGTGACTCTTGTGAGTACGCCAAAACGCCATCAGGAACTCTCGCAGGCTTTGGCCCCCTTAGAAGAAGATGGCTTTGAAGAGAGTTCTTTTGTTCCTGAAATAGAAGAGAAACGAGAGGAACCGGATTTTCTTCGGCGTCCTGTTCATGAAGAAGAAGAGGATGCCAATATTGAGGTACCTTTCTGGCTTGTGGATTCCTCGGCCTCTCGGGTTTTGAAAGAGGAGATGGCGCAGGCGTGTGGGATTACGCCTGTTTTGCCGGAGGAGAACAAAATCCAGGAGGAGGTGGTGTCACCAGAAGCCTTTTCTCTTGAAGAAAGTGTCGAAGAGATGGAGAAGGATGCCTCTTTTGTTCTGGAAGAACTTTCAGGGCAAGAGGAAAATAGGGAGGATGAGGGACTTTTTTCGTTTGCGTCCTCTTCAAAAGAAAAAGAGGAAAGTTCCTCTCCTTTTTCCTCTCGAGAAACGCTTTCTCTGCGCGATGATCAGGTAGAGGAACCACAGAAGAGGGGAAGTCTTTCTTATAAACCACCAGCCTCTTCTCTTTTAGAGGTGGATCTCAAGGAACGCTTTGGTCCCGAGGATGAAAATGAGGTCAAGGCTATTTCCCATCTCATTGAGATGACCTTCAAGAGTTTCAAGATAGATGTGAAGGTAGTTGGGTATAGTCGGGGACCGGCTATTACCCGGTATGAGATCCAGCCGCCGATAGGACTGAAACTCAGGTCGATTACCAACCTTGTGGATGATCTTGCGTTAAACCTTGGGGATGCTCATATTCGTATTGTGACACCGATCGGGGAACGGGGACTTATTGGTATTGAGGTGCCGAATCGAAAACGTCGGCATGTTCTCTTGCGAGAGGTGGTTGAGAGTGAAGAATTTCGAAAAAGTGAAGCCGTCCTCCCTCTTATCCTTGGCAAGGATATCACCGGGAATATCCTCGTCGATGATCTAACCGAAATGCCCCACCTGCTCATTGCAGGAACAACAGGGAGTGGAAAAAGTGTGTATGTCAATGCCTTTTTGGCAAGCCTTCTTTTCAAGAAGAGTTATGAAGAACTCCGGTTTCTTCTCATTGATCCGAAGATGGTGGAACTCGAGCTTTACAACGGGCTTCCCCACCTGCTTGCCCCTGTGATTACTCAACCAGAGGTGGCTATTGTGGTGCTTGAATGGGTGGTCCGGGAAATGGAGCGGCGCTACAAACTCTTTAGTGAACTTGGTGTACGAAATATGGCGGAATATCAAAGGGTTTGTCCACCAGAAAAGGGATTTGAGGCCCTCTATTACCTCATCGTGGTGATTGATGAGTTTGCGGATCTCATGCTTCGAATACCCAAGGAGACAGAAAGAGTGATTTCCCGTCTTGCCGCTATGGCTCGAGCGGTGGGGATTCATCTCGTTGTGGCTACACAGCGACCCAGTGTGGATGTGGTGACGGGAATTATCAAGGCAAACTTTCCCTCACGAATTGCCTTTCGGGTGAGTTCTCAGACCGACTCCCGTACTATCCTCGACAGGGGAGGGGCAGAAAAACTCCTTGGCAAAGGGGATATGCTCTTTCTCTCACCCAAGAATACGGATCTTTTGAGACTTCAGGCTCCTTATGTCTCCGGGAAGGAAATTGAAACCCTTGTCTATGAAATCAGGCGTCAGAAAAAGGTAGAGTATCTCCTCGATATTGATGAACTCATGGAAGAGGTGGAAAACCCTTCTCTCTCTGAGGGAGAACGGGGACCACGAGATCCTCTCTTTGAAGAGGCTCTTCGGCTTGCAGCGGAAACGGGAGAGGTGTCTGCTTCTTTTCTCCAGCGAAAACTTCGTATAGGATACAATCGCGCTTCCCGTATTGTGGATATGATGGAAAGTTTGCATATCCTTGGACCAAGTACCGGTACCAGTAAACCAAGACAGGTGCTTATTTCTCCTGAGGAGGTGGACAACTATCTTGAGGTAGAATAAAAAAGGAGAGCCTATGAAAGCCCTGAATCCAGAATTTGTGGATGAGGCCTCTCGTGTTTTTGCGAAGGCTTTTTTTCATGATCCTTTGTATAGGTGGTTTTTTCCTTCTGAAAAGAGTCGTTTCAGGAAAATAGTCGCTCTTTATCGGTTTCTTCTTTTGGCCAATATTCGCCATGTCTGGGTTTCATCAGAACTTCTGGAGGGTATGGCCATCTGGAAGTCCCCCTATGACCATGGGATAACCATGAGTTTTTCTCTTCTTGTTCAGGGGGCAAGATTTGTTTTTTCTGCGGGTGTTGTTGCTCTTGCGAAAATGGTCTTTTTTGCTCTTTTTACCTCTTCGTTCCGAAAGAGGTATATGCCTGAGGAAGTTTTTTTTCTTTCAGCCATTGTGGTGGATCCTCCTTGTCAGGGAAAGGGCATAGGCAAAATGATGATAGAGGGATTTTTGGTAGAAGCAGAGAGAGTAGGGGTGGGTGTATATCTTGAAACCCAGAATCCTTGTAATGTGCCCTACTATGAGCGTTTTGGCTTTGTGGTAGTAGAAAAGGGGAAAATAGGAGTCCTCGACCATGTTCTCATGAAAAGAGAGGCTAAATCCCCTCACTCTGGAAACGAAAAAAGAGCTGAGGGGTAGTCCCCTCAGCGTTTTGAGACCTTTGCACATTCGTGCAAAGGTCTCAAAAATAATAAAGAACATGTCGTTCCACATTTATACAGAATGGTTATCTTCACACAAAAACTAAATACTTGTTCGACCATCTTTTCTTTTTCAGTTTTGGGCTATTTTTGTCACCCATTTTTCTTCTTTCATAAAGTACTCCCGTATGGGCAAAGGGGGCGTTGTCCTCGTCGCATGCTACGCATGCGCCTCGGACGGACAATGGGCCGCTTTTGCGGGCAAGGAGAAAAACATCCTCTTCTTCCAGGGGAAGTCCTTCCTCCGTGGGCGACATCAACTTGTCCTCCTGACTTCGGAAGCATAGCGCCCACCTTGCTTCGCCGATTCCCCGCCAAAGCGGGGTCCCCGCGGCTACGCTTCGGTGGGCTTACGGGAAAAAGCAACATACGATGTCGCCCCGGGTGCCTCCTGCACCCTCACTTCGGAAGGACTTCCCCCTTGCGGCAAAAGACACACGACCGCAAAAGCGGCCCGGTGGATACTGAGCGAAGTCGAAGTGGGGTACAGAAAAAAAAGGGATTGAAGGAACAGAGCTTTCTCGTGTTATTTCTCTACTCATAAGAAATGTGAAAATAGGTATTCAGTTTCATATGTGGAACGATACATGCTCTCAAAAAAGTTGTAAAGAAGCACAATTAGCCAAAAAATATCTCTATTGATAAAAACCGCCTGGATTTTTTGAATAAAAAAGACAAATAGTCCTTCTGTAAACAGAAAAAGCGGGGTTTCAGGGGCGTAGCCCCTGACCCAGACAGGGAAAGAAAATACCTATGTAAGGGTCTCTTTATTGTCTTGTTTTGGTGGATACAATCTTCCACTTGCCGTCGATCTTTTTGAGCAGGTAATCGACAGACATCACAATAGAGGGCTTGATTTTTGCCCTTTCTTCAGGGGTTGCAAATTCACTCACCTCTTTCGCGGTGTTTTTGATGAGCCATCGGGTAGTGACCACCGCATACTGAACGGCCCCATTGGTGTACATTTCGGCCTGGACAATCTCATAGCCACCTAACTTTTCCATCTCTTCTTTGAGCCAGGCTTTGGCGTTTTTATTACTCTGAAGATTGGAGAGAATCATCAGGGTTTTCTTTTTTTCATTCTCTTCTGTGAGGAGCAGAAGATACTCATAATCTCCCTTCATCAAAAAGATACACGCGGCATCGACAACGAGAACAGGATCAGAATAGTCCAGTCCTTTGTTCTGTGATACAAGAAGTAATACCATCACCAAGAGACCAAAAAACCATGATTTTTGCATACATCCTCCCTTTTCGACAAGAATGTATCGGCATAAAAAGAAAAAACTTGATTTTTCTTGGTTTTTTAGATACAATTTTTCGTTGAAAAATCAGCACAAGGAGAAAAATCATGCAAAAACTTTCTTCAGGAGTCAGTCTTGGTCTTGGTATTGTTATCGGGCTTGTGGTTGGTCTTGTGGGCGGGGCTTTTCTTATGAAAGGCTTTTCTTCCAAAAATGTGGGTGCCGTTTCACTTGAGATGTTCAATCCTCTTCCGAAAACCAAAGCGACCAACTGGGTGGCAAAGGTGGGAGAGTACACGATTACGGAGGATGACCTTGATAAGGGGCTTGAACTTTTTCTTTCCCAGGTGCCAGCCGCTCAGCGTGCTCAGGTTCTCAATAATCCTTCTTTCAAGGCCCAGCTTTTAGAGGAATTTATCAATCAGTATGTGGTGATGATGGAGGCGCTCAAGGACAAAAATTTTGATACCCCTGAGAATCGCTTTCTCATTCAGGCCTCTCTTCGTCAGACGGTGTATCAACTCTATCTCAAGACACATCTCCCTGCTGATACGTCTGTTTTTCTTCCTACGGAGGCGGAGATCAATGCCTTCTATGACCAGAATAGAGCCCAGCTTTCCAAGATGAATATCCCTGCTTCTCAGATGAAACAATTTATCCAGCAGGAACTTGGCAATCGTAAACTCCAGGAATGGGCGGCTCGTTATGTGATGCAGCTTCGTGAGGCCTATCCAATCAAGCGCAATACGCAGGTGATGGGAACACAGACGCCGCTTTCCCCTCTTCCTCTGCAGAAATAACATGACGGGGGCTGGGGAGTTTCTCAGCCCCCTCTTTTTTGGAAGAGGAAAATACAAGGAGACGACAATGGCAAAGAAAAAGGGTATTTCTCTTGTGGTATGGCTGGTGGTATTTCTCCTTTTGGGGGCAATCTATCTTGTTTTGCAGAAATCGGAAAAACCAGAGAAGATACAGGCAACGATTTTTCCATGGTCGCAGGATGAGGTGGTTTTTATTAGCCGGAGCTTTAACAGGACCAATACCATGGAGTACACGGCTTTTGAGCGAAGGGATTCCACGTGGTATATGGTTTTTCCTGTGGAGGAAAAGGCGCATCCTGAACTTCTCCACAGGCTCCTAGACAACCTTGGCCGTATCAAGAGTGAACAGGCTTTTGTGGTTCCCCATGAGACCAATTGGAGTGAGTATGGGTTTTCTCCGTATCTCTATCGTTTTGTCATCAGCAATACCAGAGGGGAAGCCTTTGTCATGGATATTGGTTCTGTGAGTGTGGGACAAAACTATTATTATGTTCGTCTCAATCAGACGGAGACCAACTATCAGGTATATACCTTCAATCTTGTGGATCTTGTCCAGGATCAGGGGGCGTATCGATGGCCTGATATTTTTGATATTCCTTTTGATGCCCTTGAGAGGGTGGTGTTTTTCTATGAGGGGGCAAAGGCGGTTGAACTGCGGACAAATACCCAGGGATGGGAGATGGTCTATCCGGAGAATCGTCTTCTCACCAATTTTTCTGTGAAGTCTATGCTTTTAGACTTCTATCCTCTTCAGGCAGACCATTTTCTCACCACAGAGACAAAGCCACTTCTTCTTCAGAGGTATGGGCTTTCCCGTCCCCGGTATGGGGTGATCTTTGTAGGGAGTGGCAGAACCAATAGTCTCTGGGTATCGTCTCAGGGCAAGGATGGGTTTCTCTATGCCTATTCCTTTGAACGGCAGGGGGTCTTTGTGGTTTCGGAAAGTGAGGTGAGTACCAAGTGGATTACCCAGGCGTCTCAATTCAGGCGATAAGGGGAGGATATGCTCTCGACAGCGGAGAATCTTTTGGGGCTTTTTTATCAGGCGCCGTATGTGAACGGGCTTGTTCTTTTTCGTGGTGGAGAGTATGAAGGGGTTATCTTCAAGCGGGATCTGGAAAGGATGGTGGGCAAGCCTCCTTTTGAGGTGGAAAAGCTGATTCAAAGGCTTTCTTTTGCTCAGGTAGAGGAGTTTCTCTTTGTGAAGGAGCCGTCTTTTCACCTTGCTATTCCCCTTCTTTTTTTGGACAGAAACGAACATAGGATTATCCTGTATCCTGAACTCAGGTGGTATTTTCATCCGGAGGAGTTTCCCCTTACGAAGGTTGAGGGTATTCTTCGGGAAGTGGAGCATCCTCTTCTCATCTGTAGTCTTTTTAAGAGGGTGCTTTATCAGAATCAGAAGGCGTTTGAGCTTTTTGAAATGGACATTTTGGGGAAAAACGTGTACACTTTTCTCCGGGAATGGGCCATAGAGGAAAAAGAAGGGTTCTTTGTGGTGTATTCAGAGAAGGGACGTTTTCGGCTTTTTATCAGTGAGGCGAAGACGAAGGATGGGGATATGTTTCTGTTTCAGTTTTTTCCTGTTCTTGCTTCCTCAGACGCTCTGTGAGAACCGCTGAAGCAATAGCAAAGGCGTTGGCCACATTGAGGGAGAGTTTTCGTCCGTACAGAGGGATAGAGAGGGTAGTATCCACAAGAGAAAGGATCTCCTCTGAGAGCCCAAACTCTTCATTGCCAACCACCAGGACGAAAGGACCTGTGGGGATGAAATCCCAGAGAGAAAGGGCGGAAGGGGTAACCTCAAGAGCGACAATGCTGTGTCCCTGCTCTTTGTAAAAACGGATGCCATCCTCTGCACAGGGAAAAGAGTGGATAGTCAGCCATTCATGGGCATGCATGCTTGTTTTGGCGACCCGGGGGTGGGAAACAGGCGGGGTAATGCCACAGAGACCCACTTCCTGCCAGCCAAAGGCCTCGGCTGTTCGTATGATACTCCCCACATTGAAAGGGGAACGGATATCACAGAGGAGCACCTTTGCAGGCCATTTTTTGAGGGGGGCTTCTCTATCGAAGACAGGGGCAAGAAAATCTTCTTCTCCTACGGTTTCCCGATTGAGAGCCAGAAGATCGTGGTAGAGGTGGTACCATTCAGAGGGAGAGGCGAGGAGTTTTTCCTGCCTTTCTCGAATGTTTTTGAAGGCTCTCTGAAGCCTGGGATGCGGATCCTCTTGTATCCAGTGGACACATTCCCAGAAGAGGGAAGCCCTGGCGGGATCTTTGATGACATCCCTGGCTATGGAGGCTATCTTTCTGATTTTCTGGGAAACAGAGAGTTTTTCAAAGGTGTATCTCATTACCCCTCCAGCAAAAAGGCTTCAAAGAGGGCTTCTGCCACCTCTTCTCTTGTGCTTTTGGAGAGCTCTTCAAGGTAAGCGATGTGATCAAACCATTCGCTGAGCCTCTTCTGGGAGATTTTCCGGTCGTATTCCTGGATACGTCGTGCTTCAAAAAGGGAAATGGAAACCTTTTCAGCCCACTTTTCAAGGGAGAGACTGCCCTTTGTCTTATAACTCCAGAGAAGTTTTGTGGTGCGATAGACCATGGCAAGGATCCGCTGCAGGGATTCCCCTTCAAGCCTGAGGCTTCGAAAGGCTGAAAGGGAGAGGTTGGGTTGTGCGGTGAAAATACCCCGGATGAGATCAAAGATAGAATGGTTTTCTGCAGGGGCAAGGAGTTGCTGACAGAGTTCAAGGGAAATCTTTCTTGTTTTGGAAGCGGCCTCTTCAAGGATGGCCATCATTCGATCTATCTCTTCTAAAGATTCATGGCTTATATCAAGAAGATACTCATACACCGTGGGTTCTACGACAAAACCCTTTTTTTGAAATTCCTGTCTTATGAAGGCCTGGATATCACGCCCGTAGAGGGTTTTGCACTCCTCGATCTCGGCAAAACTAGCTATAGCGGAGAGAAATTTTTTGCCCACAGACGAGGTGGAGAGGATAAAGATATGGGGTATATCGGAAGAAACCACAGAAAGGAGGGTTTTTTCCCATTCTTCTCTGGTACTGTCTTTGAGATCATCCCAGTTTTTGAGAAGATAGATCTGTCCCTCGGCGAAAAGAAAGTCCGAAAGGGCATGACTTTCAAAGGAAGCAGGGTCTTTTTCAGGGACATACACCACTTCTTTGTCTTTTTGTGGGAACCTTTCTAAGGTTTCTTCTACACGATGGCGTCTCAGAACCTCATTGGGCCCATGGAAAAGAAACATCCGTTTCATTGGTTCCTCCTAAAAGTGGTATGTGAGAAAAGTCCTGAGAGATGCTCCATCCATAATGAATCTCTTCTGAGAGATACTTTGTCCATCGTGAGATGAGGTAGAGATACACCCTGTCCTCGGGATAGTTTGTGATGGTGTACACCCTGTCAAAAACAGCGACATTGGAACGAAAAGGTACCTCTCCAATCTCTATCCGGAAACTTCCCCGGATTTCGTAGATGGCTCTGTCAGGGCTGATGAGCTGGCTACGAATGGGAAGCATCTCAATATATATTCGTGCTTCAGGGGGTTCCTTTTCTACGACACGATGAAAGCGGAGAAGGTTTTGGGCTAAGGCCTCCTCAATAGTGGTTTTCCAATTCTCTAAAGAAGAGGGAATGGTGAGAAAAAGCCCAAGTCGGCGAATTTCTAAGGGAAGAGCAAGTTCCCTTTTTCGGAGCTGGAGCCACTCGTTTGTCCATACAAGACTTTCATAGGGGGCAGTGGGCTGGGACTGTCGCATACATCCTTCTATGAGAAGCATTCCTGTCCCACACAGACACACCCACCAACTGAACCACCAGAGCCAGTGAGGTGTTTTCTTTTTGAAAATTTTCAGAAACTTCGTGAGAGAGAAGGGGTTGAGAAAGGTCACTCTCTCCTCCTTTTGGTTTGAGACGTCCCTGAGATATTTTCAAAAAGGGCCATCCGACATCTGCCAGATGGCCCCTTTTCTTTTTCGTAAATGATAGGGGAGAAGGGATTAGTTCTTTGATTTGTCAATGATTTTTCCCTTCTGGATCCAGGGCATCATAGCACGGAGCTGGGCTCCCACCTTTTCAAGAGGGTGTTCTGCCCACATGGTGCGCTTGGCCATGAAAGAGGGTTTGTTCACTTTGTTTTCCAGCATCCAGTCGCGGGCAAATTCCCCTGTCTGGATACGGCGGAGAACCTCTTTCATGCGTTGTTTGACGCTTTCGTCAATCACATAAGGCCCGGAAACATAATCCCCGTATTCAGCGGTATTGGAGATAGAATAGCGCATGTCAGAGAAACCACCCTGATAAATGAGATCCACAATGAGTTTCATCTCATGGATACATTCAAAGTAGGCCATTTCAGGTGGATATCCAGCCTCAACAAGTACTTCAAAACCGGCTCTCATGAGGTTGGTGACACCACCACAGAGCACAGCCTGTTCTCCGAAGAGGTCGGTTTCGGTTTCATCCTTGAAGGTGGTTTCAATCACCCCTGCACGAGCTCCTCCAATGGCATTGGCATAGGCAAGGGCAATCTCAAGAGCCTTGCCTGTCGCATTTTGATGGACGGCGACAAGACAGGGAACACCACCACCCTTTTTGTATTCCTCACGCACCATATGACCTGGGCCCTTAGGGGCTACCATAGCCACATCTACATCAGCAGGGGGAACAATCTGGCCAAAGTGGATATTGAACCCATGGGCGAACATGAGCATTTTGCCTTTGGTCAGGTTCTTCTCAATAGACTGGCGATATACATCCCCCTGGAGTTCGTCAGGGAGAAGCATCATGATGATATCAGCCCAGGCAGCGGCCTCAGCTACTTCCATAGCTTTGAGTCCGGCGTCTTCCACCTTTTTCCAGGAAGGGCTTCCCTTGCGAAGACCAACCACTACTTCCACACCGGAATCATGGAGGTTATTTGAATGGGCGTATCCCTGGCTGCCATACCCGATAATGGCGACTTTTTTGCCTTTGATGGCATCCATTTTGGCATCTTTTTCGTAATAGACCTTCATCGCGTCTATCCTCCTTATGAAATTATCGTTTTATTATCCACGCAAAAGGGCAATCTTCCCTGTTCTTGCCATCTCAATGATCCCATAGCTTTTGAGAAGTTCAATGATAGCATCGACTTTTTCCTCGGAACCAGTGACCTCAATGGTTATGGTGGTGTGAGAGATGTCCACTACCTTGCCCTTGAATACATCAGCAATCTCTATAATCTCCCGTCTTTTGGTGGCATTGACCCCGACTTTGATGAGCGCGAGTTCTCGTTCTACATATTCCTCTTCGGTGAGATCCCTGACCTTGATAACCTCGATGAGCTTGTTGAGTTGCTTTTTGACCTGATCTACCACCCGATTGTCGCCATCCACCACGATAGTCATCACAGAAACTGTTGGGTCTTCTGTTTCTGCTACAGAAAGGCTTACAATATTGAATCCCCTGGCAGAAAAAAGTCCGGCAATCCTTGCCAGCACCCCGAAATGGTTTTCAACCAAAACAGAAAGTGTGTATTGCATCAGGCAAGTCCTCCTATCATTTGTGTGAGATTGGCTCCTGCTGGTACCATGGGGAAGACATTCTCCTCCTGTTCGATTACCACATCTAAAAGAGCAGGCCCCTCCTGCGAAAGCAGGTCTTTGAGTGCTTTTTCCACATCGGCAGGGTCAACGACACGAGAAGCCCACCAGCCGTAGGCTTCAGCCACCTTCACGAAGTCAGGGTAGTAGCATTCCTTTCCGTCACAGGTGACTTTCGCTAACTTCACCGCAGAATAACGCTTGTTGTAAAAGAGTTCCTGCCACTGGCGTACCATGCCGAGATAGGTATTATTAAGGACGATAACCTTGACAGGGATATCATAATATCTGGCTGTGGCCATTTCCTGGATGTTCATCTGGAGAGAGCCGTCTCCAGCCACAACGATGGTTTGCATGGAAGGACGGGCCACCTGAGCCCCTATCCCTGCCGGAAAACCAAACCCCATGGTACCAAGCCCACCCGAACTCAAAAGTGTCCGTGGTTTGGTAAAGCCATAGTACTGAGCAACCCACATCTGATGCTGTCCCACTTCGGTGGAGATGATAGCCTTTCCCTTGGTGAGACGGGACAGAGTCTCTATCACATACTGGGGCTTGATAACCTGCGAACTTTGCTGATAGGTGAGTGGATTAGCCTTCTTCCATTCCTCAATCTGTTTGAGCCACGCATCGGTATGAACGTGGAAATCATATTTGAGAAGTTCGGTGAGAGCATCTTTCACATCGCCTACAATGGGAACATGAACCACAACGTTTTTGCTGATCGAAGAAGGGTCGATATCGATGTGGATAATCTTGGCCCCTGGAGCAAATTCATCGATCTTGCCTGTGACTCTATCATCAAAGCGAGCTCCAATGGCTAAAATAAGATCGGAATGATAGATGGCATAGTTGGCATAAACTGTTCCATGCATGCCAAGCATACCAAGATAGAGGGGATCACTTGTCTCGGCAGGATACCCCCCGAGACCCAAAAGGGTGGAGGTGACAGGAATCTTGTGTTTTCGTGCAAATTCGGTGAGAAGATCCCCGGCATTTCCTGCGATGACACCTCCTCCGTAGTATATTACCGGTCTTTGAGCCTTTTCTAAAAGTTCGATGGCCTTCTTGATCTGGCCCTGATTGACCTTGAAAAAGGGCTTGTAGCTCCGAAGTTCCACCTTCTCTGGCCAGATAAATTCGGTTTTCGTTGTGAGAACATCCTTGGGAACATCGATGAGAACAGGTCCTGGTCTGCCTGTACTGGCAATATAAAAAGCCTCCCGCACAATACGAGCAAGGTCATTGACATCTTTCACAAGGAAATTGTGCTTGGTGATAGGTCGGGTGATACCAGTGATATCCACCTCCTGAAAGGCATCGCTTCCTATCATGGAGGTAGCCACCTGTCCAGTAATAGCCACCATGGGGATGGAATCCATATAGGCAGTAGCAATCCCCGTCACTAAGTTGGTGGCTCCAGGGCCACTGGTGGCCAAGCAGACGCCCACTTTGCCGGAGGCTCTGGCATACCCATCTGCGGCGTGAGCAGCCCCCTGTTCATGACGCACGTGGATGAGTTTGATGTCTTTCTCTTCGTAGAGAACATCAAAAAGAGGGATTACTACCCCACCGGGATAGCCAAAAATTACCTCCACACCCTCTCGTTTCAAACATTCAACTAAAATCTTTGCACCAGATAGCGTCACTTTTTCACCTCCACCTTTTTCAAGTACTATTATTAAAATGCAAAAACCGAAAATAGTCAAGTTTTTGAGGTTTTGGCCTCTTGTCTCTGTTGTGGTTTCAGATGGCTCTTCAAGATAGAAAATTTTTTGTTTTTTTCCTGTATCCAAAAGGCAAAGAAAAGCACAACCAAAGTTCCTTTATACAGAAAGATCCCCACAGAAGTAAGACATTCTTTTGCCAGGCTCCCACCACAAAAAGAGGGAGAAAGAAAATCCAATCTCCTACAATGTCTACAATAGCAAAATGGCGTAAATTCTCCTCAGAATACACTATTCCTATCCCAAAGGCATTGAAGGTCATGAGAGCGAAAAGAGGAATCCAGAAAAGAAGAAAAAGGGAAAATCCTTTTTGGAGATCCTGTCCCACCAGATGATATACCTGAAAAAGCCACTCTCTTCCCAGAAAGGAAATAGCTCCAAAAACTCCCGCTCCCACCACACTCCATCCCAGAGCGGTCTTCAGAAACAAAAAAGGTGAGAGATTTTCTTGTGTCAAAGACTCGTTTTTCCTATACAAATGATTGAGCACAATGGGCGTGGCTCTCAGAATAGCCACAGGAAACATAGAAAAAAGAGCCTTCCATCCCATAACAATAGCATAGAGGGCTAACATCCATGATTTCTGAAAAAACACCGTGATTACCCAGAGCATAACAAGAGGTAGAACTTTCTCTGAAAGCGTGCGGAAGAACTCCCACCCCCAGGAAAATTGGTAGTGCCTTAACCAGAGCACTATTCTTTTGAGTCTTTCTTTCAAGGGGAAAAGAGATGGCTTTTCCAACACGAAAAAAAGGTCAATAGCCCCCAGAGTGTAGAGAATAACCGTCGAAACGTAGTTTCCTATAGCCCCCATGGATAACCAGAACATACATATCCAGTTCAAGGGGATATTCACCAGGAAAAGAATAACATTATTCATCAAGACCCGTTTTGTTTTCCCCCGACTATAGAGAATGAGTTCTTCTCCAAAGAGAACAAAACGAGGAAATATAGACATCGTCATGAGAAAAAGAAATTGTCCCCCGAGTTTTTTTACTGAAGACTCGACATGATATCCTGCATAGAGAAGGGGATAAACCACAAGTCCCAATACAGTGAGAGCGAGTGAGAGAATCACTACAAAACAAAAGATATCTTGAACTTTTCCTTTAGATTTGGAGCGAGAAAGATAGAGGGTAATAAAAGGTGTCACCAAAAGAGCAACAAAACTATCAATAAACATTATATTCTGGGGAATGGAAAACGCAGCCATAGCCTTTTCTCCAAAAAAACCAACCATTATAATATCTGTTTGTTCCATTAAACGCGCCAGGATATAACTCAGGAAAAAACCAGAAACTACCTTTAAGAAATAGAGAGTTCGATTCATTCACTTCACCTCCAGCATAGAGGATCTTCTCCCAAAAGATCACCCGAAGAAGCAAAAGCCCTTGCTCTGCAACCTCCGCATAATCGTTTTGAGACCTTTGCACGAATGTGCAAAGGTCTCAAAAAAGTAGTAAAAAACAAAAAATAGTATAAAAATGTTCCTTAACGTAATAAATAAAACTATTCCTTTGAACAAAAAAAGACAAATAAACCCTTGTAAATGGAAAAAGCGGGGTTTCAGGGGCGTAGCCCCTGACCCAAACAGGGGAAGAAAACATCCGTGCAAGGGTCTCGTTTCTTTTATTGTCTCAAGAAGGTTTTTTTCATAACAAGACCCATTTGTCGTTACACATATACGTTTTATTCCGAAATCTACAGAAGCTATATGAAGTAATTTTGGCAAAAGCGGATGAAGAAAAGGTTCTCCACCAGAAACAACAAGAATAAATGAATCATCTTGGGGGTCTGCAAATTCAAGTGCTTTTTTAAACACGGCCTCCTCCATATGAGAGCAGGGATCTTCTGCCGCGCGACAATGCTTGCAATGAAAATTACATTTTCCCGTGATTTCTATTTGGCAGGAACGAAACACAGATTCATAACACAAATCTTCTACATTAACATATATAGACATATACTGTATTTTCTCCTTATTTACTCCAGAATTAAACCACCGGTGGTTTTTTGTTTTTACTTGTATCTACCAGAAGTCATACAGTTTTCTTTTCCGATAACTACCTTAACCACTTTTTTTCTTTTCACCATTCTTGGCCTCCTGTATGAGTATTTTTTTGACTCATGAGTCGTGTTATTATAATGGGGTATTTTTTTTTGTCAAGGTCTCTTCCGACTCTTCTCGTGATTCAAGAGAAATGTCGCCCCTCTATGAAGTATAAAAACTATGGTTATTACATTGTTTCAGCAAAGAGCATGCTGGTCGAAATAAGATGAGATCTTTGCCCTCTTTTGAGCCTTTTCAAAAAAATCCTCAAAAAACACCCCCTGAAAATATAAGGCTTTTTGAATTTCTTCCGATTTTTCTGGTGTAACAACACAAAGGAGTGGGTTATGAGGAGAATAGCAGCAGTTCTTATTGGGTTTATTCTTGGAGTAAGCGCCTACGGAGTTATCAGTCGCAATGTGATTGATTTCTCCGAATATGATCAACGTATCAAACTCCAGTTTGAAGGACCAGAAGAAAGCTATATTACCAATATTGATGGTCAACCCTACATCAAGTTTGGATATAAGGATTTTCTCCTCGAAAACTGGACCATTAAACTCAATGAGTCGGCAAATATGGACCAGAATCGTTTTCAAAGCTACTGTAAACCCGTCGAAAGTAAGCGATTCGGGACTGTACTTGGGGCCCGTATCCATTTTCCCACCTGGAAGAATAATGCCAATGCCCTCATTCAACCTCCTTTCCCTATCAAGATCTATGACGATGAAGGGCGCTATATGAATATCTCCAATGGCGTGATGCCCAATGTTTCTGAGGTGCGTTCTGTGTCTATGTGGGTAAGTGGAAGAAACTATCCGTATGGGGCAAGTGTTCGTTTCAGAGACAAAAACGAAAATTATCAGGAGTTTTTCGTGGGCTGGCTGAACTTCGAGGGATGGAGAAAGCTTATGTATGTGAACCCCAACTTTTCTGAGAAGTTCAATGCCAAGGTACTTCGTCGTGAACCACTCTATCCAAAAGATGTACCGTATCTTGTGCTTGATGCGATTATTATCTACCGGTATGCTGATCAGATCGGGGGAGACTTTGTGACCTATATCAAGTCGATTGATATGGAATACACGCCCTACATTGTTGATAGCGATGTGGTGGAAGATATCAACGACGAAGAGGTGTGGCAGATTATTACCACCAGAGCAAAACGCCGACAACGCATAGAAGAAATGCGGCTTGTAGAGAACCTCTACCTCTATCAGCAGGAGAAATATCGCATGCAACTTCAGAAAGATCCTGTGGTAGACAAATAGCCCTCCAAGAAACCTCCTATAAAAGCTTCCCCCTCCCTAGGCCACCTGTTTCCCGCAGGTGGCCTCTCTTTTTTGGACAAAGTTCAAAACTTGAAAGAAAATAAAGATTTCGAGACCTTTGCACGAATGTGCGAAGGTCTCGAAAAAGTAATAAGAAAACAAAAAATAGTATAAAAATATTTCTTCTCGTAATCAATAATCCTATTTTTTTGAATAAAAAAGACAAATAAGCCCTTGTAACAGAAAAAACGGGGGAGACGGGCGCAGCCCCTGACCCAAACAGGGGAAGAAAACACCCGTGCAAGGGTCTCAAACCTAAATCAAAAATCTCCTTCTATTTGAGACCAATCGGCGGGTGTGGGATGTGGTGGTGTACGAGCATCTTTCGAACACGAATTTGGTTCGTGTGACGGATGAGTCTCTGGTGGAAAGTTTTCGGCCGGTGAGGGCTGTGGTGACGGCGGAAGTTTTGCGGGTGAGGCGTATCCCGAAGATGAAGTACTATGCGGGGTACAATGAGGAGGAGATTATTGAAAGGCTCAAGCGTGGGGAGGAGGTGGTGATTTTGAGGCATAGGGATGAGGAGATGGAGATAGACGGCAAAAGGGGGCGATGGGTGTTTGTGGATACGGGGAGGCGTACGGAGAAAGGGACACCAGTGCTTGGCTGGGTGTTTGATGCGTATCTGAGGGAGGTGGGGAGGTAGGGGCTATTTCCCTGTTTCAGCCGGTGGGGACTGCTCTCTCCTACATAAAATTCTCTCCTTTGATCAAAGGAGAGAGCTTTGTATGTTCTTACTTTTTTTCCACCAGCATTCCCGTGCCCACATCCATGACCTTTTTGAGACGAGAATTTGTGCGGAAAAATGTTTCCACTTCTGGAGAAAAACGAGAAGGAGGGAAGCCATTTGAGGAGATGATGAGAAATACCAGATCATGATGATTGGCAATGGCCTTCTGGATTTCAGCGAGATTGGTAAAAGAACCCTGCAGATGATGAATATCGGGCATAAAACGAGCAAAAGGATAATCGGTATATACCACAGCTGATGGCTTTTTTTCAAGGTACTCATAGAGCATAGCATTGACTTCTCGATGATTTCCGACGTATTTTTTCATGCGGCGATTTTGTTCCTGCGAGAGATATTGATGAGAAAAGAATAAAGAGCAGCCAACAATGAACATGAAAACCACCACTCCTGAAGGGATGAGAAAGCGATGGCTGAAAGCGAGGGTCTTGTTAAAAGAGGAGAAGAAGGATTTTTTCTGGTTTTTTGCTGGCAGAAAGGAGATGATTTTTTTTGTTGCCCATCCTATCCCAATTCCTGCTTGATAGAGAAAAAAGACAATCCCTATGGAGAAGTTTCGTATGTCGTAGGCGATGAGTTCACTCCAGAAGACAAAAGCGGGCACAGTAATAAAAAGTGCCACCCATCCAAAGGGATGAACGAACATTCCTGTTATCCAGAGAAGTACCATGAAAAAGAAAACCACAGGATGTTTGAATTGCTGAGAAAGGAAAAAAAGCCCATTTTCAAGATTTTTGGTGATGGAGGTAGATTCTTGAGAAACGAGAGGATTGCTGCTGTAAGCCTGAAAAGACCCCACCGTAAACAGTTTTGAAAAAGAGCGATGATATCCCTGCGCAAAGAATCCATACCCATACCACATGGCAAATAAAAGAAGAGCGAAAGCTGTGACAATCCAGAAGCCTTTTTGCTTGAGAAGTGAGGGGGACTTAAGGATTTCTATAATACAGAGAAGTCCCCATCCAGCTAAGTAAAGAACCCCATATTGTTTGGTAAGACTACTGGCTACCGCAAGCAAAAGGCTGATGAAGAAAGGGGATACCTTTTTTGTTTTTTGGTATTCCAGGAAAAATCCAAACGAAGCAAAGGCAAAAAACGCTGCCGGGATATCGGCAATTCCCATGGTCATGCGGGGGAAGTGTCGCCACAATACAAAAAGCCATCCTAAACTGAGAAGTCCAAACAAAGTGGTTATCTTTCTTTCCATCCAGAAGATGGCCAATCCCATAATAAAAATACCAAAGAAGAAATACGGCATGAGGCTTCTTGAAAAAAAGAAGATTTCGCTTGTTCCACTGAAGACATACGAGGTAGCCCACATGATGGGAAGCATTTGAGGATAAAAGTTTTGTTGAGCAAAAATTCCTTTCTGCTGGTACCATGCCATAGCCCAACTATTCCAACCTAAGATATCGTCTCCTGCCCATGGTATACTTCCGGATTTAGCGACAAATTGATTGAGGAACCAGAGAAAAAGAAGCATTCCTAAGGAGGCAAGGGTAGTCCAGAGGCTTTGTTTTCTTTCTGCCGGGGTTTCTTTAGAGAGTATCCAGAAAAATATTCCTAAAAATAGAAAGGAAGTACTCCAGAGGAGAACTCCAAGAGGTATATGAAAGAGAGTTCCCAAGAAGACAATGGTGTAGTTGATGAGTAAACTTATGCCTAAACTGCCAGCCATTTCATACATGAGAGAGGATCTATAACGAGAGATTCTCAGGATTACAAAACCAGAAAGAAAGGTCAAATACCAGAGGCCCCAAAAACTACGAAGGAAAAGAAGATCCATGGTCTGCTCCTTGTGGTTTTTTTAAGATATTTTTTGTTTACGTAGTATTATAAAGTATATTTTATGGAAAATCAAAGAGATGCCCTGCATCCGTGAGAATAACCTTTGCCCTTGGGCAAAAGAAGAAAAAATCCCCCTCATAAGCTCAAAAAAGGGGGACAAAGAGAAATGAGAACCTCAAAACAAAAAGATTTTCTCTCAGAATGAATAAAAAAGCACACTAAAGAGACCTTTGCACGAATGTGCAAAGGTCTCAAAAAAGTAATAAAGAAACAAAAATTAGTATCAAAATATTCCGTGCTGTAATAAATAAACCAATTTTTTTGAATAAAAAAGACAAACCGGCCCTTGTAAACAGAAAAATCGGGGTTTCAGGGGCGTAGCCCCTGACCCAGACAGGCAAAGAAAACATCCGTGCAAGGGTCTCGATAATTTATTTTATATAAAGAAGTTAGAAAAAGAATGTTTGAATAAAGGGGATAGCATATAAATCCCCTCCCCCAACAAAAAAGCCACCCAGCATCTTCTGGGTGGCTCTTACAAAGTTTCTCCAGCAAAATTATCCTATAGCCTCAGGTCCCTCCTCCTCTGTACGGACCCTGATACACCGTTCCAGAGGGAGAACAAAGATCTTTCCATCACCAATCTTGCCGGTGAAGGCCGTGTCCATAATGGTACGAATCGTGATGTCCACAAAGTTATCGTTTACTGCAATCTCGAGCTTCACCTTTTTGATGAGGTTAATTTCCGTTTCCACACCACGATACGTCTCCGTATAACCACCTTGCTGTCCACAGCCAATCACATTGGTAACCGTCATCTTGCCTACACCCGCATTGGCCAGGGCCTGTTTCACATCGGTGAGTTTTTCCGGTCGAATGATAGCTATAATCCACTTCATACAAACCTCCTTTACTTTGTGAGGAATCCCTGGAAATCAGGGTAGGCTTCTTGCCCGTGTTCACCCAGATCAAGCCCGATGAGTTCTTCCTCACGACTCACCCGAATACCCACGGTCTTGTGGAGAATAGCCCAGACAACAAGGGCAACCGTGAACACAAAAGCCCCTACCATCAAGACCCCAAGGATCTGGTGAAGAAGGAGTGTCATTCCACCACCAAAGAAAAGCCCGTTTCCTGTTTCAGCCCCTGTGATCCCATTCTCGGCAAAAAGCCCGACGGCAATTGTTCCGAAAACTCCATTCACAAGGTGTACCGAGAGAGCGCCAACAGGGTCATCAATACGGAGCTTATCAAAGGTGATAACACTCAACACCACCAGCACACCAGCCACAAGCCCTATGATGGCTGCAGACGGCACACTCACAAAGGCACAACCAGCGGTAATAGCGACCAGACCTGCCAAGGCACCGTTTACAAGCATGGTGAGATCTGGCTTGCCTTGGATAATCCAGGAGGTTATCGTGGCACTCAAAATAGCCATAATAGCCGCCGTATTTGTCGTCACAAAAATATGCGCAATGGCCTTTCCATCTCCAACACCCATGGTAGAACCCGGGTTGAACCCGAACCAACCAAACCAGAGAATAAGCCCGCCCAACGTCACAAGCGAGAGGTTATGCCCCATAATGGGCTGGATACTCCCATCGGCACGGTATTTTCCCGTACGAGGTCCAAGCAGAAGTACCCCAGCAAGCGCAGCCCATCCTCCTACCGAGTGGACAACGGTAGAACCAGCAAAATCCCACATGCCCAATTGCTGAAGCCATCCGCCACCCCATATCCAGTGTCCAACGATAGGATACACAAAGGCCACTAAGATCAAAGAGAACACAAGAAAGGAGAGAAACTTGATCCTTTCAGCCACAGCTCCAGACACAATCGTGGCCGCCGTCCCAGCAAACACAAGCTGGAAGAAAAACTTGGCCCAGAAAGGAACCTGTGTCCAGCTGATCGCGCTGTACCCTTCATCAACACCACCATTGGCAAAGAAGAGATTGGTCAGTCCCATGAATCCATTCCCATCGCCAAACATGAGACCCCATCCAATCACCCAGTACGCCAGAGAGGCCAAAGCAAACACGATGAAATTCTTTGCCAAAATATTCACCGTGTTTTTGGCCCGTGCCAATCCAGCCTCCACCATGGCAAACCCTGTGTTCATAAAAAACACAAGAAGCCCGGTGAGAAGCACCCATACCGTATCAAGGGCTACAGAAAGCGTTTTGGTCATCTCAGCACTTTCCTGCGCAAACAAAGCTGAAGACGCCACAAAAATACCTGTAGCCACCCAAAACCATCGTTTCATGGCTTTCCTCCTTTTCTGGTTTTGCCTATTTATTGGGCAAGAAGTGTGCCAGACCCTCCAGAGAGATAAAAAATCATCTCAAAAACCCTTTTCACAATGACACCAGAAAAAGTATTTCCTGTTAAACTTTTTATAAGTTCAATCATTTCAAGAAAATAGAAAATCAAGAAAAGAAAAATTCTCTTTCTTACCAAGAAAAAGAAACCATCAAAAAAAGAAAAAAAACCAAGAAAAAATTCGCATGCCGGTTTTTCTGTGTGATGAAGAAAGAGACAAAAAATTGCCATTTGCCTAATTTTTAATCAAAACCCAAAAGGACAACATTTCCGCGAATCGAATATTTTGAGACCTTCGCACGAATGTGCGAAGGTCTCAAAAAAGGGAATAAAAAAAACAAAAATAGTATAAAAATATTTCTTTTCGTAATCAATAATCCTATTTTTTGAATAGAAAAGACAAATAAGCCCCTGTAAACAGAAAAAACGGGGAAGAGGGGCATAGCCCCTGACCTAAAAAGGGCAAGAAAGCACCCGTGCAAGGGTCTCGAATATTTTATGGTGTTCCCATGACAACCTGTGGATCAATGAAGACATATCCCTTCGCTTGAAAATAAAGGACAAGTTCTTCTACCAGAGAAGGGACAAAAGAACGATTCGCTATATGGTTATTGGTGAAGTCCTCCTCTCTCAGAGAATAAAGGCGTTGCACCCCATCATGGAGAACAAGAACACCTCCTTTTTGTTTCTCTAAAGACTGGATAATTCTCTTTTTCAGGTTTTCTTTTTCCCCGGGAGGATACTCACTATCAAACTCAAATACACTCACCCCAAAAGTTCTTATCCCATAGGAAGAGAGCCCCTTCTGTGTAGACCAGAAGACCAGCCCCACCGGAGGACGAAACCAGGGAGAAGAAGCATTCGTCCCCACAGCCATAGAAAGGGCCCTGTTCCACAGGACAATCTCCTGCGAAGTTCCCCGTGCGGTAAGACGGGGAATATGCGAGTAGCTATGATTGACAATGACATGCCCTTCTTCACGGATACGTTTTACCAGATGAGGATATTTTGCCATCTCCTTTCCCACTAAACAAAACACGGCCCGAATACTGTACTTTTTGAGAACCTCCAAAAGGGCATCGGTAGTCCCGGGAAAGGGATTGGGACCATCATCAAAGGTCAAAAGAATTTCATAATCAGAGAGTCCCATGGTCTCTTTTTTCACTAAAACGGTAGAACATGCCGCGAGGCACACAAGAAGAAAAACACAAAGATATTTCCTCATAGTTTTCTTCCCTTTCATTGTAAAGAAACCAAAACCAAAATACAAGCAAAAATCAAAAACCAAGATATATCTGTCGTGTCGTTCCACATATGAAACTAATACCTATTTCCACATTTCTTATGAACAGGGAAATAACACGAGAAATCTCTGTTCTTTCAATCCCTTTTTTCTGTACCCCACTTCGACTTCGCTCAGTGCTCTCCTTCGACTTCGCTCAGTGCTCTCCTTCGACTTCGCTCAGGAGGCTCACCGGGCCGCTTTTGCGGTCGTGTGTCCTTTGTTGTAAGGGGAAAGTCCTTCCGGAGTGGGGTGCGTATCAGTTGAAAGTTGAAAGTTTGTAAAGTTTATAAAGTTGGCTGCAAGGTTCAGTAGGACGAGTTGTGGTTGCTGAAGTCTCAAGGACGAGGCAATGTCGCCCACGGAGGAAGGACTTCCCCTGGAAGGAGAGGATGTTTTTCTCCTTGCCCGCAAAAGCGGCACACTATCCGTCCGAGGCGCATGCGTAGCATGCGACGAGGACAACGTCCCTTTTGTTCCACGCAGGAGCGCTTCGTGGAAAAAGAAAAATGGGTAACAAAAAGAGCTAAAAATTTAGAAGAGAAAAGATGGTAAAACGAGTATTCAGTTTTTGTGTGAAGATAACCATTCTGTATGAATGTGGAACGACACAAAAACCAAGCTATATCCCAATTCTCTTTTCTTTTTGATTGAAATTTTTCTCTTCTGATGATATACTTTTTCAAGAGAAAAACAAAAGTAAAGGAGGATCTATGCGTTCATCCTGGCTATGGTTGGTAGGAGTGGTCATGTTTTCTTTGGGATTTTCAGCCGAGGTTTCTCAGAGGAAAGAAATTGCCGTGATGCCTGTATACAGTTCATACAATCTTCCCAGTTCAGCGTATATGTATTTTGACGATC
Organism: Brevinematales bacterium; assembly: GCA_013177995.1. Taxonomy (GTDB): domain Bacteria; phylum Spirochaetota; class Brevinematia; order Brevinematales; family Thermospiraceae; genus Thermospira. The sequence goes on along the minus strand of JABLXN010000008.1, from coordinate 52,734 downwards.
AGATGATTGCCACGATTGCTTCCATGAGACGCTTTCAGGTTATCGGTTATCAATACCGGCTTGACGGGACCACAGCCCAGCGCTTCATTGAGCGTATCAGGGAACTCAAAAAACAGGCTGCCCTTCAAAATCCCCAGTATCGAGATGAGGATTTAGGGGTAGCGGTTATCCCGGCTGCCGAAATGGAGAGGTTGGTCAATTCTGTCTTTGTGTTCATCCCGTCTATCAACGGCTATGATTCCCGTTCCTACGATATTGAAATCAAAGAGGCCAAACAGGGTGGTGGGTATCAGATCAGGATTGTCAAAGAACACCGCGCGACGGTCAATATCTCCATCAAGATTATCGATACGGCTGGCAATCTTCTTTCTACTTATGACAACAGTGGTGAAGGTGTCTCCAGACTCAGTCCGAATGACGCTTACCAAAAAGCCGTGAATAGTGCCGTAGGGGGACTTGGCTATTATCTCCGGAATGTAGAAGAGTTCAAGATCAAAACGGCTATTCTCCGGGTAGAGGGTGATTATGCCTACCTTGAACTGGGGAAAAACTTAGGTATCAGCCCCGGATACGAGTTTGCCATTGAGGAAGAGATCCAGATCATGGACCGCTTCAAGGAGAAACGTCGCACAGGACTGATTCGGGTGAGTTACGTAAGTGACGAGTATTCCTATGGGCATATCATCTTTGGTAATCCCAAGCCGGGACAACAACTGATAGAGGCTCCAAAAGCAGGGGGAAGGTTTGGTCTTTCTTTCGGCGTTTTGCCTATGGAGGTGCCTTCAACGGCAACACTAACCTACTCATCTGGAAGCGTTTCGCTCAATACCAACCTTTCTTTTGGATCGGTGAATGGTTTTGCTCTGGCCTTTTTCATGCATCTTGATCTAGAGATGGGATACAGCTGGCTCTGGGAATCCGCCTTTGGTATCGGTTTTTCTGATCCTTTGCTTATCTCCATGCAAATAGGCCCCGCCTATGAATGGTACATGCGAAATACGAGTGTGGTTTTTGGTGTCAAGTTTGCCGCAAACATAGGTGCCAAAGAACTTGGCAAACTCACCAGTACCCTCGATTATCTCACCATCGGGGGCAAGGATTTGGCCACCCCTGTAAGTGTCTCCCTTAACTGGTTTGATTTTGCCCTTCTGCCCCAGCTCTCCTGGAATATCCAATTCAACCAGACGGTGAAGCTTCGTCTCTTTGGAGGTTTCCAGTGGAGTTTCTACCAGATGGCAAGCCTGTACTTCCGTGAAAGTGGCGATGATGAAAGTGCCGAATCGGTTTCTGTCACGCCCACCTTCCAGAACTGGAACGGGAAATTGGGGACGACGGGGATAACGGGAGGCGTGGAGATTATATTCAGATTATAAAAAAACCAAAGGGGGTGCTTCTGAAAGTACCCCCTTTTTTCTTATAAGTTTTGGCACATTATTCTCCATAATGTTCCCTTCTCTTTTTCTTTTCCTCTCCCTTTCATTGTGATTTTTTTTCTTTTTTCCTATAGTAATGGCACATAATTTTTCTCTTTACCAAAGAATATATGGAGAAGGAGGAGAGACGATGTTTGAGACCAAAGAAAAAGAGGTCAAGCTTTCCCCGGAACTCCTTTCATTCATAAACGAATGGAAGTCAAAACCGGGCAACCTTATCATGATTCTGCACCGGGTGCAGGAGGAGTATGGGTATATCCCTCGTGATGTGGCCCTGTCTTTATCCCGTATGTTAGATGTCCCTCTTGCCAAAATCTATGGGGTGGTCACTTTTTATCACTTCTTCCGTCTGGTGAAACCAGGGAAGCACACCATCTCGGTGTGTATGGGAACGGCCTGCTACCTCAAGGGTGGTGAGGATCTCATCAAGGAACTGGAGGTCCAGCTTGGTGTAGGGGTCAATGGTACCACTGAGGATGGACAATTTTCTCTCCAGGCTGTTCGTTGTCTCGGGTGTTGTGGTCTTGCCCCTGTGCTCACGGTGGACGGGGAGGTGTACGGACGTCTCACCAAAGACCAGATCCCCGATATCATTGCCAAGTACAGCAAGTAGCCTATGCACGCCACTCTCTGTGATATCCTCTACGAACTTGTGCAGAACGCTGTTGAGGCAAAGGCCACGCTTATTACGGTGGATTATCTTGAAGATGAGGAAACAATTACCTGTTGTGTTGGGGACAATGGCTGTGGGATGACACCTGAGGAGATGAAACAGGCCACCGATCCCTTTTACACCAATGGGGAAAAACATGCTCATCGTCGTGTTGGCTTAGGGTTAGCTTTTGCCAAACAGCTTGCCGAAACGGTAGGAGGAGAGTTTCTCTTGGACTCCCGAAAGGATGAAGGAACATCTGTAGCCCTTGTTCTTCCAAAACATCATGTGGATATGCCACCGGTGGGAGATCTTCCCTACCTTTTTGCTCAGATCATGATGTTTGATGGGGAGTATGAACTGCTTGTTCATAGAAAGTGTGGAGAGGCTTCCTACCGGGTCACCCGAAGTGAACTTCAAGAGAGTGTGGGAAGTTTTGAGGACAGTTCAGGATTCTCACTTGCAAAATATTATTTTGAAAAATCAGAGGAAGAGGTAAAGGAGGCAATCTATGGCAAAAATCACGCTTGAGGAACTGCGCCGACTTCGTGAAAAAACGAAGTCCGAGATAGAAAAACGAGAGGTGGAGGGAAAATCCACCATTATCATTGTGGGTATGGGAACCTGTGGTATTGCAGCGGGTGCCCGTGATACCCTCAAATCCTTTGTCGAGAACATCGACAAACTTGGTCTCAAGGATGTCGTGGTCAAACAAACAGGATGCATGGGGTATTGTTATGTGGAACCCACCGTTGAGGTAGTGATGCCAGACATGCCACGTACCATTTATGGCAAAGTCACGGCTGAGGTAGCAAGGAAAATTCTCGAAGACCATGTGATTCACAAAAAACTGGTCAGCGAGCATGTCATGGACAAGCCCGCTGCGGATATTATGAAGTAGGAGGACACCATGGCGTATAGAGGTTTTGTTCTTGTCTGTGGAGGCACAGGTTGTGAATCCAACAAAGCCGGCGTCATCTTTGATGCCATGAAAAAAAAGATGACAGAACTGGGGCTTCAGAACGAGATTCAGCTTGTAAAAACAGGTTGTTTTGGTCTCTGTGAAAAGGGTCCGATTGTGAAGGTTCTCCCCGATGAAACCTTCTACGTTGATGTCAAGGTGGAAGATGCTGATCGTATTGTGCAGGAACATCTTCTCAAGGGTCGTCCTGTAAAAGACCTTGTCTATCAATACGAGGAAAGCCAGAAAAATGTTCGTATCGAAAACATCCCTTTCTATCAGAAGCAGTTTCGTATTGTTCTTCGAAACTGTGGAGTAATTGATCCTGAAAACATCAATGAGTATATCGCTCGTGATGGCTACAAGGCTCTTGAAAAGGTTCTCTTTGAGATGAAGCCAGATGATGTGATTGAGGAACTCAAAATCTCTGGTCTTCGCGGACGTGGTGGAGCTGGTTTTCCCACCTGGAGAAAGTGGGTGTTCACCAAGGATGTCCAGTCTGATGTCAAGTACGTGGTATGTAACGCCGACGAGGGTGACCCCGGAGCCTACATGGACAGAAGTACCATCGAAGGTGATCCTCACTCCATTATTGAAGCAATGACCATCTGTGGTTACACGGTGGGTGCCAATCAGGGTTATGTCTATATCCGTGCTGAATATCCTCTCGCCATCAAGCGCCTCGAAAAGGCTATCCAGCAGGCAAGAGAAATGGGTCTGCTTGGCAAGGATATTCTGGGTAGTGGCTTTGATTTTGATATTGAGATTCGACTCGGGGCAGGAGCCTTTGTCTGTGGTGAAGAGACAGCCCTTCTTGCTTCTATCGAAGGCAATCGTGGTATGCCTCGTCCTCGTCCGCCCTTCCCTGCGGTGAGTGGTCTCTGGGGCAAACCCACGGTGATCAACAACGTAGAAACCTGGGCTAGCATTCCCGTGATCATCCTCAAGGGAGGAAAATGGTTTGCAAGCATTGGAACAGAAACCTCCAAGGGTACCAAGGTCTTCGCCCTCACTGGTAAGGTCAACAACTCAGGTCTCATTGAAGTTCCCATGGGAACCACTCTCCGGGAGGTTATTTTTGACATCGGAGGTGGCATCAAGGGAGGCAAAAAGTTCAAGGCTGTCCAATCCGGTGGACCTTCTGGTGGTGTGATCCCCGCTGAGTATCTTGACACCCCTATAGACTACGAAAACCTCCAGAAATTGGGATCTATCATGGGTTCTGGTGGTCTCATCGTCATGGATGAAGACGATTGTATGATTGATATTGCCAAGTTCTACCTCGAGTTTACCGTCGATGAATCCTGTGGAAAGTGTTCCCCATGTCGTATTGGTGGTCGTCAGATGCACGGCATTCTCGACAGAATCTCCAAAGGAAAGGGTGAGCTTTCCGATATCGACAAACTCAAAAAGATTGGTCAGGCCATGCAGAAAGCTTCTCTCTGTGGACTTGGTCAGACAGCTCCCAATCCAGTCCTCTCCACCCTTCGCTATTTTGAGCATGAATACCGACAACACATCGTGGAAAAGAAATGTACATCTGGAAGCTGTAAAGAACTGGTCAGTTATGTGATTGATCCCCAGAAGTGTATTGGGTGTGGGCTCTGTGCTATGAAATGTCCCGTGAACTGTATCTCCGGTGAAAAACGCAAGCCCCATACCATTGACCAGGCAAAGTGTATTAAGTGTGGCAACTGTTATACCGTATGTAAATTTGGCGCTGTGATGAAAAGCTAAAGGAGGGAAGCCATGGAAATGATTCAAATAAAGATCAACGACATAGCCATCGAGGTTCCCAAGGGAACCACCATCTTAGAGGCCGCCAAAAGGGCTCAGGTCAATATTCCCAAACTCTGTAATCATCCTGATCTTCCCCCTACGGCCGCCTGTGGACTCTGTATTGTGAAGATCAAAAACAACCCCAAGATGATCCGTGCGTGTGCCACCAAGGTAGAACCGGGGATGGAAGTGATCACCCATGATCCTGAACTCTACCAGGTTCGTCGCACCGTTCTTGAGCTCATCCTTTCGAATCACCCCAACGATTGTCTCCGATGTCCTCGGAATGGCAACTGTGAGCTTCAGAAACTTGCCGAGGATTTTGGTATCCGGGAGGTTCCCTTTGCCAATATGATTGTGGAACATCCCGTAGATGACTCTTCCCCGGCCCTTACCATCAATCCCGCCAAATGTGTGAAATGTGGCCGCTGTGTAGAGGTGTGTCAGGTGATGCAAAACGTATGGGCTCTCGAGTTCATCGGCCGAGGATACAATATGCGTATTGCTCCCGCAGCTGATGTCAAACTCATCGATAGCCCCTGTGTGAAATGCGGGCAGTGTACCGCTCATTGTCCTGTAGGTGCCCTGTACGAGAAAGACGAAACCCCCGCCGTGTGGGAGGCTCTTCAGGATCCCAAGAAGCACAAGGTCGTCCAGATTGCCCCCGCAGTACGTGTAGCCGTAGGAGAGGCTTTTGGACTTGAACCAGGCACAATTCTCACCAAGAAGATCTATAGCGTGCTCAAACGCCTTGGCTTTGATGCTGTGTTTGATACCAATTTTGGGGCCGACCTTACCATCATGGAAGAGGGAAGCGAATTTGTCGAACGTTTTGTCCACAAAAAGGGTCCCCTCCCCCTTATTACCAGCTGTTGTCCTGGATGGGTGGACTATCTTGAGAAGTACTATCCCGATATGATCCCCCACTTCTCTTCGGCCAAGTCCCCCCATGAGATGGTAGGAGCTCTCTCCAAGACCTATTACGCAGAGAAAAAGGGACTGAAAGCCTGCGATATCTACGGAGTCTCCATCATGCCCTGTACAGCCAAGAAATACGAGATTACCCGTACCGAAGAGATGAACGCGAGCGGTTGTCAGGATGTGGATGTGGTACTCACCACCCGTGAGTTTACCCGCATGATCAAGTCTTCGGGTATTGATTTCCTGAATCTCCCGGATATGGAAGCTGATAACATGCTTGGGGATTATACCGGTGCTGGTGTTATCTTTGGTGCCACCGGTGGTGTGATGGAAGCTGCTCTCAGAACAGCCTATTATCTCATCACAGGCAAGGAATTGGGCAAGGTTGATTTTGAGGAAACCCGCGGACTTGAAGGCATCAAAAAGGCCACCATCGATATCAATGGCACCAAGGTCAATATTGCCGTGGCTCATGGTCTTGCCAATGTGCAATATGTGATGGAAGAGGTGAAAAGCGCCCTTGCCGCAGGCAAGGAACCCCCTTACCACTTCATTGAAGTGATGGCATGTCGTGGAGGATGTGTCGGTGGAGGTGGTCAGCCCTATGGAGCTACCGATGAAATCCGGGCCAAACGTGCCAAGGGTATCTATGAGGACGACAAGCAGAACGAACTCCGCTGTTCTCACCATAACCCCATGGTCCAGCAACTCTACAAGGAGTACTTGGGTAAACCTCTTTCCGAAAAGAGCCACAAGCTTCTCCATACCCATTACCATGAAAGGCCACTGTACAACAGGTAACAAAAAAGGGAGTGTTTCGGCACTCCCTTTTTTTTCAGTACCCCACTTCGACTTCGCTCAGTACCCACCAGACCGCTTTTGCGGTTGTGTGCCCTTTGTCGTAAGGGGGAAGTCCTTCCAAAGAGAGGATGCAGGAGGCACCTGGGGCGACGTTTTTTGTTGCTTTTCTCACAAGCCCACCGAAGTGGAGCCGCGGGGCTTTTGCTGAAACAGAGTAATAGCAATGGCCATGGGGGGTTATAGAGAAAGGTTAAACGTTTAACCAGGTGGTGTATTTGCTGAAACAAGGTGATAGCAATGGCCATGGGGTGTTTTGCTGAAACAGGGTTATAGCCCCACGTTTGTGGTCTCAGAAAGCCCCCCTTGTGGCTGAACGCCCCTGCCCCGCCCCTGCCTGCGGTGCGCCGTAGGAGAAGCCCCGGGGTGACACGTGCCCTGCGGACCTGGTGACAGAAGGCCCTGTTCTTTTATCACCCCCTTTTTTTCTGTACCCCACTTCGACTTCGCTCAGTACCCGCCGGGCCGCTTTTGCGGTTTTGAAGATGGGTCTTTGTACTACCAATGGGGAAGTCCTTCCGGAGTGAGGGTGCAGGAGGCACCCGTGGCGACCTCTTGTGTTGCTTTTACCCGCAAGCCCACCGAAGCGGAGCCGCGGGGCCCCCGCCTGAGCGGGGAATCGGCGGAGCGAGGTGGGCGCTCTTCTTCCGAAGTCAGGAGGACGAGGTGTGGTTGCCGAAGTCCTGGGGACGAGGCAAGGTCGCCCACGGAGGAAGAACTTCCCCTGGAGAGAAGAGGTCTTTCTCTTGCCCGCAAAAGCGGCCCATGGTCCGTCCGAGGCGCATGCGTAGCATGCGACGAGGACAAAGCGCTTCTTGGCTCCCTGTTGCCGCAGGGGCGGGGTGGGGTTTTCAAAAGGGGCGAAGCCCCTTTTGTCCCGCGCGGGAGCGCTTCGTGGAAAAAAGATGGGTAACAAAAAGAATCCAAAACTGAAAGAGAAAAGATGATTGAATAAGTATTCAATTTTGTGTGAAAACAACCATTCGAGATAAATGTGGAACGACAAACGACACGACAAAAGCCAGAAGCAAAACAAAGAGTTTTTACCAAAAACCTTTCAAGAAATACCCTTCAAATGCCGATGGTAATAAGAGAAAAAAAGACAAAGGAGCATTCCATGGAAGGCTATCAGAGCTACAAAGAGGTAGACATTGAAACAGCCAGTGGGCTAAAGTTAGTCGTTATGCTCTATCAGGGGGCTATTCGTTTCTTAGGAATTGCCAGGGAAGCCATCCGCAACAAAAAGCTCGATGTAGCCCACAACAACCTTCTCAAAGCCCAGGATATTGTGCTTGAGCTCATCAGTTCCCTGAACTTTGAGGCAGGTGAGATTGCCCAGAACCTCTATAGCCTCTACATGTATATCAACAGACGCCTGATTGAGGCCAATGTGGCCAAGGATATTACCATCATCGATGAGGTTACAAAACTCATGACCACCCTCAAGGAGGCATGGGAGATTCTTTTGTCTCAGCAACGAGGCGATACGCCGGATGACCAGAAGAATCTCAACCTGCTGGGATAAAACTGTGGAAAGGAGCAAGGTATGCCAAATGGGAGCCATGAAATTATCGACGATTTTGAACTGGACATGGATATTGAAACCATTACGCTTGATGATATAGATCTTCGAGAGTTTGAAGAACCCCTCCCTCAGGAGTTTGCCTCTTCTCCTGGGACAATGGAGGTAGGAAGTATCGGCAACATCGAAAACATTCAGATCAGCACAGCCTCTTTTGGGGGACCGGCAGGAGGAATCGGAGAAGGGACCGCTGGTGGAGGTGGAGCACCTGGTGTGGAAACAGGTCCTCTTCCCCTTTCAGGGAGCTTCTCTCTCGAACCGGAAGAAATCAAGCTTTCTGCTCCCTCTATCACCATTCAGACTGAAAATCTCACCATATCCTCCCCTCAACTAGGCATGGCTCCAGCAGAAGGAATAAGTCCCTCTCAGACTTCCCCTCTTTCCTCTTTCGAGGAAGTACCTCCTACATCCCCAGAAACACTTCCAACCGGCATGACCGAGGCCCCCTCTATCGAATCCCTCAATGTTGACGAACTCGAGTTTGGCGGACCTGTTCCCCTCTCTGAGGGAGAAGAAATTCCCTCCCAGGAACTCGAGGTACCCACTATCGAAAAAGAAGAAACCATCAATCTCCTCTCTGAGGAAGAGCCTCCTATTCAGGAAGCCACAACAGAAGAAATAGCCATCAAAGAGGAACCCGAACTCCCTCAAGAAGAAGGAGCAGAAGAGATATCACCTCAAGAAAGCCGTCCGATTAACGACAAGGATGAGATTATCAGTCTCAGTGGAGACGAACTGGACAAGTTCCTCTACGGCGATACCATTGGCGGCGTTGAGGTCATCCCTGAAGAAGCAGGGGAGGAGGTGATTCTTCCCCCGGTGGAGGAAACCATTCCTGAAACCCTGATTGCTCCCGAGGAGGTTGCTTCCCAAGGAGAACGGATATACGTCGAAAGCACCAAAAACCATGTGCCTTTAGAGGAAAACTTTGAACTCATCGTAGAAAATGAGGCCTCCGCTGATAAAGAGACCGTCTATACCTCTGAACCAACGGAAGTACTGCGAGAAGGCCCTGCAGGCCCCGAGAGAGAGCCTGAGGTTCCTCTCCCTGATTTAGAAGAGCTCGACAAGGTTGTGAATGAGCCTTCTTCGATGCTCTCAAGCGAAGAACTTCCCACCTCTACCCCTCAGGAGCCCGTTCTTCTTGAGGCAGAAGAGATCTCGCTTGAACCTATTACCCTTGATGAGGAGCCCATCCCCTTTTCCATTGAAGAAGAGAAAGAGAAAAACATCGTTATCGAAGAAACTGCGCCTGAAGCCATTGAGATGGTGGAGGCAGAACCTACCGTCATTGAAGTAGGTGAAAGCCCTCTTGTTTCTGAGATGACTTCCTCCGAAGAAGAAACAAAAGAGGTGGACTTCCAGTTTGATCTTTCTGCTATCCCTGATCTCCAGCCTACGGTAGAAGATGAAAACGAACCCATAGCCCTTTCCCTTGAAGAACTCAACAACATTGAAGTCACGGAAGAACCCCCTCTCTCGATGGCATCTGCTACCCCAGAAGAAGAAGAGGGTAATATTGAGATTGCCTCAGCTGGACCAGAAGAAGGCCTCTCTGAACTCGAAAGAGGGCTGGAGATACCCATCGAAACCGAAGTTCCTCTCTCCCCAGAAAGTTTCGAGTCCATGATTGCCGAAGAAGAAAAGATAGAAGAGATTAAACAGCAGGATCTCAATCAACTCATTGAAATCGCCGAACCAGACGTGGAGTCTTTAGAGAATGAAACGGAATCGCTCCTTGGTGGTGAAGAGACCCTACCCCCTCTCGAAGAAGCCGAAACCGTGGAGGTTTCTTTGGCCGATCTTGGCGTAACCGCTAACGAAGAGGTTTCCGAACCGATTGTCAGTGAGGCCTATATGGAATCTCCCGTAGCAGAGGAGATGGATCGCCGACAGATGATTGAAACCAACCTTGACACCTTGAGCGGAACCACACGAGAGGAACTCCGCAAAGTGATCCAGTACCTTGACAATCTCCTTGCTGATCTCCCCGAGGAAAAGATCAAAGAATTTGCCCAGTCTGAGTACTATGATCTCTATATGAAGATCATGGAAAAACTTGGCTTATAGGATACCGTATGGGATTGAGGGAAAAGGCAAAGTATTACCGTTTTAGCGTCCAACCTCCTTCGATTAACTACGAGAAAAAACTTCTGGAACTTCAAACCCTTTTAGAGATCAATAAAGAGCTTGGCGCTACCCTCAAAAGCGAGGAACTTCTCCAGATCCTCTTATTTACCCTGATGGGGCAATTTCAGCTCTCTGAAGTAGCCATTTATCAAAAAGAGGGGACATCGTATTTTCTTGCCCAGCAACAGGGAATGGAGAATATCGAGCCTAAGGTTGACTTTAGCATAGAGTCGCTCTTTTCTCAGGGGCTTGTACGAGATTTCAGGGGAGAGGGGTATTTCTCAGGCCTCTCTAAACCCTATCTTCTTGTCCCTCTTCTCAGCAAAAATGGCTGGAATGGGTTTCTTCTTCTCGGGCCACGAGGAGAAGAAAATTACCAGGAAGAGGATTACCATTTCATTGAAGCGGTAGCCTCTCTTGCGGGAAGTGCTCTTGAGAACGCTCACCTCTATACCTCCCTTCAAAAGGCCTATCATGACCTCGACCGAAAACTCAAGCAGCTTTCCGCTCTCTATGAGATCAGTACCCTTATCAATTCAAGTGATGATTTTGACCTGATTACCTCCCTTCTTCAAGAGACGTTGGCTACGGGGTTTGGGGTGACGTCTTCTTTTCTCCTTGCCTTTCAGCAAGGAAAAGCCCGCGTGGCTTCCTGTTATCAGGTAGAGGGATTCCAGGTGGATCAAATATATTCGCTCTCCCCGGAAGAAGAAGCGAGCTTTGCCGACAACCAACCAAAGCTCATTTCCTCTTCTTCATGGTCAAGTGCCCCCTATATTTTCCTCCCCCTCTCCACAGTCAAAAGACGGGTCGGAGCCCTGGTGATTACCTCTATGGACAATAAGCCCGTCTCTACCGTGGATACAGAAACCCTCAATCTTTTGGCCATCATTGCCTCTCAGATTGCTCCTCCCCTTCTCCTCTCCCAGTGGATCAGGGAAAAATCCGTTCACAACCCCTTCGAAAGCCTCTATATGACTCTCCGTACCGAGGCCCAAAAAGCCAGGGAATTCGGGGTAGGGATGTCTCTTCTCTATCTCAAACTTAACAACCTCTCAAAATACCCGGAGTTTTATTCCGAAGAACAGACACTTTCTCTTCTCCATACCTTTGAGCACAAGATAGTGGACAGTTTCTCTTCTTCTCTCTCTCAGTGGATTCATTATGACCTTGAGAGGTTTCTTTTCATCTTCACCGGCGTCCCCTCCTCTGATGTGGAGGTCATGGTAGAGACACTTCATCAGTTAGTAGCCGAGGTATTTTCTCATCAGGGAGAAATTCCCATCCAGGTCCAGACCTCCATTGCCAGTTATCCCGATGAAGGGGAAACTCTTTTGCCCTATCTTACCAAACTGATGAACATGGTATAGGGTTGTATGAAGATTATCGAAACAGGAATCCCACCCCACAGCCAGCCAATGGTTTTCAATGAAGATGTGGAAATTCGAGGAAATGTCGGGGCAGGAAACCACATCGAAGCCAGAGGTAATATTGTCATCATCGGGGATGTCGAACAGTCAAAGGTCTTTTCCCATGAAGGAAGTATCACCGTCCATGGACTGGTGATAGGTTATCAAACCTCTCTCGTCTCCGATGGAGACATTGTGGTTCACACCGTCAGAAGTGCCACCCTCCGGGCAAGAAAAACCATCACCATCCTGTACGAAGCCGTCGAAGCCCACCTGATCGCCAAAGAAACCATCCTGTGCAAAGAAGGCAAAGGGGCTATTGTGGGTGGAAGTGCCGAAGCCGGGCTGGAGATTGAAACCAAGTTCTTGGGAAACGAAAAGGGATTTTACACCACCGCCAAGCTCACCAACTTCAAACAATCGGAGATGTTTCTCCGAAGCCAGAAGTTGGCCGAGATGGAGAAAAAACTTACGGCTGAAAAAGAGAAGTACGAAAAAACCATTCAGATCATCCGTATCTTGGGCGAGAAGGTCAAACAACTCCCCCTTGCCAAAAAACAGGAACTCGCCCAGCAGGTGAAAACCTATCAACACCTCTCTCTGCAGATAAGCCAGATCCAGCAAGAAAGAAAACAGCTGTGGGAGCTCTCACAAAAACAGAGTGAACTTGAGAGAACCATTATCATCCATGATACGATCTATGAAAACGTCTCGTTAGCCATTGATAACCAGAAACTCGATGTTACCTCACGTTATCACAATGTCATTGTGTACAAAAAGGGAATTCTCATCTTGGGGGATTTCGACGAATACATGAAAAGAAAAAAATACGCTTAACCCCCTTCCTCACAAACGTCAAACCCCAAAAAGTATAAACCCACAAAAACAATTCATCATGAAAAAAGCTCTTCCCCTATTTCAGCAAAACACCCCTATTGGCTGAAACCTCTCCAGAGCCCCTCTGCGGATTTTTCTCTCTAATGCACAAAACGCCTTGAATGAATATTGATAAGAAGCGCCGATCCCATCGCAAAGGCAAGGTAGGCCGAACCACCATAACTGATAAAGGGAAGGGGAAGCCCCGTTGCAGGGAGAATACCCAGCGCCATCCCTGTATTGATGATCACGTGGCTCGCAAACATCGTAAAAATTCCGATGGTAACCAGAGTCCCCTCCTTATCCTTCGCCTCCTTGATAATGGCAAACATATACGAAAAATAGAGAAAAAAGAGTCCCAAGACGAGAAGAGCCCCAACAAGCCCAAGTTCCTCACAAATGATAGAAAAGATAAAATCTGTATCCTTTTCCGGGAGAAATCCAAGCTGGTTTTGCGTCCCGCGGAAAAGCCCCTTACCAAAAAGACCACCAGAACCAATGGCAATACGGGATTGTATCACATTATACCCCGCCCCTGCTTTGTCAAACTCAGGATTGATCATCACAAGAATACGTTTCCACTGATAACTTTTCAAAACCTTGACTGCTGCGGCCGCCATGAGAAACCCCATCCCGCTAAAAATAGAAAAGGGAAGTATCTTCTTGATCCAATCCACAGGATTGAAAAAATCAATGATAGCGGTAAAGAGAGAATAAAGAAGAAGAGCCAGTGCAATACTGAAAAGGGTTTTGAAATCAATAAGCATATCAATCAGAGGAAGCGGCGGATTCCCCACCTCCAGATAATATTTGTAGAGAGCAATAAGAAGAATCACCACAGAACCCACCAGGCCAACTATCAAAAGATAACGAATAAAACGGGTATCCACCATCCCCACATACCCCATCGCAAGGAAGATAAGAATATACACAAGGGACGTCCCTAAATCAGGCTGGAGAAGAATAAGCCCTATGGGAAACAGGGCAATCAAGGAAGACACTAAAAACACCTGTACTCTTTTCTCTATCACAGGCGCATTGGCAAGGTATTTCGCTAAAAAAAGAATATAAAAAATCTTCATCACCTCCGAAGCCTGAATACCAAGACCCCCAACCCCAAACCAGCTTCGTGAACCACGAATGTTTTTCCCCACAAGAAGGGTGAGAATCAACAGAAGAATACCAAGAATATAAAAATACGACGAAAGCTCCACCCACCGGTAATAATCCACCCACAGAATAACCAAAAACACGAAAAGACTTATCCCCACCCAGATAAGCTGGCGAAGGTACTTCCCTGAGTTTTCTCCCGTCGCCGTAATACCTGTACTATAAATAAAAAGAATCCCTATACACGTGAGAAGAAGAGGAATAAGAACAAGAAACCAATCAACATTTCGAAACAGTCTTTTCCACATAGGCTACCTCTTAAACTGGTTTGGATTGAGCGGATGAATCTCTCGAAAATAATAGTCAATAAGCTTCACCGCAATAGGAGCCGCAGCTGCTGATCCCCCGCCTCCATGTTCCACCACCACCGTGACCACAATATAATCCTCAGGATTGGAAGAGCCATAGGGAGCAAAAGCTGTGAAAAGGGCATGGGTCTCCTTGTCCTTGCCTGCTTCTCCTGTCCCGGTCTTTCCTGCGATAGGATAGGGTGTGGCATATTGCACCCATCGTGCCGTTCCTTCGGTGGTCACCTTGTACATAGCCTTTTGCAACAGGTCAAAGGACGTTTCAGGAAGCACCACCTTTCGAAGAACCTGCGGTTTATTTTCCCAGAGGGTCTCTCTTGTCACTTCATCAATGATGGCCTTGAGAAGAAATGGCCGATACACCGTTCCCCTGTTCGCAATAGCGGCCGTCATCTTGTTGAGACCCACAGGAGTAATGAGAAGATCTCCCTGACCAATACTGATATTGGCAGTATCTCCAGGACTCCACGGTCGATTATATCGACGTTTGAACCAGGCTTCCTCAGGAATGAGCCCCTTCGCCTCTCCCGGGAGATCAATACCGGTTTTTTCCTGGATGCCAAAATCCCTCGCATACGCCAAAATTTTGTCCTTGCCGACCTCCAATCCCATGGTATAGAAGTAAACATCACAAGAGTTTGCAATCCCATCAAAAAAGTTTTCCGCATGATGAACATCCCAGCAATTAAAAATACGGTTGGCAATCCTCATTGAGCCACGACAATACACTATCCGATTCACATCAATCCCACTGGCAAGAATAGCCACCGCAGAAATAAGCTTGAAGGTAGAACTGGGGGGATAGATTCCCTGAATAGCACGGTTGAGAAAGGGCTTGTTTTCATTGTCCCGGATGATATAAAATTCCTCCCGGCTGTATCTATCGGAAAAGACATTGGGATTGAATGAAGCACTACTCACCAGCGCAAGAACCTCTCCTGTATAGGGTTTTGAAACAACGACTGCCCCATTTCTCCCTGCTAAAAGGTCATAGGCCATGGCCTGAAGTCTGGCATCAATGGTGAGCACGACCGGCTGGGCATGCTGCGGTTCCTCGGCAATCTCTTCACGAATAAGTTTTCCCTTGGCATCTACCACACGGTTCATGATACCCTTTTTACCACGAAGTTGCTTGTCGTATTGTTTTTCAATTCCCATTTTGCCCACAATAGCACCCGCATAATACTCAGGATCATCCTTGAGTTGCTGGTACTCCGCCTTGCTGATGATACCGGTATAACCAAGAAGATGCGCAGCCTTCTCAGCCAGGGGATAAAATCGTCGTGGCAGGTTTTCCATGTACACACCGGGGAAGTTCTCCTGATGCTCAGCAAAACGAACCATGGTTTTTGCATCAATATCGGAAGCAATGACAATAGGCGTAAATTTATCAAGGGCCTGTTCTTCGATCATGGCATTGATATTGGAAGATGAAGTATTGAGAAGAACAGCAAGGTTTTCAATCACCATTGTGCGGTTGGTTCCCGAAGGAAGAAGACCGGGAATCACCACAAGACTGAGAGACTTCACATTATAGGCAAGCTGCGTTTGAAGATTCCTGTCATAAATAACACTTCGATAAGCGGGAATAAATCGAACACGGGCACGGTTGAGCTGGGCTTTCTGAAAGTACTCCACACTGCGAATAATCTGAAAAAACATCACCGTGGCCAGGGCAATAGCCATATACCCATACACAATACCAAAGATAATCTTTATCTTGGTAAAGGAACGTTTGGTAAGTTCCTGCATCAGCCCATGCTCCTTTTGTCTTATTCATCGCTATAAAAGATGAAAAGGATCAAGATCAAGCTCAAGATAAAGCCCTGAAGTTTTTTTGTTGCGCTTCATCTCTTCCTTCATCAGCCGAAAAAAGGCCTGAATGCTTTCTACCGTTTTCGATTTTATCATTATATGGTATCTATAGGTATTTTTCAACTTTTCAAATGGACAGGGGAAGGGTCCGAGAATAAGGGCCTTTCCCTGATGATGCTGTCGAAAAGAGTTGAGAGAAGGTTCAAGAGAAGCAAGAAAGTGCGTAAGCTTCCCTTTGTCATCACTTCGAATAACCACCCGTCCCAATCGAACAAAGGGGGGATAGGAAAACTCCTTCCTCTTGAGAATCTCCTGCTGGTAAAAACCCTCATAATCCTGCTTAGCCCCAAACGTAATAGCTGGATGGGAAGGAAGATAGGTCTGGATATAGGCCTCTCCAGGTGTCTCCCTTCTCCCGGCTCGCCCTACGACCTGCGTGATAAGGACAAAGGTGCGCTCCGAAGCCCGAAAATCCGGTATCTGAAGGCCTATATCAGCCAAAATAACCCCTACAAGATCTAACTTTTCAATATCATGCCCTTTGGCCATCATCTGAGTTCCCACAATAATATCATACTCATGGTTTCGTATTTGCTGAATCATGGTATCAAAGCTATGTTTGTGGGTGGTGGTGTCAAGATCAAGCCTGATGGTACGATAGCCATGAAAATGTTCAGAAAGAAAGTGCTCAAGACGCTCGGTTCCTATCCCTATCTCCTTGAGATTGGTCCCATGACATTCCGGACAGGTGTCCGGTGGAGTTTTCGTATAGCCACAATGATGACAAACAAGAGAATTTTTCTTCTTGTGATAGGTGAGAGCTACATCACAGTGGGGACAGGTAAAACTATGCCCACAATCAGGACAGAAAAGAACCGGCGCAAATCCCCTTCGATTGAGAAAAAGCAGCACCTGCCTCTTCTGAGAAAGGGTTGTCACCATAGCTTGAAGCAGAGGAGTGCTCAAAATGGTATTCTTCTCCTCTTCTTTGGATGCCTTGAGGTCAATGATATGCACAGAAGGGAGAGGGGTTGTTCCATGACGGGTAGAGAGTTTCACTATGGTGAGCTTTCCCTGAAGGGCATGGTAATAGGTTTCTATCTGAGGGGTCGCGGAACCAAGAAGAAGGGTAGCCTTCTCCCTCTGAGAACGATAAAAAGCCACCTGACGGGCATGATAGCGAGGACTTTCCTGGGATTTATAGGAGGGTTCATGTTCCTCATCAATGATGATGAGGCCAAGATTCTGCATTGGAAGAAAAATCGCAGAACGTGGTCCAATGGCCACTTTCGCTTCCCCTTTCAAACACCGAAGCCACTCGTGAAGACGTTCACCAGCCGAGAGACGACTATGGTAGAGGGCTATTACATCACCAAAAACCTGAGAGAAACGTTCTACCATCTGAGGAGTGAGGGCTATCTCCGGAAGAAGAATAAGGGCTGTTTTCCCCATCTCAAGGCAACGGGCAACCAAATGTTTGTACACTTCGGTTTTGCCGCTTCCCGTTACCCCATGAAGAAGAAAGGGTTTGGGAGTTCCCAGATGGGGTACAACAGTCTCAAAAACCTTCTGCTGCTCGGGGTTGAGTTTGTACAAAGACTTTGGGGAAACAGGAGTATGAAAAAGAGGGGTAGGACGCTTAGCCTTTGGGAGAAGAGTACCAAGAACCTCCCCCAACGGCGAGACATAATACTCGCTGATCCAGTTGGCCATTTGCCAGGTAGCCTCTGTCATAATCGGAGTGTGATCGATAACCCTTTCCACAGGTTTTATCTCATACGAGGCTTTGACTTCCTCAGGCTCTTTGAGAGCCCCCACCACCCCAATCATACGCTGGCCCCGAAGGGTTACCTCCACCCGTCCATAAAGAGGTGTAGCGTCCTCCACAAGATAGGAAAAAGGCTGATCTAAGGGAACGGGAAGATAGACATCGGCTACTTTTGGCATAAACCAACCCTCTGGAGGGCTGCATGAATATCCGCTTCAAAGAGAGGATAGTACGCCACATAATTACGAAGCACTGCGGCAGGATGAAAGGTGGGAAACACCGGAAACCCCAAGATACTCTTGTGTTCCTGGCCTCTTGTTTTGGTAATTCCCTCTTCTGTAGCCAACAGATATTTGGCTGCAGAATTGCCTAACGCTACGATCAATTTTGGCTGAATCAGTTCTATCTGTTCCCTCAAAAAGGGTGTACAGGCGATGGTTTCTTCAACTGTTGGGGTACGGTTTCCCGGCGGACGATGTTTGAGAATGTTGCAAATATAGACCTGGCTTCGACTCACCCCGAATTTTTCCAGTGTGGCCGTGAGAAGTCTCCCCGCTCTTCCCACAAAGGGAAGTCCCTGATTGTCCTCTTCTTCTCCAGGGGCTTCTCCCACAAAGACAAGAGGGGTATGGGGATTCCCATCAGCAAAAACACTTTGCTTGGCTGTTTGATAGAGGCTACAGCCCTGACAGGCAAGAACCTTTTGTCTCACCTTTTCCAAAGCGAGAGAAAGATCATCCTCGGAAACCTGAGTGAAACTTTTCTGGACAAGAGCCTCAGGCCATTCACCGGTGAGATAACAGAAAAGCGCCCGATAGGGATCAAACAAGCCCATACCTTTTTCCCTCCTGCTCTACCCACTGATGAAAGGCACGAAAAGCCCTTCCTCGATGGCTGATGGCATTCTTTTCCTCAGGAGAAAGCTCGGCAAGGCTTTTTTCATAGTGGTAGTCTTCCGGCAAGAAAATAGGATCAAAACCAAACCCTCCGCTCCCCCGCATCTCGTATCCTATACGCCCTTCACAGGTTCCTCGAAAGGTGAAAATATCCCCCGACGAAAGAAAAACCGCTACCACACAAACAAAACGAGCGGTTCTTTTTTCAAAAGGAGTATCCCCAAGTTCGGAAAGAAGCCCAAGACATTTTCTGGTGTAATCACGATCATTTCCAAGATAACGAGCTGAATGAACCCCTGGACGACCATTCAGGGCATCCACCTCAAGCCCTGAATCATCAGAAACAGCCAAAAGCGAAGAACTCAGATGCTTCTTGACGAAAATAACCTTCTGGGTGGCATTTTCCTCAAAGGTATTCCCCTCCTCGGGGATCTCAAGAGAAAAACCCACCTCCTCTAAGGTCACCCACCGAAACATGGGGAGAATCTGCTGGATTTCGACGACTTTGTGGGGATTTTTTGTGCAAAGAAGGGCTTCTCTCATAACTCTTTCCTGTCAATGTAGCGTTTGGTGAGATCAGAAAAGGCATCGATTCGCCTATCCCGGAAAAAAGGCCATATCCGACGAACGTTCTCCACCCTTTGCAGATCAATATCAACAACGAGAATGGTTTCCTCCGTTCCAGCTTGAACCAGGATTTCTCCTTGAGGACCCGCTACAAAGCTTGTCCCCCAGAACTGAATCCCTTTCACCCCTTCCCATTTTTCAAACCCTGTGCGATTCACAGCCACCACATAACACCCATTGGCTACCGCATGTCCCCTCTGCACCGTCATCCAGGCTTCTCTCTGGCGAAGCTTCTCCTCCTCTGGATCAGCAGGATCCCAACCAATAGCGGTGGGATACACAAGGATCTCTGCCCCCTGCAAAGCCATGAGACGGGCGGCTTCCGGATACCACTGATCCCAGCAAACCAGAACCCCCACTTTCCCAAGAGAGGTTTCTATCGGCCGAAATCCCAAATCCCCCGGCGTAAAATAGAACTTCTCATAAAAACCTGGATCATCAGGAATATGCATCTTGCGATAGATGCCGGCGATCTCTCCATTTTTTTCTATTACCACCGCCGTATTGTGATAGAGCCCCGGTGCCCTTTTTTCAAAAAGAGAACTGACAATCACCACCCCATACTTCCCGGCAAGTTTGCCCAAATACTCAGTACTTGGCCCGGGAATAGGTTCAGCAAGATCAAAATACCTCACATCCTCTTCCTGACAAAAATAGAGCGTATTGTGAAGTTCCTGAAGACAGATAAGCTTGGCCTCTTTCTGAGCGGCTTCCTCAATAGCCTGACCTATTTTTTTGAGATTAGCTTCAGGGTTTTGACTACAGGCCATCTGAACAAGAGCGATTTTGTATGTCATACAAGCACCCCCTGTGGGATCTGCATAGTCACACAATGGATAGAGCCATGTTGTTTGATGAGAGAAAGAGCGGGAATTCCAATAATCTCCCTCTCAGGGAAAACCTCTTGAAAAAGACGAAGGGCTTTTGGGTCATTTACCTCATCATGATAGGTGGGGACAATGACAGCCCCATTCACAAAAAGAAAGTTGGCATAGGTGGCCGGAAGACGATTTCCCTCCTCATCGTAGCGCGCCGCTGGCATAGGAAGAGGAATGAGGGTATAGGGTCTGCCTTCAGGAGTACGGAAACGCTTGAGATCGTTCTCCATCTCTTTGAGCGCCTGATAATGTTCATCCGCCGGATCCTCACAACTCACATAGAGAATCATCTTCGGACTGGCAAACCGTGCTAAAGTATCAATATGGGAATCTGTATCATCACCTGCTAAATACCCATGTTCTACCCACAGCACGCGCCTTGCCCCAAGATAGCGACGAAGAGCCCTCTCAATCTGCCCACGAGAGAGATGGGGGTTCCGGTTGGGAGAGAGAAGACAGGTGGAAGTGGTCATCAGAGTCCCCTGTCCATCGCTTTCAATACTCCCCCCTTCAAGAATAAGCCCAATCGTCGAAAGAGAAACCCCTCGCCGAAAAAGACCAGCACGAAAAAGCCGACGATTCACCTGGTTGTCTTCACAGGCTACAAACTTGAGTCCCCAGCCATTGAACCCAAAGTCCAACAACTTCCTTCGTCCCTTTTTATCAACAACCGTAAGAAAACCAAAGTCCCTCGCCCACGTATCATTGGTGGGAAGTTCTACAAGAATAAGATTGGCTTCTTGTGAACCCGTATCAAGCAACCGGGAACGAAAGAGTTTACTTCTCCCCTCGGGGACAATCACCACAGCCTTCTCAAAACGGGTAATAGCCGCTATCAATACCTCATAGGTCTTTTCTACTTCTGAAAGAAGGGGCGCCCAATCGCTTTTTTCGTGCGGCCAGGCAAGAAGAATTCCATCCTGACTTTCCCATTCAGCTGGTAAACGGTGATTCATAGTTTCTCCATTTTATGGTAGTAAAAAGCGGCTTTTTCTTCGTCTCCTCGCAGTCGGTACAGCTGATAAATAACCCCATACTCATTCGCCTGATCCAAAACCTCATAGTTTCTCTCGTCAATCATTTCCCCAAAAAGAGCCTTGATTTCTTCCGGGGTGGGATGATGATCAAAGATGGTTTCCATCTCAGGCATCCTTCAAAAAGGCCTTGTATCCCTCATAAGCCTGGTGAAGGTCTGCTTTGCTTATCACCTCAAAAGGAGAATGCATGCCGTCCACCCCTACGCCACAGTCCACCACCTGAATCCCAAGGTCCGCAAGGTAATAAGCCACCGTACCACCGCCCCCTTCATCAACCTTGCCGAGTGAACCCGGTTGCCAGATGATGCCATTGTCGTTGAAGATCTTTCTCACCTTGCCCATAAGTTCAGCAGAAGCATCGCTTGCCCCTGCCTTTCCTCTGGAACCTGTATACTTCTCAAGAATAACCCCATATCCCATCCGAGGAGAAACAACCGGATCAAAAACCTCTTTGAACATGGGATTAATCACGGCCCCCACATCGGCTGAAAGGGCAAAACTCTTCTCAAACATCTCACGAAAAGCCGCTTCTGGTGCCGATGGATCCTGAAGACGCAAAAGTTTACCCAAAGCATTCTGGAAAAAGCGAGACCGTATCCCCGTTACCCCATAGGAACCAATTTCTTCTTTGTCAACAAGAAAAACTATCAGGGTTTTCTCTGGAGTTCCTGCAAAGTCCCGAATAGCCCTATAGGCGGCATAACTACACACCCTATCATCATGGCCATAGGCCCCTACCATACTTCTATCAAAGCCAATATCCCTTGCCTCAAAGGCAGGCACAATCTCAATTTCTGCTGAGATGAAATCCTCTTCTTCAATCCCGTACTCATCATGAAGGTGTTTGAGAGCAAGGGCTTTGATCCGTTCTGAAAGGTCTTTGTCCTCAATCGGGCGATTTCCCACCACCAAGCGAAGATTCTCTCCCTCAACCCCGTCAAGGAGCTTTTTCTCTCCCTGAGATTTCCCGGCAAGGTGGGGAAGAAGATCATTGATGGTAAACACAGGATCATCCTTTTTCTCTCCGATGCAGAGATCCACGCTCGAACCGTCTCTTCGGATAACCGTTCCATGAAGGGCAAGGGGAATATTTACCCACTGGTATTTTTTGATACCCCCATAGTAATGAGTTTTCAAAAGGGCCATATCCCCATCCTCGATAAGGGGAACGGTCTTGAGATCCAGACGTGGAGCATCGATATGGGCCACCACCATATTGACCCCTTCTGAGATAGGCCTTTTCCCAATGATGGCAAGCAAGATATTTCGATAGCCATTTCGCAGGAAAACCTTATCACCCGCTTTCAGAGACTTTTTCTCTTCAAAGGCGTGGAAATTATGCTTCTTTGCCTCTTCTTCGACAAATCGTACGCACTCTCTCTCCGTCTTGCAGGTGGAAATAAAATGCTTGTAGTCATCAGCAAACGAATAGATAGCCTGGATCTCGTCCTTTTTGTTGTCCCAGACATTTTTGCGCTCATAAGCAAAGGGAAGAGTTTTCTTTTCAGCCATGATGGTCTCCTTATCACAAAAGAAGTTGAGATATTATTGTAGAGATTCCCTGTGGTTTTGTCAAATGAAAGAGTAGCCTCTGCAGGGAAGAGGACTATGGCGATGTGTCAACCACAAGGGGGCTTTCTGAGAACGCAGGGCGCCCGGCTTACCTTGTCTCAGCCAAAGGCAATGATTAAACGTTTAACCTCTCTTTACACCCCCTCATGGTTATTGCTATCACCCTGTTTCAGCAAACCACCTCACCGGTTAAACGTTTGCCTCCCCCTCTATACAAACTCAAATGGCCGCTCTCACCCCCTTTCAGCAAGAAAATACAACCCCGGCTATCACCATGTCTCAGCAAACGAGCCCCCTTTGCTGAAATAAGGTCATAGCAAAATCTCCCGGCACCCTTCTCCCAGAGAGAAGGGCTGGTCCTATTCCTATGTTTCAGCAACACCCTCTCCTATCCCCTTCTCTCAAACAAAAGATATGTAAGACACTACAGGACATACAAATACACCCAACTCGTTTGAAAAAAGGAGATAGCTATTAGTTATTGTATTATAAAAACTTATCTTCCTTTTCTTTCCCCAATTTCTTTCTTCTTTAACTTGATTTTTTTTTGGATTCCTTGATATAATAAAATAACTGGAGCATATATGCAAAATCTTTTGCTTTCTTTACCTGTTGTGGGCAAGTGGCTTTCTTCCCGACCTATGCTTCTTCGAGTTGTCGAAAATATCAGCTGGCTTTCTTTGGACAAGGTTCTGCGGCTTGGTGTGGGGCTTTTTGTTGGTGTCTGGGTGGCAAGATATCTTGGACCTGCTGGCTATGGGATGCTAAATTATGCGGTGGCTTTTGTAACTCTTTTTAGTGCTTTGGCCACGCTTGGGCTTGATCAAATTGTGGTTAGAGAGCTTGTCCACTCACCGGAAAATGAAGGAAAACTTGTTGGGACGTCTTTTTTTCTCAAACTGATGGGCGGAGTGATAGTTCTTTTTCTTGCCACCTTCACAGCTTTTTTCGTCCATCGAGGAGATGGAAAGACTATCCTCATGATCTTCTTTGTTTCACTTGGGATGGTGGCGCAGGCGTTTCTTGCCATTGATTTTTTCTTTCAGAGCAAGATCCTCTCAAAATACACCGTGATTGCGCAGAACACCGCTTTTTTTGTTGTGTCTCTTCTGAGAGTATTTCTGATTCTTATGAGACTATCCGTCGAATGGTTTGCCATGATGTCTTTGTTTGAGGCTTGTATTGCCGGTATTTTTCTTGTATTTTTCTACAACAGAAAAGGAGGACATATCTCAAACTGGAAATTTGATGGAGAAATGGCGAAAAAACTTCTCTATCATAGCTGGCCACTTATTCTTTCGAGTGTGGCTATTTCCCTCTATATGCGGGTTGACCAGGTAATGATTCGTAACATGCTGGGCGAGAAAGAGGTTGGCTGGTATTCGGCGGCGGTGAGTTTGACGGAAGTGTGGTATTTTATTCCGGGAGTGATTGCCTCGTCTGTTTTTCCAGCTCTGGTGGAGGCAAAGAAAATAGGCGAAAAAATATACAGAGAACGGGCAAGGCAGATGCTTTGGTTGTTAGCAGGAGTGGCTGTTTTTATGGCTTTGCCTATTTCTCTTTTGAGTAAGAGTATAGTCCAGGTGTTGTTTGGAGATGCCTATAGGGCTTCAGGAGGAGTCCTTCGTCTTTATGTATGGGCGAGTGTGTTTGTGTTTTTGGGGGTGGGGAGTTCTTATTTACTCGTGGTGGAGGGATTAGAAAAGTTTTCTTTTTTGAGGACTTGTGTTGGGGTGGTGGTTAATGTGTTTTTTAATGGAGTTTTGATAAAAACAATGGGTTTGATAGGCGCGGGGATTGCGACAGTTATAGGACAAGGAGTTGTTTTTTTGTTTCTTTTTTTGAGCAAAAAAACAAAATGGATTCCTTTGAGTTTGGTTGGCTTGGAAAAGAAATGAGGGGGTATTTTTTTCATTGGTATGTTTGTTTATGGTGATTTTTTATAATAAGTTTGTAGGGAGTACAATACTATGAGAGAAGTGGCGCACTTTATTCCACCTAAGCCACTTTCGACTCCTGTTTTATTTCTTATCTTTAATAGACTTGAGACTACAAAACAGGTGTTTGAAGCTATTAAGAAAGCCAGACCACCACGATTGTATATCGGGGCGGATGGCCCACGGGAGAGTAAAGAAGGAGAAACAGAAAAAGTAATGGCTGTTCGAGAATATGTGATGAACCATATTGACTGGGAATGTGAGGTAAAAACTCTATTTAGAGAGAAAAATTTGGGGTGTGGAAAGGCGGTGAGCGAAGCCATTACCTGGTTTTTTGAGAATGAGGAAATGGGTATTATCTTGGAAGATGACACTTTGCCCAGTCAGAGTTTTTTTTGGTTTTGTGAAGGCCTTCTTGAAATATATAAAGATGATATGAGAGTTGGGCAGATTAGTGGCTTTAATTATGGATATGAGAATGATGATTTGCCTTATGATTATTTATTCTCAATATATCCAATGATTTGGGGGTGGGCTACTTGGCGAAATAGATGGGAAAATTATTCTTTTGAATTGGAAGATTTTGATGAAATTGTGAGCATGAAGCAATTTCAATTTCTTTTTGATGAGAAAGAATTAAAACAGAGATTGAAAATATTTAATAAAGTTAGGAAAGGTTTGATAGATACGTGGGATTATCAATGGAGTTATGTATTATATAAAAACTTTCAATTTACAGTAATTCCTAAAAAAAATTATATTATTAATTTAGGCTTTGGTGAAAATTCCACACATACGGCTGGGAAAAATCCCTATACCTATGTGACGTTACATGAAACCGAAGGGGAATTTAGGCATCCAAATTATATCGTGCAGGATGTGAGATTATATAATTTGATTAAAAAAAGAGATAGCTTTTTTGTATTTTTACATAAATTTATCAAAAGGTTTTTTAAAAATGGGAAAATTTTTAATTAGGCTAATTAAAAAAAATAAGAAGTTTTTTTTACTAGGGAAAGTTTTGTATTTTTTATTCGCGGCAAATTTGTTTTCTCCAAATGGCGGCAGAAAGAAATATCCTAAGGTTTTACAACTTCCTATAACCTATCGATGTAACTCAAGATGTGTGATGTGTAATGTTTGGCGAATGGATCATAAAAACGAGTTTTCTGTTGAAGAGTTTGCAAAGTTTATGAAGGATGATATTTTTAAGAAGGTTGAATCGGTAGGTATAAATGGAGGAGAGCCTTCGCTTGTTTCGAATCTTCCTGCGTATGCAGAGAAAATTTTAAATTTACCATCTTTGAAGTATCTGAACATTATATCTAACGGTTTTATTCCTCAGAGATTGCTTTTGCATGTTCAAAAAATTTATGATGCATGCAAAAAGAGAGGAATCCTTTTTCATGTATCTATTTCTCTTGATGGTATTGGGAAGATTCACGATGCTGTAAGAGGAAGAGAAAATGTCTTTGAAAAGACAGTTGCTTCTATTGATGAAATTATAAGAGATCAAGCCAAATATTGTGATAGTTATGACGTAGCTTGTACTATTGTTAAACAAAATGTCAATTATTTAGTAGAACTGGATACATATGCTAAAAGAAAAAAGTATAATATCAAATACCGTTTAGGAATTGAGAATAAGAGAATAGGAAATTATGATTTGAGGGAGCAATATTCTGTGATGGAGGCTCCTTTTAGGCAAAGTGCCATAGAGTTTTTTCATTATCTTATGCATCATTCAGAACATTTGTCAGATAGGTTCAAGTATTATGCTATTTTTAAATGGCTCTGTTCAGAAAAACCGAAACGAATGCTTGGTTGTTATTGGCAAGAGGAGGGTATTACCTTGGATTCAAAAGGCAACATTTATTATTGTGCTGTGGCAAGTGATAGTCTTGGGAGTTTGCGTGTAGAAAAGGGGAAAAAGATCTTTTTTGACAGAAAAAATATTGAATATCGTAAAAATATTGTTAAAAATGTCTGTAATCATTGTATTCACGATTATAGTGGGCGACCAAGGTTTCAGGATGTATGGAACTTTTTGTTATACATGATAAAAGATAATGTTGCTATGAAATTTTATCGGTTTAAGGCGAGGTTTATGTTATGAAAATTGTTATTATAGGGTGGTATGGAACGGAGACAATTGGAGATAGGGCGATAGTGGCGGGATTAATTTCTTTTTTCAAGAAGTCTTTTGGTGATTTTGAAATTCAACTTGGAAGTTTGTATCCATTTTTTAGTCAAAGAACTATTGTTGAAGATTATGATTTTTATAAAGAAATAATATCAAAAGACATAAAAATATCAATATTTGACAGCAAGGATTCTCGGCAACTTGACAATGCCATAAGGTGTTCGGATATAGTGATAATGGGCGGAGGTCCTCTAATGGATTTAGATGAATTATTTATGATTGAGTATGCTTTTAAAAAAGCAAGAAAGTTGGCAAAGAAAACGGCTTTGTTGGGGTGTGGTGTGGGGCCTCTTTTTAAGAAAAAATATTGGAAATCAGTATTGGAAATAGTAGAACATAGCGATCTTGTCATTCTTAGGGATAGTCTATCAAAAGAAAGACTGAAATATTTTTGTAAGGAGGAAGGAAAGTTTTTTGATTATGCTTTTATAAAGACTAGCTATGATCCTGCTGTGGAGAGTGTATTAGAGTTTGGTAAAAGAAATATTCCTGTTCCCCAAGAGTATGTTGCTATTAATTTGAGAAAATTTCCATCTGAATATATACAAGGGAAAGATTGTAATGACATTGATAGAAATTTAAAAAATTTTGTAAAGGACGTAGCACTTAAATATTCCCAGAGAGAAATACGATTGATACCAATGCATTATTTTCATATAGGTAATGATGATAGATTTTTTTTGAATGATATAGCGATGGATTTAAATTTACCCAATATTTATGTGCAAAATTCCAACCTGACGCTTAAACAGACTATAGAAACTTATCAGAATGCGTATTTTAATATCGGTATGAGATTTCATGCCGTAGTTATGCAAACTATGGTAAGTGGCAAAAACTATATATTAGATTATACAGAACCCCAAAAAGGAAAAATCATTGGCTTTTTGAGTGATATTGACAAAAATGGATTTTATAAAGAAAGATATATTTCTTTACAAGAGCAAACAATAGACTCGACAATTATTAGAAATGAAGAGGATAGGTTTGTATTTGACATCGAGAAAGTATATGTGCATTTGAATGTATATGTAGAGGAATTGAGAGGATTGTGGTGATGAAGGTTCTTATAATAAATACCTTTGATGCTGGTGGTGGTGCTGCTCGAGCTGCGTATCGTCTTCATAGGGCTCTTCTCTCTCTTGGGGTAGAAAGTTATATGTTGGTTCAGGACAAACAGGGAGATGATTATACTGTCATTGGACCAGAAACAAAGGCAGAAAAGTTTATTAATCTTTTCAGATTTCCCCTTGATCAACTGCCATTGATGCGGTATAAGAAGAGATCTCCCACTCTTTTTTCTACGGCTATTTGGGGTAATAGAAAAGTGAGGAAAATTCTAAATAAATTAAATCCGGACATAGTTCATTTACATTGGGTAGCGGCGGGGATGTTGAGTGTAGAAGATATAGGGAGAATCAAAAAGCCGGTTGTATGGAGTTTACATGACATGTGGGCTTTCACAGGTGGATGTCATTACGACGAAGGTTGCGGTAGTTATGAGAAGAAATGTGGTAAATGTAGGGTTTTGAGAAGTCAAAGCGAAAAAGATATTAGTAGAAAGGTTTGGTGTCGCAAGGAGAGAGTTTTTCAAAAAATTCAAAATCTAACAATTGTAGGGCTTAGTCAGTGGATTGGGAATTGCGCGAAAGAAAGTAGTCTTTTTCGTGGGAAAAATGTAGTCTTTTTACCCAATCCTATAGATACAAATCTTTTCAAACCCTTTGATAAGGAAAAGGCTAGAAAACTGTGGAATTTTCCCTCTAATAAAAGATTAATACTTTTTGGAGCTATGAGTGCCACAAGTGATCCGAGGAAAGGTTTTAAAGAATTGAAAGAAGCTTTTAGGTTTCTCAAGGGGAATGATATTGAACTGATTGTCTTTGGAAGTGGAGAACCAAAGCGTGCTCCTGATTTTGGTTTTCGGGTGCATTATGTAGGAAAACTTCAAGATGAGGTAAGTTTAGTAACTCTGTATAGTGCTGCTGATGTAATGGTGGTTCCCAGTTTGCAAGAGAATTTGTCGAATGCTATTATGGAATCCTTGGCGTGTGGTACGCCAGTTGTAGCGTTTGATATTGGTGGAAATGGAGATATGATAGAACATGAGGTAAATGGATATTTGGCGAGACCATATGATGCTGAGGATTTGGCGAGAGGTATTGAGTGGGTATTAGCTTATCCAGAGTATGAGAAGCTATGTCAGAATGCGAGAGCAAAGGTGGAAAAAGAGTTTTCCAGTGAGATTGTGGGAAGAAAATATATGGCTTTATATCAGAAAATTTTGGGGAATGAAAAATGAAGAAGAACATTATCCACGATAACATTATCTTTTCCATGCAAACGTCCGGAGGTATATCCTACTACTGGGCCGAGATTCAGAAAAGATTGATAAGGGAGATAGAAAATTCTCTCCTTATTTATGAGGGGCACAACAATAATATTTTTGTAGGATATGCTCATGAGATAAAGAAATTAAATTTATTTACAGGAAGGCTATTTGCTCATATACCTTTTTTTCTGAGGAAAATCCCTTCTCCCTCTCTTTTTCATAGTAGTTATTATCGTATTTCCCTTCAAAAGGATGTTTATAATATTACCACTGTTCACGATTTTATTCATGAGTATTATCCCTACGCGTTTCCTTTTTATGAAAGGGAAATAGAGAAATGGCATAAGAGGACGGCTATTCTTCAATCCTATGGGATTATTTGTGTTTCTGAGAATACCAAGAGAGATTTATTACGGTTTTATCCAAAGGCTTCTGATAAAGAGATAGAGGTGATTTATCATGCGGCCCACGAAGGGTATAAACCATTGCATAAGCCAAAAGAGGATCTTTCTCAGTCTTTTCCTGAAATAAGCAATAAAACATATATTCTTTATGTGGGAAGTAGAGCTCCATACAAAAATTTTCCTGTAGCCCTCTCTATAACAAAAAATTTGCCTTCTCTCTCTCTTGTAGTTGTTGGTGGAGGAGATTTTTCAGCGGAAGAAAAAAGACTGTTGCAAGATATTCAGGATAGAGTGTACCATTATCAGGGGCTTTCTATTGAAAAGTTAAATATGCTGTATAACAATGCTCTCTGTTTGGTTTATCCTTCTTTTTATGAAGGTTTTGGAATTCCACCACTTGAGGCGATGCAGGCGGGATGCCCTGTGGTTGTGTCTTATTCTTCTTCTCTTCCTGAGGTGGTAGGGGAGGCTGGTATTTTGTGCAATCCTGAAAATGAAGGGGAGTTTGTTGAAGGAGTAAGGGCTCTTCTCAATAATCCAGGAATTCGATTGTCTATGAAGGAGAAAGGATTTGCTCAAGCTCAGAAATTTAGTTGGGAGAAAACCTTTCAAAAAACGTTAGCTTTTTATGAGAGAGTGTGGAGGAAAATACAAAATGACCATGCCTAACGATGGCCAAAAGCCACTTGTTACTATTATCACTATATGTTATCAGGCTAAAGAATATATTGAGGAAACCATAGAAAGTGTTATCTCGCAAACATATCCTCTGAAAGAATATATTGTTGTGGATGGGGGATCGACGGATGGAACGCTTGATATCATCATGCGTTATAAAAATCATATGGCGTGTGTGATCTCAGAAAGAGATAAGGGTATCTATGATGCCATGAACAAAGGTATTCATAAGGCTCATGGTGAGTGGATATGTTTTATGAATGCGGGGGATAAGTTCTTTTCAGAAAAGGCGATAGAAAATATGTTTAAGGCTGAGGGTCTGGATAAAGTGGATATTCTGTATGGGGATGTGCTTCTTGATTATGGCGATTTTTTTGTTTTCCAAAAAGCCAATCCTGATCCCCACCAATTATGGAAAGGGATGATTTTTTCCCATCAATCGGTTTTTATGAAAACCACTCTGTGTCAAAGACTTTTGTTTGATATCCGTTTTCGTATAGCGGCCGATTTTGATTTTTTTTATCGGGCTTTTTTTGTCTTCCACTCTTCTTTTGCCTATAGGGAAAATATCGTGTCTATAGTTGATGTGGAGGGGGTTTCTAATAAGAAACAAGCAGCTTCTGTTTTAGAGTGGTGGAAAGTTGTGAGAGTAAGGGATAATCTTTCTTCAGGTCTTGTGTATAGGGTTCATTTGTATTATTTTTTTAGGTTTTTGTTCTCTTTTTTGATAGATATGGGTAAAAATCTTGTGCCTTCTGTGGTTTGGCACAAGTTGGTATATTTTTGTAAACGAAGAAAGATTTTTTCTAAAAAAGCTTAGTCTGGTTCTTAAAGGAAATGATAAAAGTACAGGAAGAGAAGAAATGCGTGTGATAAAAGTTTCTATTGATTTTTTTTCTATAATTATCTATAATATCAAGAGAAAAATAAGAGAGGTTTGAAAATGAAACGAGCCCTGATTACAGGTATTACGGGACAGGATGGAGCGTATCTCACGGAGTTTTTACTCAGCAAAGGGTACGAAGTCCATGGAGTGAAGCGAAGAAGCTCACTTTTCAATACGCATCGTATTGACCATCTGTATCAGGATCCGCATGATCCGGACAAGAGGCTTATTCTTCATTATGGGGATATGACGGATTCGACCAATCTCATCCGTATTGTTCAGGAGGTTCAACCAGATGAGATTTATAACCTTGCGGCTCAGTCGCATGTGCAGGTTTCGTTTGAGACTCCTGAATATACGGCCAATGCGGATGCATTAGGTACGCTTCGTTTGTTGGAGGCTATTCGTATTTTGAAACTGGAAAACAAGACGCGTTTTTATCAGGCATCCACCTCTGAATTATATGGCAAGGTTCAGGCTATTCCCCAGAATGAGACAACACCGTTTTATCCGCGAAGTCCCTATGCAGCGGCCAAGCTCTACGCCTACTGGATTACGGTGAACTATCGTGAGGCTTATCATATGTTTGCCTGCAATGGGATACTCTTCAATCATGAAAGTCCCCTGCGAGGAGAGACCTTTGTTACCAGAAAGATTACGAGAGCGGTGTGTCGTATCAAGTTGGGGCATCAGAAGAAGCTCTATTTGGGGAACCTCAATGCGAAGCGAGATTGGGGGCATGCGAAGGATTATGTGGAAGGGATGTGGCTCATTCTCCAACAGGACCAGCCGGAGGATTATGTCCTCGCTACGGGAGAAACTCATGAGGTGCGAGAATTCGTGGAGATGGCCTTTGCTGAAGTGGGGATTCCCCTGAAGTGGGAAGGTGAAGGTGTGAATGAAAAGGGTATTCGCACGGATACAGGAGAGGTAGTGGTAGAGGTTGATCCTCGGTATTTCCGACCGACGGAGGTGGATATTCTTCTCGGGGATGCTACAAAGGCGCGAACCAAGCTTGGCTGGAAACCAAAACATACCTTGCAGGATCTTGTGAAGGATATGATCGCTCATGACATGGAAGAGGCCAAAAGAGATCACCTTCTCAAGACGGAAGGGTTCAAAACCTACAAGTTCTCGGAGTGAAGAATGGAAAAAAACGCAAAAATCTATGTTGCCGGGCACAGGGGGCTTGTGGGAAGTGCTATTGTTCGGGCTCTGGAAAGAGAGGGCTACACTCATATTGTGGTGAGGACTCATCAGGAACTTGATCTCACTAAACAGGCAGAAGTGGAGGCCTTTTTTGCTTCCGAGAGGCCGGAGTATGTGTTTCTTTCGGCGGCCAAGGTAGGGGGAATTTTGGCCAATGCTACCTATCCAGCCGATTTTATTTATCAGAATTTGGCTATCGCGACAAATGTGATTCATACAGCCTATACCTATGGGGTGAAGAAGCTTTTGTTTTTGGGAAGTTCCTGTATTTATCCGAAACTTTGTCCCCAGCCAATCAAGGAAGAGTACCTTTTGACCGGTTCTCTTGAAGTCACCAATGAGGCGTATGCAGTTGCCAAGATTGCAGGACTGGAGATGACCAAGTTTTACCGCCAACAGTATGGGTGTGATTTTATCTCGGCTATGCCTACGAACCTTTATGGACCACATGATAATTTTGATCTTCAGAATTCGCATGTGATCCCTGCGCTTCTTCGCAAGTTCTATGAGGCAAAGAAAAATAACCAGAGGTCGGTAACCGTGTGGGGGACAGGTTCTCCGAGGCGTGAGTTTCTCTATATTGATGATTTAGCTGATGCTTTAGTTTTTCTCATGAATCATTATAGTGATGGGCTCCATATAAATGTCGGGGTGGGGGAGGATGTTAGTATCCGGGAACTTGTGGAGATGATTCGTCGTATCAGTGGTTTTGAGGGTGAGGTGATCTATGATACGTCAAAGCCAGATGGGACACCACGAAAGCTTTTAGATGTGTCGCGTCTTTTTTCTTTGGGTTGGCGTCCGAAGGTTTCTCTGGAAGAAGGGCTTCGCTTGGCCTATCAGTGGATGGTTGACCACTATGACGAGATTGTGGCAAGGGAGAAACGATGAAGGTACTGGTGATTGTTCCGGCCTACAATGAGGAAGAAGCTATAGGGAAAGTGATCGATGATCTCCATACCCACGTGCCTGATTTTGATGTCCTTGTGGTGAGTGATGGTTCTCGTGATCACACAGCCCGTATTGCGAAAGAAAAAGGGGCGCTTGTGGTGGAACTCCCCACGAACTTGGGGATAGGAGGGGCAGTCCAGACGGGGCTCAAGTATGCCCACAGATATGGGTATGATGTGGCTATTCAGTTTGATGGGGATGGGCAACACTTGGCTTCTGAGATAGACAAACTTCTTGGTCCTTTGCATGAAGGAAGGGCGGACGCGGTCATTGGTTCGAGGTTTTTGCCGGGGCAGAAGTCTTCGTTTCAGTCAACCATAGGAAGACGGATCGGGATATGGTTTTTTGAGGTTCTGAATTCGCTTCTGATCCGGCAATGGATTACGGACAACACTTCCGGGTTTCGTGCGTATAACAAAGACGTTATTGATTTCATGGTGTATAATTATCCTACAGACTATCCAGAACCAGAGGCGGTGATTCTCTTGGGAAGAAACCGTTTTCGTATAGTCGAAGTTCCTGTTGAGATGAGAGAAAGAATGGGAGGGCATTCTTCTATCTTTGGCTGGCGTTCGGCTTATTATATGATTAAGGTGACGTTAGCGATTATTATGACAGCCCTTCGATATCGTTTGCGGTAGGAGAGAGGAATGAATAGGGTTCAAATAGTGGCGATTATAGGAAGTGTATTCTATCTTGGGCTTATTTTTCCTCTGGTTTTCAAAAGACGAATCCATGAGGAGTATGCCATTCTCTGGCTTTTTTTTGGGGGTGTTCTACTCATTTTTTCTGTGTGGAGAGATGGTCTTGAATATTTGGCACGTCTTGTGGGGATTCATTATCCTCCTGTGGCTCTTCTTTTGATCTTGATAGGGGCACTTCTCTTGATTCTTGTCCAGTTCTCGGTGGTGATTTCCCGGCTTTCAAAAAGGGTGATAGAGCTTACCCAGGAGCTTGGGTTAACAAGGCATGAGCTTGAGAAGTTGAGGGGGGAAAAGGAGAAAAAGAAATGAAATTTTTCATTGTGATACCTTCTTATAACCAGGCTCAGTTCATCAGGGAAACGATAGATAGTGTTCTTTCGCAGCAAGGGGTAGAAAAGGAAGTTTTGGTCGTTGATGGTGGATCTACTGATGGGACGGTAGAGATTCTTCGCTCGTATGGAGAGGCTATTCATTGGGTTTCTGAAAAGGACAGGGGACAGACAGATGCCATCAATAAGGGGCTTCGAAGAGCCACGGGAGACATTGTGGCATATCTCAATTCGGATGATTATTATCTTCCTGGGGCACTTGTAAAGGTGCGGGAGGCTTTTGAGAGTCATCCAGAGGCGTTGTGGGTAACGGGAGATGGAATCATCGTGGATGCCCACGGGAAAAGGATTCAACAGCCCATTGCTCTCTACAAAAAACTCTGGCGGAAAGTGGGGTTTCCTCAGTCGTTGTATGTGATGAATTGTATTATTCAGCCAAGTACTTTCTGGAGAAAAGAAGCTTTGGAACAGGTGGGTTTTTTTGATGAGAGAAAGCACTATACGATGGATTATGATTACTGGCTTCGGTTGTTGTCAAAGGGGCATAAACCTCTTGTTCTTTCTGATAAACTTTCTGCTTTTCGTATTCATGGAGAGTCAAAAGGTGGATCTCGATTTGAGGCTCAATTTCGAGAGGATTATGAGACGCTGTGTCAGTATTGTTCCTCGAAGTTTCTCAGGTTTTTGCATAGGGTTCATAATGGGATGATTGTGTCTGTTTATCGCCTGATAAAGTGAAGAACTTTTTTCCTACAATGGTTCTTTAAGTTTTATATCTGTTATCTGATTTGCCCGAAAAGGTATTTTCCCTTTATAATACTCTCATATTATATTCATTAGAACGAGGATTCTTATGGCTCTTTCCTCTCTCAAAAAAGCCCTTGTGCATGACTGGTTTTCCGTTTACGCTGGAGCTGAAAAGTGTATTGAGAGTATCACTAATATCTGGGATGATCTGGATATCTATAGTCTCATTGACTTTTTGAGTGAAGAGGATAGACAGGTTATTCTCAAGGGAAAGTATGCGAAGACCTCTTTTATCCAGAGGCTTCCTTTTGCTAGGAAAAAATACCGGGGTTATCTTGCCTTTTTTCCGTTAGCTATTGAGCAGTTTGACCTGAGGGAGTATGATCTCATTCTTTCTTCCTCGCATGCAGTAGCGAAGGGGGTTTTGACGCATGCGGACCAGCTTCATATCAGTTATGTTCATACGCCGGTGAGGTATGCGTGGGATCTGTATCATCAGTACCTGAGGGAAAGTGGTCTTGAGAGGGGACTCAAGGGGGAAATAGCGAAACTTATTTTGCATTATATCCGGCTCTGGGATCAGACGACAGTGAATAGAGTGGACAGGTGGGTGGCCAATTCTCACTATATTGCCAGACGGATAGCAAGGGTTTACGGGGTGAAAGCTGATGTGATTTATCCACCTGTGGACGTGGAAAAGTTTACGCTCAGGGAGGCAAAAGAGGATTTTTATCTTACCGCGTCCCGAATGGTTCCCTACAAGAAGATAGATCTGATTGTGGAGACTTTTGCGAAAATAGGGAAAAAACTGGTGGTGGTAGGCACAGGACCTGATGAGAAGAAAATCAAGGCGCTGGCAGCGAAAAATATTGAGCTTTTGGGATACCAACCGGATGAGGTTCTTGTGGATCTCATGCAGCGGGCAAGAGCGTTTGTGTTTGCCGCAGAGGAGGATTTTGGGATTGTTCCGGTGGAGGCTCAGGCCTGTGGGACACCGGTAATTTGTCTTGGCAGAGGGGGAACACAGGAGACGGTGATCGATGGGAAAACAGGGGTTCATTTTTATCATCAGACTCTTCAGGATCTTGCGGGAGCTATAGAGCGTTTTGAAACGCTGGAGAAGAGTTTTGATCCTGTGGCTATTCGTCAGCATGCCCTGAAATTCAGCCGGAAGCGTTTCGAAAAGGAATTTTGTGAGTATGTGGAAAAGGTGTATGAGGAATTTCGAGAAAAAAGGAGAGCGTGATGCCCTGGTATAGGATAGAGTTGAAAAGCATAACCTGGAAGGAAGTGGTGGGATTTTTTGTCCTATGGGGGGTATTTTTTGTGGGGCTTTTTGTGATGATGCAAGTGTCAGGAGTTTCTTATCGGCTCTGTGAAGTGAGGTATGTGATTGATAGACCACTTCCTTTGTATGGAAGAGAAGATGAGTTTACAGAAGAGGCCCTGAACCGAAAAGTTCAAAATGATATAGAAAAAGAGATGAAATTGACTATTCGACAAAACACAAATATTTCACTTTTTTTCCCCAATAAAATCCTTACGCCTGAAGAAAGCTTGTCTCTTGATAGGTATCTCAGGACAAATTTTTCTCATGTCAATTGGTATGGACCTGAACTTCGAACAGTTCCTGAGCTTCAGCCGGAGAGGAGATGGTTTCTTTTGGGGACACTTTCGCTTGCCTTGGCTCTTGGGGTGATGATAGCCTGGTTCCTTCGGAGGGAGTGATGACAAGGGGAAAAGAGTATTTTCTCTGGATTCTTGTAGCACTGGTGTTTGTGACGGCTTCCATGGATATTTTCCTGGTGATGAATGTAGCCGGATTTAACGTGCGTTTGGCTCTTCTTGTGATGATGGTTCTTGAAGCCTTCTGGATGGTTTCTCTTGTGCGTTCAAGAAGGCTTTTTCTCATTTCTGGTATGGGATGGCTTGTTCTTTTAGCTCTTTTGAATACCGTTTTTGCCTTGAATAGCAGTTTGCCTTTACGAAGCTTTGGGTATGCTCTGTGGCTCTGGGTGTTTGTGGTCTGGGTGTTTGTGATGGTACAGGTGAGTGCTGGAACTGTTTTCTTTCAGGAAGAGAAAAAGACTCTTTTTTCAAGGCTTTTCGTTGTGTATATGCTATCTTTTTTGCCGGCGCTTCTTGTGGGATGGCTTCAGTGGATTGTTCCATCTCTTGCCTGGATACGAGAGGGGCTCTGGCGTACTCAGTGGACGCTTCCCTTATTTGGAGAGTATAGCCTCTATCGGGTCAATGGATGGAACTATGAGCCATCGTATTATGCCACCTATCTTGTAGTGCTTCCTCCGCTTTTGTGGGTGTGGTTTCGTCAGAGTAAAGGACACGAAAAGTTTTTTGTATTTTTGTATCTGATATTGACTGTGCTTATGATTGGGCTTTCTACATCACGGATGGGGTGGATAGCTCTTGGAATAGAAGGAATGGTGATTCTTCTGATAGAAGTGGGCTTATGGTTCAGAAAAAGATGGGGAGCAAGAGCTTTTCGTGGTTTACTTTTGTTTGGGATTGGGTGGGTTATGGTGAGTGGGGTGGGCTTTCTTCTCTTTTTTCCATGGGAAAAGGTGGCGGCAAGAATACTTGCTCATTCTTACTTTGATCGGATGGGAGGTATCCAGAATACCCTTGAGGTGTTTTTTCGTCATCCCTTTGCTTCGGTGAGTTTAGGCGGGGTAGCGCCGGATATTGCCCTTTTTCGAGGAAATATCGTTCCTCAGGGCAATAGTGACGTGAAACCATTTGAAGGAGCAGGGGTGCCTTTAGAACTTCTTGCAGGGCTTGGGGTTTTGGGGGCTTTTGTTGTGGCTGGGCTTTTGGCTTCTCTTTTTTTCTTCTCTTTCTTTTCCTGGAGACGTTTTTCTTCTCAGGAGAAGGCCTGGTTTTTAGCCCTTGCTGGAGGTTTGGTGATGCAGGGGTTTCTTCTTCTTTTCAATCAGAATATTCTCAGGGTATATGTGTGGAATCATGTGGCAATGTTTATAGGTTTTTTGGCATGGAAGGAAGGGAAGGGATTGGCCCCTTCTCTTACACTCCCCTCCGGGGCACTCAAAGTAGGGACAAGTATGTTTACGGGTATTTTAGCGATGACCGTGGCGGGCATTGTTTTTGTTTTTCAACCTCTTGTTGTGGAGGTAGAGGGAGCAAAACTCCACGGTGAATGGCTTATAAAGTCGAGTTATGGAAGAGTTTATTATAATACAGGAAGGGGGATTTATGGTTATGAGAGTGTATCACTTCTTATTGATGACAAGAGGGCTTCTTTGTCTTTTATCTCAAATCGAACTCTTTCTCGGCGTTATTTTGAAAGTGAGGAAGCATTTTATTTGTGGAAGACTCTGAACTCCATCATGGCTAAAACTAATTCTCCAGACTATATTTATATTCCTACCACCAATCTCTATTTTGAGTTGGTTTCAAGGAATAACCTTTTTGTGAAGAATCCTCAAAAGTTTCTTGAAGGACTGAATTTTCTTTTAGAGGATGAGACCTTCTGGGAAAAGAAAGAGAAAAGCATTCGTTTTTCTCCGCTCACGATGAGTTATGGGAAGAAAAAAGGAGCCAAAGATTTTGACCCCATTCGTTATCACAGGCTTCTTCTTGAAGACTGGCTTGTGTGGATACCCAGAAATCCAGAGGGACATAATCCTGGGTTATGGTTGTTTGAGTTTTCTTACCCCATCTCTTATTTAGAAAAACCTGTGAATGAAATGTTGAAAGTGGAAAGTATAGAACTCCAAACCTCATGGGGAAGGGTAGAATTACCATGGAAACCAGATTTCTGGGTAGAGGAAAATAAAGAAGAGAAACAGATGAAAGTAAGAAGCTGGTTTTCCTGGTCTGGGAATCGCTGGTTTGTTCAGGCGCAGTTTCTTCGTTTCTGGTGGACAGTGGTGACGGTGGTCATGGGGTTTGTTGTAGGGGCGATGACGTGGTATGGGATAGAAAAGAAGAAAAAATGATGGAAACTTTGTTGGTATTCTTAAAAATTAAGGAAGGATAATAAAGTATGCAAGAAAGTACTAAAAGCAGAGAATTTTTTATTTTTCCTTTAAAATATATAGTAAAAGAATGCATGTGGGGATGAAAGTGGCCAATTTGTATCGTGACTTTATATCATTATTGCAAAAAATCTTCCGGAAGGAAGAATATAGAAAGGTTTTTAAGAATTTCTCTTATCTGGCCGTATTACAGGTTTTGAATTATGTTTTCCCCTTGTTGACTTTTCCTTACTTGGTAAGGGTGATTGGGGTGGAAAAGTATGGCTTGCTTTCTTTTGCTGGGTCAGTTATAGGTTTTTTTAACATGTTGACAGATTATGGTTTTAATCTTTCTGCTCCAAAAGAGATTTCTATCAATAGAGAGAACAAAGAAAAGTTGCAAGAAATTTTTAGTAGTATATTTATAATAAAATTTCTTTTTATGGTAATAAGTTTTTTAATTTTAGTTGTTTGTGTAATGTGCCTTACGGCATTGAGGAAAGAGTTTTTAGTTTATTTTTTTACTTTTGGTGTTGTTGTGGCGAATGTATTTTTCCCGGTATGGTTTTTTCAAGGGATTGAAAATATGAAGTATATTACCTTCTTGAATTTTTTATCACGATTGGTATTTACTCTTGGTGTTTTTGTGATTATACGAAATGAAGCAGATTATGCCAAGGTCCCCCTTTTGAATTTCATAGGAGGGATGGTGACAGGTTTTTTGAGCCTTTTTTTGATAAGAAGATTTTTTTTGATAAAGATGTGTTGGCCCAAAAAAGAAATGATTTTTGTACAGTTAAGGGAAGGTTGGCATATTTTTGTTTCTAATATAGCTACAAGCTTGTATACATTTTCTACACCTTTCTTTTTGGGGCTTCTTACTCATAGTAATGTTTTTGTGGGCTATTATACTATCGCGGATAAAATTATCCAGGTAATAAAAAGTCTTCAGGCTCCAATTTCAACAGCCTTGTATCCTTTTCTCTCTCGGAAGACCTTTGAATCAAAAGAAGGTAGTTTGAGGATAATTCGAAAAATTACTTTGATTGTTTTTGTGGTTAATTTTATGATCTTTGTTATGCTTTTTCTTTTGAGTCCATTTTTAATCTTTTTGTTTGCCGGCGAGAGATTAGTAGAATCGATTATCGTTTTGCGAATTCTTGCTATTCATCCTTTATTGATTGGTTTGAGTAATATTTTTGGAATTCAGGTTATGCTTCCTTTTGATAGAAAAAAAGCTTTTCGAAATATTTTGATGATAGCGAGTTTGTTGAATGTTTTTCTTTCTTTCATACTTGTCCCCTTTTATAAACACGTGGGGTCAGCCATATCTGTAACTTTGGTAGAGAGTTTTGTGACGATAAGTATGTTTCTTTACTTGCAGAGAACAGGCCTTACAATTATAGAAAAGGAGAAGAAAAAGTATGTTTGATTATTGTATTGTTGGAGCCGGTTTTGCGGGAGCAGTTTTGGCAGAAAGAATTGCCAAAGTACTTAATCGTCAGGTCTTGTTGATAGAGAAAAGATCTCATATAGGTGGAAATTGTTTTGATTATAGGGATAGCCATGGGATTATTGTCCATAAATATGGACCCCATCTTTTTCATACTGATTACAAGGAAGTGTTTGATTATTTGTCTAATTTTACAGACTGGTCTCTTTATCAACATAAGGTTTTGGCTTATGTAGATGGAAAAAAGGTTCCGATTCCTTTTAATTTTCATTCTATGGATTTACTTTTTCCGCAAGAAGTCTCATTGAATTTGCAAAAACAGTTGCTGAAATATTTTGAATATGGAAGTAAAGTGCCTATTCTAGAGCTTAAGAAAAGGGAAGAGAAAGAGTTGCACTTTTTGGCGGATTTCATCTACAAAAAGATTTTTCTGTATTATACGATGAAGCAATGGGGAAAGAAGCCGGAGGATATAGACCCTGAGGTGACAGCAAGAGTTCCTGTCCTTGTTGGGAAAGATGATAGATATTTTTATGATAGGTATCAAGCAGTGCCCGCAGAGGGATATACTAAGATCTTTGAGAGAATGTTGGATGATTCTCGAATCAAAATAATGTTGAATACAAATTTTCAGGATGTTATGCAAATAGATATTTCGGCAAGAAAAATTTATCTGTTTAATCAAGAATTTCAAGGAAAGGTGATTTTTACAGGGCCAATTGATGAACTGTTTAATTATTGTTTTGGGTATCTTCCTTATCGATCTTTGAGGTTTTCTCTTCGCACTGAAAGAAAGGAGTATATGCAGGAGGTGGCCACTGTAAATTATCCAAATGACTATGATTATACCAGAATTACAGAATTCAAGCATATTCATCCCGTAGACTCTCCAATGACTACCTATATGTATGAATATCCAGAATCGTATGAATTCGGGAAAATTCCTTATTATCCTCTGTTTACACCGGAGGCAAAAGGGATGTATGATAAGTATGCGGAGATGGCAAAAGGTTTTGAAAATCTTCTTTTAGTTGGCAGGTTGGCAGAATATAGATATTATGATATGGATGATGTGATAAAGAGGGCTTTGGATATTTTTGAGGAGGAAATACGATGACAGATAGAAAAGAACGTGTGTGCGTAGTTGTAGTAACATATAATCGAAAAGAATTATTGATAGAGTGTTTGGAGGCTATAGAAAAACAAACTCATCCTGTTTATGCGGTGTATGTGATTGATAATGCTTCACAGGATGGTACGGAAGCGTTACTTCTTGAAAAAGGGTTTATAGAAGAATTGCCACCTAAACAATTGAAGGAACCATGGGAGAAGGAGTTTATACGAACACAGCCAGGACAGGAAGAAGGTATGAAACTGCATTATGTGAGAATGCCTGTTAATGTAGGGGGGAGTGGTGGGTTTTATGAAGGGTTGAGAAGAGGATATGAAAAAGGTTATGAATGGTTTTGGTTGATGGATGACGATACCATTCCGATGCAAGATGCTTTGGCTACTCTTTTGTATGGATCACAAGAATTGGGAAAAGAACGTATAGGATTTTTGTGTAGTAAGGTGATATGGACGGATGGGTCTCCCCATATTATGAATATTCCTGGGATTTCTCCCTTGGTGGAAAACAGGCCTTTTAACTTGTATGATGAAAAAAGATTATTGTTAGTCTCGTTTTCTTCTTTTGTTTCTTTGTTGATTCATAAGAATGTGGTTGAGCAAGTAGGTTTGCCGATAAAAAGCTTTTTTATTTGGGCGGATGATGTGGAATATACTTTGAGAATAACAAAAAAGGGCTTTTTGGGAGTGTATGCTCCTTTGAGTGTTGTGATTCATAAAACAAAACAGAATTATTCTGCTACCACCGTGAATGACAAACGGCTGTTTTATAATATTAGAAATTGGTTATGGATATACAAGCTTCATTTTAAAAAAAGATTTTATATAGAAATTATGAAGAATGTCATAAGGATTCCTTTTTCTCCTCTTGGTACATGGTTTTTAAGATTGAAGGCTATTCTGCAGAGTCTGTGGTATACGCCGAGGATTGAACACGTGAAAAAGAATCTGGAGAAGATTGTGATTTTTTCTTCTTCAAAAGTCTATATTGCTTGTCCTGCTCATGTAAGTACGGGA
This sequence comes from Brevinematales bacterium, assembly GCA_013177995.1. Taxonomy (GTDB): domain Bacteria; phylum Spirochaetota; class Brevinematia; order Brevinematales; family Thermospiraceae; genus Thermospira. The sequence continues at coordinate 10,089 of JABLXN010000008.1, read as the reverse complement.
GGGCCAGAATTACTTCATCAATTGGCTTATGATTTGAGAAATGTTTTGGCGGCGAATACCTTTATGTATTACTATAACGTTAAAGATAATGAGGATCCGGTTTCTTCTGCCTATAGACATTATGGTATTCCTTTTGTGAAAAAAATTTCTCCTCAAGATGATAATGAGCAAAATATTCTGATTGTACCTGAGGTGAAAGAGGGGCTGAGATTACTTTCTATGTATAAAAATATCCGAAAAGGGGTCTGGTTTTTGAGTGTGGATAATTATTATTTGAGTCGTTGTAAAAAAATAGATTTTTTGTGGCAACGTATTGTCAATAAAATAAGCAAAGTGGTGAGGAAGAAAACAATTTATGATTTGGCTTCTCCTGAAAATTTAAGAAAGATGATGAAAAAATATGATTATAGGAAAGATAGGATGTTAAAGTTGGCTTCTTTTTATATGACCAACTCAATAAGAGGGCTTTCTTTTTTCAAAGATTTGTCGCCTCTTTTTTATCTTTCAGAGTATTTGAATCGTGCTTTTTTAGAAACTGAAACAGATTTGTCTGGAAAACAGAATATAGTTGTGTACAATCCAAAAAAAGGAGAAGTTTTTGTTAATAAAATTGTCCAAAGAGCTCAGAGAAGAATTGAATTTTTCCCTCTTGAAAATATGACCAGAGAAGGAGTTATACAAACCTTGCAGAGAGCCAAAGTCTACATCGATTTTGGTAATCATCCCGGGAAAGATCGGATTCCCAGAGAAGCAGCTATTTTGGGCTGTTGTGTGATTACAGGGAAACGAGGGAGTGCTGCATACCATGAAGATGTCCCAATACCAGAAGAGTATAAATTTGAGGATAAAGAAGAAAATATTCCATTGATCCTTGAGAAAATAGAAGATTGTTTTGTTCATTTTGATCAGAGATATAAGGATTTTGATGAATATAGAAAAATAATAAAAGCAGAGCCTTCAAAGTTTCAAGAAGATATGAGGAAGATATTTTGTGTGGAGGAGAGATAGGAAGAGTTTTAGTAAATTTCTATTTCTTATAAAAAACGAGTAAAAAGGAAAGGGGGCTTATAGAAAGTTTTTTATTTTCTCGCAAACGGTAGAATAATCATACATTGAATTAAATTGAGTAAATATCGAATCATAATCAATTTGGTTTTCAAGTACCTCCTGACATTTTTTTGCAAAATCTTTTGGGTTTTCTCCATACGGAACGAGCTCTTCAAGACCGGCACCCACAAGAGCTTCTTTTGTGGCGACAACTTTTTTTCGGTAGTTTAAGGCTTCTATCAGTTTAAGCTTAATGCCAGCAGGATTTTTCAAAGGAACAATTACTATATCAGCTATATGGTACAACGGTTCCATGGAAGGTGGATTGGGAACAATAATTACATTTTGATATTTTTGAGCCAAATTCAGAATTTTTTTTGAAGGATCTTTTCCTGCAATAATGAAACAACATTTATCTTTTGTTTTTATTATTGGTAGAACATTTTCAGCAAACCAAATGGCGGGTTCAATATTTGAAGGTTTCATCAAAATCCCTGTAAAAAGGATTTTGTGTTTGTAGAAACTGAGTTGTTTTTCCAAAGATTCTCGTAGCTCGGAGTGAATAGGAGTAGAAGCATTGTCAGCTTTTGGTAGTATAGGAGGGATCCATTCTACATTAGCAGAGGGGTTAATGGTTTTAAGGAATGGCACTTCGTGTTTTGATACAGAGACAATTTTTGAGAAATTTTTAATATAGGAGGTTTCGATTTTTTTAAGTTTTCTATAAACTGATAAATAAAGAAGCTTTTTTAATAAATTCTTTGATTCTAAAGCATTATACTTTATATCAAGAAAGTCTATGTTGTGGCTCCAATAAATCATTTTTTCTTTTGGTATATTAAGAAGAGAGGTAAGTCTTTTGTATACTAAATAGGAATAACTATGGTCAAAAATAACGCCTTGATATTGTTCTTTTTTAAGGGAAGAGATATATTTCTTTATATAACTGGAAGAGGGAGAAAACCTAATGACATTGTAAGGGAGACGTAAAAAGAAAGAGAGAAACAGAGAAAGCCATTTATTTTTGGTAGGGTAAGTAAACACTTTTGAGAAAATACCAGAGGCCAAAAGTTTTTCATGGGAAGAATTTTCATTTTCAGCAAGAATAATATCTGATTCTATGTTGTATAACTTTTTGAGGAAATAAGAACGATAAAAAACTACCATTGAATATCCATCCTTTGGGGGATAACTAATCGGTATCGCAGAGACAATAAGAATTTTCATGGGATCTCCTTAGGTTTTCCCATAGTTCCTTGAAAACCGTCTTTTATACTTTTTGCAATTAATGAGAGCCTACGAGTTTTATCCTCATCAAAAAGAAGAACCCCCAATATTTTTTTTAATATATTTGGTATCCTTATTACAAGGTAAACAAAAGCGTAAAAGTTTCCAAAATGTTTCTTGTTAAAATAAATATGATTTCGTATATCTAAGTAAGTTGTAATGACAAATCTGATAAAGGAAGGTCTTTGTTTGGAAAAAAGTAAAAATTTTGAGGACTTTTGTTTTCCTGTGCTTGCGCCTTCTTTATGATATACAATTGAATTACAAGCACAAAACAATTCATAACCGTTTTTAATGACACGAAAACAAAAATCAGATTCTTCGTTCCACATAAAATAATTTTTATCTAACAATCCTATTTTGTCGAATACCTCTCTTTTAACTAACATGCTGGCACCAATAATATAGCCTGGAATTCTCAAGTATGGCAAGTGATGGTTTATGGGGAGCTTGGTAATATATTTCCCACTACCAGCATTTATCCAGGTGATTTTTTTTGTTCCGCCGTATGCTTGAATTTCCCCGGAAGAATAATAAATGAGCTTTGAACCTACTATTCCCGCCGAAGGGCATTGCTCGAAAACTTGTAACATTTCAATAAGACTTCTTTTTTCTACAACAGTATCGTTATTTAGAATCCATACGTAGTCGAAATCATTTTGTTGTAGAACGTATAATAGTCCTACGTTGTTTCCTTCGGCAAAACCCAAATTGGTTTTTGTGGCAATCAATATTAAGGGAAGGCTTTTGGAGTCATTGGGTTCAACAGTGGCAGGAATTTTATTCTCTAATAAAGTAAACTTGTAGCCATCGTCTTTTTCTTCTATTTGATAAAGGAGATAGGGCATATCTTGTTCTAAAGTATGTGAAAGAGAGGGGAGAGGGTGGGCATAGTTTTTTCTTTCTAGCCATGCTCTTATGTATTCGACAGAGTTGTTTTGTGAATGGTTATCTATGAGAATAATTTGATAATTTTTATATTCATTTTGGAACAGGCTATATAAACATTCTATGGTATCTTCCCAATTATTGTAGTTAATAATCAAAATATAGACTTTGGGACATGAATTTTGGGAGTTTTTCTTATCCATGTTTCTTCTCCCTTCCTCCCCAGATGATGAGGACGATAGCCCCGAAGGTTATCCAGAGATCAGCCACGTTGAGGATGCCTGTTCGAAAAACAGGCCCTATCCCGAAGTTCATGAAGTCAATGACACGCCCCTCGTAGGCCATTCTATCAAAGAGATTACTGAGGCCTCCTCCAACAATAGAAGCCATAGTCAGGATATGGAGAAGAGAGGGATGTTTTTCACGGACAAAAAGGCCAAAAACAAAAAGAACCAGCAAAAAGGTGGGGAAGATAACCAGGGCCCATGTTCGTATCGTGGGAGGAAGTGAAGATCCAAGCCCCAAGAAAGCCCCTTCATTTTCTGCATAGATGAGGACAAAAACGTCCCCTACGACCTGGATCATTTCACCACGGGGGAGATATTCTTTGGCCAGAGCTTTAGTGATCTGGTCCGAGGTGATCGCAAGGACGACAACCATCACAAAGAGGGCTATATGCCAGGGGCGTTTTGACATGGGATCTCCTTGAAAAAGTGTGGATAATATTATACCCGGAAGAGAAGAAGATGTCAAAATTCGAAAGAGGGGAGGTGTTTTTTCTCTGGGGAGAATTGTTTTTTCTTGACTATTTTCTCCCCTTCTCTTATCATATAAAGAATGTTTTTGTGAAGTGGGGTGCCTCATGGACAAAAAACAAAAAGTGTTTACCTTCAAACGAGGGGGAGTTCATCCCCATGAGCAAAAGTTAACCGCAGAGAAACCGATTGTCAATGCTGATATTCCCCTGATGGTGCGTATTCCCATGGCCCAGCATCTTGGAGCGCCTGCGCGGGTTCTTGTCTCTGTTGGGGACGAAGTGGTAGAGGGACAGCGGATAGGGGAAGCGACGGGCATGATTTCGGCGCATGTCCATGCCAGTGTTTCTGGGGTGGTAACGGCCATAGAAAAGGCAAATACCCTTACCGCAAAACAGGTGGATTTTGTTGTGATCAAGACGGGGGGAAGCTTCCACAACTGGGTGGGGGAGAAATTTCCCTGGGAAAATCTGGGGCCTGCTCAGATTGTGTCTTTGGTACAGGAAGCGGGGGTAGTGGGGCTTGGTGGGGCGACGTTTCCCACCCATGTGAAGCTTTCTCCACCTCCAGGCAAGGTAGTGGAAACCCTTATTCTGAATGGGGCCGAATGTGAACCATATCTCACCATTGATCATCGTATGCTTCTCGAGAAGTCTCAGGAAATTCTCACCGCCATTGAGATCGTGAAACGCGCACTTCCGACTATCAAGCAGGTCTATATTGGCATAGAAACCAACAAAGAGGACGCCATTGATCACTGGACAAACCTCCTTGCTGGTCGTTCGGATATCAGGGTGGTACCCCTTCGTACCCGTTATCCCCAGGGGGGAGAAAAACAGCTCATTCAGGCTATTACCGGCAAGGAAGTACCAACCAAAGGGCTCCCGGCTGATATTGGGGTTCTGGTGGAAAATGTTTCGACTATGAATGCCATCTACGAAGCGGTGGTTCACCATAAACCGCTCATTGAACGGGGGCTTACCTATACAGGGATAGGAGTGCCAAAGGCCGGGAATTACAAGGTCCGTATAGGTACCCCAATTTCTCATCTCATCGAAAGCTATGGCAAGCCGGCCAAGTTTGCCACGATGATCTCTGGTGGTCCTATGATGGGTCTTGAAATTCCGGATGAAAACATGCCTGTGATGAAGTCCACAAGCGGGATTGTGTTTCTCTCTCCCAAGGAAGACTATGGGGTTGAGGATAGGCCGTGTATTCGATGTGCCAAGTGTTTGGCGGTGTGTCCCATCGGTCTTATGCCCACAGAGATTGCCAAACTGGCGGATAATTTTCTTGTAGAGGAAGCGGCATCTATTGGTCTTTTTGATTGTATTGAATGTGGTGCCTGTGCCTATATCTGTCCCTCCAAGATTCCTCTTGTGGGGCTTATCAGATATGGCAAAGAGTTTTACAAGCGCAAACAGGCGCAGGCCAAGAAATAACGCATCAGGAGACAACCATGGCAAAAGCAAAAGGAAAGGCTGGAGCAGGGCTCTTTTCTCCCCATATTCATAGTCCTTTTTCAGTAGAAAGGGTGATGTGGGATGTGGTGATTGCCCTCATTCCTGCGGGGATCGCCAGTGTGTATTTTTTTGGGGCCAATGCCCTTCGGATTATTGGAATAAGTGTGGCTACAGGGCTTCTCACCGAATTGGTGATGGGGCTTCTTACCAGGCGAGGGATAACGATATTTGATGGAAGTGTGATGATTACCTCGCTTCTCTTTGCCTATAATCTTCCGCCGGCGGCTCCATGGTATGTGGTTGTCTTTGGGAATATGTTTGCCGTGGCTCTTGTGAAGTGGGCCTTTGGCGGATTGGGGTATAATTTTATGAATCCAGCCATTGGTGGAAGGCTTTTTGTGGTGATTGCCTGGTCCGGGGTGATGTCGGGGAGATGGTCTCCCACGATTCGCTCTCTGATAGACAGAGGAATGGATTTCTGGGAGGCTTCCAGGGCTATTGTTTCTCCTGAAATGATCACCTCAGCGTCTCCTCTTACTACCTTGAAGGTAGATGGGTTTGCAGGGCTTTATAAGCAGGGACTTCTTGATTACTGGAATCTTTTTATCGGGAATGTGCCGGGCTGTATCGGGGAAACCTCGGCGTTAGCTATTCTTCTTGGGGTGATCTATCTTCTGGTACGACGGGTGATCACCTGGGAAGTTCCCGTGCTCTATGTGGGAACGGTGGCGCTTCTCTCATGGATCTTTGGAGGGCTTCCGCAGGGGACGGGGCTTTTTACCGGGGATGCGCTTTTTCATGTGCTTTCGGGGGGGCTTATGCTCGGGGCCTGTTTTATGGCTAATGATAGTGTGACTTCTCCTTTGAGTTTTTCCGGGAATGTATTTTATGCAATTATGTTAGGAATTTTGACGACGATGATTCGTCTTTTTGGCGGATATCCGGAAGGAGTAGCCCTTTCGATTGCGCTCATGAATATTTTTGTTCCCTTGATCGATAGGTATTTTAGGCCTTCTATATATGGTTATCGACGGGCTATTGTGAAAAAGCCAAAGGAGTCCTGATATGGATTTTATCAAGAAATTGTATCCTTTAGTCGTGATTGCGACGGTATTGGGGGGATTGCTTGCCCTCACCTATGGGAATTTGAAGCCCCTCTTAGATGAGGCGGATAAGCGTGAATTCGAGCGTGCTCTTCAGGAGGTCTATCCTTCTTTTTCTCGTTATGAAACCAAAGAGCTGGGGGACAAACCTTACTATATTCTTTATCAAAATGAGACAATAGTGGCTTATGTATTTCGTGCGTCGTATCCAGGATATGGTGGACCAGTGGAAACCCTAACAGCGGTGACCAATGGGATTGTAGCTCGTGTGGTGGTGATGAGTATGGGTGGAGAGACGCCTGGTTTAGGGACAAAAGCCAGGGATCAGAAGTGGCTTTCCCAGTTTCTTGGTCGGGGGGTAGATGGTATTCCTACCACCAAGCCTGATTTTCAGGCGAAGGGGTGTGATGCAGTGTCGGGAGCTACGTTTTCTTCTCTTGCTGTGACACGAGGGATTCATGAGGCGTTGGCGATGTATACACAAATTATGGATGGAGATAATAAAGAAAGCCCTATGACGAGCGCCACACCAACGAATGAAGTTTCTGAGGGAGGAAAGCAATGAACGCATGGAAAGAGTTTCTGAAAGGGCTTTTCAAGGAAAATCCTATCTTTGTGGTGGTGCTGGGGCTCTGTCCTACATTAGCGGTGACAACCCAGACCATCAATGGGATTGGGATGGGGCTTGCGGTGATTTTTGTGCTCACCATGTCCAATCTTCTCATTTCTCTTTTGCGAAATTTTATCCCTGAGATGGTGCGTATTCCAGCTTATATTGTGATTATTGCTTCCTTTGTGACGATTGTCCAGATGGTGATCAAGGCTTTTGCCCCGGAACTGGATAGGGCACTTGGGATTTTTATCCCCCTGATTGTGGTGAATTGTATCATTCTTGGTCGTGCTGAAGCCTTTGCTTCAAAAAATCCCCCGCTTCTTTCGGTGATGGATGGTCTTGGTATGGGATTGGGATTTACGTTGTCTCTGACGCTTATCGGGTTTATTCGTGAGGTTTTAGGGAGTGGGACGATAACCCTTCAACTAGCGGGGATAGGAACGGTGATAGACCTGAGCCAGTGGATTTCTAGTCCTGCGGTGGTGATGATTCTTCCTACAGGTGGATTCGTTGTGATGGGGCTTCTTTTGGCCTTCTTTCAATATCTCAGGAACCGTCAGGCAGAAAAAGCCAAGGCGAACAAGGCTTAGGAGGGACGTATGGATGTGAATAAGCTTTTTCTCATTACGATGAGTGCTATCTTTGTGAATAATTTTATCTTTTCTCGTTTTTTGGGGCTTTGTCCTTTTTTTGGTGTGTCGAAAAAAATGAGTTCTGCGATAGGGATGGGGTTTGCTGTCATTTTTGTGCTAGTGATGTCCACAGCGGTCATTTATCCTGTGAATCTCCTTCTTGTGAAACTGGGGCTTGAGTTTTTGCAGGTCATTGTGTTTATTTTAGTGATTGCCAGTTTTGTGCAGCTTGTGGAGATTTTCTTGAAGAAGGTAGCCCCTGCTCTCTATCATGCCCTTGGGATTTATCTTCCCCTTATTACCACAAACTGTGCCATTTTAGGGACGGCTTTTCTCGTCCTGAAAGAAGGGTACACGTTCGTGGAGTCTTTGGTGTTTGCTCTGACGGCCGGGCTTGGATTTACGCTTGCGCTTATTATGATGGCCAGTGTTCGGGAGAAGCTTGATCTCGCCAAGGTTCCCAAGGCCTTCAAGGGACTTCCTATTGCCTTTATCTCAGCGGCGCTCATGTCTATGGCTATGTATGCTTTTGTAGGTTTTGTGAAATAAAATCTTCCAAAATCTCTTGACAAAAAGAAATTTTTCATATAATATGTAGTGGTAATTCATCAAAAAATTCCTAAAAAGGAGGTAGAGGTATGAAAAGGTTTGTTGCTCTCGTGTTGGCCGTGGCGTTTGTGGTGTCAGGGTGTGGGCAGGTTGTGGTGAAGGCTCCTGCTGGGAAGAAGATTTTTATCAGTAGTCAACCTCTCACTGCTGCTGAGCAGGAGAAACGGGTGTGGTATATCCTTTGGGGTCTGGTGCCACTTGGTGACAACTCCACAGCCTCTCTTCTTGCCAACTATCCCGATGGGGCTGAAGTAGTTGTTGTCACAGAGATGGGTTTTCTGGATTATGTCTTCTCGGTTGTTTTGGGGCAATTGAGTATTACCACTCGCACTATCAAGGTACAGCAAGTCAAGTAAAACGAAGGGGGGATTCCCCCTTCGTTTTTTTGTAAAGGATAGGGTATGAAAAAAATAAAAAGAGTTGTTTTTGTTATGGTAATATTTCTCGTGGGGTGTGCGCTTTCTCAGGAAGAGAAAGAGGTAAAGCAATTTCTTTCTCTCTGGAATGAGGTGCGACCATTTTATACGAATAAGGTGGGGTTTATTGCCTCCACGGGTTTTTTCAATCCTGCGATAATGGGGGCTTTGCATCAGGATCTTGAGACAAACCATGTATTTGTGGCTATTGTAACGCAGAAGTTTTCTTCGGTTGAAGAGTATATCAATACTTTTTCGAATATAACCTTGCATTATGCTTATCTTTCTTTTTCTGAGAGTTTAGCGGATCGTTCGCCAGAGGTATTGATACGAGAGATTGATGATATTCTCAAGCAATTAGAGACAGAAACAAATGCGTTTGAAAAAGAAAAGAGAATTCAAACAGCTTTGCTTTTGCAGAAACGACTTCGGGAATATCAGGCCCTTGAGGGGCAGATTTCTCCCAGATGGGTGAAACTTGTCTATCGATATTCAGAGGATCTGGGAAAGGTATATAGAAGTCTCATCCAGTAGAAGGGTATATGAGATTTTTCATGGTGAGTTTCTCTTTGTTCTTTCCCTGCTTCCCCTTGACAAATCCTTTTTTTGCCTTATCATAAAGGGGGAGGGAAAGCGTGGAAGAACAGTTCGTCACCTTTTTTGTAGCGGATCGTCTCTTTGCGGTGAATATTTTTGATGTGAAAGAGGTTGTTCGTGTGGAGAAGGTTATCCCCATGCCGGATGCTCCGGCATACGTGGAGGGGGTGGTCAATCTTCGTGGGATTATTCTCCCTGTGATTTCCCTTCGCAAGCGGCTTGGTCTTGGGGAAACGGATCTTTCCCGGGCAAAGATGGTGGTGGTGATGGTGGATGATATTCTGGTGGGGATGTTAGTCGATCAGATTGACAGGGTGATCCAGGTGGAAAAGGATCAGGTCCAGGAGGCGGCAGGGATTTCTCTCTCCGGCGTCGCCCAGCATTTCGTAGACGGCATTATCAGGGCGGGGGAACAAATCGTCTATCGGGTGAATATTCAGAGGCTTTTTACCATTGAGATGCGGGATTTTCTTGAGAAAAAGATTGTGGAATAAATTGCCTTTTTTCTTTTTTTGTGTTATCATTATAGCCATAAAGGGACAATTTTTATAGAGGAGTCAACTATTATAAATTCACCTCCTGAGGGAAGGAGGTAAGGCGAAAGGGGTCGAAGGTAGTTTGATGAGAGAGCATGGCGTAGAGGAGGCGAAGGAGTTTGTGAGCCACGCAGAGATTGGCC
>JABLXN010000007.1 GCA_013177995.1 Brevinematales bacterium | reverse complement strand
CCCCAGAAAAAACTTGTTTATCTAAAATGTTCCCTGTATACTACAGTTGACAAAAATCTTTTGAGCCAGGGGTAACTTCTTTATCCTTTTCTCTCTCTTTCAGGTCTCCTGTTGGAAACGTAATCACTTTTTTGAATAAAAAAAGACAAATAGGCCCTTGTAAACAGAAAAAGCGGGGTTTCAGGGGCGTAGCCCCTGACCCAAACAGGGGAAGAAAACACCCGTGCAAGGGTCTCAAAAATGAAAAAACGATGAAGATTTGAAGAATTTTTGGTTAATTTTGGTATGAGGTTTCTCACTCAGGAAAACTTGCTTTTTTCCGATGTTTAGAGTATAATAGAAAGCAAGGAGAGATATATGGGGCTTTCTGGCATTTTTGCAAAGGAATAAAAGGATTCTCTTTTGGGATTTATCTTTATAGCATCCTTTGGGCGTTTCGCCCAGAGTAGAGGATATGTTTCAAAGACCCCCACAATAAACCAAAAAAGGAGTATGCTATGGCAGAAAAAATATATATATTTGATACAACCCTTCGTGATGGAGAGCAGTCCCCAGGTGCCAGCATGGGGATAAACGAAAAACTCAAGGTGGCCCTGCAACTGGAACGTTTAGGGGTGGATATTATTGAGGCTGGGTTTGCTGTTTCTTCTCCTGTTCAATTTGATGCGATACAACTCATCGCTTCTGAGGTGAAGACCCCGATCATTGCTTCGCTTGCCCGGGCGGTAGAAAAAGACATTGATGCGGCTGCCCAGGCACTAAAAGAAGCAAAACGCAAACGTATCCACACCTTTATTGCCACCTCACCTATTCATCGTGAATTCAAGCTGAAAAAGACAAAAGAAGAAATTCTCAAGCAGGCGGTGTATGCCATCCAGTATGCCCGTCAGTACACAGAGGATGTAGAGTTCTCTGCTGAGGATGCCACAAGAACCGAGCTTGACTACCTTGTGGAAGTAGTGACAGCCGCTATTGAAGCAGGAGCTACCACCATCAACATTCCTGACACGGTAGGGTACACGGTACCTTCTGAATTCACCCGTATCATCCGAACACTGAAGGAAAAGGTGCCGAATATACACAAAGCCGTACTCTCCGTTCACTGCCACAATGACCTTGGTTTAGCCGTGGCCAATAGCCTGGCAGCCATTGAGGCCGGAGCACGACAGGTGGAGGTTTCTGTCAACGGCATCGGAGAACGGGCTGGCAATGCCGCTATGGAAGAGATTGTGATGGCTCTTGAACTTCGCAAGGATGTCTTTGGGGTGGAAACAGGCATTGTCACCCAGGAGATCTACAAAACCAGCCGTCTCATTGTTTCTGTTACCGGTATTCAGGTTCAACCCAACAAGGCCATCGTGGGCAAAAACGCCTTTGCCCATGAGGCAGGTATCCATCAGGATGGGGTGCTCAAAGAGAGACGCACCTATGAAATCATGAAACCTGAACAGATTGGCCGTTCCCACTCTGAGATTGTCTTGGGACGCCACTCAGGAAAACACGGTCTTCAGGCAAGGTTAAAGGAACTTGGCTATGATATCCAGGGAGAGGATTTTGACAAGGTCTTTGCCAAGTTTACCGAGGTCGCCGACAAGAAAAAGGCTGTGTACGATGATGAACTCATCGCCATTGTCTCAGAATGCCTTGCCATTGACTTACCCGAGATGCTCTTTCTTGAGCATGTTCAGATCATGAGTGGCAGTAACACTCTCCCCACCGCGACGGTAGAACTCAAGAAGAACAATCGCACCATCCGTGAGGCTGCTATCGGAAATGGCCCCGTTGATGCTATCTACAAAGCCATCAATCGCATTGCGGGTATTTCCCCGGAATTGGAGGACTACGGCATCTCATCCATCTCTATTGGTCAGGATGCGATGGGAGAGGCCATGGTTTCTCTCAAGTATGAGGGCAAGGTCTATTCCGGCCATGGGTCCAGTACCGATGTGCTGGTAGCTTCAGCCAAGGCATACCTCAACGCGATGAATAAGATCCTCTATCTTGAAAAGAAAAAAGCCTAACCAAAGAAAGGGGCTTTCTCAGGAAAGCCCCTTTTTCTTTCCCTATGGAGACCTTTGCACGAATGTGCAAAGGTCTCAAGAAAGTCATAAAAAAGCAAAAAGTAGTATAAAAATATTCCTTTCCATAATAAACAAGTCTATTTTTTGAATAAAAAAAGACAAATAAGCCCTTGGAAACAGAAAAAGCGGGGAAGAGGGGCTACGCCCCTGACCTAAACAGGGGAAGAAAACACCTGTGCAAGGGTCTCCTATGGTCTTTTTTTGTATTTTCTCTTTTTTCTCGCTACAATATAGGCAAAAACTTTCAGGAGTCTCTATGAGGTATCTTCTCATCGGCTGGACAAAACGAACATCCTTTGCCACAGCCAAAGTCCTTCTTGCTCGTGGAGAGGAGGTTTATGTTTCCGATACCGTGGACAACGAAGAAAAACAGGCCCTTCTTCGGGAGATAGCCCATCCAAAGCTTTTTAGTCTTTTGGGAAGACAGGGAGTGGAGATTTTGGACGAAGTGAAGCCCAATGTCGTTCTCCCAAGCCCGGGAGTTCCTCTCACCATTCCCTTAGTGCAGGAAGCCAAAAAACGGGGCATAGAGGTTTTTGGAGATATAGAACTTTTCTACCGTTTTCATCCGGAAGTTTACTACTATGGCATTACAGGAACCGATGGGAAAACCACCACTACCACCCTTGCCCATGCCCTCATCAGTGCCTACAAGCCAGCCCTTGTGGGGGGCAATATCGGTCTTCCCATCTTTGAACACGAAGGGGCTGTTTCTACCATCAAGGAAATGGTATTGGAACTCTCCAGTTTCCAGCTTGAGGAGATTGTTCATTTCCGTCCTAAGATAGCGGCTTTTCTGAACTTAGCCGAGGATCATCTTGATCGATACCCCGACATGAAGGCTTACCTTGAAGCTAAAAAACGAATTTTTATGAACCAGACAGAAGATGACATCGCCATTGTCAATGCCGATAGTCCCTTCTTTGAAGAGATTATCCGTGGCGTCAAAAGCCGTCTTCTCACCTTTAGCCGAACGAAAAAGGCAGACATGATTTTCCGTGAGGGAAGCATCTACTACCAGGACATCCTTCTGATAAAACAGGAGGAACTCCTTCTCAAGGGAGTGCATAACATCGAAAATGTGATGGCGGCTTCTTTAGTGGCTCTCTATGCCGGCGTGCCCATTGATTCTCTCCGGCAGACCCTTCGAACATTTCATGGTCTTGAACATAGACTTGAACCTGTGGCAAACTCCCATGGGATAGAAGTGTACAATGACTCCAAGGCTACCACGGTCAACGCCCTTCAAAAGGCGTTGGAAAGCTTTGAAAAGCCGGTTATCCTGATTGCGGGAGGGCTTGACAAGGGACTTGATTTCACCCTTGTACGCGACTTGGTCCACCAAAAGGCAAAAACAGTTATCCTCATCGGACAGGCCACAGAAAAGATAGCCGAGGCCTGGCAATTCCCCACCACTCTCAAGGCTTCCTCGTTAGAAGAGGCTGTTTACCTCGCTCTTGAAAAAGCCACAAGTGGAGACGTGATCCTTTTCTCTCCAGGATGTGCAAGCTTTGATATGTTCAAGAATTATGAAGAACGGGGAAAGGTCTTCAAGGAACTGGTGAAAAAGACGCTGGAAATCACAAAAAAGTAAAAACATCCCTCTTAGTCCATGATTTCAAAAAAATCCCCTTCCAAAGGGGATTTTTTTGACTTTCAAAGATAAAAATATTATAATATATTCATATAAAAGGAGGTCGTATGTCTTTTGGGATGCTTGTTTTCTTTGCCATAGCCGGGGGGATTATCACCTTTGTCTCTCCCTGTATTCTTCCCATGATTCCCATCTACCTTGCGTATATGTCGGGAAGTAGTCTTGAAGAAAAAACCCCTTCGGTTCGTCGAACTGTTCTCCGTACTTTAGCGTTCATCATGGGGTTTACCGTCATCTTCGTGCTCTTTTCTGTGATTTTCTATGTGGTTTTCGCTTCTCTCTCTTTTGTCCAGCAGTGGATCCAGCGGATAGCCGGGGCTTTTATTGTACTCATGGGTCTCCATTTTCTTGGCCTTGTGAGACTCTCTTTTCTGGATGCAGAGGTCAAGCTCTCCTTTGAGGGAGACAAAACCAGACCATGGGGGAGTTTTCTTCTCGGGGTCTCGTTTGCGGCGGGGTGGAGTCCCTGTATTGGACCGGTACTCAGTGCCATCCTCTTCTCAGCGGCTACCACACAGAACCTTCTTTTGATGATAGGGCTTCTTCTTCTCTTCTCAGCCGGCCTTGGTATTCCTTTCCTTGTGATGGGTATTTTTGTAGGTTCAGCCTCCCAGTGGGTACGTTCCATGAAACGTTTTTTCCCCGTCGTGGAAAAAGCCAGTGGCGTGCTTCTCGTGATTCTCGGGCTTCTCTTAGTCCTGAATACCATGGGAATGATTTCACAATGGTTATACCAGGTGTTCCCTCAGTTAGGGACACTTGAATCGATACTGGTAAAATAGGAGGAAATGCATGCAAAAGAAAACTCTTTTGATGGCCATTATTGGTGTGGTTATTCTTGGAGGAATCGGAACATTCCTTGCCATGGGCAAAAAGTCCAACACAAGTGAGTTTCCTGTATCTCCCCTCTTTGCCGAACCCACCATTTTTGGTGATTCCATGATCCGCCTTGAGGCTTATAGAGGCAAGGTGGTGCTTCTCAACTTCTGGGCTACGTGGTGCCCCCCTTGCCAGGCGGAAATCCCGGATCTCATCCGACTCCACAAGGATTTTGCCGACAGGCTGGTCGTTATTGGTGTCTCACTCGATCGTGGTCCCAATGCCCGTGAACTGGTTCAGGATTTCTACAAGAAATTCAACATGAATTACCCCGTCATCATGGGAACCGATCAGATGGTGATGCGGTATGGTGGTGTATCGGCTATCCCTACTTCTTTTGTGATCAACAAAGAAGGAAGAATTGTAGAAAAAATAGTAGGCATGCGAAACTATAGTACCTTCCTCGACGCTGTCAAAGAGTGGTTTTAGGCTGTTCCCCTGGCGGAAAACCCATGAGGGTCCTTCCGTCAGGGGAATAAAACTCGTCCTCCTTGTTTGAATCTTCTAACCGTTAAGCTTCTCCTTCTCAAGCCGTTCCATCATACGCGTAGCAAAAAGATGGGAAGGCTGCAAAGTAAGGACACGTTCCCACTTCTCCCGGGCTTCTTCTATTTTTTCCTCCATATAATCCACATACCCCGCCCATGCCAACGCCTCTACATGATTTGAATTCTTCTCCAGCACCTCTTGAAAACACTTTTTAGCCTTTTCCTTTCCTCCCCCAAAGAGAGCTGGAGTAAAAAGAAGAATCCTACCCAAGGTCACCTTCGCATCCTCATAGTCAGGATCTATCTCTATCGCCTTTTTCACCTCTTTCTGCATAAGAAGCGCAAGAGACATTCTCTTTTCCTCGGAAACGGTTTCTATTTGAATACCATACAAATCAGCTAACCGACAATGAAGTGAAGCATCCTCTGGCCAAAACTTCAGTGCCTCCTTTAACCATTCCTCTGTTTTTTGAAGATATTTTACCAACAAAGAGTATTGGGGATGCTCTTTTCCTTCACCAATAGTCACCCCTCGTAAATAATTCACTATTCCCCACCCTTCAGTACACAAAAAACGAAGAAGCGTTTTATCACGGTTTTTTTCCCACAGAAGAGCTGTCTCTTCTATTTTTTGCATTCTCTCAGGAGTGTACTCTTTCATCTCTTCCTGCTTCTCAAAAAGCCTTTGCCCTTTTCTTTCGCCTCTTAACCACAGATCTCTTGTTTCATACAGGGACGCAAAGACCTCCTTCACCTCTCTATCGCCATACCGACAGAGTTCATAGAAATCCAGAAACCGTTCAAGCCCCCTTTTTTCCACAAGAAGAGAAACCCACTTCCATGCTAATGTGTACCAGGGCAAAACTGTCCCTGAGAGAATAGCTTCCACCGTAAAAAATCGTGGAGCCACGAGAGATTCTTCAACAACATCATCCAGAACCCCTTCTTCCCCTTGTTCAAAACCCACCACATCAAAAGGCCACCCCTTATCTTCACCACCAAGCTTTTCCTGTACCCAGAGAGAAAGCCCCTCCGTCAAAAACACATTCATCGAGGGATACATCACATGAGCAAGTTCATGAACCACAATGCCCTTTTTCCAGAAGCTTCTGGCTATTTCCACCTTGGGAAGCAGGGTTCGCAAAACAAACCCTCCCTTCGAAAGGGGCGTAAGGTTTGCCGTCACCTCAGCCAAAACCACAGAAACAGCAGGCTTTCGTTTTACTAAGTGTTCCACTTCTTTCCACTCTTCTTCTATAAAGGCAAACTGAGAACGATAATTCTCCTCTGAAAAAGTATCCTCTTTGCTGAACCAGCCCACCACATGGGGAAAACGAAACACCATCAGTTTCCCCTCCAGAATATCTTCCGAACGATTTTCTATCTCCCGAACCGTGAGATCAAAGGTATTCCATCTTCTGGCCATAGCAAGCCTGTCAAAAGCCTTTTTTTTCTGCCGAAGAAGGAGAAAAAGGATCGACGAAAAAAGCACCACCCGTGGGGGAGCCTCCTCTTTCACAAGAGATTTCTCATAAAAGGAGAGCGCTTCGCGTATTTCCCCTCTCTGCCAGGCCTCATCCCCTTTTTGCCAGCTCGGTATTCTCATACTCCCTCCTAAAACACAAAAAACGCCCCAAAATCATCAAGGCTTATCCTTCCCTTGCCCTGAAGATCAACGCCAAAGATGACATACCTTTCTTCAGAGAGTGAAAATCCTAACGATTCAAAAGGGATATTTCCTACAACAAAATCTGGCATAGTAATCACATGTGCCCGTTTTTTCCATTCCCTTGCCAAAAGACCTATCATAGCTACCCTCTCTCCCAAAGAAAGCCTCTCTATGCCTACCCAGCGAAGAAAAAAACCCCTCTTCTTCTGCGATGCCTCGAGATAGGTGTACCACCAGCCACTCACCCATGCCAAGATTTCCCCCTCCTTTTCATACACCCACGTCTCTGCACACCCTTTTTCACCCAGTTCCCTTTCCCATCGATGCCACGAAAACTGTGGAACAAACCCACTTCTTGCCTCTATTTCCTTCTTGATCCACTCGACATCCTGTCTCTGAATACCCCTTACTCTTCCCTCCACCACCCCTTCCATTTTTGCTCCTTCTGGGAGAAAGAAAAGGAGTCTATATTCCCCTAAAGAGAAAAAAGAATACCCACTTCCCTTCAAAAAATAATTCCAGTAACCCTCTGTATATCGTTTATGAGCACACCCCACCACATACTCTATACCCTTTTTCCTCTGTTCCTCTAAGTAACGACAAAAGAACTCTTTTGATTGTCTCTCTTTATCCTTTCTTGTATCCCAGCTCACCCAGCAGGGATTGGCCACACCTATTTTTTCCTCCTTGCGAGTATATATTGTCTCTACAGAAACGCTTCCCCCAAGAATTCCCTTAAGAGAACACTTAAGAGAAATGACATCTTTTTTTTCGCAACGCTCCCTCCAGAGAAAGAGACGAAGCCCCCACAGGGGAACAATCCATTTTCCTGTGTAGCGTTTTCTCCAGAAAGACTTCACCCACCACGACCACAGAAGAGCCTTTAGCCATCTCATCCTACCACTACTCCATAAAGAAGCGTCTCCTGAAGCCCATCAATCCCTATCCATTTTTCTACCTCTCTGTCATACGCTCCCCCCAAGGCACATGCCCCAAATCCATACGCCGTAGCTAAAAGATAGAGATGTTCTGCCATATGCCCGGCATCAAGGTACAAAAATCGAAGACCCCTCTCCCGATTGATATTTATCATTTAGTTTGTATATATTTATCATTTAATTTGACCATAAAGAAGTATATACACCACATAGAAATAAGCCCAACAAAGACACAGGACAAAACAACCAGAAACAATGGTGAGACCTTGGATTTTGCTTGGATTGACTGTGGATTATAACTTCAATTCATTAGTGAATTTAGGAGATCAGGACAAAAAAGAGAGGGATTTTTTTGCAAGAGGACTAAACAACTGAGGGCAGAGCTTTTCAAAAATTAAACGTTTTCAGAAGGTATTTTTAATAGCGTTTAAGTATTGTTTTTTCAAGGAAATAAATATTTTCTCACTGGAGATGAAAACAACGTTTTTTGAAAAAGAAATTTCTTTGCAAGAAGTATGCCAAAAAGGCGACTAAACAACTAACTCAGCGCCGACTTGAGAATCTTGAGATACTTATCAATACTTGCCTCATCCATTCCCTTAGCCTTCAGAAGCGTG
Source organism: Brevinematales bacterium (assembly GCA_013177995.1). Classification (GTDB taxonomy): domain Bacteria; phylum Spirochaetota; class Brevinematia; order Brevinematales; family Thermospiraceae; genus Thermospira. The sequence goes on along the minus strand of JABLXN010000007.1, from coordinate 56,885 downwards.
TAGATGATGCTTTTTGTGATTTTACTGTCTTTGAGTTCACGAAGGATATACAGAAGTTCTTCATCTTTTTTGATTTCTTCGAGAAGCCTGGTTTCTTCTATGGTGAGAGGTGGCAAAGATTTTTGAGATTCACCCTGGAGATAGCCTTCTCCGAGTTTGGTTTCTCCGAGCTTCCAGGGCTTGAGATACATCTCTCCTTCCCCTGTAAGGAGCCAATGGAGATTGACATGAAACTTGGATGAGATTAGTTGTAATATTTCAGGTGGAATTTTATTTGTCTCATTTTCATAGTTGCTATATGTTCTTTGAGGAATGTTTAGCTCCTTGGCAAACTCTTGTTGTGTCATGTTTAATTGTTTGCGTAGTTCTTCAAGTCTTACTCCAACCCCTTTTTTTTCTTTCATCTGCTTTTACCCCAAAAAAATTTCAAAAAAAATACAAAAAAGACTTGACTTTTTGCCTAATTTAGGCTATAATTTAGCCGATATAAAACTATAGCCTTTTTTAGGCTAAATTTTTATCGGCCATTTTTACACTCTCTTTAGGGTGTAAACAAAAACCCGGCAGGACTGGACATCTTGTCCGGGAAAGCGGTCAGACCGGTCCTTCACCCAACCCCGCCGGTCTGACGCCGTTATTATAGCATTATTTATTAAAAAATGCAAGAGAGGGCGTATGGAGACGAGTGAGAGTCTTCGTCGTTTTGTGCGGATGAAGCGGATCATGCTTGAGGAAGAGAGGCGACAGGGAGGTTATAGTGGGCCTCTCAATAGTTTTGAGAGCGAGGAGTTTGTCATTCGCTGGCCCAAGCGTGAAGAGTATTATGAGGTCTTGAAAGATCGCCTCAGAAGGAGGCTTGGATGATAAAAGTGCTTCGGTACATTCTTGAGGTTGTGGTAGAGATGCTTGAGGCGGTGGATCTATGGCTTTGGTCGCAGAGAAGGGCGACAAGAGAGCAGAGGAAAGCCATAGACGAATACTACAGGTAAGAAGAGATGGAGCTATCTATCCTCCATCTGTGGTAAGTGGTGGGCCTGGTGTGATGCCAGGCCCTGATATAGACATATGCAGGAAGTGACATATATATCTCAGCTTGCAAAAGAGTTGGGACTGAGCTGTGAAGGAGTAAAAAAGAAGTTAACACGGCTTGGGATTGAGCTCATTGATGTACCAGGGCGTGGCCGTGGGGGTCTTGTCAAAGCTGTGAGAACAGCGGATCTTCCGAGAGAATTTCTTGTATCGAAAGAGAAAAGAGAGTCGTCTCTTACTGACTGGCAGAGAAAGGAAGCGGCCAAACGTTTTGCGCTTGTTGAAGAGGTGCGAAATGCTCATGGCAGAACGCTGCAGGCCAGGATTGAGTACGTGATACGACATCTTCCGAGACTCAATCCATGGCTCTGGGATGAGCTGGGTGGCGAAATACCATCGTCCAAGACAATTCGCAGATACGTACTTGCCTATGAGAAAGGTGGGTACAATGCTCTTGCTCCCCGCTGGGGTCATCGTGAAGGACAGACAAAGCTGACACCGGAGGAGAGAAAAGAGATAGAGGCCAAATATCTTGTGCCTCATGGTCCCACGATTCGTAGTCTCTGGCAGATGATCACATCGAGTCTTGTGCGTGCCGGGAGAGCGAGGTATTTGGCGTTGGATGGCTGGTCGAGTGTAGTGATAGAGGACAGTCGAACTCTGTCGTATTCGACTATTTATAGATATATCAAGCGGGTTATCTCATATCCTGTGGCGGTAGCGTATCGTGAAGGAGAAGAATCATTTGAACGTCTTTGCGTACCCAAGACGAGACGGGATTATGAATCCATTCGAGCCGGTGACATCTGGAATTCTGATGGACATACAGCCAATATATTTGTGGTAAATGATGTCTTTGAGAACAAGAAGAATGAAGTGGTACGTCCGACGATTGTTGTCTGGAAGGATGTGAAGTCAAGAAAGATTGTTGGGTATTCTGTTGATGTGACAGAAAACACGCAAATGGTTTTCAATGCCTTTGCTGATGCCGTAAAGAAGAACAACTACTACCTGCCACGGCATATACTTGTGGATAACGGCAAATCCTACAAGAATAAGCAGTCGCTTGGGACTGAAGCCTTCGAAGGTCTGTATGGTCGACTTGGTGTGGGCAAACATTTTGCTATTCCATACAATCCGAATTCCAAGCCTGTGGAGGCATTCTGGCGTACGTTTGACAATTATTGTTCGAGAAGTCTTCCTGGATATGCCGGTGCCAATCCACAAAAGAAGCCTGAATCACTTCCAAAGGACATGAAATCCGGCAAGATTCTGAAGATGAGTGAGTTTTTGCAGGTGGTAGCTCAGGCGATTGAGGCATACAACAATATGCCCCATACGGGAGATGGGATGAATGGACGTACGCCCAATCAGTGTTATGAAGAGGAATTTACATTTCTCAGGCGGCTTGGGGAGGAGGAGTTTGCGACGATCTTTCTTTCTCGTAAAGAAGCCACAGTGCATCGAGATGGCATCAGGTTTATGGGCTGGTATTACACGGATGCTGAAGGCAAATGGGCAGAATACCAGAAGAAGAAAGTGGTTGTGGCCTACAATCCATCTGATTTCACTGAGATTTTTGTCCTGGATGAGCGAGGTCGTGAGTTATTCAAGGCAAGTCGTCTTGAAAAGGCATCCTGGATGTATGATGCAGCTGAAGCAAAGAGCATGGATGAGTACCGAGCTATCATAAGCGAGAAGAAAAAAGTACGCCAGTACAAGAGAAGACTTGCGGAGATCGCAGGCAAGAAAGCACAGCGAACAATAGAAACCATTGCCAATAAAGAAGAGAACAGAAAAACACTTACCACAGAAGAGAGAGTGAAACTACCATGGGAACCAAACCAATAAAAGGAGGATAGATATGTTTGAGGAGAGTCTTGAGGTTCAACAGATTCAGCGGTTTCGTGATGATGTTCTGCAGTTTCTTGAGGAGGCTCGTCGACGAGATCCATCGATGAGCCAGAGCAGGCTGGCGAAGATGGCGGATATTTCTCCGGCGACGTTATCGAATGTTCTGGCCGGGAAATATGCAGGAAACACGTCTGATATTATCAAGCGTGTGTATTCGATCATTGAGCGTGAGAAGGACAGACAATCAAATGAGATCAAGAAGATTTCGTTTGTAGAGACGACTATTTTCAAGCAGATGTCTGCGGCGATGAACATAGCCCAGATTGATACGCAGATTATTGTGTTTACAGGGGACGCAGGCATAGGAAAGACAGAAAGCATTCGTGCCTATCTTTCTGAGAATCCTTCAGTGATTCTCATTGAGGCTGATCCATGTTATAACGTTAACAGCATTCTTGAAGAGATAGCTGAGGCGCTTGGATTTGAGGCTCTTGGGAGAAAAGACAGAGTGGAGAAGGAGATTATTCGTCGTTTGAAGGGCTCGAATCGGCTGATTATTGTGGATGAGGCTGAATATCTGCCATCAAAAGCCCTGGATATTTTGCGTCGGATACATGACAAGGCGAATATTCCCCTGGTGCTTGTGGGTATGCCACGGCTTGTGAAGAATATCACCGGTGTTGGCGACAAGTATCGCCAGATTTCTTCACGCATGTATCATATCAAGCTTCCCGGCATAACCTTTGAAGACGTGCGATTGATTGCTGAAACAGTGATAGAAGATCTCTCTGACGATATGGTGAGGGTGCTTCATCAGCTCTGTCGTGCGAATGCAAGGCTATTGTCGAAGATACTTCTCATGGCGCAGCGGATAGCGATTTATAACCAGAGTGGTATTACTATTCAGGTTCTCAAAAAGGCGGCAGAGCAACTGATGGAAGCGTGAGGTGTCATATGACGAGAAAAGAGAAGCGAGAACTTCTGGAAATCAAGTTCAAGACGCTTGTTGAAGAGTATCTGATGCTTCTTGATGGTTATTTGAAGAGAGATTCTATTGCCGAGAGATTGCTTAGAACACGCAATGCGACGAGGATGTTTCTTGAGACGCTGAACGATGTTTATCGAGATGAGACGAGCACAGGCGAAGAGACGATGGATGAAAAGAGTGCGTGGCATTTACTTGTAGAACAGATTCGCCAGAGAGCAGAGAAAAACTGGGAAAAGGAGGAAGAAGATGGCCAGGGAGAAGATTAAGAAGGAGTTGATTCCGATTCAGAGCCTTGATGAGGTTGATGGAATTCTTCTTGAGATTGCGAAGAAGCAGATTGAGCTTGACAGAATCAATGCGAATGCAGAGGAAAAGATCTTGCAGATACGTGAACAGGCAAAGATGGAGAGTGAATCCATTCTTGAGAGTATCAATCAGATGGCGGAGTCTATTTTTGCCTATATTGAGCTGAACAAGACGAAGATCTTTGTGGGGGACAAGAAGACGATAGAGCTTCAGTATGGGCTGTGTGGATATCGCAAGTCGACGAAGATCTCTGTGTCCAAGAGCACGCTTGAGCTTTTGAAAGCCATGGGGTATAATGAAGCCATTCGCATCAAGGAAGAGGTAAACAAAGAAGTAATGAAGGACTGGGATGATGCGAAGCTTGCGGCTGTGAAAGCGAAAAAAGTGGTTGAAGATTCTTTCTGGTATGAGACCAGGAAGGAGAAAGTAATTGAGCTTGAGAAGAAAAAGAGTTTGGCAAACCTTTAATGTTAGTGGTATATAAAGCCGAAACCACCCCGGATTTGCGGCTTTGCCGGGGTGGTCTACGGAGGATGGCCTCTCCGTACTGATGAGGCAGGTCCAGGAGGAGAGATATGCTGAATAGAAGAGCGTATGCAAGGATTCACAAGCTCCTCAAAAAACGTGGAATCACAGACATAGAATATCGCAAGATTCTTCATGAAAATTTTGGGGTAAAAAGCTCCAAAGATTTAGCGTGGCCGCAGTTTCCTGTTCTCATGCGAAAGCTTCGTGAATATGGATCGGCTTCTTATCAAACGGAAGAAGATCGCATTTCTCTTGATCAGCATGATCTTTTGATGGAGCTAATTACTGATGTGGGTATTTTCAATTCCTGTGGGTATGTTTCAAAAATCATCAGAAGAAACATATCAAGTCTTGGAGAACTCACAAAAAAAGAGGCTGCAACGGCCATTCATGCTCTGAAACGTATGAAAGAAAAGCGAAATAAGGGGTTGTAAATGGTTTCTGAAAAGCAGGACAAATATATCCGGGCTTTAGCCGACATGTGTCTGTCTGTGAAAAACACTGATGAAGGCCTGGATTCCTTGTGCCAGTTATTCTTTGGAAAAAGATATGAAGAGCTTTCCATAAAAGAGGGAAGTGCGTTGATTGTGATTCTTGATCAGGCAAAATCAGCCTTGTGGAGAGTGTGATGGAGAAAAAAGACAGTTTGTCCATCGAAAAAGCTCCTGGAGAAAAGGTGATTTTCTGTGAGGTGTATTCGAGGGTTGTGGGGTATTACAGCCCCATCAATAACTGGAACAAGGGCAAAAAACAGGAGTTTCGTGAGAGAAGATATTATAAAGTGGGGCAAGATGGAAAGTGAGTTTATTCGGATCTGTCTTGAATGTGGGTTAACATGGGATCAGATTTTTGAACTTACATGGAGACTTGGTGGTGGGGCTGTGTATGTTCCAAGTCTTGTTACTATCAAAAAGGATATTGCTATTCTTCGTGAATATGAGCGAGAATGCGAAGTGGCAGGGCATTATTATGCTCTGAGATGTCTTTTGAATAAAGGCCTTTCAAGAAAAAGGCTTTACCGCATACTTTCAAGGCGTTATGAATACAAAAAAGCGGGGCTTTTGTAGGCCCCGCTTTTTTAGTTCTCATTTTTTTCCGATGTTTTTTTTCTTTCCTGCGCTTTTTCAATGACCCGGTGGCTCAAAAGGGTTTCTGGATCATCGGAAGATTGAAGCTCTATATTTTCCCCGGCATTGTACAGTTTGCCGTTATGATAGAGAGGGACGATAACCTTGTAGAGCATGATTATCCTCCGGCATTCAGAATGAGATAGCCAGCCACATCAGAGAGCTGTGCGGTACCAAGCATATCCCGAACGATAATCACATCACTTGTGGCAAACTCATCCCGAACTTTGTCCACGATGGGATATCTATCATTTCTGATCGTATAGCCAAAAGATGGCTCGTCGATGGTCTGGGGATTGTCAGGAACGTAGGCAAGGATAGCGTGATTGCCCCAGATATCGTTCATGGTATTGCCATCGTAGTAGACACTTTCCCCGATGATCACCTTTGGAATGTCAAAGATCTCACCGATGAGATCAGCTGTTACCACACCTTTCATGCTATACTTGATACGTTCAAGCAAAGCGGAGTGAGTCTTGAGAGCATTATATGCTTTTCCAGAAAGGAGGAGGGTGTTTGGTCTGATACCAATCTGTTTTCTGATCGCTTCTTTAGCGGTTTCGATGTTTGCGATGGGATTGGATGCAGGATTACTCCACACTGAGTTTCCGGAGAGAGCGATTTTATTTGTCGAAGCGTAATTGTCTGGATTGGTTGCCAGGTCGGCCTGAAGCTTTTCTACCATGAGTCCAATCTGTTTGAGAAGCGTATTGGTTTTGGATGTTTCGATGAGGAGCTTTTTCTTCACTGGGTCTGCGGCATCGATAAACTCTCGATCATCCACAGCTATACTGAGAGAAAATTCTTCAAGGGTTACCGGGACACTATCCACATCCCGGCTGACTCGCTTGACCTGTGCACCAAGTCCTCTTCGAGAATCAACAAGGAGGAAAGCGTCTTTGGAGAACTTGGGGATTTTCCCGCCGGTAAACGAGTGGGAAACTAATGGGAAGAGAGAAAATCCTGCGTTTTCTGGAAACTTGTAGTCAAAAGCGACATTGGTCAGAACAGGATCTGTCATTCTGAGAGATTCGAGTCTTGTCATTTTGGTCCTCCTATTTTACAAGAACTTCAATGATATTTGAAGAGACGATACCGACGCATATAAAAGGGGTTTGGATACCACTGTCTGGCACTGTGGTTGCTCTTCCTTCATTGTCGACAACAACTCTGTCGCCAATGTTTGGAATACCCACTGTTTCCAGTTCTGCTACTCCGCTTGTGATTACACTGGCGATGAATTTTTCTTTTGCTCCACTTGAGGACAACACCCCAATGAAATTGGTTGCCGAGGCATTTGGATAATCAACACCTTCTGGCGTCAAAATGACGGCTCGTCGTGGAGCCAGTTCTCTTTTGGCAAGAAAAGAGAGATAGGATGCGCCTTGATAGGCCATAGTGATACCTCCTTTTTGGTTTTATTTCTGTAAAAACACCTTGAGAGCTTCGTGAAAACTCATATTGTGCTCTTTAGCATACTCTTTGACCTGAGAGGCGAGGTCGTCTCTGTCCTCTACCAGGAGAGTCTTCTTTGGTTTTTTGTTGTATTTTTCTTCAAAATCCACATGCCTGGTAGAGAAAAACTGGACAAATCTTTCGAGAGCGGTTGTTTTCTGCCCCTCTGCAAACTCCAGAGGAGTAGTATCATCGAGGGTGGTTGCAAAACGCACGAAATCTTCTTTGTCTTTTGGGAGAAGTTTTCCTTCAGAGACGAGAGTTTCAGCGTAGTGCTGAATGCGAAGCAGTTTCTCCTTCTGCTTCTGGGCTTCCTTTTCCGCCTCGTACTCTTTTAGCCGCTTTTTCTGTTCGTCGAGTTCTTTCAGCAGGTTATTCACAATCTCTTTTGTGTGAGAACCTTCGGAAAACTCGTTCTCAGGCAGAGATGTCTCTGATTCGATGGTGCTGATGTCATAGTTATTGATGAGACTATCTGCTACCTCTGTTCCGAATTGTTCAATAAACCACTCTCTCAGATTTCTCAGGATATCAGCGAGGATTTCAAATTTGGTATCAATATCCTGAAACTCAATGGTTGTCACCTCGGTTTCTGCAAAAGAAACATCAGGCAGTCCTTTGATGGCTGGTGGCATAGCTCCCAAGAAGCCAACGTGGCGAAGCGTCATATCAGGATAGAGACTGATAGATCGCTTTTTGTAGAGCCCTTTCTCAACCCATTCGGCAAATTCGGGAGAAATGTCTCTCACCTGGGCAAAGAGTGTAGAGCCGATACGTTTGAGATCTGCCACCCAGCCGAAAGCAGGGGCGTTTGTCTTTGGATGACCAATGCAAATCGGTGCTTCGTGAGCGTTGGACTTGTAGCGCTCAATGATGGTATCAAGGTCTTTTTCGGAAAAGGTTCTTTCCACACCTGAGCTGTCGATATGTGTTCCGGCCTTGAAAACCGGTATCCAGCTTCCATTTTGAATCTTCATCTGTCTTTTACCTCCTCTTTTTATCGTGTTTTTTTGTCAGAAAAAAGGTGTTTCTACGTCATAATAAACCTCCTGTAAAAAAATTTTTTGAATTTTTTTCTTTTTCGCTTGACTTTTTTCTTCTTTTGTGCGATAATATATATGAAGCAGTGAGGGCTCCGCCTGGGGAATTAACCTCGCTGTCGAGCGGCGGCAGACCAGGCCTCCTGTCGTGCAGGCTATCATTTTATAATCCATCCTCTTTGTTTGTCTGTTAAAAAAATCGTTGCCATCCGGTATTCTGGATTGTCTCTATCGTAGTTTGCCACAAAAATCGCAAATTCATGAGAATTTATCTTTTTGATGTACATTTTGCTTATTTTAAGTTTGCTGTTTTTTCGCACATATATATTTGCTACCACCATATCAGGATCTTTCGCAATCATGGGAATAAGCCTTATATAAGCAAGGGATTGCATTCTTTTTTTTCTTTCTGTCAGATTTTTTCTATCTTCGACAATATGCCGAACCGCTTCACGATAATTTATCTTAATTACTTTTCCCTTGTAGTCTGTAATTTCAATTTCTTTCTCAGGCAGGTTATACTTCTGACAGAAATCCTGTATAAGTTTTTTCAGGTCAGTGTGTTCATCGATAGAGGGTACTTCGCAAAGCAGAGAGGAATCGATATGAGGATCTTTTGTAATGATTTTTTTGAAATCTATTTTTTCACTAACAAGCGGAATATCTCTATTTTCCGAGATAGCCTCGTGTTGCTTTTCTCGGATCCAGTTGAGGTCTTTGCCGACATTGTTTTGAAAACCGTCCTGGGGGACAAAGGGGACATCAGTACTTCCCTTCTGGATGGGGATATTTTTGCTATTCACATAGGCGGCAGAAACAGGCCTCACATTGCAACGACAGTTAAATCCATTCGGTGGATAATAGGTGTCCCAAAAGGGATCGTCTGCTCTCCAGACTTTTCCGTGAAGGGCAGCATGAGATGGTCTTGTATGTGAATCGAGTATGGCGACGTATTGCCAGTAGGGATAGTCATCTGTCATATCTTTGAGCATATTGTATCTGGCGGCCATTTGAGCGTTTCTTACGTTCTGGTAGTATACAATGGGGCTGACAGAAAGTCCCTTTTCTTTCATTCGTTTTCTGAATTCTGAATAGGTGAGTTTTTCTTTTTTTGCCTGGATGAGTTCATCTAAAATCTCGGCTATTTTGTCTTCTTCCTGATAGGAGGCGACGGTAAAGGCGAGATTCTTATATCTATCTTGAAGATTTTTGTAGTCATCTGGAGTGAGTGGAACCTTGTTTTGAAGACTGTCAATGACATCCCTGGCAAGTTCAGAGTAGGATAGAGATTTTTCTATGCCTTCACGAACAATGAGATCTACAGCAAGAAAGAGTTCCTGAAGTTCTGAATAATCTCTTTCTTTTCCTGTGAGGGCAAGGAGTTTTTGCACAGCTTCATCGTAGTTTTCACTGTTGTCTATGACTTGTTGAGCCTCTTTTAGAAACGGTTCAAAGGCTTTTTGAAAGTCTGGTAGGGTTTTTTCTATGAAATTCTGAATTTTATGATCTTCTTCGATGATATCGTTATAGTTGTCTGTTTCTTTGGAGTTGTCTTTGTATTCGCTATAGGATGTTTCAGGTTGTACAGAGGCTAATTCAAAATGCTCGGGAAGAAGGTGAAATTTTTTGATGAAAAACTCTTTGTTGAATCGGACACCACAATTCTGGAGTTTGAGGACGGTATCGATATCAATGACATCCTCTTCGTACAGAATAAACTGAGGATAGGTTTCTATATCGGAAAAGTTGAGATCAACGAGCTTCTGGATTATTCTATTCATGACCCTTTGAATAAACTTGATATCATACTCGATGATATCTTTTCGCACTTCAAAGTGTACTTTTGCCTGAGCATATGAGCCCGATCTCCCCTCTTGAGTGGTGAGGGTCTGGCCGAGAATGCTTTTGGATATCTCAGCATTGCAGAATTCGATGAGATCAGAATAAAGATTGCTTGAGCCTGATTTTTCGACGTTGAGTGTGTGAATCTCGTCTCCTGTCTCAATAACACCGACGGCATTCTGTACCATTTCAGAAAGAGCCTGGAGCATTTTGTCTCGTTTGCTTTCGTGATTGACGGTAGCATAGAGAAAGACACTGCCAAACTTTTCAGCAAAATTCATCCAGAAGGTGATTCCACCTTTTTTGAAAGAGACAGGCCAGAAGACCTTGGCGAGTTTTCTCTCTCCGTACGGGTTGAGATATGAGGCTTTGTGCGTGACAAGTTCAATTTTTGAATAGTCGACTTTTTCGGTTTTGTTGTATTTTGCTCGAAAAACGAGTTCATTATTTTCGTCAAAGGCAAACCATTCCTGAGGCCTTTCAATGGCTTTTTCGAGGTAGATATAACTTCCATCAGTGGAATATATTTTTTCAATAACCGAGAAGCCAAAGTAAATCGCATTGTGGATGGCTATCATGAGATTTTCTATGTCTATGTTGGAAAAGTTCTCACGGACGAAGTCGAGGGCTTTTCTGTCTATTCTCCTGGTAGAGGGACTTGTAATGAGAAACTCTCTTGAGAGAAACCCAGACTCACGACTCGTGATACATGAATCAACATGACTATCGTACAGGAGTTCTCTATAGAGAGAGATATCTTTTCCTTTGCTACGAAGTATGGGATCCGGGTCAGGAATGAGCCCCATGAGATATCGCATTTCGAGGTATTGAGCCTGTCTTGTGTAGGTTTCGTTTTCTATTTTACGCATTTTTGCCTCCGTTTTTGGCGTTTTTTGGAAAAAATTTATATAAGTCTATATATTTCAATGGTTTGAACGATTATTAAACGCTTTTGAAATTCTTGTAAAAAATAGCCATTTTTAGCGTTTAACTCATTATATTGTATATATTTACATTTATTTAATCTATTTATATATGTGGCAATAAAATAGAAAAATAAGCGTTTAATGGCGTTTATAGACCGTTTAAGAAAAAGTTCCGTGTATTTTTTATTTGAATGGGGTAATTGCAGGGGTGCTTTTATTGTGTTTTTGATGTTTAATTTATTGTATTGCATAAAAATAGACACCATCTTATTTATACCCCCTTAAAATATCAAAAATCTGGCGTCTTTTGATGGGTGTAAATGTGCTATTGACGGTATAGTGTTCGATGAGAGAGATGGCTCCCTCAAGGGCATCCGGTCCATCGTCATTCACATCGCTATCCGGGAAATAGATGAGTTGTTCAATGAGGACAGAGGTGTCATCGGTGGCTTCTTTGGGTTGTTTCAGAACGATCGCCCCTCTCTCAAAAAGAGGAGAGAGACGAATAATGCGTTCTTTCTTTGATGTGTTGTGGGTAATAAGCTTCACAGGGGGCCGAATACCTTTGCTTTGACAGATAGCCTCAAACTCGGCAGCAAGAATTTTTTGAAAGCCGTTTGCTTCAAATCCGATCACAGAGGGATGATAGGTGATATATGTATCTAAAATTTTGCTCATCATAGCGGTGAGGCTTGTTTTCTTGAGCCATGTCTCAAGTACATAGTATGTGGTGCTGTTTTTGTCAAATCCGACCGTAAGGATCGCTTTGTAGTCTCCGGTGGCATCCACACTCGGGTCAACAAAAGTAGCGATAATGAGGTTATTTGGACATGAGGTATAATATCTGAACCATGTCTCTGAGAAAACGCTTGATTCATCATCTGGCATGTTGTTGTACTCTCGATTGAATTCAACGCTTCCGATGGTTTCTCGTATCTTCAAGAGTCTTTCGACGGGAAACCTTTCCGGCCAGAGAGAAACATGTCTTCCTTTTTTGTCTATAGAGAGGGCCTCATACTTTTTCTTTTGCCAGGAGTGGTAGGGCTTTTCTGGGTCTGTACTCAGGATGATTTCTCCAAGGACACTTCGGCGTCTGAGGATAGTCCCGATGATAACGAGAGTACCCTGAGGGGCCATTGCCGGATATATGCCACGCAAAATTTTTCCCAAAAGATCTTTGGTGGTTTTTGGGTTTTTGGCTGATTCGTCTGTTTCAATGTCATCGAGAATAATAAGATCCGGCCTGGATTGTCTGAATCGGAAACCTCGTGTCATCTGTCTTGCACTTCTTGAGAAGACTCGCACTCCATTGGCAAAGAAATCGTTGTCTCTGAGTCGACCTGAGAGAAGTCTGCCAAAATCCTGCTCAATTCTTTTATTGTACAGAAGTTCAAGTCTGATGAAGTCCACGATATCACTTGCGAGATCATCTGTAGCCGAAAAGATGATGATAAACTTTCGTTTCTTGAAGAGAATGCTCCAGATCACGTAGGCAAAGCTGGTTATAGTACTTTTGGCAAATCCTCGTGGGGCGGCTATCGCAATTACTTTGGGAGGACTCTCTTGTTGGTTGATGAGGCTGAAAAGTTCATAGTGAAATGGTGCAAAATTTTCCTCTTTGTAGTGAGGTAAATAAGTTTCAAAGAAGTAGAAAAAATCTTCCGAGGCCTGTGTTTTCCTGTTTTTCTTCTCCTCTTCTGAGGAAGAAAAGGGCAAAACTTCTGTTTGAAGTTTTACCAGGATGCGTTCTATTTCTTTTCTTCTGGATATCATGAGTTCTCCGTTATGCTATCAAAGAATTCCTGGATGATTCTTGCAAACTCTTCTTTCTTTTCGGGGTATTTTTCTCTGATGAAGTCAGCAAACTTGTCCATGACTCGCAGATAGGTTTGAAATGTGGTCTCTGTTTTTTTGATTGCGGCAAGTGTTTCTTTGAGGATTTTGAGTTTTTTGAGGTTTTCCTCACTCAGGTCAAAGACACTTACTTTTTCAATTTCTTCAATGAGTTCCTCGATTTTTCTCTCCAAGATCTCAAGAACGTTTTTGGTTTTTTTCCTGTATTTTTGTTTTTCTGTATCCCAGTCCATTGCTTTCTTCCATCTGGAGAGGGTATTTTGACTTATACCGAGCTGCGTGGAAATTTCTTTGAGGGTCTTGTCCTCAAAAACGTAGAGTCTTCTGGCTTCTTCAGCGTATTGGTACTTATTCATGTTTACCTCGCTATGATTTTCATCACTATCCCAGTGATAAGCCCCGTGAGAGAACTTATCACAACAGCAGCGCCGACGAATTTGGCTACCATCTGTTCAAGTTTCTGGATTCTCTCTGTATGTTCAGAAACATCTTTTTCGATTTTCGCCATTCTTGTATCAATGATTTCGCATTGATGATCAATGGCCTGCTTGAGATAGCGTTCAATCGCCAAAAGTTTCTCATAGAGCTTTTCATAACTGATCTTGAGATCTGTTATGTCTTTGTCGAGTTTTTTCTGTTCTTCTTTGATCTCTTCAATGTTATACGTCTTTCTCATTTGCTCTCCTATTTTTTATTGGTTATAGCAAGGAGGGTGTTTGATTGGGTTATGAAGGCGATAGACACGTTTGTGATATCCTTCAGGTTGACATTGATGTTTGTGATAAAATTTGAGCCAGAAATCAAAAGTTGCACCTGTCCTGAATAGACCAGGGTTTCTGTTTGCTGTCTGTTTTCGATGTGATAATGATTGTCTATTTGCGTAATATGATTCACCTCTTTCGGGGCAAGAAAATATCCTGACACAAAACCACCTGCAAAGATAAGTACTCCGATAATAATTTCAATCATTCTCTTCATTTCCCCCTCTCTGGAACATTTTGACAAATTTCTCAAGCCAGAAACTCACATCTATAGGAGAATAAACCAGGGCAAGAAAAAGCCCAATGTAAATAATGGCCTGGGCCTGGTCTGGAGTTATGGTCTTGCTCGTGGCAATAAAATAAAAAAATGCCCCAACTACAAAAAAACTTGCCCATAACTTGGAAAGAAGTGAAAGATTTTTCCCCATTATTATAACCTCCTGTAAAAAGCGCCTCGCTTCAAGCAGACAAGCGCTGTTTCATCAACCCGGAAGTGTTTTATAAACTTCTCCCAGTCCTCGCCAAGAATGGTGAGGCAGCCATGTGACCAGTCCCATGTCGTGCCTCCCTGGTGAATAAGTATGTAGGCCATGATCTTCTGTCCATTGTGATTCGGGTTGGGTATAAGACTTGGAAGGTAGTAAGCTTTGTCGGGTAAATCCTCTTTGCGTCTCACTATGCCATAGCGTTTGTCATAGAGATAGAGGGCCAGAGTACCATTTTGTCTTTTGCCACAGATGGCATAGTATTCACCCTCAGCAAGAATCCCTCCCTTGTAGCCAACGGTATGATCTGTGTTTACGTTTCCCGTCCAGAAAAGGGTTTTTTCATTTTCATCAGAGAGAATAAGGGTGCTGTCATACATGTCCCCATTGGGTAGAACAAGCGGCTTTTCTCTGTCTCCACGTATGATAGAAATTCTTTTCATCTTTTACTCCTTTTTGCTGTTTTATTGTAGGCTAAAAAAATTTCATTTTTCTGTAGAAAAATGAAACAAGTTTTTATATATACTGTAAATGCGAAAAGAAGTGGAGGAGCCATGTATTGTTCTTTAGCTGACATCTACACGGCCATGGATAAACAACAGATAGAAAGATATCTGAAAACTGGCGGCGATGTGGGAAATGAATGGGAATTGCGACTGTCCTCTCTGATTCAATCGGCAAGCGATGAGATTGATGGTTATCTTCGTAGTCGCTATACTGTCCCCCTTGCGCCTGTTCCTGCTTTTATAAAAGACATATGTATTCGAATTGTAAGATACAAGATTGTATCAAGACGTGGTTTTGGACCTGATGCCCCAGAGCAGGTGATAGTAAGTGACTATAAATTCTGTCTTAAGCAGCTTGAGAAAATACAGAATGGGGAAATTGATATAGGTTTTGCCACTACTTCTGGAAGTATGGCTCCTGAAAAGATACTTTATGATACACCGCCAAGATTTTTTGATACTGAGTTCTGGCGAGGATACAGATGATACAGATTGAAGTTCAGTCAAATGAGATGAAGATAGCTCTCGATAAGATGATAGACAAACTCCAGGATAAAAAGCTTTTCTTTAAGAAGCTTGGACAGCGTATCATAGCCGATGCTGTCTATCGTCATTTTGAAGAAAAAACAGATCCTGAAGGCAAAAAATGGCCATCTGTCAGTCAAAAGTATGCAGAGAGAAAACAGAAGAAGTATCCAGGAGAACCGACGCATAATTACAACCCTTCGGATCTTCTTGTCTTTTCTCAGACACTTTACAATTCCATTACCTCCGAATATACGGAGAGTTTTGTGAAAATCTTTGTGGATGGTGAAGCTGAGAAATATGCAGGATCTCACAACTTTGGTTTACACGGGCAGAAGAAAAGGCAATTCTTGGGAATTGGAGAGCTTGAGAAAAGTATTGCCCTTGAGACGCAAAAAGAATTTTTGGAGAGCATTGTCAGATGATTGTGGAAATAAAAGAATATTTCAAAGAACTGATTCAGGAGATTACTCCTATTTCTTCTTCGAATATTTTCTTTTCCCTCGCAGGAACAAACCAGTATACCTATTTCCCCTGGGCTCGTATTGTGACAGGACAGGCGTCTGTGAAAGAAGTCAATTCTCAGCAAAGGCGAATAAAGACTAATGAGGGATACACTCTGGTTGTGGAAAGATTTAGTGTAAGCCAGCCTCTCTTTATAGCTCTTGGATCAGAAAGAGAAGAAGATATAGACACATGGTTCCAGGTACTTTTGCAAAGGACAAAACGATATTTAATTGTTGATAACAGGGTTGTTATGCTTACTCCCACATCTCTTGAGTTCTCTGATGCAACGAGTGTTATGAGTGGGGTGATTGGTGTTTTGAAGGTTTTGTGTGAGTATGGTGTCTATACAGATGAATCGTTTGATAGTATTACTTCTATTGATTCATATGTATCCTATGAAAATAGATAAGGAGGAAAAGCATGGAAGAAAAGAAAGATGTTACCTCTGGTGTAAAGAAAGAACTCTATGAATTGCGAGAGCTGGTGGCGAAAAAGAATATGCCACTCTGGCAGGAAGCGGCATTTTACAGATTTAGCGGGTGGTTATCCACAAAAATGGTGGATAAAAAAGAGTTTGAATCGGCGTTAAATCGTTTTTATAACGGCTATGGAGGTAAGTAATGAGTGATTTTGGAAACAGTTTTGAGTACATTGTGGATGGGAGTAGTGGCCTTGCCCCCTCGGGAGAGCCTTTTGCTCTGGTGGTGGGGCCTTGTAGCGGTGAAGCCAACAAAGTTTACTATGTAGGCAAGCAAAGTGATCTTTCTCCACTTGGGAGAGGTAAGCTGGTTGATAAGCTCTCTGATGCTATCAAAAGAGCTAAAGAAGATGCTGTGTTTGTGGTTGTTCCATCTCTGCCTGATGTGAATGGAACAAAATCGAGCGTCGTTCATACTGGCACAGGAAACGCTACTTACACTCTGACAGGGAATCCTCTCTACGATGCTGAGGTCGTCGTGAAGATCGTTTCGGGTGGAAAACTCAACGAAGCTACAGCAAAGATCTCACTCGATGGTGGTGATACATGGGGAGATTTGCTTTTAATCCCGACAAACGGGGAAGTAACTATAGCCGATAGTGGGGTGAAAATCATCTTCGCAGAAGGCAATCCTACAGAAAACTCTTTTGTCGAAAATGATACGTATACATTTACCTTGCAGGGGGCAAAGTCAAGTCTTGTCTCACTCATGAATGCAGTTGAAACAGGTCTTGAAAAAGTTTCGCCTGAAATTGTGTACATCGCTCAGGACACGGATGCCGTTCACTGGGCCGCCTTTGGTGCAAAAGCAGATGAATTATTTGATCTACACCGACCTGTTCTTTTTCTCACTGAGACAAGAGTACCTGGACCACAGGAGAGTCTTGATGATTGGGTGAATTATCTTCTTGCTCAGAGACAGAATTTCTCTCATCGATGGGTTCATGTGGTGGCTGGTTTTGGAGAAATCATTGGGAAAGACGCAAAGACAAGAAATGTGGCAGGTATCCTTCTTGGAGATCTCAGCCGTTGTCGGGTAAATCAATCCATCGGCCATCTTGATTTTGCTATGAGCCATGTAAAACTTCCTGAGAAGTGGACTGAGGCTATAGCCAAAACTCTGAATGATAAAGGTTATATCGTTCTCAGGAAGTACGCAGGAGAAAATGTCGTTCGCTTTGCAAATGGACGGAGTATGGCGGATGATTCTTCTGATTACAGATGGTTTGAGGTTTCGAGGACGGTTCACAAAGCAATTCGACTCATCAGAAAGACGTGTCTCAAGCATCTTCATTCATCCCTTGATACAGCTATGCTTGAGTATATCAAGGCGGATCTTGTTGCTTCTTTGAACACAATGAAAAAATCAAGTCCAAAAGAAATCGATAACTTTGAGATTGAATTTCCAAAGGGTCAGGATATAGTGAATAATGGTCTGACGATCAACTATACCCTGTATGGCATTCCTATTGTAAGAACTATCAGCAACTATATCCGGTTTACCTATTCCAATCCAACGGCATAAGGAGGAAACATGATAAGCGTCAATGGAAAAATGTATGATTGGGCAGATCTCACTGTTGTGTATCCAGGAAGTATTCCCGCAGGCGTACTTGGTATCCAGTCTATCGACTGGAATGAAGAACTTGAAGTAGAACCTATCTATGGAGCAGGAAATAAGGCAATTGGATACGGTAGAGGGAACTGGAAGGCTGAGGGAAAGATCACCATAACCCTTGAGGCTTATGCTCAACTCAATGCCATGACAAACGCCGGTATTTTTAATGCACCGCCGTTTAATATTGTTCTCTGCTATGCCAATAAGGAAGAGCCTGTTCATACGGTGCAACTACTTGGCTGCAAATGGACAAAGAAATCTAACAAAGCCTCTCAGGGTGATAAGAAAATGGAGGTTGAACTGGATTTTGTGATTCTTGAGGATATTCGCCATGACGGTATCAGTGCAAGTGAAGGAATGTAAGGGAGGAAAAACATGAGTGATAAACTCGTAATCACAAACGGCGAACAGAAATTCAGTTTCCGTAAGCCAACGAAAGCAGAGGTAAAGCGACTTTTCGATGAGTTTTCAAAATACCAGGATAATATTTCTGGAGTTATGGAAAAGACTCTTCTTTCACTTGCAGAAGACAAAGAAAATCTTGCGACTTTTCTTGAACAAAAACCCGGGGCTTTGCCTGCCCTCTTCAACAAAGTTTTTGAAGAGGTGGGATTTGGTGAAAATTTTTTAGTGGTAGAGAAATAGAAAAATACAGAGAGGTTTTGAAACAGAACCCCATTCGGCAGATAGAAGCGATTGTAAGACATTACCTCCACATAGACCCGGAGACTCTCGACCTCTGTGAACTTCTCGAGCGCTATGTGGAGGCTGAATGGATAGAAAAAAGACTTGCGAATATGATAGCCACAAGTATAAACAGGGGAGTCATGGGCGATGAAGGTTAATTATGTCCTTGCCTCATATTATAACACAATTTTTGTAAAAATCAACTAAGAGGAGAGGAATGTCACAGGAACTCAAGGCACTGATCGTCTTCAAGGCTGTGGATAAAGCTACTTCAATAGTCAAAAGTGTTCAAAACAATCTAAGCACCACCATGCAAAAACTGGAGCAAATCAAGTGGGGTGCCTGGGCTGTTGGTGGAGCTACTTTCCTGGCCATGAAAAAGATGGTGGATAGTGCGGCTTCTTTTCAATCAAGCGTAACTCCTCTCCGAACGGTGGTGACTTCAACCTTTGGAGATGTCGAGAAGTCTCTTGAAAAAATCTCATCTGCTGCAAAAAAGTGGGCCTCCTCACACACACAGAGCGCTGAAGAGTTTTTGAAAGCGAGTTACATGATGTCTTCGGCAGGCCTCAACGATATACAGGCTATTGAAGGTACCAGAAAAGCTTTAGCCCTGGCCACTGCTACTATGGGAGATGCTACAGAAGCAGCGAACCTCATAGCGCTTGCCTACAACAATTTCGGAGATAAAACTCTCGATGTCAATACAGAAATGTCTCGTTTAGGTGATGTGCTTGCCAAAACACAAAACCTCTTTCAGATTGCCAATCTTGGTCAACTTTCTGAGGGTCTCAAATACGCTTCTTCGACAGCCCTCTCAGCAAAAATTTCGTTTGAGGAAATGAATACCGTTGTCGGTATGCTTAACAACGTGGGTCTTCAGGGAAGTATGGCCGGGACTGCTTTCTCGAATGCTATCGCAAATCTCACAAAAGCATCAAAAGACCTCGGTTTTGCTATTGCCAAAAATGCCGAGGGAGGCATAGATTTCATCACAACGCTTGAAAATATCAAAAATGCTACAAAAAATATGTCCTCAGTTGAACTGATGAATGCACTTAACAAAGCTTTTGGGCAGGAAGGATCCAGGGGTGTGGCTCTTTTGATAAATCAACTTGATAAACTCAAAGATTCTTTTGACCAGGTGAAAAAAGCATCAGGAACACTCCAGAGCGCACAAAAAGCCATGGAAAGCGATTTTGTAAGTCAACTCACTATTCTTGGAAACAATTTGAAAAACATCGCTATCACTATCGGAATGCCTCTCGTAAGTGCACTTAATAAATTGCTTGCTCTCATCAACCCGGTTGTCGCTTTTGTAAATGCCATGATGAATAAGATCCCTGGGTTTGCACAACTAGTGAGCATTCTCCTGAGCTCTATTACAGGCCTTGCTCTTGCTCTTGGTACCGCTGCTGCAGTTGCTTCCCTGTCAAAAATGAAATTTGCCATACTCTTTACAAAAGAATTTGTCACCTATGCGAAATATGTTAAGTTTCTGATGGGCGTACTCATCAGTGGTGTGAGGACTTTTTTTGCTGCTCTTGGACCTATTGGATGGATAATTGCGGCCATCGGTTTGATTATAGCCGCTGTGGTTCTCCTCTGGAAACATTGTAAGCCTTTTCGGGTCTTTATGATAAATACTATCAATGCTATTGCTTATGGTATCGGATGGCTCTGGGGTCTCTTTGAACGTGTGGCACAGGTTGTGTGGAATTTCTTCGATACAAGTTTCGGAAAGGGCGTTCTTGTCGCCATGGCTGTCTTCATGCCTTTTATAGGTCTTCCTCTCTTGCTCCTCAAGAATTTCTCAAAAATCAAGGCATTCTTTGTTTCTTTCTGGGATACCATCAAACAAATCTTCCGATGGGAAACCCTTTTTTCTGGATTAAAGGGCCTTGCAAATGCTTTCATAAGCCCTATCAATGCTGTTATTCAGGGATTAAACACCATCAAAATCAATATCCCTGACTGGATACCTGTGATTGGGGGAAAATCTTTTGGCTTTAATATTCCCCTCATCCCAGCTCTGGCAAGTGGTGGATATGTGGCTTCATCTGGTCTTGCGCTTGTTGGCGAACAGGGCCCAGAGATAGTATCTCTCCCACGAGGAGCTACCGTCTATTCTCATAAGGAAAGCCTCAAGATGGAAAGGGCGGTGTATCATACTCATAACATACAGAAAATAGAAATAACACTACCAAATGTTCACGATGTCAATGATGTTGTCGAAATCTTCAGAGCAATCGAACGCTATGCGGAGGTATCATGCTCACTATAAGACAAGATTCCCTTATGCTTGATAATGAAACGCTTCCTGGAGTAATTCAGAGTATCAGTGTTGGTGGAAGTATCATTTATGAGAAACAGGATGATGATACAAAAAAACGCAAGGTTTCTCTCGGCTATGACGACAAGACTATCTCCATAGAATTGAAACTCTATCCCTACACAAGAACAGGCGAAGAAATTGATGTTTATTCACAACTTGCTATTCTCGAAAAATTCTTCAAAAAACAGGAAAACAGCATACCAAAGGTTTTTACTTTTGTTCATCCGCACGCAAAAAGTAGGTCTATCAGTAAAGTCCTTTTTAGCCGATTGGAGTCATCTGAGGATATCTCAACAAATACTATTTCTGTATCTCTTGAGTTTATTGAGTTTGTTCCCGCTGAAATTGTCGCAAGAGAAGATGCAAAACAGGAAGGTCTTTCAAAATCTTCAACATCATCTCAATCATCTCAGACCGTATCCACTCAATCCTCTCAAAATAAATCTTCTTCCACTCCGGCCACAGAAGAAGAACCAAAGATAGAATGGAAGAAAAATCTCAAAAAGGGAAGAGAATCATGGAAGTGATGAGTATCCTTTCTGAACTCATAGTTGAGAATAAACGGGTTAGACGCAATTTTGATTTCTTTCTCCATCGAGAAAGAAATAGCCTTCAGGAAGAGAGCTTTATTATAGTGCGTAAAGATTATAAAGATGCCAACAATCTTTCTCTTGCCAAAAACTCTTCTGTTGAAATTTCTCTCAGGCTCAACAACTCTCCTTATTCTCTTTTCAAAGGAAAAATCGTAAGCACAAAAAAAGCAGAAAATGAATACTATATTTTTGCTCTGAGTAACTTGTCTCTTTCTCTTTCGGAAAAGGTAGAACCTCAGAGTTATGTGAATATCTCCTTCTCGTCTTTACTCAAGAAGTACTGTTACCAATATCAAACTGACTATGACACTGTTCTCCCTCATTTTTTAGTCTCTTACGAATCAAAGAGAGAGGTTGTGAAACGGGCAATCGATACCGTAAATGCTCTCACAAGAAAAAATATTCCTTTCTTTGTAGAAAACAATGTTCTCAAAATTCGTCCAAACCCCAAGACAAAAATCTGGAAAATAGATGACTACGTGATAAGATTAACTAAAGATAAACTTATCACTTTTCCTTTTCCAGAGATTTCGCTTGGTGATTTAGTAGAGTATAATGGCCAGGTTTTTTCAATTCTTGCTATCACCATGTCTAAACGAAACTTTTGCCTTTCAATAGGAGATAAAAATGCGGTTTGAATCTTTTGAAAAAGGGATGAAAAATATTCTTGGCTATAGCTTCCCGATCCAGGCAGAAGTTGTAAAAGGCTATGAAGAAATGGGGAGTTTCTATGCTGACTGCAACCAGATACATCTTGACGGCTCAAAAACAAGTATCTTCATTCCAAAAGTCTCTGTTCCTAAGATCTGGGGCAAACTTCTTCCGGGAACAATAGTAACTATTGGCTTTTACGAAGGAATGAAAAGTTTCCCTTTCGTGCTGAACGTGCTGGGAAATAAAACATTTGGAAATATTGACCTGATAGCCACACTTGAGACACTCATCGATATCCTGATAGCTCTTAAGACCGTTGGCAGTCCAACAAACCACGTCATCAGCCCGGATGATGTGGCAAAGCTCCTTGAGTTCAAAACACTTACGCTTCAGAGGCTCAGATGAATAGCGGTACAGATGTTCGTCTCGATAATTGGGATGTTATAATTGCCCCGTGGGGCGACTTACTCACCGTAAGTGGTGATGAGTGTTTTCTTCAGGGGCTGAAACATCGCCTTGAAACCCCTCTTGGGAGCTATTTCTATGCGCCTTCTTTTGGCTCACGACTGTGGGAGTTTCTTCATACACCAGCGACTCCTCAGACCCTCTTGGCTTATGAAATTGCTCTCAGAGATGCCCTCGAAATGGACCCGCTTATTATTCTTGATTCTCTTGAAATAGAGACTTCTTTCGAGAAAGATACTCTTGTTGCAAGAGTGAAATTTTCCACAGTTGAGGATTCTCTCTATAACCTTGTCGTAAAAACAGGAAAAGAAATTTCTCTCATGGAGGATACACATGCTCTTTGATAAAACAGAAAATGAAATTCGAGAGGAAATTTTTCAGGAGGTAAGAAAACAACTGCCACAGATAACTCATTTCAATGAAGGCGGTGTTCTGCGAGGATTTATTGAAATTGTGGCAAGATTTATAAAAGTTATCTATGATCTACTCAATGTGGTATTTGATAATGCCTTTGTACAAACTGCCAGCGGAGTATGGCTTGATATGAAATGTGCTGAAGTTAATATCTATCGTTTTGAAGCAAGAAAAACCAGAGGAAAAGTTGTTTTTGAAAGAGATTCAACAGAGGGGAATGTTAATATCCCAAAGGGAACTCTCATAAGCTCAAGAACCATGTCTGATGGAAAAAAATACCAGTTTTTCACAACCAGTTCTTTTGTTCTTCAGGAAGGCCAAACTTCTGCTATTGTAGAAGTTGAAGCTGAACTCACGGGAACTGCATATAATCTGCCTCCCTATACTATCACAGAAATCATCTCTCCTCTTCCTGGAATTGATAGGATCTACAATCTCCCTGATTGGATTGTTCAGCCAGGACTTGATGAAGAATCAGATGAGAGTATGAGACAACGCTATAAACTTGCCTGGCAGTCCGTTTCCGGCGCAACCCTTTCAGCCTATGAATCCTGGGCAAGAAGTGTCCCTGGAGTAAATCAAGTAGCTATTATACCCGTGGGAAGAGGCGGAGGAACAGTTGATGTGGTTATTACTTCCGTGTCTGGAGAAGCTTCAGATGAGATTCTTGTCTCCGTGAAGCAGGTAATAGATGATAGAAAACCTTTTGGCGTAGACGTCTATGTTTACAGACCTGAACCAGTCATCATTGATATCAGCTTGTCTCTTGTTCTTTTTTCGTACGCTGATGAGAGTCTTGTCATCCAGAATATTCAGGAAAAAGTCTATAATTACTTCAATGCTATGGCTATCGGAAAAGATTTCGTTCTTTCTGAGTTTATCACTTTTATCAGGCAAAAAGAAACAAAAGATATAAAAATACTTTCTCCACAAACAAATGTGATAGTTAATGTAAAACAAATAGCCAAACTTGGAACCCTCTCTATTGAAATAGAGGACGTAACAGGAGAATGGTGATGTCTTTTTGGGAATATTTGATAGAAATATTGAAATATCCTCTGCGAGGAAAAGCGTTTGAATCTCTTTTCAAGGCTATTTCAACGACTTTCGATCAGCTTAAAAATGATATCTATCTTCTCAGAAAACAATTTATTCCTTTCCTTTCTGATCATCTTCTTCGTTTTGCAGAAGAAAGAGGTATAGACCGCTTTCCCTATGAAACAGAAGAAAATTATAAAAAGCGAATTCTTTTTGCGTACACTTTTCTCTTAAGTGTTTCAAATAACAAAGAAATAAACAAATTGCTCTCCTTTTTGATTCAGAAACCTTTCTCAATACGTGAAACAAAAAAGTGGCGATTGGGAGTGTCGAAATTGGGAGTAGATTCTTTTCTCAATCTTGAAAATAGATGTGCAATTGAATTCTATACCTCTCTCTCTGAAAAAGAAAAACTCTATCTTTTTTCTGTTCTAAGATTCTATCTTCCCGCGCATGTCGAACTGTTTCTTATTGAGCCTCAAGCACAAACTATAAGATGGCGATTGGGTTATTCTCTTCTCGGAAAAAATACCGTCCTGAAGGAGGATATATGAATAAACTCAATTTTTACTCGGGTCAAAATGTCATTCCTGCCGACATGAATATGTTGCAGAACTTTGTTGAAAACAAAGACCTTGAGCTTACTCAAAAGCTTCTGGGTTATGGTGTTGTTGATGGCTTTGACGTTATCCCCAATTCCCCTGCTGATTTGTCCGTTATTGTAGCACCTGGATTTGGCGTCGATACTTATGGAAGAACGCTGAAAATGCTATCACAGAAAGCTCTTCAGCTTAATTCTTATGTGCCATCTTCAAACTCTCGATATGTATCTGTTTGCGCTAAATTTACACGTAAAGAGTATGACACTCGACTGAATGATATCGGAGAAGAGATCAAATATCGCCTTGATGAAGACGTTGAAATCGTTGTTGTTCCTGGAGAGGTCTCTTCTTCTCCTTCAAAACCTATTATAGAGAGCGACAGTGTTCTTCTTGCGGATGTTTTGCTTTCTTCTGGACAATCACAGATTACTTCTTCGCATATCGATGTCTCGAGAAGGCAAAACCTCATCAGTCTTCTCGCACATGAAACGAATGTGAACAATCCTCATAAGGTAAAGCTGAGTCAGTTGGGTGATTATGTTCTTTCTGGTGATTTGAATGCGAATAGCAAGAAAATAACTAATTTACCTGCTCCTTCTTCAAACACAGAGCCTGTTCGTAAGCAGGATATTTTGAATATGAGTCCAATTGCACAAACTGTTACTTTTAATGTTGTGTGTTATAATGGTGATGGAGACCTTGCGAATATTTCGTTCACTCTTGATGTAAGAAGTATTGTATTTTGTATAGTTACTACAAGAGTGTCTTTAAATCCAGCCGCTACGAGTTGGATGACTCCTTCGGTAGGATTTAAAGTAAATGGGACTTCTGTTTCTATGGGTCAGGCAATTTTACATACTGCAAGTGTGTATTATGCATCGTTAACAAATCATTGGATTGGAGTATATGACCCCGGCAGTTATACATTTACTGCTTATTGTGATTCTCCTGAATCTCAAACAGTTGTTTGCCTTGGAAGATTTAGTTTATTTACAATTCCTGTTGTGGTTGGAAGATTGCTATAGGAGGAATATATGCAGTATTATTATGCTGTTTTAAAAGATAATAAGGTCGTAGGTGTTAGATTAAAAGATTATGATTATGTTGAATATGATGAAGTTAAAATAACTGAAGAAGAATATAATGAATATCTTGAAGAATTAAATTTAAATTAAAAATTTGAAAGATGTGCTTTTGGAAACCGGTGCAGGAGCACCGGTTTTTTTCCAGGAAGACAAAAAATGGACAAACTAAATGAAAAATGAGGGACAAAATATGTGAAAAAGGACACCGATATTTTCGTAGGGTGCGCAAGGGATAGGCTGTCAAAAAGAACATCACGCAAGCCTCTCTCACCATCTGTTGTTCTGTCCACAGAGAAACCAAAAACTCAGAGAAATCCCCCTTCTTGAGAAGCCCTATGGCATTTTTTCTCACCGCATAATGATAAAGCCCGGGCTCAAGACCCTCAACCCGGAAAACTACAGGATACACCTCTAACGGATACAAAGCCCCTGCCGAAGGACTGGCTCTCAAATACTGCACATCCCCCGTATCATAAGGCATTTCACCCGTTATCCCATAGGAAAAAACAAGAAGCCTTGCAAGCACATCAAAAGGCATACTCTGTTTTGAAAAAGTCCTCACACTCCGGCGGCGGATAATGGCCTCTTCAAGTGACATACCCTCACTGGACAAAAGATCCACTACAGAAGGAAGAGAAATATACTCCACATCAGGATATATCTTGAAGTGCTTTGTCATGGTGGCTACAAGAGAGGGATTTTGCCGAATCTGTCCTATGTGAACAAAATCCTTCTCGCTCTTTCGTTTTCCAAATTTGCTCTGCTCATGATACCACAGAGCCGTCCTATACTCCTCCCACTCACGGGGAGGATAGGAGAATTCTACCGCTCTCTCTAAAGGAGATGGTTTTTTCACTATCATCGCTTCCTCCTATGGGAAAGGATGTGGATAAGGATTGAGTTCCTCAAAGGAAAGTTCATGATCTACCAGGCCCATCTTTTTGGGGAAAGACAAAAGCCTTCGACCTCCCCAGAAACGATACCTGTGAGCCCCATTGAGACTCACCATGCCCGGTATCACCACACGACTCACATAACCCCCACCAAGGCGGATATCCTCTGGGGTAATATCCACCACCACCGGCTCAAAACCCTGTTCATGAAGAGACGAAACCGCTTCCCCAAAGGAAGCAAATCCCCCCTTCCTTTTCGCCTCAGCAAAAGAAATTCTTTTTCCTTTTTTCAAAAAGTCCACCGCTTCCTTAAACTCCGGATAACTATAAAGAAGGACCCCATCGGCAAAATCAAAAATCTCGTCATCCCAATTTCCTGTAAAGACCTTTTTGTTCTCCCTTGATTCATTTTGTTTTTTGAGATATATCGCAAATTTCCATGTTTGTACTACTTCAAGGAGCACCTTGTAGAGAGTTGTCTCTGCATCAAGTCCCGCTGCTGCTCCCATACACAACGCCGGCACTTCAGCCTTTTGCGCCTCTGTTTCACTCTCCTCAAAAAGACCCAGAAACACAAAAAAACCTGTATCCGTGGGCAACTGAAACACCCGAATCTTCTTCCTCAGAAAACCAAGTTTCTCATCTAAAAAACGACAAATCTTTTGATCATCCACAGAAGCAAGATCCACTTCATCCGGTGATATTCTTGTCCACCAGACAATACTAAAAGCATCTCTCTCCACAACCTCACAGAGTCCTGTTTTCCACGCCGCTAAAGGATCAAAATGGAAAGCCAAGCCGGTTGATGTGGTATGATTGATACGAGCCTCTTTCCCGTACTCGTACATATAGGGCATATAAACAAAAGCCGCAGGAACCCATACCTCTTCCCCTGAAAAGAGAGAGTTTCCCTTCACCCAGCGCACGGGAGAATTTCTCTCAAAAGGCTCATAAGCAAAACTCTTTTGTGCATATTGAAAAGAAGCAAAGAGTTCAAAACGACCCGGATCAAGGGCACGTTCGCCCCGAGACACAAGTTCCTCATAGGACGCAAGAACCAGACGAGAAATCGGCACTACCGAGGACGCATATCTTTCAAGGGCCTCCCCACAAGCAGAAAGAAACGCCTGCTCCGAGGTTTCTCCTATTCCCCCAACCTGGGGATCAAAGGGCATGCCTAAATTATAAGCCATCCTGTGAAGCCTTGCACTGGAAAAGAAAAGCTGTGGTTCCTCCGGCCCAACCTCAGCCACATAATAATAATTGATAATACCCGTGAGAGGAGAAAAAAAGGGCTCCATTCTTTTCACCCAGAGTTCATTGTCCCATTTGGCATGAAGCGGAAGAGGGGTCCATCCCTCAGAGAGACGAATCTCATACCCCATGACCATCCTCCACCCAGACCCTTTGCGGCGGAATACGATCCACATACCCACAAGCCGAACAATACGGAGATTTCAGAACCGGGTGAAATTGGAGACGATAGTTCACTGCATCGAGAAGAAAAACTCCTTTCAATGTTTCTGGATAAAGATACCTCGAAAGAAACTTGATCACCTCTATCACAGCTACAGAAACTATCCACTGACGAAAAGGAACAAAACCCGTCGAAGAAGACTTTAGCCCCACCTGCTGCTTCATCAGTTCATACCCCCCATCATACTCCTTGTTTGCCTGTTTTCTCTCAAGATAACACTGAAAACAAGCTGTCTCATCTGAAACCACCAGTGGCCCTAAAATACCCCCTGTCCAGTCCTCCTGAACATAGAGAGCAGGAAGTCCAATATCTAACATTATCTTATTTACTACTAAAAAAAAGCCAAGTGAGTGTTCTCCTCCACACACCACGATTATATCCTGTTTTCCTACCCTTTGTTGTAGCCACTCCCGAAGAGAATCTCTGTCATTCTGCGCCTCTGAAACCTCTTCAAAAAAGACTTTTTCCATCCCACAGGACAAAAGATTCTCCCTTATGGCTTCACCCATTCTCTTTTCTCCGATGATCATCACAGAAGAGGCCACAAGTCGCTTATAATAGTTTCCTGCCTTTTTTTCTTCAAGATATGGAGTAAAAAGATGAAAGAAATGCCGTAGGCCTTCTGGAATTTGCTTCTCCTGCTCTTCATACTCTTCAATGACTCCTAAACGAACGAGTTGTGAAAGAGCGTCCTCTAAGTCTTTTCTCTCCACACGAGAAGTAAACCTTTGCAAAATATCTTCGAGAGAACGGGGCTCTTCAAGATAGCCTAAAAGATCCTTTATCACCACTTCCACCACTTCTCCACGCAAAAGAAACCAGTTCCCCATATGATCAACAAAAAGACTCCGGGGACTTTCCTCTAACACGAAGGCATACGGTCTTTTCTTATACCACATATTTTTCCTCTCATTTATAGGTATAAGGCAAATAATCAAGAGCCTCGGGATAAAAAATTTCATCAGAAAGGGCTTTCTCCCTCAGATCAACCACCTCTAAAATCGTCCTTTTGTTGGTCTGCAGCGCATCGTGAATCTCCACCTTCACGGCAAAGAGATACCCCTTTACCTGCTGGTGAGCAAGATAACGGGCCTGTTTGAGAAGAACCCCCGTTCTTGTATAAAAATCCTCACGGACAATTCGCTGGCCATTTCTATCCCACCACAAAAGAATTCTCTGATAAGGGGCTGTAGAAACCTTCGCCGTGAGTTCAAAGATATCCTCCGCGGCTGTATTACTGACCCTTTTCACTTCATACGTAGAGAGAAGGGGGGGCTTCACAATATCGCCAATAGACGCTTCCCCAAAAAGCCTTTGTTTGGCTGATATTTTGACACTTTGACGTGTCTTCGGAAAATACATCCAGTATTGATCTTTTCTCTGCAAGAAAGCCTTGCCCCTATCTGTGGCTGGTGTCAAATAACGGGCTATAGAAAGTTCCATTCCAAGAACATACAATTCCAGTGTAGCCTCTCCCGTCTTCGTGTTTCCTTCATAGGAACTCATCACCATCTTGGCCACATAACTCTCCGCCCCTCTCTGAGAATGCTCAATTTTGATCAACAGATCTGTGAGATTATCAGCCGCTAGAGCCATTCCCCAGCAGAAAAAAAGCAGGACTACCCCGTATCTCATATCTTCCTCCCTCTATACATGTCGAAGGGCTTCCACAATACGGAACTGAAGTGCCTTTCTCGCCGGAATCATACTGGCCACCAACGCCCCAAGGATATTAAAAACAACCGTCCATAAGACTATTCCCCAACTTGCCATCAGCGTCAAAGGATAAGACTCTGACTGACCTGGATAAGGTGGGAGGGGAATAGCTAACCTGTTGAGCAGCATCATCACCAAAAATCCCATTCCCACCCCTACCATGGTAGAAATCACCCCGATGAGCGTTCCCTCAGCCACAAACATCCCGAATACCATCCGGGGAGACGTTCCCATCGCCCGGAGTGTTCCCACCTCAGAGACTCTCTCCATCACCGCCATATACATCGTATTCACAATAGTGAACCCAATCACCACAAGAAAAATAATGGTCACAATAGTAAACATAGTCTTGAGCATCCTCATAGTGGGAAGATACATATCATCCAGTTCATACCAGAGTTTCACCTCATAGTTCATCCCCGATTTCACAAACCTTTCATTCAACTCCCTTGCATACCTCTCCACTTCCCCACGAGAAAATCTTTCCTCCAGAAGAACCACAAGAGAATGAACCTTTGTGGTGTACACCAATTGCTGAAATGTGGCTACATGTCCAAGTACCAACCGGGAATCCATGGCCGTCACTCCCGTCGAGATAAGATCCCCCACCTTCACATACACTGCCTCAAGCGATCCCCCCTCAGAAAGGGACATGAGGGTGATCATATCTCCAACAGAAAGCCCAAGTTGTTTCGCAAGAATCTTGCCCACAATAATCACCTCCGGTTCAAGCAGTACAGAGAGATTCCCTCCCCGATAACCCACCATCTGCAAAAGATCGATTTCCTTCTCTGGATCCACCCCATACCCCACAAAGATTGTCGAACGTTCTCTGTTCCCGATAATTCCCGAAACCGCAATACGGGGCGAAACAATCCGTACCCCTCCTTTCTCCTGCAAAAGAGAAAGAATCTTTTTCTGATCCTCAGGTGTCAGAGCTAACGCCAGCGATTCTTCTTCCCCATCCCTATATCCCCTGCAAAACACCTGAAAATGCCCTTTCTGTGCGATCACAGAATTCCCGAGAAAATAGTAAACAGCCTCGATATACCCCCCAAAAAGGAAAAGGGAAACCACTCCCATCACTAACACGGCAGCCGAAAGAAGACTCCTTCGCTTATTTCGAAGGACATTGCGAAAAGCTAAAAGAAAAATTTTCCCTATTTTTTTCATCTTATTCTCCCATTTTCTTCAGAAGAGCCTTGGCCCTCTCAGAAAAAGACGTTCCTGTTTCTACCATTCCCAGAAACTGCTTTGCCTTGCCCATCTCCTTTTGATAATAGGCTACCAGACCCTTCGCATAAAAACAGAGAGATTTCACCTCTTTCGCATAAGCCCCATACAATGAAAAATCTTTTTCCATTGCCTTCAAAAGCATATCGGCATCTTCAGGAATACTTTTGAAAATATTTGGGAAATACTCTGGTGGAAGATTGATATACGAACGAAGCCTGTTTTCACGAATATTCAAGTGAGAAGGTGCCATGATAACCGCCTTATCCATATAGAAAACACCTTTACGTCCATTTCGCATTCTGTCAGAAGCTCCTCCCCACTGACAGGAAAAGAGATAGGCACTTCCGAGCATAGAAAGAATCATTGGTTCTGCCGGAGCCAACTTCTGCGCCTTTTCCA
Organism: Brevinematales bacterium; assembly: GCA_013177995.1. Lineage (GTDB taxonomy): Bacteria > Spirochaetota > Brevinematia > Brevinematales > Thermospiraceae > Thermospira. The sequence goes on along the minus strand of JABLXN010000007.1, from coordinate 25,462 downwards.
GAGAAGTGATGGCCTCACGTGTAAGACGCCTATAGTCTTTTTTCGACACCTTGAGCGTATTGACAAGACCATACGCATGATAAAGATAAAACACCCCAACCGTATAATACCCTAAAGCCGTCGTATTCGTTTTTGCATACTCTTTTATCTCCTTTTCACTTTGAAAAAAACCTGCTATCTTTTCAGGGACAAGAAGTGCCTCATACGAAGAATCATCAGCATAGAGTATCTCAAAAAAACATAAAACAAATACAAGATAAGTTTTCCACATATTATACCTCCCTTCTTTCATCACGCACTATCCGACCATCTTCTAAGTGAACCACCCGATTTACCACATCAAGAATACGACTATCATGTGTGGAAAAAATCACCGTTACACCCCGACTTTTGTTACACTCCCTCAGGAGTTCAATAATCTGATGGGCCGTGGAAGAATCAAGATTCGCTGTCGGCTCATCGGCCAAAATAAGCCCCGGACGACGAACCAAAGCACGGGCTACCGCTACCCGCTGCTTTTGTCCACCAGAAAGCTGGTTCGGATAGCGAGAAGCATAGTTTTCAAGCCCAACCTCCCGGAGAAGCTCCATAACCACCTCCCGCCTTCTCTTCTCATCAGGCCACTGATCACCTATCCAAAGCGGATATTCCACATTCTCATAGACTGTCAAAACAGGAATAAGGTTATAGTTTTGAAAAATAAACCCTAACCTATCACGACGAAAAATCCGAAGCCTCTCTTCCGTCATCTGTCTCACATCCTCTCCATCATACAAAATGATTCCATCATCCACACTATCAATAGCCCCCATGAGATTGAGAAGCGTTGTCTTTCCACTTCCAGATGGTCCAGCAATAGCCATAAATTCTCCACTCTTTACCTCGAGTGAAACCCCTCGAAGAGCCGGAACACTCACACCGTCAAGATGATAGGCCTTGTTTACCTCCTGCAACACCAACCTCATAGTCCCTCTCTTGCAAAGAGCCAGACAAATCCTGCCACTATCTGTCCCCCTCCTACCGCATTCTCAAACGGATGGTTATATTCTATGGCAAGAGCCTGGCGATTATTCCATTGAAAACGTACTCCAACACCAGCTCCACCCTTGATATACCAGTTTCCCTCAAGCGCCTGATACCATACCCCATCTGTCCCCAGTTCAATCCTCATCCAGGGCAGTACCTGCCACCCACAGGTCAATTGGGTTATACCGCCCAATTTTCCCTTTACCTCCTCTTCGTGATATCCCCTTACCTCACGAACTATCGATTCATCATACACATTGGCACTCACTCCAAAATTCACGGGAGTATTTTCTCTCCAGAAAATTCCTCCTCCTATCTTCACAAAAGAAACCAAAAAAGACAACGGAATCTTGAGAAGCCCTCTTAGACTTACACCCTGATCAAAAGAAGGTAAGACCTCACCCTCATTATACCCCCATCGATATTCCTTCTCTCTCATCTGAAGATCATACGAAAACCAGATTCCTCCCTTTATACAATCATCATACCTATATTCTATACTCATGGTCATATCGTGTGTCCAATGTGCATCTGGAAGGGAAATCTCCGTCTTTTCTCCTTTGCTGTACCATCTATAGACTGGCACATAAGATACCCTCCAGGTCCACCCTTCTCCAAAGGTATATCGAAAAGAGGGCCCTACAGCAAGGGCAGTTCCCCAGAAACTATCATCGGAAGTCTCTCCATCTCCATCCTTGTCGGAAAAATTCCCATCAAACCCAAAAAGCCCCCAGGAAACAAGTCCAATTGCCCCATCATAGGTAAAAAGCCCATTGTACATAGTCTCCATCCGTAGATATGGGCCAGCCCAAAGAAAAAAACTTTCCACCGGCAAACTCCCCCACGAAGGAACCATCATCCAGGTACAAAACCGAAACTGCTCAAAAACCCCTACCACATTTGTCCAATCAACTGGATAAGTCCGAAGCCTATACCACAGCCCTGCCACTCCCCAATCCTCACCAAGCGATGGGCCAACAAAAGCGTAGCCAAGATCAAACATTATCCAGAAAAGAGCTATCATTTTCTTCATCTATCTTCTCCTCTCAGTTTTCTCATATTATTTTATAAAGCACTCGTTAACTCAATTGTAATTTTTTTCCCTTCCGGCAGCGCCCCAAAGAAAGTCTCCTCTTTTCCACTCCCTATCGTTGCCATTATCCTCACCTCCCAGAGAGAGAGACTTTTCCATGTGAAAGTTCCACTCCACTGCCAAGAATACGTCGCCATCTCCACAAGAAGCCCCTGATCTATGGTCCAGTGATCCCCACAAACCTTAGTAAAACCAAACGAAACAAGCCATGGGCTATAGGTATCTAAAGAGAGATTGCCTGCCGCTAAGAGAAGATAGGTTTCTGGAATATCACCTGCCGCCTGATAAAGAGAATTCCCCTCCCTCTCCTTCGCATATCGCACTCCCTGCCAGTAAGTAGAGCGTTCTTCCTCTCCCCAACTTCGCTGCCGGTAGTACACCTCAGCCCTTCCCGTTATATCCCAAGGAAGTTCCACACGCACACCCACAAGTCCCTCAAAAAACATTCGATAAAAAGAGGCTTCTTTCTCTTCAAATCGATACTCAGCAGGAGTAATATTTGTTATCTCATTTGCCATTCCATAGATATTGGTAACTTCCTTCCCATCAAAAAAAGGAACCACAAGGGTTTTCCCATTCTTGTATGCCGCTTCGCCATATAACGTCCATCTATCCCACGAAAAAGCAGAAGAAAGCGCATACTTTGAGACCCATTTTCCACCTTCAGCTGGCACCTCCCAGAGAGAAAGCCCCTTCATCACCCATCCCCCCACAAGCAGGGAAAAAGCCCCTCCAAACATCCAGTTGGTTGTCCCATTTTGAAAACAATCATACCACTGGTTTGTGGCTTTTTCATCAAAACGTGAAGGAACCCCATAGAGGAAGACTCGAAACCCACCCCATTTGCCTTCTAAACGCCCATGATATAGACCCTCACCATATCGCTTATATGCCTCATAGTCAGCCCAGAGAAGTACAGGCTTAAAGAAAAAACCTTCACTCATATCCCATTTCTTTTTACCTACTATCATAAGATATCGAAAGTAATAAAACCCCTCCGCAAAAAGTTCTTCAGGAAAAAGCCGAAAATCTCTCTTGCCCTCCTTCCATTCATGTTCATAAAGCGTATCCTTGTCTGTTTGCCAACGAAAGCGCCACTTAGTCTCCAGCTTCAATCCAGGACTTCCCATACTTGTTGATAAAACAATCCCTTCTTCAAGGCGAAAGGGGGCAATATACAACCCATCAGAAGAAAAAAAAGGAGAAGAAGGACTCTTTTCCCCTAGGGTAATCACCGCCTCATAAGACATGCCTCCATACACAAGACAAGGCAAGAGACATGCGATACCGATTATTCCTTTGCCCATCGAAACCCCCGAATAACCCACGGAAGAACGACCACGACATACACCAAAAGTATGAGGATACCCCTTCCCAGTACCATCACATCTCCTCCCTCCCCAAAGAAAAACCGAAGTCCCTCAAGAAAGTGTGTAATCGGAAAGATATAAGCCAACCATTGCAGAGCTTTTGGCATCTGTTCTAAGGGAAAATAGAGTCCCCCCAAAAACATCATAGGATAAGCCACTAAATTCAAAAGATTCACTCCCCCCTGATAGCTTTTTGCCAGACCTCCCACAAAAAGTGCCACGGCAACCATGGCAAAAAAACCAAATGCCACATACAGAATCATACCTATCCAATACCATAAAGAGGCTGGCAAAACCACTCGATACAGCAAAACCCCTACCGCACAAAGCAAAAATATTTGTGCTATTACTACCACAAATTGAGAAAAACCCTCAGCTATAACATACACCGAGCGAGGCACTGGGAGAAGTTCCAATTGCTTGAGAATCCCATACTCTCTATACACCAGCATCTTCGTAGCAACAGAAAAGAAACTCACCGAAATCACCACAAGGGCGACAAGTCCCGGCAAAAGAAAATCCACATATGATCCTTCTACTCTTCCACTTACCTCAGTAGTTACATAGGTAATCTTGCCCTCTACTCCTTTTCTGCGAATTACTTCCTCATAAAGAAAAGAGTCAAGAATAGAAAACGCTATTGCGTTCATCTCTTTCTGACGAGCATTATAGTAAACCTCAAAAAAGGGTGATGTATCATGAGATACATCACGAGAAAAATCCTCTGGAATCACAAATCCCATCGTTACCTGATTGTTTCCCACCCGTTTCTTTACTTCTTCCTCAGAATCTACTTCTTCTACCACAAAAATCCCACTTCTTGTCAGTATCTCAATCATCTTTTGAGAAATCTCATTCCGATCTTGATTATACACACTCACACGAAAAACAGGTTTTTCATACCGAGAAAATACACTCCCAAAAATCACAAGAAGAAGAAGAGGAAATACCACTACCCAAAATATAGCAAGTGGTTCACGAAAAAAGAGTCGTATCTGAAGAAAAAACCAGTTTTTAAAAGACCTGATAGTATTTTTTTTACTTCCCATGAACTCCCCCTGCTGCTATTCCCACTACCACATCCTCAAGAGAACCAGAATCAAACTCAAGGTCATACACACGTATATTTCCTTCTTTCAAAAGCCCCCCCAACTCTTGAAGAAACACTTCCCGGGATGGTATCTGAAATACCCCTTCCGTCTCATGCTGTTTTTTGACAGCCATCACACAGGCAAGAGAACTCACTCTCTCAAGCATCTGTTCATGTTCTACCACAACACGGACAAAAAGTGTACTTCCATACTGCTTCACTATATCAGATGGACTTCCCATTGCCACAAGCTTTCCCTCAACAAGCACCCCCACTCTATCGCAGAGGACTTCCACCTCTTCCATATAATGAGAGGTAAGAAAAAGTGTCAACCCCAATTCCTGCCTCAATTTTCGCAACAAGTCCCAAAAGACCCGCCGTGAATGTGGATCCAAACCCGTCGTGGGCTCATCAAGAAAAATTAACTTAGGTCTTCCTGCTAAGGCTATAGCCAATCGAAGCCGTTGTTTCTGCCCTCCACTGAGATGTTCATAAAACATTCGCCTCTCTTCCGAAAGCCCAACCATCTTCACCAGTTCATCTACAGAAAAACTCTTCTCATAGGAAGCACACACAAGGGCAAGAAGTTCCCCTACCCTGAGACGAGAAAAGGGCACCTGCTCCTGAATCTGTGCCCCAAAAAAGCCCTTCACTTCCTTCTTTCGGGAAGATATCCCAAAGAGAAAAGCCTCCCCCTCATCGGGAACACGAAGCCCCTCAATACATTCAATAAGTGTCGTCTTTCCTGCTCCATTTGGTCCAACAAGACCAAAAAATTCCCCTTCTTTTATCTGAAGACTAATAGAAAAAACCCCTCTACCCGAGGGATAACGACGTGTGAGACCCTTTACCTCAATGGCATCCATGCCACACTCCCATCACATACCAAAAGCCCCAGGATGGAAACACCACCCACAACCAAAAAACTACTTAATCGGCGAACTCCATGAGCATGAACAGCAGCATGAACAGCAGCAGCTACCACTGGCAGGAGCCAGTGTTGTCGTTGTTGTTGAGAGAGATACTACCTCCATCTTCATATCCCTCACCTCCTTTTCTTTTTTTACCTTAACCCAACACCTTTTACCTTTTTTCTTAATCACACTCCACCCCGGGGCATTTTCTTTTTTCGGCTTTATTGTATCACGTTTTTTCTTTCTGTCAAGTAGTCAAAAAAATTTTTTTCAACAAAATAGGCCTATTCATAGTGAATAGGCCTATTCTTTCTTTCCCTAGCAGGGCAAAAAAGTACCATCCCCTCATGTCCCCCTTCTGGCGTTCTTTTCTCCCATCATCGCCCCCACAAGTGAGAACACACTTGCCCCCAATACTCCATACACAGCCAAGATCCTATCCGGTTTCAACCACGAGAAAAGACCTGTAAGAGATAAAATCCCTCCCAAAGTTCCTATTCCCATAGCCACCCACAACCATTCCCGTCGGATTTTTCTCCTCTCCATAAAAAGAAGGGCTACCGTTGTTGCCGGGACCACCGCAGGGACATAGAGGCTGTACACATTGAGAAGCATCTGCAAAAGAGGGGTATTCAGAAGCGCCAACACAATAGCAAAAATCCCAATACCCACTATTGCTACCTGTATTCCCATGACACTCTTCTTTCTAAAAACATCTTGGTTCCATATCGTGGCTGAAGAGAGAAGGGTCGTATCCGCGGAAGAAACAAGGGCTGAAAGAATCCCAAAGGCCACAACCACCTGGCCAGCCATACCTGCTTTCTCCCCCACTAAACGGAGAAGTGCGACACCCTCTCCTGGAGCTATCCGAAAAGCCATAATCCCTACCCAGGCAATCCCAAGGGCAAGTGGCACGAGCCCCACCGCTGCCCATGCCACAGCCCGCTGGGCTGTTTTCCCATCACGCGCACAAAACGCACGAGAAAACATATCCGGACCAACAAAATAGGCTCCTCCTGTCAACACAAGATAGATGAGAAAATCCTTCCAGCCAAATGTCTCATTCAAAAACATAAAAGGCACCTCATAGGATCGTTTGTCTCCAAGACCAAGTACAAGCGGAAATCCTATAGCGACAAGGATAAGTAAAAACTGCCACCTATCTGTCGCCATTACCGACATCTGCCCACCAACAAGCGTATAGAGTATCATGACCACAGCACTCACCACAATGAGAATCCTGCTATCCACGTCTGGCCAGAACATTCCCATCACATCACCCATGGCTTTGAACTGTGCCGCTACAATGCCAATCCACGAAAGGGCTATCACCAGAGCCACAAATCGTGCAGCAGCTTTTCCCACAAGGTTTTCCACCAATTGGGGAAGGGTATTCACCCCCCTTTCTCTCACCCGCAAAGTCAACAACCAGGCCTGAAGCCCAAGCCCAATCGCCCCCACACCAAGCCACCAGAAAATCGGCCAGCCAATCTTTCCAGCACTATTGGTCATACCCACGAAAGCAGTAGCTCCAATGGCAGTGGCCAGAAGAGAAAACCATACAAGATTTCCCGACTGGCTTCGTCCTGCTACCACATAGTCCTCATAACTATGGATGTATTTCCGTTTTCTCCAGGCAAGCCACAGAAAAACCGCCCAGTAAAGAACAAACACAACCTTTACCCAAACCATATTCCTGCCTCCGAAAAGTAAACTACAAAATTATAAGGTTAACAGAAAGAAAAGTCAAGCCCCTGTCTTTTGAAAAACTTCCATACTCTTTCTTTCCCGGCTAAACTCTCATCCTGAAGGGCGAAAAAGCCCTCTGATTTTCTTGCATTTTTTTTTCACTTGCTCTACAATTAAAAAAGAGGGTTTTCTATTCAAAAATCCCTATAAGGAGTATCCATGGCCGAGAAGAAGACCGTGGGGGATATGCTCAGTGAGGCCAGACGAGAAAAGGGGCTCTCTCTGGACGAAATTGCCCGTGAAACCAATATCTCTCGGGCGTACTTAGAAGCATTTGAGAAAAACGATTTTTCCGTTTTTCCAGCCGAAGCCTATGTCATAGGTTTTCTCAAGACCTATGCTGAGATACTCGATCTCGACGCAACAGTCCTCATCAGTGCCTACAAACATCAGGTACAGCTTGACCAGGAAGTCCCCCTTGAGGAACTGGTGGGCAAGCGTCTTCCCTGGTATACCCAGATTTCTCCCGCTCTCTGGCGCCAGATTCTCATGATTGTGGTGGGTTTTCTTCTTTTCTTAGGCCTTGTGCTCATTTTTCTCCAAATTGCAAGTTCCTCTCCTGCAAACCAGCCCACCGGAAAAAAAAACCTCTCCCATTTCTCGGAAGCTAACCTTTCTCTCCTGAGTACTCAAAAATTCAAAATAGGACAGGATTTTTTTATCACCAATGCCAAAAACAAAATCATCCACGTTATCTTTGAAAAGCAAAACCTCGACAAATCCCTCCTTGTTCAGATCAACGGTCGAAAATACAATCTCAAGCAGCAGGAGGTTTTTGCTTTAGATACCGATGGGGACTCTCAGAATGACTTTGTCCTTGAGATTCTGTCCGCAAAACCCCAGGCTATTAGAGTAAGCGCTTCTCTTTTGCAGGCAGATCAAACATTGGCTTTCAAGAGTATTTTAGGCATTAATTCGCAGTTTGTTGAAGGCCAGATCGCTCAGGAAAACCTCCTCTATACAGCCAATGAGATGACAGATATCCCTATCAAACTTCAGGGAATAGATAGCGGCTTCTGTCAGGTTGTCGTTGATAATGGTGAACCCGAGGTTATTCAGATTGAGCGCGGAATAATAAAAGAACTCAAGTTCAAGCAATACCTTATCCTCTCCCTCGGAAATGCTGCTGCGGTGAAGCTTCTGATCAACAATCGAGAAGAGAACGGCGGTGGCTGGGGAGAAGTGAACAAAAGTATCATCTACTGGAAAAAAGAGCGAAATCGCTACAATCTTGTCCGCACCTTCCTGCGGTAGGAGGAAAAGCTCTTTGAAGAAAGTCTTTCTCGATGCCTTAGGATGCCCAAAAGCCCTCGTTGATGCCGAAAGAATGGCCTACTTTTTAGTAAGCCATGAATATACTTTTGTTTCAAACCCCGAGGAAGCGGATATCATCATTGTCAATACCTGTGGTTTTATTGACAAAGCCAAAGAAGAATCCATCGAAACTATCCTTTCTTACGCCCATCTCAAAAAACACCATCCCTCTCTCAAGATAGTGGCCACAGGATGCCTCACAGAACGCTACAAAGAACAACTCCTCTCCCTTCTTCCTGAGATAGATCATGCTACCGGCGTCAAGGACCCTTTCCTTGTTCTCAAGGCAATCGAAAGTGCTGGCTATGTGGATAGCCCCACCTATACAGATACCCGGTGGAAAAAAGAACGTTCTCTGTTATTTTCAGGCCTTGCCTATGCCTACCTCAAAATCTCAGAGGGATGCAACCGCCGCTGTGGATTTTGTGTGATCCCATCCATACGTGGCCCCCAGAGAAGCCGTCCTCTCGAAGACATTGTGGAAGAAGCCCGTTTTCTTCGTGAACAGGGGATAGAAGAACTCATTCTCATCGCCGAAGATAGCACAAGCTACGGAGTGGATCTGTACGGCAAGCCTTCTCTGACGCTTCTTCTGCCTCAGCTGGCAAACATAGGCTTTTCCTGGATTCGTCTCATGTACCTCTATCCAGAACCAGAGGTACTCTCCATCGTCAAGACCATGAAAGAATACCCCTCTCTTGTTCCCTATATCGATATCCCTCTCCAGCATGCGAGTAGCCGAATTCTGACCAGCATGCGAAGAGGCGGAAACCCACAGAAGCTTCTCTCCTATATCGAAAAGATCCGAAACATTTATCCTGAGATAGCCTTAAGGTCTGCCTTTATTGTCGGTTATCCCGGGGAAACTGATGAGGATATAGAAATATTAGCTCGGTTTCTTCAGGATGCCCAGATGGAGAGAGTGGGTTTTTTTGCCTATTCTGACGAAGAGGGAAGTTTTTCATCTACTCTTCCTTCAAAAGTCTCAAAAAAGACTATCAAAGAGAGGATATCCTACCTTGCCACTCTCCAGAAAAGTATCTCTGAAAAGCGTCTTTCCCGTCTTGTGGGAAGAACCATCACCTGTATCGATGATGGACAAGAAAAACTCTTGCGTGGGAAACCCTACCGACTCCTTCGTACCCCCTACGATGCCCCTGAGATAGATGGCGTCGTGTATGTTCCATGGAAAGATTCCTTTGAAGGAAAGATTTTTCACCAGGTCCGTATAGAGGCCGTCCACAAATCCTATGACCTCAAGGGGGTTATGGTATGACACAGAAAGAACTCTTTACCATTCCCAATCTTCTCACCTACCTTCGTATTTTGCTCATCCCTTTTATTGTGGCTTTGATTTTTTTCAACACGTGGGAAAGCCTCACGATAGCCTTTGTGCTTTATGGACTTTCTGCTCTAACTGACACCTTTGATGGTATTATTGCGCGAAAACTCAACCAGTCCACTGAATGGGGGGCCTACCTTGATCCCCTGGCCGATAAATTCCTTGTATGGGCGGTGTATGGGGTTTTTTGTTTTCTTCCTTTTCTCCATATTCCCTGGTACGTGGTCTTGCCTATTTTTCTCAGGGATCTCTTTGTCACCTGGCTTCGGGGATATGCCAAAAAACATGGGCTCTCTTTCAAGACCTCTTTCATAGCCAAGGCAAAAACCACCTTTCAGATGGTGGGTATCACCCTGATCATGGCCTTTATGTGGATACTCAAGACCTTTGCTCGCTGGGTATACAAAGCCCCCCTTGAATACCACGAAGTGATTGGCCGTCTTCGTCTGCCTGAATGGATTCAGTACCTTCCTCTTCTCTTGACAATCCTCATTGCTCTCTTTACCCTTTATACAGGTTGGGACTATTACAAAAAAATGTCTTCAGGAGGCAAAAAATGAGCAAAATGAAAAACCTTTCTCATGGTATTATTGATTTTTTGGTAACGGGTTTCTATACGGGATATTTTCCATTCATGCCGGGAACCTTTGGAAGCCTGGTTGGGGTCTTCCTTTTCATTGTGCTTGCTCCCCTCGGTTTCTGGTTCTATGGTATCTGGCTTCTTCTCTTGCTTTTAGCTATTCCCATTACCACTTATGCGGAAAAACACCTCTATCAGGCCAAAGATCCTGGCGTTATTGTAATCGATGAAATACTTGGCATGATGGCCACCCTCTTCACCTTTCCCTTTCACGGGGACCTTGAGAGCTGGCGGTATGTGATTATGGGGTTTCTTCTTTTCAGACTCTTTGACATCACGAAACCCACCCCTATCGCTTCTCTGCAAAAGATTCATGGGGGCTTTGGCGTGATGATCGATGACCTTTTTGCCGCTCTGTACGCCAATATTCTTTTGCAGATTGTGCGGTTTGCCCCCTCGGTACTTCCTCTCTAAATATGCGAAAACGATTTTCTACTCTGAGAAAGGAGATTATCCACCTCCTTGAAAAGGAGAGTGCTTATCCCCTCTGTGTTCAGGACATTCACGACCATTTCCCCGATGTTCACAAAACCTCTATCTATCGGGCTCTTGAGTACCTCCAGAAAGAAGGCCTGGTAGAAAGCTTTGTTCTCCCCTGTTCGAAAAGTGGCACTCAAACCTACTTCCTTTCAACTCACCATCATAGTCACTTTTTTCATTGTGAAGCCTGCCATCGCTTTTTCCCTCTTCAGAAATGCCCCCTCCCTGAAGAGGTCTTCCAAAAACCTTATCTTGTTAGTCAACATGTTTTCTATCTGGTTGGCATCTGCCCGGATTGTCTTGCCCATAACAATCAAAACTCAGTCGGTGATAAGGAGAAAGGCCATACTGAACAATAGCCTCTCGATGTTTTTTCGTAGGGTATCCTCTATTCTCATTCCAGCCATAATAGGGATACTCCTCATGAAGTTTGTCCATGATCCTGTCTCTTTCTACTTTGGCAATAATAGAGGCCGCCGCAATGAAAAATGAGCGTTGATCCCCTTTCACAATGGAGAAAACAGGACATTCAAGGGAAAGAGGCATAGCATCTACCAGAACAGCCTCATAGTGATGCCCTGCCTTTTGAAGGGCCTGAACCATAGCTACCTGCGTCGCCCTGTAGATATTGAGCCGATCGATCTCTCTGTTGTCAACTATCCCCACTCCGATAGCTAACGCACCTTCAGAGATTTTCTCAAAAAGCACAAAGCGCTGACGGGGTGTCAGCGCTTTGGAATCATACACATCAGGAAGGTGTGGCAGATGGCCTACATCAAAAATCACAGCAGCCGCTACCACAGGGCCAGCCAGTGGTCCACGACCAGCCTCATCTATACCAGCAATATAACGATACCCTTTCGCCTGCAGATCTCTCTCATGAACGAAAAGATCCACATCACGAGGGCAGCGTCCCATAGGTTATACCTTCTCCTCGAGAACAGCCGAACGACCAAATCGACCACGAAGATAGGTAAGTTTAGCCCGACGAACACGCCCACGGCGTACCACTTCCACCTTGGCAATATAAGGAGAATGGAAGGGGAAAACCCTCTCTATGGCCACGCCATAACTCACACGACGAACGGTGAAACTCCGTCTGGGCCCAGCATTCTGGAACATCATCACCACCCCTTCATAGGGCTGAATACGTTCCTTGTCTCCTTCTTTGATCTTGACATGGACTCGCACCGTATCCCCTACATTGAACACAGGGAACTTATCAGTATTGTTTTGCTCTGCAAGAAGGGCTTTCTCTACCTCATCAAGACGGTTCTTCTTGGGAAGAGCAGCCAACTTGGCGGCTATAGCCTCTTCTCTTGCCTTCCTCGCTTCAGCACGCTTCTGCTTCAATTCGAGTTTATTCGCTTTCGTGTTCTCTGCCATCTTTCCACTCCTTTACCGTTTTTTGTATCACATTCAAAAACTTTCGCATCATTTCGTTTCTCTTGCGAAGTCGCCGTAGCGTTCCCGCTTCTGGCAATGGCGGCATATACTCAGCAAAGAGGTCCGGACGCCTTCGGTAGGTCTTGGCCACCGCATTCTCATAACGCCACGCGGAAACCCTCTGATGGTTGCCACTCTTCAGCACCTCTGGAATACCTATGCCTTCAAACTCCGCTGGCTCGGTATAATGGTCGTACTCCAAAAGGCCCGATTCAAAACTCTCTCCCTCAACAGCCTCGGTTTCCAGTACCTCTCCTACGAACCGTGTCACCGCCTCAATCACACAGAGGGCGGGGAGTTCTCCTCCCATCAGGACAAAATCCCCAATGGAAATTTCTCTATCCACATACCGGTGGACAAAACGAGTATCCACTCCCTCATACCTTGCTGAGACCAACACTAACTGGGGAACACGAGCCAACTCCCTCGCTATCCCGGCTGTGAACCTCTCCCCCTGAGGAGAAAGAAGCACCACCTGTCCTTCTGGACCTTTGATGCGTCTCACCGCCTCAGAAAGAGGTTCTGGTCGAAACAGCATCCCCTTTCCATGCCCTACAATAGGGGCATCTACTCGCCCACCCTTCAGGGGCGAAAACTCCCGAAGCTGATGGACACAAACAGAGATTCTTTTTTCCTCTATGGCCCGCCGAAGGATTCCCTTCTGGAGGTATGGCTCCACCACCTCGGGAAATATGGTCACTACATCAAAACGCATCTACAAAAGTTCGGAAAGATGCTCTGCCTCAATCTGTTTTGCGGCTACATCCACCCGCACAAAATAGCGCGGCTCGTACGGCACAGCAAGGCTCTTTCCGCCTGTCATTTTTATCACAAAAAGCGTCTTCTGCCCTACTTCAAAGAAGTTTTCCACCACACCAAAAACACTTCCCTGGTACCTCACCTCACAACCAAGGATGTCTTTGATATAGTACTCTCCCTCCGGCAAGGGAGGAAAATCCTCTTCTCGGACATAGATGGCCTTCCCAACTAAGGACTCCACCGCTGTCCTATCATCCATACCTGTCACCTTGGCAACGTAGGCCTTCTGGTACTCCCGGATTTCCACAAAAGAAACCTCTCTATACCCACCGGGGACCTTTCGGTCTTCGATAAAAAAGCGCTCAAAAGCACCAAGGTCGTTTATCTCATCCACATACCACTGGACCTTGATATGCCCTTTGAGTCCATACGGTTTGGTGAAACGTCCTATCAAAACCAGTGGTGTATATGCCACCTGTTATGCCCTCTTGGCCTTCTTGGCGAGATTTTTTACCACATCGGTGGGAATAGCCCCTTTGCGAATCCACTCTTCATACCGGGCGAGATCAAGAGAGGTCTTTCCCTCCTCTGTGGGATGATAATATCCAAGACTTTCAATATATGCCCCGTCTCTTGGTGCACGACTGTCCACAACCACGATACGATAATAGGGCTGTTTAGCCTTTCCCATGCGTGTCAAACGAATATGAACTGCCAAAGGTAGCCTCCTCGCAATTTTGTCTATGTATTATAAGGGAAATCAAAAAGGATGTCAAGAAAAAGAGAGGGAACTCGCTCTAGATATTGTGGTTTCACTGTTCCAGTTGAAATAAGAGAAAAAATTGCCCCTATGTTCCCCACCCCAAAACTTGAAAAAATCCCCCTTTTTCTCCACAATATGAGTATCTTTTTTACACGAGGAAAGTATGGACCCTATTCTTCAACCACTTAACGACAAGCAAAGAGAAGCGGTAACGGCAACGGATGGCCCGTATCTCATCTTGGCCGGACCGGGCTCTGGAAAAACCCGGGTTATCACCCATCGCTTTGCCTATCTTCTCAAGACAAAAAACATTGAACCCAAGAGTATTTTAGCCGTTACTTTTACCAACAAGGCTGCCAATGAGATGAAAGAGCGAATAGAAAATCTCACCCATCTCAGCACTTCCGGCCTCTGGATTCGGACATTCCACTCCATGGGATACCGAATTCTCAGGGAATACGCTCACCTTCTTGGATACGAAAAGCGATGGGAAGCCATCGACGACGATGACGCTCTCAAAATTATCCGCAAAATACTCAAAGAGATTCCCAACTACTCAGAGTTTTCCAAACTTCACAAACCAGAAACCCTCCTTTCCCTCATTTCCAAAGCCAAAGAAGAACTCAAACCCATAAGCGAAGTAGCCGGCAAACGTGTCCGTTCTTATGAAGAAAAAGATTTTTTAGAAGATATATATGACCGTTATGAAGAGAGGCTCAAAGAGACCCAACTCATGGATTATAGCGACCTGTTAGTCAACACCTATCTCATTCTCAGAGACTTCCCTGAAGTGCTTGCGTATTATCAAAATCTCTGGCAATACATCATGGTGGACGAATTTCAAGACACCAATCGTTTGCAGTATGATATTGTCTCTCTTCTTGCCCAAAAACACAAAAATATCCTGATTGTGGGAGACGACGACCAGTCCATCTACGGCTGGCGTGGTGCCCGTGTCACCAATATGCGGCTCTTTGAAGAACAATTCCATGCCACCATCATCAAACTGGAACAGAACTACCGTTCTACAGGGACAATCATCAAGGCGGCCAACAGCATTGCCCAGGCCATAGACGACCGAATGGGCAAGACCCTCTGGACTGAGAATGAAAATGGTCCTCCTATCGTGATTATGTATGGAGCGGAGGAACGCTCCCTCTATGAAGAGGTGGTAGAAAAGATCAAAAGTCTCAAACGCTCCGGGTATGCCTACGGGGATATGGCCATCTTCTACCGGATCAATGCCCAGTCTGGAACCATTGAAGACCTTCTCATCAAGCATGAGATCCCCTACCATATCGTGGGAAGCCTTCGCTTCTTTGAAAGAAGGGAGGTGAAAGACGTGCTTGCCTATTTAGCATTTCTCGCCAATCCTCTCAATGTCCTTGCCTTTGAAAGACTCATCGATGTCCCCTCGCGGGGAATAGGTGAAGCCACGGTAGAGAAACTTCTTGCCTACGCTCAGGAAAACCGTTGTGACCTTTTGAGTGCTATGAAGCAAGCTTCTCTCATCCCGGGAATAGGAGCAAAAGCCAAGATCCTTCAGGAGCTTGCCTCCGGGCTTTCCGAACTCAGAGAACAGATTGATGTGGTACTCCCTTCAACATTTCTTCGTATCCTGCTTAACCTCATTCCCCTTGAAGAGTACTGGAAAAAACAGGACGAAACAGAACGCTGGGAAAATATCCAGGCTCTTGTTGATGCGGCAAGAGTGTTTGAAGACGCCAACCCAGGAAGTACGGTTGTGGATTTTCTCAACTACGCCATTCTCAATAGTACTGAAGAAAACATCAAAGACACCGATCACGTCACCCTGATGACCATTCACAATGCCAAGGGTCTTGAGTTTCGAGTGGTTTTTGTACTTGGAGTGGTTGACGGGCTCATTCCCCTCAGTCGAAGCGCTGAAACCCCCTGGGGAGAAAACGAAGAAAAACGCCTCTTTTACGTGGCTGTCACCCGGGCCAAAGAAAGGCTTTTCCTCTGTGTCCCATCAAAAAGATATGCCTTTGGCGAAACTGTTGGCGTGGTAGCCTCTCCCTATCTCGAGTATATTCCAAAGGAATGTGTGAAAGAAGAAAAACCAACCTCATCGTACAGCCGTATGACCCAAAACAACGCGTCCGCAGGATGGGAGAAAAGAAATTTTTCTTCCTCTACTGAGAGGACATCTTCGTCTGTAAAAAAAACACCTTCTTCTGCCGGCAAACCAGCCACCTTTGAGGATCTTAAGCCAGGGGTGAAAATACGCCACCGACTCCTTGGAGAAGGAGAGGTGGTTAAAATTATAGGAAACCGGGTCATGATCCGCTTTGAAAGTGGTGCCGTTCAGCTTTTAGATGGAAACTTTCTCTCCAGTGTGGAAGTGTTATGAAAACGCTCAGCAGAAAAGAGATTGTTGGATATACGGGACTGATGACCATGGCCACCTTCCTCACGGGGGGGATGAATTTTGTCTTCAATATGGTAGTGGGAAGACTCATTGGACCTGCCGAGTATGGAATTCTCAGTCCCCTCATGGGCTCGCTCTTTTCCATCCTCTCTGTTCCTGTGATGGGTCTCCAGCTCTTTATGAACCAATCATTAGGGGAAATGTTTTCCCATCATCCACAAGGACTTCGGTCTTTTATCCGGTTTCTTTTCATCAATCTCATGAAACTGTTGGTCAGCATAGAGATGCTTCTCTGGCTTTCCCTGCCTCTTTGGCAAAGGTGGCTTCATCTTCCTGACCAGACCCTTCTGGTTCTTCTTTTTCTCACCGTATTTGCCAACTATATCCAGATTTTTCTCTACACGCTTCTCCAGTTTCACCATGAGTTTGGAGTTCTTTTCTGGATGACATTGATAGCCACGCTTCTCAAACTTGTCCTTGGCATAGGGTTGGGATGGTGGTTACGTACAGCCTTTGGGGTGATGTTTGCCTATCTGGTTCCCCTTCTTCTCTCTTCGGGGGTATTTGCCCTCTCTCTCTGGCCGTGGTACCGAAGTCTCGCAGGTGAGCGTTTCAGACCACCAGACCACTTCTGGCGTATGTTAGTGGTGAGTATGCTCTCCGGTGGGGCTTATGTGGTGCTGTCTTCGTTTGATATTTTGCTGGTTCGATCTTTTTTTCAGGACCAGAAGGTGGTGGGTTCCTACGCGATGGCTGGCCTCATTGCCCGGGCATCCTTTTTTGTGGCGTCGGCCTTTACGACAGTTTTTTTGCCTGTTATGACCAAACAAAAAGAAAAATCCCAAAGCCTCACCGTCTGGGGACTCGTCATTTTGTTTGGTATCTTAGTGGGATATACCGGCATGGTCTGGATTTTCCGGTTTTTTATTTCCCATACCCTGTTGGGTGGGAGTTATCCGGGGCTTGAACGTTTTCTCGTCCTCTATACCTTTTGCTTTATTCCCTATGCCCTTATTTCCTTTCTTGTGAGTTTCTATACGGTAAGAAAAAGCCTCTTTTATAGCCTGAGTATTCTTTTCGGGGTTATTTTGCAGGGTGTTCTCTTTTCTTTCTGGCATGAGAGTATACCCCAGGCCCTGACTATCGTAGGGGGAGTGGGGTATAGCCTTTTCGGACTCCTTGTAGGAGAAATACTGTTGAGAGGACAAGAAAAATGAAGCGTCTATGGAAAATTGGAGGGATCTTTCTTCTCTCTGGACTTTATGGTCTCTCTCTCGGAGGGGAAGGGTGCCTCTTTTTCCCTGAGGCTGGACTCCCTTCTTTGGAGTTTTCTCTCTCCCAGGAGGTACGACTCCCCTATGGTTTTTTTATAGATGGGGGTGGTATCTACTATCGGCTCTTTGGCATTGGAGTAGAAGGGGGAAATACCGTCTGGGGAATGTTTTCTGGAGACATGATAGGGACAATTGCTTCCGCTGGCTGGCAATACCAGAAAGGAAAATGGCAGAGCTCTTTTTCCCTCCATGGTGGATGGGGATATCTTTTAGCCTTAGAACTCCGGGAAGAGGTGGCAAGAGAGTACATCCGTACTCTCGAAGGCGGTGAACCTCTCGTCGTCTCTACAGACACAAAAGATGGGCATCTCTTGGGATGGGGAATCTCCACCGATGTCCGCTATCAATGGAAACGAATAAGCCTTGGTATTCTTGTTAGCTGGATAGATTTTGAAAAAGACAAAACGATCACGCTCCACTGGTCTGAATTTCTTTCCGGAGCCTTGGAGCAAAAAGAAAAAACATGGGAAACACGCCTTGTCCTTCGTGGCATGCGAATAGGCCTTTCTCTTCGTATTCTGTTATGAAGCGTATCTCAACATCCACCGGTAAGGATCTTCACTCTTACCCTGTTTCAGCTCACGACACCGTTTGCTGAAATAAGGGGATAGCCTTTCTCTTCGCGGTATTTTTTTCCGCTGTCTTCTTGTTCACTTCTCAAGGAGGGCATGCAGGGTGATCCCACTATAAGCCAAACGAAAACCGGCTTCTTCCACCACCTGAATGGTGTCATTCTGTTCAGCATCTATCCATATCTCCATTAAGCTTGCCGGAAAACGGGCACTCACATCCCGCAAAAGGGTGATAAGCGTCTCTCTCTCCGCCTGGGGCAAAAGAAGAAGATCAAGAATCTTGTACACCGGTTTTGGGGTTTGAAGGGTTTTTTCCGCAAGGCTATCCTGCTGAACGGTGAGAAGCGCCACAGGGGTATCATTGGGACAATACCCAAGACAAAAGATCTTGCCCTGAGCTATTTGGTTTTTCCATTTGTCCACAAGATAAGTCCGGAGAGCCTCACGATTCAGGATTTTGTCTTTCAAGAGAGACAAGGGACGGGAGAAGTAGGGAACAAAAGGAGAAATCTCCTGAAGACTCAGTGGCCTCACCAAAGGAGAAAGAGAAAACTCCCTATCATAATAAAACCGAAAGATATGCCACACTAACCGTGGAAAAAATCCCTGCGAGGTATATACCTGCAAAGCAGGAATATTGTAGAGATCTGTCCCCACCGTCACCAATTCTATCTGGAGGTTTCTCAGATGATGAAGGGCCTTTTTCACTAAGGTTTTCCCAATGCCTTTTCCCTGATGTTCTGGTTTCACCACCAACAAAAGAATATTCCCAATACGCTTACCCGCATACTCAGAGATCGGTGAGAGGGGGTGAAAGGCAATAAATCCCACAATCTCCCCGTCTCTGGCCACATAGGTCACCGTTGAAGGGGAACGGAGCATCTCCCTTCCAAAAGCCGGTTCAAATCCCCCGGCAATCCCTTCTAACCGATCGTCAAACTGAAAAGGCGAGGTGGTGAACCATCGACACATCTCGACGAGGAAAGGTATCTCGTCCGGACGGGCTAACCGTATCTCCATTCTATATTAGCTTGTGTTTTTTCTTGAGTTTTCTCAGTCGCTTTTCTATAGCAAGAAAACTCTCCACCAGGTCGGCATGCAATTCGGCATTGTACACAGGTTCTGTGGCCAAAATCCGTAGGGAAGCCGAAAGATACTCAAGCGATTTATACAAGAGTCGAATCTCGGCGGGGGTATAACCCTCTTCTACACTTGAAACAGGCATATCCAGCCCTGTCTCTGTGGAAACCGTTGCAGGAGAAAAGGTAGCATTATCAGTCCTTTTGGTGATATACAGTTTTTGCAGTTCGGGAAAACGGGCAAAGGCCTTCTGAAGCTCAAGGGAAGTGATATCAATATGGGTGTCATTATCTTCAATGCGGACCTCTTCCCCTTCGATAACCATCATAAGAAGATCCTCTTGTTTGATAAAGGAACGGGTGGCAATGTCGTAGAGTTTGCGATTAGAGTACTTGCGTATCAGATGAAACATCCGCTTTTGCCTCTGAACACCAGATACTGCCATGCGCCACCTTCTGATTTAACGAACACTGATCTTGAAGGTCTTGGTAATCTCATCTAACCTCTCCTCAGTGATAGCCTCAACACGGATTTTTTTGAGTTCAGAGAGGAAAATACTATCAATCAGGGGATCACCTGAGGAGCGGACAATATCCACCCGTACAGCAAGCCCCTGGCTATCAAAAACAATCTTGGCCGTCACCGTATAACCCATGAGGGGATTGGCAACCTTTTCTCTGATCTTTGAGGCAATATCGGGAAAGAAAATCGTCTTACGGGGGCGAGACTTCCAGTTGGCATCACCAAGGGGGTCTGTACCCGTTCCCTGTTGACCGGTAGCTGAGGTGGCGGCTGTTCCCGTGCTCTTTTTCCCGCTACTTTGCAGGGCTTTTTCAATACTTTTGGCAAGAATATCATCCTCTGTCTCCTCTTGCTGTGAAGAAGGAGAAGACGAGACCTCCTCAGAAGCAGAAGGAGTCGCTGACTTTACCGGCTTTGACGTGGTGGTGGTTTTTTTTGTTTTTTCTTTGGCCTGCTGGATAACCTTTTCTGCTTCCTGTTTGGAGGTAGTTGTGGTTTTGGGCTTTGTCTCCTGCCTTGGGGTGGCCTTTTCCTTTTGAGGGGGAGGGGCTGGTGTTGCCTGGGCTCCTTCTGCCATAGCCGCAGGGGCATCAATGGTCACAATAATAGGCACCGGCTCCTCTTTGAAAGGCGAATGGGTAAGAAAAAGGCTCAAAATCAAGAGCAGGAGAAGATGAAGAAAGAGTGAGATAAAAAAACTCTGCCGAAACGAAAGCGGTTCTGAGAGTGCCGGTTTCATTTCTATTCCTCTTTGTAAATAGTGGCTAAACTCAAACGTTTCACCCCTGCCTGTCGCACGGCATCCATCACCTCAATGAGAAGTCCATAATCCACACGCTTGTCCCCCTGCACCGTCACCACAAGCTCGCTGTCTTCCTTGGCATACTGAGCCACAAAACTGCGGAGATTTTCCTTTTGCACGGGCTGATTGTTGACGGTGATCTTCCCATCTCGATAAAGCACCACCGTTACCTCTCGTACAGGCTGGGCATCTGACGTCTTGCTTGCTGGAAGATCCACATTGATGGCCGAACTTTTGATAAAGGTAGAGGTTAACATAAAAAAGGTCAAAAGCTGGAAAACAATATCAATCACCGGGGTCATATTGATCTCACTGATGAGACGAGAATTCCTTCGAAATCTCATAGACTCTCCTTGGCTTGACAGGTATGTATCTCAAATCGTTTCAAAAACCCCTCTGGGGTCACGTAGTTACTCTCTCCAATGAGTCTTCCCCCACAGTAATACCGGATATAGGGGATAAGAAAATTTCCCCACCGGTTTTCTTTCAGGGCAAGGAAATCATAAAACTCCTCTCCCCTGTTGTAAAGGTAGAGGTACACATCTATATCCAGTCCTGCGGGACGTCCCTCTGAAGCCCACGTCTCTAACCAGCGCTCAAGAGCTCTCCAGTCTGGACACCAATCCTGACTCATCACCACCGCCGAAGGCCCTCTGGTAATGTCCTCAGAAAATTCCCCATAACGCAGAGCATAGCGTGCCTCTTCGATGGGAAGAGCTTTTACACGAAACATAGAGGCTCCTTTTTGATTTTTCACACCACCTCACTTCCCTTCTACGTATTATTATAGACAGAAGAGGAAAAACTGTCAACTTTATGGACATAAATGGCTATTCCCCTGTTTCAGCAAAAATGGGAAGATACCTGAAACAAGGATAGAGCCCCTTTTTTCTAAAAATGAGACTCCTGCACGGCTGTTTTCTTCCCCTGTTTAGGTCAGGGGCTTCGCCCCTGAAACCCCGCTTTTTCTGTTTACAAGGGCTTATTTATCTTTTTTTATTCAAAAAATAAAATTATTTACTACGATAAGAAATATTTTTATACTACTTTCTGCTTTTTTTATTACTTTTTTGAGACCTTCGCACATTCGTGCAAAGGTCTCAAAATTGTGACAAATGCCTATTGACAGAAACCTCTTGTTGGGAATAAAATGTCTTCGACATAAAAAACGATTGAGGGAAAGACCATGAAAACAAAAACCCTTTTGTGGTATCTCTTGCTCCCCTCTCTTCTCTGGTCAAAAGACACCCTCTCCTCTGAGGTAAGAAAACTCCTCAAAGTCAGCAATTACCAGCAAGCAAGAGAAATGGTACAAATGGCTATTCAGAAAGAACCGGACATCTCTTCTCATTATATTCTTCTTTGCCAGATCTACCAGGAGGAAGGGCGATACTCCAACGCCTACCGGGTTATAAGGGAAGCCTACAGCTATTTTCCTGAAAATCCCTGGGTAGCCAAAGAGTTGGCCGATGTGTATCGCCAGATGGGAGAGTACAAAAAAGCCCTCGCCCTGTATCGTCAAGGACTTCCCGCCGTAGAAGAAAAATACCAGGACCTCTGGTACTATGGAATGGGTGTTTGCTATTTTGAATTAGAAGACTATGAGAAGGCTATCCTGTTCCTGGAAAAAGCCACACGGGGGAAAATCTCTTTCTGGTCTCTGTATTACTTAGGGCGATCGTATCGGGCGAAAGGATTTCTCAAAAAAGCCCTATGGGCCTTTGAAAGGTCAGAACTTCAACTTTTTCTTCAGCCTGAATGGGCAAAAAACCTTCTCTACTACGAATGGGGCATAGCTTTAGTAGAATTCGGAATAGCGGTAAAGCAAACCAACACGACGGCCGCAAGAGCCATCTTTACCTCCCTGTTAGAGGACAAGAGATTTTCAGATAGACGGGTGAAAGAACGGGCTGAATTCTGGGTGAAACGATTATGAAAAACATGATAAAAATCCTTCTCTCTTTTGTATGCCCGATTTCTCTTTTTTCTCTTCGTATCAGTGAGGTGTATTATGGGGGCACCCTTTTCATTCCCGATACGGAACGCTACCTCGAACTCGAAAACGATGAGAGTCAGCCCCTTGATATGCGAAAGGTCACCCTGATACTCCCCCGTTCAGACACCAGCACCATTTCCAACTCCCTTCAGCAGGGAAATTTTCTTTTGTTTGGCACAGAAGCTAAAACCAACGAATGGATCCTTCTTCCTGGACAGAGGGCTGTTATCCTCTCAGAAGACTATAACACCGGAGGAAGACTCCTCTCGTGGGACACCAACACCCTCCTTTTCAAACCAAAATCCAAAACAGCCTGGACGTATAGCTGGAATAACCGGCTTCATCTTCTTGCCCTCCTTTATAACGGGCAAGAGGTCTTTCGAGCAAATGATATCCCCTCTTCCATTCAGGAAAAAGGAAAAGCCCTTGTGTGGGACAATGGGTGGAGAGAAGATCTTCCAAGACCAGGACAGAACAAAAAAGTGAGGATTCTTGCCCCCTATGTCCTTCCCACGGGAGAAAGAGTAGAGATCCGGATAGAAAGTGAATCCTCCTTGAGTGAGTTCCTCATAGAGGAATACCCATCCTCTTCGCAGCAGATATACCCCCTTTCTGGTTATCCTCCTTACTCCCTCGTGCTCTCCGGAAGCCCTCAACATGCCACGACATGGATCCTCAGAGCAGGTAACGCCAGCCACAAAATACGGTTTCTTGACACAAACCTTTCCTCTCCATTTGCCGGAAAAATACTCATCAGCGAAATCACAAGCGCCCCGGCCAAAGACTACTCCGGTGGCGGATGGACAGGTCAGGATGGCGGAGGAACTATCAACGAAAATGATGACTGGATAGAGGTGGCCAATACCACAGAACAGTTTATTTCTTTCTCCAACTGGTACCTAGAACACACCACCTCACAGGCAAAATCCTACCGCTCTCTCAAACTTCGTTTTGATAACAAAACAGGCCCCACAACCAATTCTCTTCTCTCCCCTCAGGCTCTGGGCATCCTCAGTATCGACAATGGTATAGGAAACAAAGCCGAGATTATCCTCTATGATGGTCATCCCCTCTGGGGAAAACGCGTCGCCATTCTCTCCTATGGGGAGGGCAACATCCCCGCCGCCAGTAGCCAGGAGGGAGAGGTAAGCCTCCAGCGTGTGCCGCATAACGCCCCCAACGATACCGCTGAGTGGAGACTCTTTTCCCCAACCTATGGAAAAATAAACGGTAGTGGCCCCTACCTCGTGAAAAGATGGAGTGCCACCAATAACTTGCTTTTAGAAATAGTGATGAGTGATCCAGAAAAAGAGGATGGGTCCCTTTCCCTCGTAGCCAAAAGTGAAAGAGATGAGAAGTCCATTTGGCTTTCAGGATGTCAGGGATGCTTTCGCGGTTACCTCTCCATAACAAGAACATCACACCCTGATGCCCTGTCTGTAAAAAACGGAGGAAAAAACACCCTTCTCTACACCAATCAACAGGGGGCATATAGCTGGGATTTTGTCTGGAAGGAAGAGGGCTGGAACTATCCGGCGGTTGGAGAGTCTCTTGCCCAATTCGTGGTCTACCCCAACCCGGCCCGAAGAAAATCTTTAGTTTTCCTTTCGCGCCTCATGAAAAACGCAAAAATTGTCATTTTTGACCAGCAGGGTCGTGTGATAGAAGAATTTACCCCACAAAGGGAGGAATATCTTGTATGGAACACACCAGACAAATCAGGGCTTTTCTGTGTATTGGTTATGTATGGTGGTCAATCAGTGTATCGCTGGGTTTTGGTCAAATAGAAGACCTTTCCTTCGGATGGTGGACTGGTCTCGAGAGTGAAAACGTCTTAGGAAAGACATCACTTGGACTCTGGAGTGGCTATTTCACCAGAGAATGGTTTATTGGCACCTCGTTTGACTATGCCCAATGGGAGGGATTTTCTCTTGTGGAGGCTGATGATTATGGATACCGGGAAATTGGTACCATAACCCCCCAGAAGTGGACCAGTAAAGCATGGGCAAAATTTCAGACAAAAACCATAGAGTTCGGGGGAAGAGGAGAGATAAGCGAGCTTTGCATAGGTGATTACCAGACGTGGGAAACCCATTGGTACGGAGAGGGGGGAATTAGCTACCAGGATTGGACAGCAAAAATTGGCTACGGCAGCCAGGAAGTCTCCATCTCCCTTCAACAGGAATTCTGGTTTCTTCGCTGTCTCTGGCAGTGGAACGTGAAGGGAGTGTATGCAGATGGCCTTGCCATCCATGGGGGGATTTTCTTGTGGAATCAAAACCGTGACCTTCGATTGGGGTATGAGATGGTTGGCTATGAAACATACCTTCAGAGAGAAATAGCGACGTTCTTTTGGCAAAAATATTTTGCGGATGTCCTCTTTTACGGAGAAATCGGCTTCAGCCCGTGGGATGCAGGAAGATTCAAAATAGGCATAGGAAAAAAGTGGTAAAAAGAAATGTGGGCGCTATAGGATTCGAACCTATGACCCCCTGCTTGTAAGGCAGGTGCTCTGAACCAACTGAGCTAAGCGCCCGACATATGAGGCATATAGTATAGCATATTTTTGAGAAAAAGTCAAATAGAGATTCCAAGACTTTTACAGGGGGTATTTTTATCTTTGTGAAACAACAAAGAGAAAAAGCATACTCTGTTGTTCCACATTCATACAGAACGGTTATCTTCACACAAAAACTGAATACTTGTTCAACCATCTTTCCTCTTTCAATTTTGGGCTACTTTTGTTACCCATCTTCCTTCTTCCACGAAGCGCTCCCG
>JABLXN010000006.1 GCA_013177995.1 Brevinematales bacterium | reverse complement strand
TAAAATTATACCACCTCTCCCTCACCCTGTCAACTCATCCACGCTTCTCCTGTGAAAAATTTTCCCTTTCGCCCCCTATTTTACCATAGTCCCTCCTCCATGTCAATGGGCATTTGTCACAAGTTTGGGGGAAGTTTCTTTTATCTCCCTCTTTTCACGCTCTAAGAGCAATCAATAGATATACATACAAAAGGTATAAAACAAGAAAAACTCCTCCCTCCCACCTCTCCAGTTTTCTTCCACGCCCTGTAAACACAAAAAGAAAAAGCAAAAGGCTGGCTAAAATATTTACCCCCATATCCATATTGGAGCCTTTCTGCAAGCTAACAGGATAAATAACCGCCGACAAGCCAAGAATAAAAAACACATTAAAAATATTCGACCCCACTATATTTCCAATGGCAATATCTGTATTTTTCTTGAAGGCCGCTACTACGGAGGTCATCAATTCCGGTAGAGACGTCCCAATCGAGACAATGGTAAGAGCAATGATCCGCTGGGGTATACCAAAAGAACGGGCAACCTCGACCGCATAGGTAACCACCATTTTCCCCCCGATAAAAAGCAGTCCCAATCCAAAGAAAATAAACAAAATAGCCACAAGAAGAGAGTATTCCTTAACAGAAACCTCTTCCTCAAATCCCCCACTTTTCATCAACTGAACATTATACACCAAGAAAATCACAAAAAAGAACAACAACACAATTCCATCTATCCGGTCTATCAGAGATACACCCACTTTTGTTATGAGAACATCATTGGCAACAATAAAAACAATCACAGCAGACAAAATACACAAAGGAATCTCAATCCATGTGGTATTTGACTTGACTGTAAGCGGAAACACAACCGCCGAAAGACCCAGAATTCCAAGAATATTAAAGATATTACTTCCAATAATATTTCCAAGGGCAATATCTGAGTTTTTCGAAAAAGAAGCAAAAATATTAACCACCAATTCTGGCGTGGACGTTCCAAAAGCCACAATAGTAAGTCCAATGACTATAGCCGGTATATCTAATTTCTTGGCAAGTGATGAAGCACCATCCACTAACATATTTGCACCATAAATCAGAAACAAAAAACCCACCAACATAAGAAACCAGCTAAGCATACATCTTCCTCCTTTAGTTACCTGTTTTTTTCAAATATCTCTCACAATACCTTTTTTATTATAAACTATCCACCTGCATTTGTCAAAGCTTTTTCCTACATAACTCACAGAAACCTTCTCTCAATTAATAAAACGATGAATCGCATCAGAGAGAATTATACTCCTCCTCCCAACAAAACTCCCTTTCTCTCTATGAAAAACTCTATTTTTTCCCCTTTTTTGCCGATAAAAAAAAGAAAAGGGTTGGGATGGAAAGGTATGAAGCCAAAACTAAGATTCTCTCTTTTCTTGCTTATTCTTGTGATTGTCTTTTTCCAGAGTAGTATATCCCTTGACGAGGCC
Source organism: Brevinematales bacterium (assembly GCA_013177995.1). Taxonomy (GTDB): domain Bacteria; phylum Spirochaetota; class Brevinematia; order Brevinematales; family Thermospiraceae; genus Thermospira. The sequence continues at coordinate 151,120 of JABLXN010000006.1, read as the reverse complement.
ACAGCCAACTATATCCATACCCTCTATCAGAAAAAACGCTACACAGAAGTGATGACAGAAACACGAACCTATCTTACCCGTTTTCCTCTTTCTTCTTTCTTTGCCTCTGTGGCCATTCTGGGCGGCGAATCCGCCTACAAAGAAAAAAACTACCACCTTGGGCGCTACTTCTTTGAACAGGCCTTCAAAAAAACCAAAGACAAAAATCTCCTTCGTCAATCTCTTCTCGGCATGGCAAAATGCACCTACAAAATGGGGGCTTATCAGGACGCTGCCAAACTCTTTGAAACCTACGCCAGTGAATTTGATGATCCCATCGTCAACCCTGCGGCTCTCTACTATGCCTCTGTCTGTGCTCTCGCTAGCGGCAATCCCACCGAAGCCTCCCGCTATCAGAAATGGCTCGCCGATCAGTATCCTGAGAGTCCCTATCTTTCCCTTCTCTCAGACGTTTCTTCCTCTCCCACCCCACCATCCCCCCCTTCGATTTCACCAGCGACCTCAAGCCAGCCTTCCCTCAATGAAGTTCCCTTAGCCATGCCTCAACTGGTCCAGGAAACCACCACCAATAGAATCATTCTCACCAACTGGATCACCCTTGCCACAACCAATCAGGTGACCAACACCGTTATCCAACCCCTCTCCTCCGCCGATGAAAACAGTCGATACCTCTCTCTTCTTGAAGTCAAAGCCAAACTTCTTCAACTCAAGTCCCGAACCTTGGACGAAGAACTGGCTGCTCTCGGCATAGGGGGAATCCAATGAAAGCACTCTATCGTCTTCTCTTCTGGCTTCTTCTCATCCCTGCTTTTGGCGTAGAGTGGCTTTCCCTCGAAGGGAAAAGCGCCTCTTTCTGGTTAGAAACCGAATCAGGGGGTTTTTCTCTTGTGGCCCCAAAAACCAATTTCCTCTACTTTGAAGGCAAAGACTATCCCCCTACCTCTTTTTTCATAGCCCTCTACGAAGGAGAGGTTCAACCTCTCGCTCCTACCTCCTTAGAACTTTCTCAAAAAGTTCCCTGGAAAAAGACTAACCACATTCTCTTCAGTCGCTTCCAGTGGAAGGAGATTCTCTACACCCCGGCTATCTTTTTGACCAATAATGGGCCAAAATCATTTTTTCTTCTGGCTATACATGTTTCCAATACCTCCACTAACGCAAGAGAGATCGGTTTTCGTTTTCTGCTGGATACCACCCTCCAGGAAAATACATCAAACCCCCTCTTCTGGTTTGAAAACGGCGCCACCGTCTCTTCTGAAATGGAAATCTCTTTGAACCAGTACGGGCAGTATCTCGCAAGTGGCAATGGCAAAACAGGACTGTTTCTTCTTCCCATGTACAATGGGTTTTCCCCTCGCTCTGTGTATTTAGCCAACTATCACCGTCTCAAAACCTCCTTGGCCACCGTTACCATTGAACCCCAGGCCAACTTTGTCTATGGATGGCAGGGAAAACGAGATGGGGCGATGATGGTAGAGTACCGTTACCGTCTTCGGGGAGGAGAAAGCCTCGAAGGAGGAATCATTCTCAGTACCGAACCCCCATCCCCCGTCCAGTGGAATACCACCCTTTTTGATTTTCTGACACCCCCTTCTTCTGTGGCCACACCGTCAAACCAGCCCACTTCTCAGAAACCCGCACTAACCAAAACCAATGTCATTGTTCTCACCAACACCATCTCTATCACCAGAGGAGATACCAACTACCTCGCTCTCCAGCAGGCCCTCATCGAAAGATTAGAAAACCTCATTGCCGCCATCACCAACCTAAGCCCCCAGCCTGGTGGAAGTGTTTCTTTCCCCCAGACAAACACTCCCTCAAGGAATATGCCGTCTTCGTCCTCTTCTTTTTCATGGTTTCCCTCTGATGACCCATTTGGAGAGAAACCCTCTTCCCCTCAGAAAAAAAGCTCACAAAACATACCTGCGACACCACCTTCTGTCTCCACACCTTCCCCATCTACCAATACTTCTTCCCCCATCACTCCCCAACCAAAAGAAGAACCTCTCCCGGTTATATCATCCTCCACCCCTTCTCTTCCTTCAACTGTATTTATTACCAATATCATTACCAACTATGTGACTATAAGTAACGCCCAGACATCTTCTTCTCTTCTCTCAACCTACGAGGAACAGATACAAAGACTTCAGAAACAGCTCATCGACATAGAAACTAAACACCAAGGCTCCGTCTCATCCTCAGGCAAACTGGCCATCATCGAAAAGCGGCTTGAACTCCTCAACTGGCTTCTGGAAAAAAACCAGCAGGTGAACTTAAGCGCGGAGGATATCGCCGCTATGAATGCCGAACTGGATAGCCTTCTTCAAGCCCTCCAGAGAGGAAGTACCCCATGAAAAAAGAAAGAAGAGCGTTTCTTTTCTTTCTCTGTGTATTTCTCATGAGTGCAGGAGAAGACTTCTTTGAGAAAGGTCTTGATTTTTATAAACAGAAGCGCTTTCTTCTCGCCATTGGCGCCTTCAAAAACGCCGTGGAAATGGGAAACAAAGATCCCAGACTCTTTCTTCTCCTCGGCAATAGCTACGTTGGGATTGATGATTATGACAAAGCCATAGAAACCTACCAAAAAGGCCTTCAGGGGGCTCTTCCCATGGCCTACTATGGGGTTTACTACTTCAACCTTGCCTACACCTATGGGCTCAAAAAACTCTACCCCCAGGCCATCACCACCTTTGACCAGGCCCTTGCCTACGACACCAACCTCACCTATGCCTACTGGTACAAGGGGATGCTCTACTACAAACTCCGGGACAAAACCAACACCATTCGAGAGTGGGAAACCTATCTCACCGTGAACCCCACAGGTCCCCAGAATGAGAATATTCGCCGGGCATTAGAACTTCTTCGAGACCCAAACTTTACCTTTCCCGATGGGCTTGTCCAGAACCCCATGGACCGCTCAACCAATACAGAGCCAACCGTTACCGAACCCCTGGTGGATATCACAGGGGCCCTTGGTGATTATAAACCAGAAGACAAAGAAAAAGCCGAAGATACCTCTCTCGAAGAGATAGAAAAATAGGAGGAACCCCATGCCTGAGAAAAAAAGAACCACCACCACAAAGTCTTCATCCACTCGCAAAAAATCTCCTTCACAAAAACCCACTCCCGCCCCCAAACCACAATCTGAAAACCAGAAGAAACGCTGGATCGCGTTAGGAGCCCTTGCTCTTCTCCTTCTTCTTGGGCCTCTTGTGTGGATAGGGCTCTCCGGGGGAAGCAAAGCCAAACAACTCGACAAATACCTTGCCCTTGCGCAGGAATACGCCAACAATGAAGCCTATGATAGAGCCCTTGATTACCTTGACAAGGCCTTTGAAATAGACCCAAACGATCCCCGTATCAAAGATTTGAGAGATGCTATCATCCGTGCCCAGAAAAACAAAGAAAAACTCAAAGAAGAAGAACTTGCCAACATCCTCAAAAAAAGTAACCAGCCCACCGTTGTTGTCCAGCAAACACCCCCTGTAGAAAAAGAAACCAAAGTAGAGAAAAAAGAAAAACCTCAAGTCGAACAGGTCTCTTCCAAAGAAAGCGCCGCCGAACAATACAAAAAATACATGGAAAACGGCAAAAAATACCTCGCCAACAACTACTTTGATGAAGCCATCAAGGAGTTTGAAAAAGCCAGAAAAATCGAAAACACCCCGGAAGTGGATGCCTATGAGTCCGTGGCCTACTATGGCAAAAAGGACACAGGCAAAGCCCAGAGCCTTGCTCAGAGTGCGATTCAGAAGGATCCGCGGCAGGGACCAGCCCACTACACCATGGGGAAACTCCTCTACGACAAGGATCTCTCCGACGAAGCCCTGGCTTCCTTCAAAAAAGCCGTCGAAGGGGACTATGAGAATGCCGACATGTACTACTCCATGGGAGTTATCTACTACATGAAAAAACTCTACAACGACGCCAGAACCGCCTTTCAAAAGGCTATTTCCCTTGATCCCAGGCATGCCAAGGCCTACTATAACCTCGGACTCACCTATGTAGCCCTCAACGACAACAATAACGCCCTCAAAGCCTTTGACCAGAACCTCCAGCTTGAACCGAACAACGCCAAAACCATGGTCAACGTGGGTACCATCTACTACAACGCCAAGCAATTCTCTCAGGCAGAAAAATTCTTTGCCCGTGCAGTGGAAATAGAACCATCCAACGACCGTGCCCTCATCAAACTCGGAAACACCTACGAAGAACTCAAACAGTACACCCGGGCTCTCACCGCCTATCAAAAGGCCTACCAGGCAAACCCCAAAAACTACCTCTCTTCTTTCAACTACGCCCGTATGCTCGCCTATACAGAAAGATACGCCGAAGCCCTCAAGTATTATGCTGAATCCATCCAGCAAAAGAATGATTATGCCCCCGCGTACTACAACATGGCAAACGCCTACTTCCAGATCAAAGAATACGCCAAAGCGGAAGAAAACTACCAGAAAGCCATCCAGCTTGACAAGTACGATCCCGAACCATACTTAGGGCTTGGCACCATGTATCTCACTCGCCAGGACTATGAAAAGGCCCTCTCAGCGTTCAAAAAGGCCGCCGATCTCCAGCCACGAAGCTTTATCGCGTACAAAGGCATTGGTGATGCCTATGCCAAGGCAGAAATCTACGAAGACGCCATTACCGCTTACAAAAAAGCCCTCGAAATCAACCCCACCGATGTCGATGTCCTTGAGAGTTTGGGCGACATCTACACCCGAACCAAAGACTATACCAGCGCCGCCTCTTCTTATGAAAAGTACATCAAACTCTCCCAGCGAAATGCCGATGTCTATCTCAAACTCGCCGAAAGCTACCTCCAGATCAAAGACAACGAAAAAGCCAAAGCCACCCTTTTAGAGATAAAGAATAGATTTCCAACATACAAAAATATGTCGAAGGTTGACTATTATTTGAGTCAACTGTAAAATATAAAGGGTGATTTTTAGAAAGGAGCGGGTATGACGTGGGATCTGATTATTATCGTCTTATTGATTGTGGGCGTTGGCTTTCTGACTTTTCTGTATGTGATGAACACGCTGGTAGCACCCCATCGTTTAGACTCCATCAAAACCCTCATCGACAACCAGAAGTATGAACAGGCCATCAATGCCCTCAATGCCATTCTCAAAAAAGACGACCGAAATCCCCTCGCCCATCTCTATTTAGCCGAAGCTTGCTATCTTTCAGGTAACTTTGAAATGGCCCTGATTGAATACAAACAGGCCCTCTCTTCAGGAAAGTTTGCCAATACCGCCACAGAAAAGAGTATCCATCGACGATTGGCTGATATCTATCTTCGTTTCAACCAGTTAGAAGAAGCCCAGAAGGAATATCTTGTCCTCTCGCAAATGGAACCACAAAATGCCGAATACCTTTTTCAGATTGGAAACATCTTTTACCAGCGTGGGATGAAAGAACATGCCTTCAGTTATCTCGATAGAGCCATCAAATCAGGCAAAGCCTCTCCTCAGATCTACTTCATCATGGGAAAGATTCTCTACGAGATGAACAAAGCCGCAGAAGCCCTCAACTATTTCACCAACTGTGTCAAACTCGAACCAAAAAACATGGAAGCCCACTACTACATAGGCATGATTCTCAAATCCATGAATAGTTATGGCAAGGCTGTTCAGGAGTTTGATGTCGCTGAACAGGCCAAGGACAATCAACTCAAGGTCAAGGCTATCTTTCAGAAAGGTCTCTGCAAAATGGAAGTCGGAGACAACGAAGGGGCCAAAGCCGATTTTGAGCGCGCCCTGAAATACTCAAACGAAGAGAATAACGTCACCATCGCCATTCGTTATACCCTCGGCCTCATTTATGAGAGAGAAAGACGACTGGTAGAAGCCGTCGAACAATGGGAAAAGGTGGCCCAGCTTCGACCTAATTTTCAGGATGTTCAGACCAAACTCGCCCTCTATGAAGATCTGCGCGTTGATGATAGACTCAAAGACCTCCTGACGGCCACGCCAACCACCTTTGAGATTATCGCTCAAAATATGCTCAAGGCTATTGGCTACGAACCCCTCGAAGTCAAAGCCCTCGATGGGGATAATCTTGAGATCGTCTGCATAGAGAAGTCTGTAAAATGGCGAAATGTCCGCGGGGGAAGGGTTCTTGTCATCTTCTCAAGAGACAATGAAGATGTCCCAGAAGATCTTGTCGCCAAACTCACTGAAAAGATGAAAAACCTCCATGCCACCCGTGGCGTATACATCACCACGGGGAAATTCACACCACAAGCTCTCCGCTACGCAGAGAATAGACCCCTTGATCTCTATGACAGACAAAAGCTCACCGATATCCTGAAAAAGAGTGGGTACTAATCATGCGCATTGTTTTTGGTTTATTCCTTGCCCTTTCTCTCTTTTTTGCCCTGTATGATCTTTTCTTGGGCAATATCTTTGGCGACCCAGTTCACCCCGCTCTGATTTCCTTTCTCGTCTTCGCAATAGGATTCCTTTTCTTTCTCTCCTTCTGGAAATCTTCCTCATCAAAAAAAGACAAAACCTCAAAGTAACCCCCTCTTCTCCAAAAAGATTTGACCAAGACTATAACCGTGATGATTTACCCAAGACAGAACTTCTTGTTTTTTCTTGTGTCAGATTCTTTGGCCAAAGAAAACTTCTCCCGGTGCTTTTCTTTTCCAGGATGGAAGCCTCTTCTTCATCTGAAAAATATCCCGGTATCTTTTTGCTTTTCTAACTTTTGGGAGCATGGCTCATCACCATACTCCCAAAAGATTTTCTCTTTCTTCTTATTTTCTCTCATCCGCCTGAAGCCAGAGACTTTCCACCGCAAAGAGAGGATTTCCGTTAGGGCTAACAAAAGCCTTCTCCACCAAGAGAACCAGTTTCTCCGGTGGATTTTCAACTCGATATTCCAAAAGCCATTCTCCCCTCTGATTCCGATAGAGCGGAAAACCCTTCCTCTCCTGTTTCTGGAAAAGCGACTTTTTCACCTTGGGCTTTATGGTCTTACCTCCAACCTCCAAAGCTAAATTCTGCGGCACAAAATACAGAAGTTCCGCCTCTCTATTCACAAAAATAACCCGCAGGGTCACCTGATCCCTTCGAGAGAATCCATAAAAACCGACATAGTACCGCCCATCCATCAGGATAGTATAATCTCCCACAACAAAAAATGGCTGAGAAGAGATAGATTCCTCTTTATGCTCTTCGTGGTCATCATGTTCATCCTGAATAATCCACCCTTTTGTCTCAAGATGTTGTCTCTGCACCGACTCAAAATTCTCAGGAACTTCAAGTTTATAATGCCTCAGAATAGGTTTTCGCGTCTTCTGGTAGCGTTGAAGTTCTCCCTCAGCCGCACGCACAGAAATCAGAAGTGCGGTTTGTCCGAGAAGTCCACCAATATTCAGGGTATATTCCTCCGGGAGAGTATCGCCGGCCAGTCCATAAAGCTGATAAAAAGCCGGATCATTGATAAGTCTCCATTTTGTCCGAATAGTGGCCGTTTGCCCCTTCGACAGAAGAAAACGACTCAAAAAGGTTTTTTCTACAGGAATACTCTGAGCCCCCGAAGGCGCCATGAGATCGATCGTATTCCCCATCAGGCTTGTTTCCTGAGAGACAAGCGCCGTCATTTTCAGATGAAGAACCGCCTCTTCTTTAGCAGGAGAAACGATCACTTTGGCCTGATAGTCATGCGTGTCTGTACGAAGACGTCCTTCATACACCACCTGCTGACTACAACCAAGAAAGGTCGAAAAAACCACCATAAGAACTACAGTTCTTTTCATATAGGGACCTCCTTTTCTTTACCAGTATACCACACCTTCTAAAAAACCGCAAGGAAAAAGAAAAAGGCTGCCCGGTTCCCCGGACAGCCTGAGGATAGAGCCTTCTTTACAGTCCATCCACCGAGTACACAGCGTATCCACGAGGAGCGGCCCAGACCTCAACCCAACCGTTGGCATCGCAGTACTTGTTCTGAGGCTGATAGTTCTGCCCGCTCACTGTCGAAGACCACGCATAGGCCTTGAGGGTCTTGCCCTTGAGGTAGCTATTGCCTGTCTGGACCCATGCACCCTTCCACTGAGTGGGATGGTCATTGATGATCACAATATATCCTGGGCTTGAGGTGGAATATCCCTTGCTTCCGTAGATGATGAAGTCCCCGTCGTTACTCTTGAGGATCTCAATCTGAGGACCACCACCACCGAGTTTCTCACGTACCCATACAAGCTGTTTGATACCATTTCCCCAACCCGAACCAGCACCACCGCCAGTGGCAAGGCCATAGTTATAGTAGTCCTTCCACCAGATACATGGATATCCCTGATAGGTGAGGATAAAGGCATAAGCCATCATCTTGTCACTGGTAATCTCATCGGTATCATGGTTACCTACAAAGGTCACGGCACGCCATGGATTCTTCGCAGCAAAGCTCTTGCTATAGTCAAACACATTGGGGAGATATCCGCCACCAGAGGTATTGTTACAAATATCTCTCAGAGTATAGTAAAGAGCAAAGTCAAACACAGAGGAGTTGGCTGCATTAGCCCACCAGTCAAGGGTGGAGGTATTGGCATCCCAGTACTCACCCACGCTGAAGGTAGGAGACGAAGCCGCATTCATATCCTTGACCACCCATGGGCCAAAACCCTTTACATAGTCATACCTCCAGCTATCAAATCCTGCATTCGCACTATTTTTGAGCCAGTTTAACCATGCCTTGAAATCATTGTAGGCTGGACCAGAATGGTGACACACATCAGGAAAACCAGCAAAAGACCCTTCATCATAACTATGATAGCCATTAGGGTGAAAGGCATCATAATGCCATTTTGCCATACCACTTTTGACATTACTAAAATCTGTCCAGGTATTCCCACCTGTATAGGGGTTGTACTCGCTTCCACCACCTGAACGATGGTTGAGCACAATATCAGCCATACAGGAGATACCATACTTCTTGAACTCCGCAATGGCCGCTTTGAGCTCTGCTTGAGAACCAAACCGTGTTTCTGTTGTTCCATCCTGATAGTATTGCCCCAGGTCATAGTAGTCATGAGGGTCATACCCCATGGAATACCCGCCTCCCTGGGCTTTGGAAGCAGGAGGAAACCAGATACGATTGATACCATAACCGCCAGCCATATAGCGCAGCTCATACGCCTTGCTCTTCATGGTATCCCACCATGTGCCACCTGCGGGAACATCCCAGTAGAAGCCCTGCATCATCACACCAGCAAACATTGAGCCTCCCACCAGAAGCCCCACCATCAAAAACCAGAAACGCTTCATACAGACCTCCTTTCTTTACAAAAGATTTCAGATAAATATTGCAAAAATCGTGCCAAAATAAACTGAAAACTATTTCGTTCTCTAATCATAGATTTTACATAAAAATATGAAAAAAATAAGAAAACTTGAATGCAATCGATTTCATGGGCAATATGCATATTTTTGCCCATACAAAAAGTGCAAAAAGCATTTTCTCTTCTTCTGCCCGACTTTATTTCTGCAAACAAGTGCCGATAAAAAAAAGGTGAAAAAAGTCTTTGTCTTTTTTCTGCTGGCAAGTTCGCTTTATGGGGGTAGCGAACGATTTTACGATCTTGTTGTCTCCAATGCCCTTTCTCTTCAGGGAAGATACAGCTTTCCTGCAAGAGATGGAAAACGCTTCACTTCCGATTGTATTGGTTTTGTGCGATATGTCTATTATCTCTCTGGTATTGATCTCATAGAAGTGTATGGCAACGGAAGAGGAGGGGTAAGCTCTCTCTATGATGGCCTTCTCAAAAGACGCTTTGTCTATACCAATATCCTGCCCGTGTCAAAGGGGGATCTGATCTTTTTTGACAATACCTATGATGTCAATCGAAACGGAAGGTGGGACGACCCCCTTTCCCATGTCGCCATCGTCATCGATGTGGACAAGCACGGGACCATCACGTATATTCACCATAGCCCGAGAAAAGGAGTAGGACTAGACTATCTCAACCTCCGCTATCCTCAGACCTATGCCTTTCGTATGAAAGATGGCTCTCTCAAGGTTATCAACTCCTACCTCAGAATAAATCGTGGTGAAAACCTTTCCCGGGAGAATTATATCTCTTCCACGTTTTTCAGAGCCTTTGCCCACATCCCGGTCAAAGAAGTAGAATAAGGAAAAACCATGGCTTTTTTACTCCTTCTCTGGATAACCCTTGGCATCCTTTCGCTTATTCTTGCCTGGCAGGATTTTACTTCCCGTTATATTTCCCTTCCCCTTTCCCTTGCCATGGGTGGCATACTCATGGTTCTCTCTTTTCTCACAACCTCACCTCTCTCTTTCTGGTGGATGGAAAGACTCGGGGGTGGACTTCTCCCGGCCACAGTTCTTGTCGCCGGGGCTCTCCGGAAAAAGGCCGGGTGGGGAGATGTTCTTGTGGCTTTTCTCTACGGGTGGTACGTTGGCATTTTTCACCTCGGATGGTGGCTTCTCTTTTCCCTTGTACCTGCCTGGATACAGGTGGGAATAAAAGTTCTCGAAAAAGAAACAAACCCTCGCATCCCCTTTGTTACCTGGATGAGTGTAGGATTCTGGTTGTGGTTGGGAAGCTTCTCTCTTGAACTTTTGCCCTTTTCTGGGACCTTTTAACGAATATGCCCATCTCCGTATACAAGCCACTTCTCTGTGGTCAGGCTCTCAAGTCCCATTGGACCACGGGCGTGGAGCTTTTGAGTAGAGATACCAATCTCTGCTCCAAGACCGAACTCCCCTCCATCCGTAAAACGGGTAGAGGCATTGGCATACACCGCGGCGGAATCCACCTCAGAGAGAAATTTCTGGATGGCGCCGTAACTCTCACTGACAATCGCATCAGAATGATGAGAACCGTAGGTGTTGATATGAGAGATGGCCTCCTCTAAAGAAGCCACCACCTTCGCCGAAATCACATAATCAAGGTATTCCGTATACCAGTCCTCTTCGGTCGCTGCCTGAAGGTCAGGAAAATCCTGACGAATAACCTCATCGGCAATAACCTTGACTCCATTCTCTAAGAGAGCCTGAATCATCTCTTTCCGATAGGGATAATCCCTGTGAAGAAGAAGTGTCTCCGCTGCATTACAGACCGAAGGTCGCTGACATTTGGCATTGATCACAATAGCCTCAGCCTTTGATCTCTCTGCCGACGCATCCACATACACGTGACAGACACCCTTATCATGTTTGATCACAGGGATCTTAGATTTTTCTGTCACCGAGCGAATGAGCGACTCACCTCCACGGGGAATGACCAGATCAATGAGTCCAGAAAGCTGAAGCATCTCATCTACCACCTCATGTTCCACCCGATCGATGTACTGCACCGCAAAAACAGGAAAATCCGCCTCCCGCAAACCCTCATGAATGGCCTCCATAATCGCTAAATTGGAGTGAAGGGCTTCTCTCCCCCCTCGCAGGATAGCGACATTCCCCGATTTAAGACAAAGGGCGGCGGCATCCGCCGTAACATTAGGGCGGGCCTCATAAATCATCGCAATCACCCCAATAGGAACACGCACCCTCTCAATCCGAAGACCATTGGGACGTTTGGTGATATAGTTTCCACTCCCCACAGGATCAGGCAAGGCCACAATCTCCTCAATACCTTTTGCCATAGCCTCAATCCTCGCCTCTGTGAGAAGAAGCCTATCCCGCAAAGCCTTTGATTTACCCGTCTGGTCAAACGCTTCGATGTCTCTTGCATTGGCGGCAAGAATATGGGACGCCTTTTGTCGAAGATGGTTGGCGATGGCCTTCAGGGCCTTGTTTTTCTGTTCTGTGCTGGCTATCCCAACCCGATAAAAAACCTCTCTTGCCTGCTTCGCAATACCAAGAATATAGTCTTTCATAAAACTCTCCTGTGCGAAAAGAGTAAAGGTATTATAGCACAAAGACTCAAATTTAGCAAAACCTCTCCAAAAAAGAAAAAGCCACCCGGTTCTGGGTGGCTCTGCTCCCCCGGTAGGGCTCGAACCTACGGCCCGCTGGTTAACAGCCAGCTGCTCTGCCTGCTGAGCTACAGGGGAGTGCTCTTGTGCTTATTATTATAGCACAATTCTTGGAAAAAATCAAGTAGAAAAGGGATGTTGTACGGAGAAAAGTTCTCCCTCACGCTTTTTTCTCTCTTGTGAGCCGGTGAACAACTATCTCCCAGGATTCTTTTTCCATAAGAAGGGGCAAATCCTCATCCTTGGTGAAAATCACATACTGCCAGCCATACCTCTTCTGAAACTTTTGCAAAAGCCTGAGAGCCACTCGTTTTCTTTCTTCATCAAGAGAAGCAAACGGTTCATCAAAGACAAATACCCCAGGAGTTTTGGGATTCTCCCACATCCTCTGTCCCAAAAAAAGCCTGAGAGCAAGATAGAAGAGATCCTGTGTTCCCCGCGAGAGAAACTTCACAGGTCTCTTTTCTCCAAGGGCATCAGAAAAGAGAATCCCTTCTCTCTCAAAACTCTTGAGCTGAATATCCTGAAACGCTGGATAGATATCCCCAAATTCCTCTTTCACCTGTGAAGACAAAAGCTCAAAAACAGAAGCCTGCTCCATTTCCATTTCCTCAAAAAGGGAAACCAGTCTCTCACAGGCCATTTTTTCTTTTTCGAGACGCTCTCTTTTCTCTTCAAGTTGCTTTTCCTCCTGTTTCAAACGGGCATATTTATGCATATTTTCTTCTAACCTCTGGAGAGTGGCAAACCATTCCACCTCTTTTCTTGAGTTTTCCTCAATCTTGCTTCGAAGTATTTCTATATCCCTCTCTATTTGAGAAAGCTTCTTCTTGAGTTCTTCCCGTTTCTCTTTGAGTACACTCGCTTCTTTATCAAGTGGCATAGATAACATTGAAAGCCTTGATCTCAATTTTCTGGCATTTTCCTCAAGAGAAAGCGTCCGGTCCAGCGCATCAAAAGACTCAAGCCCCTTCTGAAGTCCCTGAAGTTCGGCCTCTTTGGCCTTTTTTTCGGAGAGAAGATCCCGTGCCACCGCTATGGAAGCCACGTGGTGAGAAACAAGAAAATCTTCCTCCCTTTTCTTTATAGCCTTTTCTTCTCTGGCAAGGTGATCTTTTTCTTCTTCTATCTTTCGCTTTTGTTCAGCTAACATATTCTCCCGTCTTGCCATCTCCGCTACAAAGGCCTCCCAGCTTGCCGGACGCAGAGAAAGAAACCCCAGTCTCTGGGCCTCAGCATAGAGAGAGTTCATTTCCTGTCTGAGAGAGTCTTCTTCCCTTCGCATCCCCAAAAGAATCCCCACCACAAGAGAAAGCCCGGAAAACACAAGCCCAAAAAGCCCGCCACCCAACCAGAGATACCACGGAACCGATGGGAAAAGGACCATCCCTGCAAGACATCCAGCTGAGATGACCGCAAGACTCACGCCTGCTATCTTCCAGACGAGCGCTTTCTGTTTTGTCTTCCGATAGGCTTCATCGGTCTTTTCTCTTTGACTTTGGAGAGAACTCATCCGAAACCGAAACCCCTCAAGACTGCTTTGAAAGCGCGTAATCTCCTCTTCCTGAGATTTCACTCTCTCCTTCCACTCACGAACCTGATGTATCTTTTGCTCTATCTCCGTAATCTCCTTCTCATTCAGGGCCGCATACCGGCGAGAGAGTTCATCTTTCTTCTCCACATACTCCTCATACTGGGTTAGCCATTGAGTGAAACGAACAGCCTCAAGAGATTTCTCTATTTCTTCCATCTCTAACCGGCATTTCTCCCTCTGTTTCCGCAAAACCTCTTCCTGGTGTTTATAGGTGTGAAGCTCCCCCTGGACCTTTTGAAAATCCTCCAAAACCTTTTGATAGTTCCTTGCCTCATTCTCCAGACCCCTCAATTCATCCTGTGCCTTTATAATAGCCTGAGAAAGCCCCTCTATTTGCTTGGGATACGCTTCATTTTTTTTCGATGCTACCAGTTCTTGAAACCGCTTCGTAAGGGCGGTGATATCATAGCCACCAAAGAGAAGCCGAGAACGCATCTCTGAAACCCAGTTTTTGTTGGCTTCAAAGGCTATTTCACTCTGGCCAGTTCTCACCGCAAAAAAATTGAAAAACTGATTGTAGTCCAGCGCAACCATCTCTTCAAGTTCCATTTCAGGAAGGGGGGCTTTTTTCTCGCTTTGTTTATAACGGTTCTGAATCTCCTCCCACACCCCGCCCCTTCCTTTTTGACAGAGACCTAAGGCAATGGCATCAAAAAGCGTGGTTTTCCCGGACTCATTGGGACCAACAAAAAGTGTAGTTTTCCCAAACTCAAAGGAGGCATGCCGAAATTTCCCAAAAGAGGTGAGTTTCATCCGTTTGATCACCCTTTTTTCCCTCCCTGTTTTAGAAACTCTTTGACAAACATCTCCCGGGCTAAAAGCCAGATGGGTTTTTCTTCCTCCGGGCTCATTTCATAGCGTTTTTGCCACTTGGTCAAGAAGACCTGCCAGATGGGGTGGTTGGCCAATGTGGAGGAAAGAAAAAGCCCTTCCTCATCAAAAGTGAGTTCCGCTAATGTCGCGTATTTTTTTCGAAATCTCTCTTTGATAGCCTCTTTCTGGGTATCACTCTGAACTACCCCATAGAGATCAAGATGAAGCCATGTATGAGAAGCAAACTCCTGTGTGCCTCTTTCCTCCACCTGGTCATAAAACACAAAAACCTCTTTTTCTTGAAAAACCCTCCCCTCGGGCAAAACCTCAAAACGTTCAGTATGCCCCTCGGTATCATAGACAAGATAGCCATGATCTCCTTCCTCCCCCTTTCTCCAGACCCGCGCTGAACCTATGGTCCGATAGACACCTTCCTCCTTACGCTGGTGAATATGCCCCATAAATACCCTTTCACACTGAAACATCTTCGCAAAGGCTTTGGGAACAACCTCAGCCTCCTCCGACATCTGAGGAATCCAGGAAGCAAGTCCTGCATGAACCACCGCTATTCTTCTCTTCTCAGGTGGAGGAAAATGAGCAAGAAGTCTGCTGGGAGAAAAACGCTCTCCCTCTTCTTCGGTACGCGCAAGGGGAAAAGGATAGGCCAAAATCTCCACATCCTCTTCTACATAAAGATCCGGCACAAGGCATACCTCAACCTTCTCCCCAAAGTGCATATCAGAAAGTTCATACAATTGGGTGCCTGTTGAAGGGTTGGTGAGGTCATGGTTACCCGCCACCCAGAGAACACGGGAGATTTTTGTTTTCTCAAGGGTACGAGAAAACCACCCCCGAAGCTCGTGGGCATCATCAATACTCTCGAAAAGATCCCCGCCTATCACCACAAGAGGAATAGCCTCCGCCTCAACACGAGACAGAAAGGCCTCCCACACCTTCTGGGTCCAGGGAAGAGAAGCAGAAATATGAATATCAGAAATAATGGCTATTTTCATGCCGCCTATTATACGAAAAAAAAACAAAAATTTCCACTTCTTTCTCTTCTCAAGCAAACCGTTTTTTGGCCGATACACAAAAGGGGAAAAAGGAGGAACCTATGGTCAGGTCGATTTTCACCGGCGCATCCGGGATGATGGTCACGATGGAAGAAATGAACACCGTGGCAAATAATCTCGCCAATGTCAACACCGATGGCTACAAGAGAGAAACCAGTGTCACCAAAGCCTTTCCCGAAATGCTCATTCGCCGCATCAATGACGATGGGGTGGTCAAATTCCCCTTGGGAAGCTATGACCTTGCCCCAGTGGTAGGCAAATTAGGCACAGGGGTTGAGTTCAACGAAAGTTATATCCGTTTTGAACAGGGAAGCCTCCTCGAAACCGAAAATGACTTTGATCTTGCCCTCGAAGGAGACGGCTTTTTTACCGTCATGACAGAACAGGGAGAACGCTATACAAGAAACGGAAACTTTAATATCTCAGTAGATGGTTACCTTGTGGATAAACATGGTAACCGTGTCATGGGAGAAAAAGGCTTCATCCGTATTGCAAGAAACAACTTCAAGATTGACCAGGAAGGCAACGTCTATGTGAACCTTGATTATTCCCCTGAGGATTTTGTGGACAAAGCGGGCAACGAATGGAAAAACATGACGCTTATTGATAGGCTCAAAATTGTGGACTTTCCTGAGAGACGATACCTTGCCAAAGAGGGGTATACCTGGTACAGGGAGACCGACTTTTCGGGACCAGCGACCATCGTCCCTGAGAACAAACGCCCCAAGGTAATTCAAGGGGCACTTGAAAAATCCAATGTTGATCCCGTGGTGGAAATGGTACGTATGATTGAAATCAACCGTCTCTATGAAGCGAACCAGAAAAGCATCCAGACAGCCGATGAAACCTTGGCCAAAGCCGTCGGCCAGGTAGGACGCGGCTTGGCTTAGTCCTCCTAACACTTCTTCTCCGCCTGGGCCTTGAGAAGTTCCTCACGAGCCATAGCCTCAACCGCCTCATGGGCCATATTGATCTTGTCCCGTTCAATGATCTCGCGACGCATCAGTTCTTCCACAATCTCATGGGCTTTGTTAATCATGTCCTTTTCTTTCATTTCACTTTGCATGAGTTCGTTAACCACATCATACGCCTGAATGATCTTCTCTTCCTCAATCAGGGCCTTGCGACTCAGTTCGTTCACAATCTCAAAAGCGTTAATAATCTTGTCCCTCTCGGCAAGTTCCTTCCGGGCCAATTCCTCAACAATCTCATGCGCCTTGTTCATCTGGTCTTCATCAATCAGCTGCTTGCGGAAAAGTTCTTCAACCGCCTCATGGGCCTCATTGATCTTGTCCCTATCCTTGAGCTCCTGCTGGATGAGGTTTTCAAGATTCTCATAGGCCGTGATTGTTTTGTCCGCATCAAGCCTCTCCCGACGGGCAAGTTCCTCCACCATCTCATAGGCCTTGATAATCTTGAACAAGTCCACCATCTGGCGCCTTTTCAGCTCATCAATAATCTCATACGCCCGAAGGATCCTGTCATCTTCTACCTTTTCCTTGCGATAGAGTTCCTCTATCTTTTCATAGGCATCGAGAAGTTTGAGATAATCTGAAAGTCCCACCTGATCCTTCACCTGGGTTTTGAGAGAGGCTATCTCCTGTCGAGCCATTCCTTCTACAATCTCATGGGCCTTGTTGATCTGTTCCTGCTGAATGAGTTCCTGTCTGGCAAGTTCCTCTACTATTTCATGGGCGCGAATTTCCATCCTGGCCTCAATGAGTTCCCTTGTGGAAAGATCCACCGCCTTCTGATAGGCATCAATAATGGCGTCCCTCTCCTTTTTTTCCTGATTGGCCAACTCAACCGTGGATTCCATAGCCCTGACTACTTTGTTCTGTTCAAGCTGTTCCTTGCGAGAAAGGTTTTCTACAATCTCATGGGCCTCAAGAAGCTGATCCCTCTCTATAAGTTCCTGACGGGTGAGAGAAGAAACCTTCTCATACATCTCAATAATCTTTTGATACTCTTCAACTTTCTTCTTCAATGCCTCATTTTCTGCCCTGAGCCTCTCCAGTTCATCTTTTTTGTTGCCAAGCATGACGCCCTCCTTGGAACTTTCTTCTTTACATTATACAGGGTTTTCAAAAAATTTCAAGCAGTCTTCTCTCTTTTGCTATTTTTTTCTTTTTGCTCTAATCTCCACCCGTCGATTCTTTGCCCTCTCTTCGCTTATTGGTTCGGTTTCCCCCTTGGAGATTATCACGATATTTTGCCCGGGAATTCCACGAGCTTTCAACCATTTGGCTACCGTATCTGCCCGTTCTTTCCCCATTTTCTGATTTACCGTAAGAGAACCAATCTCATCCGCATGGCCAATCACTTCAAAAACAACGGAGGAAGGATTTTCGAGAGAGGCAAACCACTCTTCAAGCTTTTGTTGATGAGCCTCAGTGAGTATGGCTGAAGCAAAAGCAAACTCATCTATCACCACACGCCACTCTGTGATTTCTCCTTTTTTCTGTTCTTCTTTTGGAGTTTCCTGTACCACTTTCTGAGGTTTTTCCTCAGCCACAGGTGGGATCTCTACATTAGTCGCCATCACGTTCGTTGGGGGATTTTCAGCCACAGCATTTGAGTAAACGGCTTTTTCCTCCCGCAAAGAAGGCTTTGGTACTTCTTTCGTCTTCACCACCCCTTCTGGAGGAAGCGATACCCCCATCCAGTAGGTGATCACACGAGAAGCCCCTGCCTCAAGCTTTTGCACGGGATAAAACATCGTCACTCCTGTGGCTGGCAAAAGTCCAAAGAGAGGCACTCTCCTCACAGGGGTTTCGCCTGGATAATCATAAAACTGCTTCCATTCCGCAAAGGCCCCCCTCTGCCAGAGAGGATTCTGAGCCACTATGGTAAAACCCGGGAGATTGGTTTCCTGACTATACACCGCCCACTGAGTGATCAGTGTCCTGCCCTGAAGAAGGGTTTCCTGAGTAATTTTCACACTCCCATTGCCTACCACAAGAGGAGAGGCAAAAGGAGCCACCACATCAAAAAGAAGTTGCACGCCAAAAGAAGCTGCCCTTTTTTCGACATTGGTAATGGCCAAAACCACCAAAACCCCATCACCAAGATCTTCTTTTTTCAAAGGGGAGAGAAAAATATCCCACTTCAGCCCCCTTGCCTCCCAGGAGACAAAAATCCCCCCATTGGTGAACACCGGTCTCTGATGAAAAAATCCCACCGCCGAACCCACAGGAATTATTTTTCCATCAATAGACATCATAAGAAGAGATGTTGGCGGACGATTTGGTTTAAGAAACACACCCACCCCATCAAGAGAAAACGAAAGCCCAAAAGAGGTATCATCATAAAGCCCCGCCATGATCTTCCCGTTACTCAGAATCTGATGATCTGCATACATCATGCCTGCGAAAAGAAAAAACAACCAGACAATTCGTTTCATCCCTTTCTCCTCAAAAATGTGTATATCCTCTACGAATATTTTCTCTCTCCACCCTCTCTCCATACCAGAAAAGTTGCCTCTCCCTCTCTACAATTTTCCCCACACACGTCACGGAAACCCCGGCTACTACCGGGGGAATCTTTTCCGGTGAGGTAAAAATAATCTCGTAATCCTCCCCCCCTCCTAAAGCATACGACCAGGGAAGTTCAAAAGGAGAATTCCCCCTTTCTCTTTCCGGTACAGGCATTCTTTCTATATGCACCTCATATCCTACCCCACTTTCGTCGGCAATATGGTCAAGATCAGCCACAAAACCATCGCTACAATCAATCGCTGCCGTTAGATGGTAGGAAGAAACCAGCACCTGCATAAGGGATACCCGACATGGGGGATAGAGATGCCTGCGTGCCCATTCCTCTTTTTTCTCGCCATGGATCTCTTTCCCCAACAATACCTCAAGTCCTAAAGCACTTTCCCCCAAAGTCCCAGTGACATAAATACTATCTCCTACCTGAGCCCCAGAACGGAGGACCGGCTTCTCAAAGGGTCTGCCAAGGACAGTAAGAGAAAAAAAAAGTGTCCCCGACCTCACCGTATCCCCTCCCAGGAGAACAATCCCAAAATCTCCCATCGCCTTCTCAAAGCCAGCAAGAAAAGCCTCGTACATCACATCGCTAAAGGAAAGAGGTAGCCCAACGGTGAGAAGAGCATAAAGGGGTTTTCCTCCCATAGCCACAATATCACTGGCACTACTGGCAAGACTCTTGTATCCCACCCCATCCATAGGCCACGAGGAAAGAAAATGCACCCCCTCCACCATCGCATCTGTGGTCCAGAGAAGACCTTCCGGTATGACGGCGGCATCATCCCCTATTCCTATACCCCCTTCAGGTGTTCCTCCGATGGTGTTTCGAATACGATCGATCCAGCGAAACTCACCCGAAAGCGACAAAGGTTTTTTCCTCTTGTCCACCATCATGAAGACTTCCCCAACAAGAAGTCCTTGAAACGCTGAATGTGTTCATCCTTCCCGGCCACAATCAGGCGATCCCCCTCCTGAATCGCATACTTTGGATCAGGAGGAACAGACAACACCTCAGAAAACCGGGGAGAAAAATGTTCATCAAGTTCTCCATACCGATGGCGTATCCCCACAATATTGAGGTGAAATTTCTGCCGAAGATCCAGTTCCTCAATAGTCATATACATAATAGGAGTGGTGGCCGCTACTTCAACAACCACATACTCATTGCTCAGTTCCTGATAAGAAACAATAAGTTCCCCCTGATTGACCAGGGTGCGTGCCCATTTTTGAGCGGTCTCTTTTTCGGGCTCTATAATCTCGGTCACCCCCAAAAGCCTGAGAATCTCTGCATGTTCACGGGTATTGGCCCTGGCATAGATATTAAGCACATTATGATTTTTGAGAATCAGGGCTATAAGGACACTGGCAGTAATATCCTCTCCAATACAGACAACCGCCGATTGAATCTGGCTATCCTCTATCACATTGGCCAATTCCTCTTCCTTGGTGGCATCACAGATCTTGAGAAAACAATTCGGTTTCTCTCGAAAAGCCCGGAGATTCTTTTCCTCTTTGTCTAAGAGAACTACAGGAACCCCCTGTGCAATGAGGTTCTCCGCCAAATGGGTCCCAAATCGTCCAAGCCCAATCACAAGAAAATCCCTTTTACTTTCTGTTTCTCTCATACCCCATCCCTTTTCAAGGCAAATGATTATGACACAAACAGGGGGGAAAGTCAAATTTTTACACTTCCCCTCGTTCTTCCTGTCTTCTCACTTGAAAAAACACTATACCGAGAGTATAGTATTTTCAGATGAAAGAGAGTACGGAGGGCACTATGAAAAAATACCTCATCATTTTCTGGTTATTGGCCAGTACCTTTCAGGGGGCAACCCTCACCATTGTGATCACCGACAAGGGCAAACCTGTCGCCGACGCGATGGTACTGATCAAAGAAAAAGGTCTTCAGGAAACCACTGATGAATCCGGTCGGGTCACTTTTTCTCTTGAAGAGGGGGCTTATACCCTCATCATAGCCAAACCAGGCTACGAAAAACACACCAGCCAGCTCATTCTTCCTGCAAGTGGGATGACACGAACTGTCTCTCTCTCCCGCATTCATCTCTCAGGGGGAGAAATCACGGTTGAGGGGAAACGAGAACAGGGGAAAGTCCCCACCGCCAAGGTTATTTCTCAGGAAGAAGTGAAAAGCGTTTCGCAGAGCTTCTATAACGACGCCACGAAAGTTCTCCAGACCATGCCCGGGGTAGGAAGTAGTGGCTCTATGTTCGACGCCGCTATGTACATCCAGGGAGGAGACCAATTCGAACAGATGAACTACCTTGATGGGCTTTTCATCCTCCAATCACAGCGCTGGAACGGCCGCATCAGCATGTTCAATCCAAACTGGATAGAAACCATTGATCTGTACACCGCAGGTTACCCTGCCTCCTATGCCCAGGGACTTTCCGGCCAGGTGGTGGTAAAAGTGAAAGAAGGCAACAAAGAAAAACTCCACGGCTTCTGGGATATGTCCAGTGCCACCATGGAAGTAGGACTGGATGGTCCTCTCACCAGCAATCAGACCTTCTACTTCAATATCAGGCGAACCTTTTATGACCTCACGGCTCCCCTTTTTATGCCAGACAGAGCTGGGCAACAATTTCCCTATACCACCGACGGTATCCTCAAATGGGTATGGCGTCCCACTTCCTCTGACAAATTGAGCCTTCTTCTCTACGCCGGAGACGAGGGTATGAAATGGAAACTCACCGGTGATCCCCAGAACGGAGAACCCATGGCGGGAGATTTTACCTATGGTATTTTCCAGGCCATTGGCCTCGTGAAATACGACCATAGCTTCAACGAAAAAGATGCGTTTGATCTTCTCTTTGGTACCGTTTACCTCCAGAATAATGGAAGACTCTATGCGGCCCCTGTCTCGGAACAAACATGGACTCAAAAGGTAGTCTATCTTCAGGGAGCAGGAAATCTCTATATCAATTCTATCAAAAGACACAAGATCCAGTTAGGCGGAATGAGCCTCTACTCATGGATGCCTGAGACCCTCTACAAGGCCTATTTCTATAGAGTGGATGCCTTGGGCAACTGGACCAACTATGCCTCCTACGATATAAACATAAGCAATAGTCGCTACCCCTATGTTCAGGCCTACCTTCAGGACAACTGGGAATTTCTTTCCTCCTGGATCCTGGAAGTTGGAGGGCGTGGGGAGTACTTCGATCAAACCCAGGAATCTCTTTTCACCCCTGCTGGAGGACTCAAATGGGAAGCCACAGAAAACCTCTCTTTTTACGTCCGTGGGGGATATTATGGCATGTTCCCATGGTTTGGCACCTACCTCAACGAAGAATATGGAAATCCTGATCTCATCTCGCAAAAGGCACGCCATCTCATAGGAGGAACTGAGTACACCTCTTCTCGATGGGTATTCCGTGTCGAAGGCTTCGGCAAGTGGTACGAAGACCTCATCGCAGAAGATACAGAGAAGAATTTCAACAACGACAAAGAACGTGTCGCCTACGGAGGAGCTTTCTTCCTCCAGAAGAAAAAAGAGAAAAACGACTGGTGGAGCGGCTGGATTACCTACACCTATGTCCACGCTGATGAAAAAGTCACCAATATGGGGCCCGTAAACCCTTATGATCCCTCTCCTGTGCCAATTGATGAATGGTATACCCCCTCTTTCCTCAGAGAACATACCCTCTCCCTCACACTTGAACTCATCAACCGCTACAAGTCGGGTAGCAAATGGATAGACTGGCTCTACAACTGGAAAGTCGGACTGGAATTCCAGTTGATGAGTGGGCACCCCTATACCCCTGTGACCAATTTTATCGTCCAGGATATACCCGGGGTAGGTACCCAATACTATCTCTTCCCCGGAAAGTATAACAGCGAATGGACACCCCTCTATCATCGTCTCGACCTCAAGATCACCTTCCCTTCCAGTCCTTTTGATTTTCTCAAGGTCTTTGGACTCAAGTTTGAATCCTCATCCTATATTGCCTTCCTCAATATTTACAACCACGAAAATATCGTTGATTATCAGTATGCTGTGGTAAACAATGAACTCAAAAAAATCCCCATCAAGGATTTCTCCTTTATGATCCTTGGTGGTATGCGAATAGAATTTTAGGAGGATGATTATGAAACAATGGCTCTGGACACTCTTGGCTGTGGTAAGCACAGGCTTTGCTCAGGAAACCAATCTCTCCACTATCGCCCAGGAAGCTCCCTCAAAAACGGTAGCAAAAGTGAGCTTCATGGACACACTTCTTGAGTTTCACCGAATGGGCGGGGTGTTCATGTACCCTCTTTATATCCTGTCAGTTCTGGGGCTTGCCTATGTGTTAGAACGGTTTGTCTTCTACACCTTCAGACAAAAACTTTGCGAAGAGGAGTTTCTTTCTCTCTGCAAATCAGAGGCTTCTCTCTCCGAGATCGAACAAAAGGTAAAAGAAGGAAAATCCCGAACTGCCTCGGTTTTGAAAGAAATTTTCCGGCTCTCTTCAAAACGAAAACGTCTTGAAGACCTCGATAAGGTTTTGGAGATGGAACTCAACGCCCATATAGGAGAACTCCAAAGGGGATTTACCATGATGTCGGCCATCATCAATCTTGCCCCCCTGGTGGGATTTTTGGGAACCGTTTCCGGAATGATTGGAGCCTTCCGCTCTATTGCCCTTGCTGACCAGGTATCCATCACCCTTGTCGCCAAGGGAATCTATGAGGCTCTCATCACCACCGAAGTAGGTCTTGTTATAGCCATTACCATCAATTTCTTCTATAGCCTCTTCACACAAAAGTTAGAGCGCTTCACACAGGTAACCATGGAAGCAGGAGAAAATCTCATTGAGAGGATAGTAGAACATGAAAGTGAAAGGTAAACGGGCTGTCGTAGAAATCCCTACCGCCAGCCAATCCGATATAGCTTTTCTCTTGATTATTTTCTTCCTTATCACGGCCTCCTTTGCGGTGAAAACAGGTATTCCTCTTGCCTACCCAAAGAAAGAATCCCTCCCCAAAGAAGTTTACAAACAGGAGATTACCACCCTCCACATAGGGAAAAATGGCCTCTTTTTAGCCGGCAAAGTGGTGGAAAAAACCTCTCTTGCGGATGCCTTATCTCTTCTTCCACAGCGATACCTCGTCGTAGAAGTCGAGAAAGGACTTGCCTACGGGGAGGTGGTGAGTGTGCTTTCCCTTTTGCAGGACCGTGGCAAAGAAATCTCGTTGAGGGTAGTCCCATGAAAAGGCTACCTATCACTCTCCCTCCTTCTCTCCCTGTGGTCGCGATGGGAGATATTGCCTTTCTCCTTCTGGTGTTCTTTCTTGTGACCACAGCCCTTGACCAGAGCCGAAAACTGGAGATAGAGATCCCGGCGGCAAAAAAGGTAGCCCAGATTCCCCAGGAGGAAATCTTTACGGTTTTTATAGACAAAGAGGGAAAACTCTACTACAAAGGAAACGAAAAAAGCCTTGCCGAAATCCAGTTTCTTCACGAAAGACACGCCGCGCTTTTCCGAAAACCCATTGTCCAGATCATCGCGGACAAAAACCTTGCCTTTGAAAAGATAGACGAGGTGGTACAAACACTACGAAAAAATCGTCCTATCCGCCTTTCGTTTGTCTGTCGGGAGGAGTTATGAGAATGCGATACTGGATTCTTCTTTCTCTTCTCATCCATCTTGTGGTAGCGGTGGGTTTTTCCATGCGCATTACCTGGCGAAAGAAACACTACGTTGATCTCTCGTACCTCACCGTGATTGATTTTCAGGAATACAAGCCTCAACCCCAACAGCCAACCCCCATCACCCCCAAAAAGGAAGGGGATATCACTCCCTCAGAGAAACCCCCTGTGGAGGAAATAGAGACCAACACCACAGAAACCCCACCCCCACCATCAAAAGACTTCCTGCCCTTTTATTTAGTGGATGATCTTCCTGTGCCCCTCTCTCGCATTTCCCCCGACTATCCCGAGGAAGCACGACGCCTTGGTATTGAAGGGGCTGTGGTGGTAAAACTCTACATCAACGAACGAGGCGAGGTCGAGGATATCGAGGTGGTCAAAAGCCCTGATAAACTCCTCTCCGAGGCCGCTCTCAAAAGCCTCTCCAAAGCCCGTTTCTCTCCTGCACGAGCCGGAGGAAAACCTATGCCTGTTGTGCTGGAGTTTACCCTGCGTTTCCGACTAAAGTAAGTGGCATCTCACACACTCTCTCATTATACTATACCAGAGGCCACAGAAAAGGAGAAACCCATGAAACACCTGTTTTCTCTTTGGTTTATTTTTGTCCCTCTTCTTGTGAGAGGTATCACCATTGAAGGAAGGCTTCTCCACAGGTTTACCCTTGAACCTATTAAACATGGCACTATTGTCCTCAAGGCTTCCAACCAGATCCCTCTTATCGCCTAT
Organism: Brevinematales bacterium; assembly: GCA_013177995.1. Classification (GTDB taxonomy): domain Bacteria; phylum Spirochaetota; class Brevinematia; order Brevinematales; family Thermospiraceae; genus Thermospira. Next base: position 125,822 of record JABLXN010000006.1, on the reverse strand, counting down.
AGTGACGAAAGGGGATACTTTGTTTTTGAAGATATCCCCCAGGAAAAAATCTTGATAGAAACCAAGGTCACAGGATTTTACAGCGAAAAGGCTACTCTCTTCCCCAAAGAGAAGGTATTTCTCCCTCTTTACCTCACTCCACTCCCCACCGCCTCAGGTGGAGAGATTGAGGTCACTGCTGAAAGACAACGGGCTACGGCAAAAACGACGGTACATCGTACCGATATCCAGAAAGCCACATCCTCCCTCACCTCCGATCCTGTGGATACCCTCAAACAAATGCCCGGCGTAGAGTCCATCTCCTCCAGCGATATGGGAACAGGCTCAAAACTCAGTGTTCGAGGGGGAGAAGGTTTTGAAACCGCTGCCGATCTTGATGGACTCTTTTTGAGAAGTTTTTTTCATCGGGGAATTATTCCGGATTCGCTTTTCATTGATGATATGCTCGAAGAAATGGTCCTCTACAAAGGCGTGGCCCCGGTGGAATATGGTCAAATTCTCTCTGGTTTTCTCTCAGTGAGACAGATAAACCCACCCGTCGGTTTCCATGGAAAACTCCATACAGGCCTTCTCTCCACCTACCTCACCCTTTACGGCAAAACCGAAGACGACACATGGCAATGGGCAAATGGGATACGAAGAACCTACTATGACCTTGTTTTGCCCCTCTTTTTCCAGGAAAGTACCGACACCCGCAACATCCAGATCCCTTACTATCTCGATATCCACGGCAAAATCCAGTATAAACACAACGCTGACAAAGTCCTTTTCAGCTACCTTATCTCCCTTGAACCGGGGTATTTTACCAATCTTGAACCAGGAAACGAGATCAAAGGAGGGTTTTTGTACCGCTATCTCGGGTGTAATCTTGAGTGGACACATTCAGTAAGTTCAAACCTCGTGATAGAGCAGTCATTGAATCTTCTCCAAAACGACAATATCGGAGGACTTGAATTTCAGACGAATGTGACCACACGCTTCGAGGACCGGTGGCTTTTTCTCCGTTATCGCCTCATGCCCCGATTCTTTCTTTCGGAAAACCTCTCTCTTTTTGGAGGGGGAGAGGTCATGTTCTACCCGGTTATTTCCTATTCCAATGTGGTGAGAGGACTCTACACCAACATCATCACCCTGCAGGTTGAGTACACCAACTTTGCTGAAACCGTGGCTTCTACGAACACCGCCTTTTTTGCGGGATTTGGCGGCATAGAGTGGGCGCTTTTTGAGAAAAAACTCGTGCTTCTTCCCGGGATACGAATCAACTCTTTCCCTGTGGCCAATCGTTTTTCTCTGGATCCCCGTTTCAATGCCGAATGGCGTTTTTCCAAAGAGAGTAAGCTCTTTGTAGGTATTGGCCATCTCTCCCAGTGGCCAACAGAGCCCTTCATCTTTGCTTTCTACACCACCAATGAGGAAAAACGAAACATCCCCGGTGTATGGCATGCCACCCTTGGAGGCCAATGGCTCCTTTCAGAGGTATGGGAAATCAATACAGAAGCGTATGTGAAACACTACGAAAACCCTGTCAGTCGGGTATCCAATATCCAGATGGAATTCCAGAGTGGTGGTATGAAAAGAGAGATTGCCGGTATAGAACTCTTTGTACGGAAACTGAAAGGAGGATTCCCTCTCTATGGCTGGATAAGTGGAAGCTTCCGAAACGAGTGGTACTACCTTGAAGAGGGTACTGACCCCAACAGTTTTGCTGGCGTTTCTATCAGCGCCGATGAGAATGGCAACATCCAGAGTAGCGTCGCCTCCGCCTGGCAGTACGCCCGGGCTCCCCTCCACACCTGGTTTTCCATTCCTGCTTACAGGGCAAACCTCACTGCGATATGGGACTTTGCAAGGCACTGGAGTCTCACGGCCGAGTTTCAGTACCAATCAAGGGGCTTTATCACACCCATTGAAGGAGCAGATGCCATTTCTATTGGCACCAATACCGTTTATGTTCCAAAGTATGGTCCTTTTCTCTCGGAAAAACTCCCAGATAAACATCAGTTAAACCTAAAACTCGAATGGACCCCAACCTGGTGGGGACTGCCGTGGGGATTATATATTCAAATCATGAACATCTACAACTACCGAGAGGTATACTACAGCTACACCGAGGATTACTCCAGCCGAAAAACCAATATATCCCCCTTAGGAATTTATGGATACGGAGGAATCTGGGTGCGCTGGTAAGTTCCCTCCAAACTATTTTATCAGGGGCGTAGCCCCTGGCCCAGACAGGGGAAGAAAAGAGCCCTGCAAGGGTCTTTATTCTCTGAATACAGGAAGAAAAAGCGAAAGAATCTCCTCATACTTTCTCTCAAGTTTTTCATCTGTATAGCCAGCAAGGCGAGACAGGGGACTGGGAGAAGGAAGACAGACTATCTTTTGTCGAACACTCTCTGTATGTTCAAATGCTTTTTCAAGATGAGAAACCACATAACGACTGGTGAGAAAAAGAACCTCCGCCTGAAAAACTATCTCTTCCAAATACGGATTCCATCGAAGAGGAACAATATCCCTATCTGAGGCTTTTCCTTCACTCTCAATCTCTCTATAGAGATCGGTTATCCCCAGCCCTCCCACGTCCAGAAGACGCTTTCTCTCTTCGATAGCTTCTTTTGTTTCCCATCCCCCAGAGAGTCTCTCTGAATCCACCAGTCCCCGACGAAAAAAAATCCTCGCTAACGTTGGCCAGAATCTATTCCCCTCTCCCCCATAAAAATAATCCACATCCCTCTCCGGGTGTATCCTGCCAAAAGCTTCCTTTACCAGCACCGAAGGAAAACTCCCCACAAACCAGTACCTACGCCCTCGACAGGCGAAAAAAGCCTCCTCTAGATAACGATGGAAAATCCTCGCCATGGCTACTCATGGGGTGTCCCCATCCCAGAAACAGGATGGGTAGTGGCAAGCTTAATCTCAAGGGCCTTTTCTTTCAAAAGATGCATAAGTTCCTGACGAACCTCATACGGAAGATAGAGAAACGAGAGACTGTACACATACTCATCCTCCTGTCTGAGAATCTCTCGCCCCACCACACACTCCAGTTGAATATTTCCTCTCTCCCTCGGAATGAGAAGATAGTACACCGCCTTTTTATCCAACCGGGGACCACGAATACGACACCCCTCCCAGCTGAGATCCATCAGAAGCACCTTGGCCGGTTGTTGCTGACGAATATCCCGCAAAAAGACCGTAATCCCAAAGGGCAACCTCTCATACCGCCGCTCCGCAGACAGATAGATTTCCTTTGGCAGAGAAATCACAAAGGTATCATTAAGCCTCACTTCGAGCACCCTCACCTTGCCCCTGAAATGAAAACGCTCCACCGTATAGGCTATCACCATTTCATCCCCTTTGTCAATCACAAACTGAAGGGTTGGCACATAGCGAAGAACCACACCAGATGGTACCCGTTCTTTTACCTCTGTTTCAAAGAGATAAAATTTTCCATCCTTGACAATCTCACACTCCACATGATAGCCAACCAGAAGGGGATAGATACGCTTGAGTTCCCTTTCATGTCGCTTGCTCACCTGGAGTCTCTTGAGAGAATGGAGAAAAAACTCACTATAACGCTCAAGAACATACGCCGGTACTGCCTGGGCTGTCTTTTCTACCTTTTTGAAGTCAGTAATCAGGTCCTGAATGGCTTCATATTGAGCCGGAGAAATCTTCGGTTTCACCACTAATGGAGAACGGATCTTTTTCATCACAGGGATCTCTATCACCGTCTTGCGATATCGTTTGATCACCTCCCGAAACCACACAAAAATAAGTCCGCTCAAAGCAAAGCCTATGAGAAAACCAACAAGAGACCCTACCCGATTGATTCTCTGAAAACTCTCCGAAATCATCTGAATGATATTGCCATCCATCCGTTACTCCTTTCCAAACAATTTTTCATAGGGCACAGGTGGACTGAAATAAAACCCCTGGGCATAGTCAATACCAAGTTCCTTCACCTTTTGCCAGACCACCTCATTGTGGACATATTCTGCCACCGTCTTGGCCCCTAAATCCTTCGCAAGTTGGCATATAGAACGAACAAGACTATAGGCTGTCTCGTCCTTATCAAGGTTTTTGATAAGCGAACCATCTATTTTGATAAAATGGGGTCTCAATGAAAACACATGGTAGAAATTCGAATACCCTGCCCCAAAGTCATCAATGGCCAATTTGCACCCCAAAGCCAAAAAGGGTTGCAGGGCCTCTTTGATCTCCTCATAGTTTTGAATACTTTCCGACTCGGTAATTTCCATCACAATACGACCAGCATCATCAAAGTTGGAAAAAGACGTCAAAAGAAAATGCTTGAGTTTTTTATCCGCCAAATCCTCGGGGGTAAAATTGATAGACACCTGATAGGGCATGGTCCTAAAATGATCTAAGGCATGCATCACCACCGCCCTTGAGATAAACGAATAAAGCTTGGCCTGTTTAGCCAAGGTGAGAAAAGTAAGGGGCGGTATCATCTCCCCGGAAGGAAGTTGAATCCGAACAAGCGCCTCATACTTTTCCACCTTCCCCGTATGGTTATTGACAATGGGTTGATAAAAGTTCACCAAATACGAATGCTGAATAGCCTCTCTTACCTTGCCAAGGGTTTTGAGATTTTCCTCGGTCTGGTGAGAGATTTCTTTCATGTCCTCAGCAATGAAAAAGAAGGTATGCATCACCTTCGCTTTTTTGAGAAGACCTGCCATCGCCGTCAGAACCGCATTGCCTTCCACCCCCGCAGAAAGGAGATTGGCGCCAAGTATCCCGGCAATAAAAGAAAGATAAATCTGTTGCCCGGCCACATCATAGGCAAGATTGGAAAGATTTTCAAGAAAATAGGTGGCCATCACCTCAAGTTCTCTTCTCTCCATCGGCTGATCAATAACCAACAAAAACCTATCCGCCCAGAGTTTATACAGAAAAGTCCTTGGATAAATGGAAAGGCTTGAAAGCCGCTGGGCCGTCTGGACAAGTACCCTATCCCCCATGCTACTCCCAAAATACATGTTCCACTCACTGAAGTTCTCAATATCAAAGAGAAGGAGATTGGGATGTTCAAACGTCGAAAAATCCTCCAAGAACTTGTTCCCATTGGGAAGCCCTGTCAATTTATCATGATAGTAATTGTACCGAAGTTGCTGAAAGAGTTTGTCATTGGCATAATAACTTGCCTCAAGCGTCTCCGCCAAACGATTGAAAGCAAGAACTGTCTCCCGCATCTCATCCACGATACCCTCTTCTACAGGAATCCGATAGTGATAATCTTGATGCTCAAAGCGACTCACCCCCTCTAAAAAAGAACGCCACGTTTTCGCAAAACGTCCGAATACCCGATGTTGCACCACAAGATACACCAGAAAAGCAAGAACCAGAATGGTAACCCCAATATACACAAAGTGTCGTACAAGCACACTAAAAAGCCTCACCTCAAGATACCCCACGATGACAAGACCAGGCCTCAGAACCCGCATGAACCATACCCCATCATACGCAAAGAGTGGCCCAACACTCCCTTCCGTCAAAAGCCTTGCCGCCTGTTGTTTTACTACTTCCTGCCACTTATTCTGAAGAAGGGGAAATTTCGTGAGCACCACATTCTGGTATTTAGGAAACGAAACCAAAAAAAGCCCCCACTCTTCTGCGGCCGACGCATGATAAAGTGGGCGAATAGGCACAAGGGAAAGTGTCTCTTTCTCCCTGAGCCACACATACGGAACCCCATTGATCCAGAGAAGCCCCCCAGCAGAAAGATTCTCTTGCTGCTGAAAAAACGACATCCCCACTTTCTCCCCTATTCCAGGGTCCTTCCCCGAAAGAAGCCTGCCACTGCTATCAAAAACTGCCTCAGGAGAAGAAAACGAACGCTCGACATCCTCTACAAAAATCTCAAACATTTTCATGGTCGTCGAGCGCATTTCCCGGCGAAGAATGTACATAAAAAAGACATCAAGGAACACAAAAACAAAGAGAAGAGAGACAAACAAAAGCACACCGGTAAAAAGGGCCATCCGTCTTTCCAGTTTCATACCCCTTCCTTTCATACTATTATCGGCTCAACAAGAGGCAAAAGATAAATCCTTTTTTCTTCTCTTTCTCTTCTATCAAAAATTTGTTTTGCCCCGGCATATCGCCGGGGCAAAACCTGTTTTTTCAGGGCTTTTGCACCTCATAGAGAGCCGCTGAAACCGGCGGAAGCACCAGAGGAACCCCCGCTGTTTTCAAAAGCCTGTTGGTTGTTTTCCCGGCCTCAAACGACACATCAGGAAGAGTTCCCAAAAGATCCCGAAGTACATAACTTCCCTTCACAGGAAGCCCAGCCGCCTTCCAGAGAGTTTCAGGAAGCTTGAGAACAAAGCGTTTTTCCTCCCTCTCAAAATTCGCCACAACCACAACCATTTTCCCCTCTGTATAGCGCGCAAAGGCAATAATCCCATCACTAAACCCTTCACTCTGAGGAAGCTTTTTCTCACCAATTTGCACAGGTTCATTGGCAAAGGCAAGATCATACATTCTCCCACCAGCAAGCGCCGGATGGGTCTTCACTGTGGTGAGAAGCTTCTGATAAAAGGAGCGAAGTTTTTTCTGGTCCTCTGAGAGAAGACCTCCATCAAACCGCCCCCCATTCACCCATTTCTGATGTTCTGGCACACCCCAGAAGTCAAAAATAGTGGTCCGACCATCATCTCCGCCAAATCCTTCCTTGCCCGCCGCAGGTTCTCCTACCTCCTGCCCAAAATAGATCATCACAGGACCAGCGTACACACCGGCCACCACGGTCATCCCTGGTACTCCCATCCACGGATCAGCAGCAAAATTTTTGGAGGCAATCCGTTCTTCATCATGGTTCTCAAGAAAGGCAAGCATACGATCTGAAAAATCTTTCACCTTCAGCCAGGCATAATAAAAGCCTTTTCTATCATAGGTGGGCTTTTTCTTCATGAAGGGTTTCACAGAGTCATAGAGACCAACCTTGTCATAGAGGTAGTCAAACTTGCCTTCACTGAGATATTTCTTGTAAGCTGAAGGGTTGTAAATCTCTGCGATAAATATCACCTGAGGGTATTTCTCCTTCACCTGAGGAATCACCCAACCCCAGAACTCCACAGGAACCATCTCTGCCATATCACACCTGAAACCATCTACCCCTTTCCCTGCCCAGTAGAGAAGAATATCTCTCATCTTGATCCAGGTATTGGGAATAGGAACAAAATAGGTCTTTCTTTTATTCTGGATATCCACTCCATAATTCAATTTCACGGTTTCAAACCAGTCTCCCATGGAGGGTTTAGAGGAGAACACATCATTTCCTGTCACCTTTGCCGGAATCTCCCTGAAAACACCATCCTCCCCCAGAAGGGTTATATCCTTCCCCGCCGGGTCATACCCTTTGGGAACCTCAAAAGCCGTTCCGGGAAGATAGTAGAAATTGTTATTCGGATCAAAAGCCACATTGGTATTATCCCCCTCACCTAAGTCTTTCACCCCCTTGGGCCTTGCAAGAGATTTGTACCCACGAGCCACATGATTGGGCACAAAGTCAATGATGACCTTCATCCCATGCTTATGGGTTCTCTCCACCAGAGCCTGAAATTCCTCCATCCTTTTCGGGACGTTGTACGCAAGAAGCGGAGAAACATCATAATAGTCCCTGATAGCATAGGGTGAACCAGCCCTTCCCTTCACCACATCAGGGTCATCTAACGGTATCCCATACTGACGAAAATCCTCCATCGTCGCATGGGCAATCACTCCCGTATACCAGATGTAGTCTACCCCAAACGCTTTCAAGGCATCCAGCGCCGTATCCGTAATGTCGTTAAAACGAGACACCCCATTCTGGGCCATACTTCCATAAAACACGCGATTGGTATTGGTGTTGGCAAAAAGGCGAGTCATCATCTGGTAGATAACGATTTTTCGCGTTTCAGGCACATAGACCATCTCATTTCTATCCGGTGGCAGATCCTTCAGAGACAGAGACGGCCCACAGGCCACCAGCACCAGAAACATCAAGAAAAACCCTTGTCTTTTCATCGGTTTCCTCCTCTCTCTTTGTCCTTTCAGTATAACGAAAAATCAAAAAAAAGCAAGAGGGGAAATTTTTTGGTAACATTCTTTTCAGGATATCCTCCTCAAAGAAGCCCTCTTCCTTCATTATGAGTCTCAATATTTGAAGTATTTTGCCGATAAAATGTATATCCCATTCAGGAGGCTACGCTATGAAATTCGGAGAGGTACTTCTTCATCTCAAGATGATTACCGAAAAACAACTCCAGATGGCTCTCGAAGAACAAGAATACAATATTCAGACCACCAATTACACAGAACCGATTGGCTACATCCTTCTCCGAAATGGTGTCATCACCCCTGAACAACACGAAGAGGCTCTTCTCTTTTATTTTCGCCAGTTAGCTGAAGACATGAATGAACCTCCCTATGTGAGAGAAACCGCCCGTGTCGCCTGCCAGGCTCTCGAGAACAAGAACCGACAAAATACCCTTTCCGAAGAAACCAAGCTTGCCATCCTGAAGCAAATCAAAGAATACGAAGAACGTATTGCCTATCTTGAGAAATCTCTCACCGCCCTGAATGACATGGATCCCTCCCCTGTGGTGCAGGAATCTCTTGAAAGAGAAAACAGGGAACTCAAAAGCCTCATCCAGAAGATTCAAAATCTTCGTCATGATTTAGAGGTATTCAGTGCATGAAACGCCATTATCTTCTCTTGTTCTGCCTTGTCTCTCTCCTCCTCATGGGACAGAAACGCTTCTTCAACTATATGGGACTCACCCTCGGCCAGACCCAACAACAAGCCGAAGATATCATCGCCAATAGTGAAGATTTCAAGATTGACGAGTCTCGCTTCTTTGGCAAAATCAATGAACAAACCCCTTTTATTCTCAAGGCAACCTACAAACCCTTTATCAATAACCTTTACATGCAATTCTACTCCAATATCTGTTTTCATATTACGATTGAGTATAACTCCAACTATTTCGATTACCTTTCCCTGGCCGAAAAATTAGAGGATATCTATGGCAAACCTTCCATACGAACAGCCAACTTCGCTGCCTGGTATGGGGTTCTCACCAATGGCACCCGAGGAGAAAATGGAGAAATCGATGTAAGGCTCCAACTTGAGGCCCCTTCGACTGTCAAGGTGTATGATTATGTCCTCATGAAAAAGATGAATGCAGAACTTAGCAATATCATTTTCCTTATCACCAACCAAACGATTATCGAAACCGAAAAGCGTCGCCTCATGAATGAACTCTAAAAAAGGGGGAGGCGTCCTTCCCCAAAAACTCTTCTCCTTCCCCACACCACCATTTCCATTGTATACGCCGTCGATCACACCCAAATCCAAGGTATGGTCATCTCCCTATTTTATTTTTTCTCATCAAAGAGACAATATGTACCTTCAGGGTGTCATTCCACATATGAAATTGAATAGCTATTTCCACATTTCTTAATGAACAGGGAAATAACACGAGAAAGCTCTGTTCTTTCACCCCCTTTTTTTCTGTACCCCACCGGGCCGCTTTTGCGGTTGTGTGTCCTTTGTCGTAAGGGGGAAGTCCTTCCGGAGTGAGGGTGCAGGAGGCACCCGGGGCGACATCTTTTGTTGCTTTTCCCCAAAAGCCCACCGAAGCGTAGCCGCGGGGACCCCGCTTTAGCGGGGAATCGGCGAAGCAAGGTGGGCGCTATACTTCCGAAGTCAGGAGGACGAGTTGATGTCGCCCACGGAGGAAGGACTTCCCCTGGAAGGAGAGGATGTTTTTCTCCTTGCCCGCAAAAGCGGCCCATTGTCCGTCCGAGGCGCATGCGTAGCATGCGACGAGGACAACGTTCCTTTTGTCCCATGCAGGAGCGCTTCGTGGAAAAAGAAAAATGGGTAACAAAAAGAGCCCAAAACTGAAAAAGAAAAGATGGTCAAACAAGTATTCACTTTTTGTGTGAAGATAACCATTCTGTATGAATGTGGAACGACACAATATGTACCTTCGGGGCATTGACAAAGAGAAAATTTTCACTATAATAAAAGCGCTAAAAACCACACGCAAGGAGAAAACGATGAACAAGGTCGAAAAACTTCCCTTCTGGAAGCAGGGAATGTTTGCGTTGGGCCAGATGGGCTGGTCGCTCGCCTCCTATAGTGTAGCCAATCTCATAGCCTATTTTTATCTCCCCCCCGAAGGTCAGGGGCAAAGTCTTTTTCCTGCTTTCATCTATCAGGGATATATCTTTGGTTCGCTCACCATCATTGGTCTCATCAATGCCTTCAGCCGGATTTTTGATGCGGTCACAGATCCTATCGTGGCGGGTCTCAGCGATAGATCTCGTTTTCGCTTGGGGCGAAGACGTACTTTTCTCATCATCAGTTTTGTCCCCTTTGTCATCACCTCTATCTTAGTATTTGTTCCGATTGTGCCCTATCAGAGTCCCATCAATGTCGTCTGGCTCACCGTGATGATTCTTCTCTATTACTGGTTTTTTACGCTTTTCTGTACCCCCTATAATGCCTGGCTGAGTGAACTCGGCCATACCCCTGAAGAGAGACTCAATTTAGCCACCTGGATTTCTATCACCTGGGCACTGGGCTTTGCCCTTGGAAATACTGTCTATCTCGTTCAGGGCATATTTGAAAAATCCGGTTTCTCCTCTCTTCATAGTTTTCAACTGGCTCTTGTGATTTATGGAGTTATCGCCCTTATTCTTATGGCTCTTCCCATCATCACCATCGATGAAAATCGTTATTGCGAACGACATGTCTCCACAGAAGGTTCTTTTGAAGCCGTTGTCTCTGCCTTCAAAAACAAAAACTTTTTCTATTTTACCCTCTCTGATTTTGCCTACTGGGTGGCGCTCACCTTCATCCAATCGGGGATTGTGTATTACACCACCGTTCTTCTTGGATTAGAAAAAGCCCATGCCACTACCTTTATGACGGTGATGTTTGTCCTGAGTTTCGTATTCTATGTACCCATCAACCTGATAGCCAAAGCCATTGGCAAGAAACTCATGCTCTCCATTGCCTTTGTTCTCTTCTCCCTGGTCTTTGTCCTTGTGTTCTGGCTCGGAAAATTCCCCCTCTCTCCCTTCTGGCAGGGCATCATGTTAGTGGTGCTTGCCTCACTCCCCATTGCCATCTTCGGTATCCTTCCCAATGCGATTGTGGCTGATATCGCTGACGCCGATGGAAAACAAAAAGGAAACTACAAAGCCGCTGTCTTTTTCGGGGCTCGAACCTTTATGATGAAGATGGGCATTGCGTTCACCAACCTCATGTTTCCCTCTATCATCAATCTTGGTCGAAGTACAGAAAACGATGTCGGGGTAAGACTCACCGGTGTGGTGGCTTTTGTCTTCTGCCTTTTAGGGCTTGTTTTTTTCCTTCTGTATAAAGAGAAGGAGATTTTGGCTATTATTTCCTCGCCACAAAAACCCACAGAGCAAGAGAGATAACAGAAAGACCCTGCCCAAAGCAGGACCTTCAAAAAAAACGGGGAGAAGTGGTGGGTCTTCTCCCCGTGGCTGAATAAAGGAGATCTGTTAAGTCAGTAGGTATGGTTCTTGATGAGAGGTATCTCTTTATTAAGAAAAAGTATTGACTTAACGGTCTTGTTATGGAAAAAATCTTTCTACTCGAAAATTTCTCTTTTATTGACATACACAGTATACCCATTTCTCTTCAAAGAAACAAGCCCACTGAGGAGTAAAATTTTCAGCACTTTGGGGTATTTTCTAACCCTTTGGTGGTATCTTCTTGGGAAAGGGGAAAAAGATCTTTTGCAGGAGTTCCAATCGACTATTCACTTCCAGCTTTCGATAAAGCTGAGAAATACCCTTCTTCACCGTATCCACAGAAACGTAGAGAGCAGAAGCAATCTCCTCATTGGAAAGACCTTGCTGAATCAGCTTTACCAGTTTTCTCTCCCTTTCAGAAAGCTGGTATTGTTCAAAAAATGATTCAAGACCCCCCGAAAGCCGCTGCTGAATCTCCTCAGACAGACGAATCATCTCAGACAAAGACTGCTGGACTCTTTCCACCATGAAGGTTTTTCTTACATGTTCCGTTTCCTCCAAAAGAACCACAAGAACTATTTCCACACGAGGATGAAAGGGGAAAAAAAGGGGTCTGTAGTAGGAGAGCTGGCCATTCTTTCGTGGGATACTCAGGTATTTTTCTCCCTTTTGAAGTCCCTTGATCCGTGAGAGGATCTCATCAGGAGCCCCATCAAGGGAAGAAAATCCCCCATTCCAGAGAGAACCTTTGGGTATTTCCTGTCGAAGATCCATCACAGCCGCCGGAAATTCCCAATCCAAGATGATGTCGGATAAACGTTGAAAAATCTCCTCCCGGCCCCATTGATACTCCACCAACCAGTGCCCATTCTCCACCGGATGAAAGAAGAAAAATCCCTCCTTTTGTCCTATGGATAACCATTCAGAGAAGGATTTTCCCGTAGCCAAACGCGACTGAAGAAAACCCCAGAGAGGATGAGAGAGAAAGGATTGCGGAACACCATCAAAGAGGTGTTGTTTGGCCGATTCATTGGCACAGGAAATCACTCCTTCTTCCGAGAGACAAAAAACCGGTTTTGTGAGATGTTTCAGAATGGCATGTTCCCACCGTTGATCCTCTTGAAGAGGGACCGGCATCATCACATCAAGAATGCTCTCCCCTTCCTGGACAAGAGTATGAAAAAACCGATGAGGTTGCCCCTCCTTGTCAAGAAGAGAAAAAGCCACATAAAGCGGTGTCTGAGACACCGAATCCAGGGCCTGAAGAGCCACCGAAAATTCTTCAGAAACCACTAACGCTAAATATTCCTGTCCAATGATACTTTGGTCATAACCCAGTACTACACTAAACGTCTCATTAATCTCCTTAAGAACAAAATTCTCTTGTTCAATCACACAAGCAGAAAACAAAGTAGAAGGTATATTCATGCTTTCTCCTTGCTATATTGTAGAAAAAAAATCCACATTTTGCAATATTGTGGCTTTCCTGGCTTCTTACGGTTCAGAAAACGCTATCTTCTCACACCAGAAGGCCATCCTGAAGATACATCACCCGGCCAAACGACGATAACACCCCCTGATCATGAGAAGCAAGGATAATCGTTGTACCCAACTCCTTATTCAGTTCCTGCAAAAGAGCAAGAATCTCCATCCCCGTTTTCCTATCTAAATTAGCCGTTGGTTCATCAGCAAGCACATAGGAAGGGCGACTCGCCAGAGCCCTGGCAATAGCCACACGTTGTTTCTGTCCCCCTGAGAGTTCATCAGGTCGATGAAGAAGATGGTGGTGAAGCCCAACCCTTTCCAACAGAGCAAGAATATCCTTTCTTTCATATCTTTCTCCTTTGAGTTTCAAAGGAACCACCACGTTTTCATACACGTTAAGAGCAGGAATAAGATGAAAATTTTGAAAGACAAAACCTATTTTCTTTCCCCTATATCGGGTAAGCTCTCGTGGAGTATAAGCCGTTATCTTCTCTCCATCCACCCATATTTCCCCATGAGTAGGTCTATCCATCCCCCCGATGAGATGAAGAAGAGTGGATTTTCCACTCCCCGACACACCCGCCAAGGCCACCATCTCTCCCTGGTGAATGGTGAGAGAAACACCCCTGAGGGCCTCTACTATTGTTTTCCCTATACGATAATGTTTGATAACATCTTTTACTTCAATCATCGTCATCTCCTAAAGAGGTAATTCAAGGTAAGTACCTATAGACAAGGGTATATTGCCATACAAAAGGGCATATCTCTCTTCTGAAGTATTCCAGCCAGAAAACAGCGAGATTCTGGCCTGGTCAAAGTTAAGAGAAAAAGTGGCCAGGTGAGAAACCATAGCCAAACTCTCCGGGAAAACGAGCCGATAGGAAAAACCAATTCTTCTGGAGGGAATTTCATATCCTATCTCCCCACGGTACCAATGACGAAACAACCGATAGGAAGGAAGCATTTCCTTCCCATATATTGCCTGATTGAGGGAATTCGTCAGAAAATCCAGGGTATGAGCAACAAGTTCAAAAGAAAGTCCTTCCCCCAAAAAACAATACTCAAGAGTCCATGTGATTTTCCCATGAAAAAAAGACTCCATACAGGTTTGTTTCACTTCAAGAGAAACATTCACAAATTCCCCCGTTCGGTTGGATACCACATTTCCCCCATCATAAAACACCCAGAAACTTTTTTCCCGATAAAGTCCCTCATGCATCACGAGAATATGGCCTGGCAATGGGAAAGCCAAAAACCATCCCACCACCCCTGAAGCCATATCCTCTTTCTTCTTCCAGGGGAAATAACCCGCAAAAATCCCACCTTCTGTCCCCTGAGAGCTTACCTTCGTCGAGGAAAGAAGATAGTTAGAAAAAATATTGGTGGCTTCCAAAAACAGAAGATTTTGTTCCACACTCACATTCACGTCACCTATCCAGGGCGCCATTCTCACTCGAAAAAGAGGAAGTCCACGATACCCTGATCTCTCTGTTCCACTCAAAATCTCTGAGGTTTTCTGAGAAATCACTGGAGAGAGATCCATCAGCCGAAGAGGATGAAAAAGTCCATTGTATCCATAATCAATAGCCACATACCCCATCCGTAGAGAAAAAATATCCCACAGGAGAAGATCACTATACGCTTCCTTAACCACTGTTTCTATAGCATTGGTCCAATAACGACGCGAAAGATAGAGATCTACCTTGGCATCAAACATGACCCCCTCCGATAGGCTAAAATCCGGAGATACCATCCATCTTCCCCCCACCTCTCCATCAAGTTCATCATAAGCAGAGGAGAAAAAACGATTAGAAACATATCGCTGATATCCCCCTACCTGATAAAGCGTTGCTGAAACCTGCATCCCCCATACTACCCAGGGAACAAATACCCACAAAACACCCAACCTTTTCATGGGTTAACGCCCTCCTCGGACCCGAATTCGGTGAATATTCTGTGGATCAAACAAGGATTGGGGAACCTTTTCTTCTCGAATAGCGGAAACAATGGCTTTGCTGGTCGTCTCTGTGACCATGTCAACCATATCCACCGTAAAACCTGTAGCTTTCCCACCCTGAAGAATAAAACCACTATACACCGCCTTCTTGAGTACTTCACCAGAAGGTGTATAATAGACTCTTTCCAGAGGAATGAAGCTCTCTCGATGGAGCCAGGTATCAAGTCGAGCATAGAGACCTTTCTTAAGCGGTTTCAAACGAAGATAATACGCTGGTTGATTGTGATACATTTCTTCTCTGATTTCTGTTACCTCATAATCTTCTGCAATATCAGATACCAGTACATCCCCCCAGGAAAATCCCGTCCCCATAAAAAGCGACAGATAACTCATCATATCCGCTTTTGGCCACTTGGCAGGTTTATAATAGATCACCTCACCACTTCTGAGTCCCACATCATTGAGATTCACCGCAGGAGAACGCCAGATAACGGTTTGATATTTTTTCCCTTTCTTATACCCCTCAAGTTCATAGGTTATCAAAGGACCTCCCTTCTCCTGACTCTGAATAAGAAGCACAAAACTACCCTCAAAAGGATAGAGAAGAGCATCAGAACGTTCAAGCATACCCTTGCCTCTTTCTGCCACTGTTTGACTGAAACCAAACAAAACCAATCCTGTCCACAAGATCATTACCCAAAAAAGTTTCTCTCTCATATCTCTCCCCTTTTTATGAAAATCGTTTCATCATTTCACAGGAAGAAAGCGTAAAAAGACGCCAGAGTACCGGAATATGAGCTACCGTAACCACACCTGCCATCATCACAAGTCCCAGTCCTATATGGGATAACCGCAGCACTATATCCACACGATTGGTACCAGCCAAAAGTACTGAAAGAACCTCATACACGCCTCCCATACTTTTCCCGGAAAGAAGCCAGGAAAGCCCCCCAACAATCCCCAAAGCCACAAGAAAACATATCCCTAACTGCACCAAACTTTGCAGATAAACAAGACCCACCAATTTCCACCTCCCAACCCCCAACGCATCCATAGCCCCCAGCAGGGGACGTTTCTCCCAGGAAAGCACCATCAAGATATTGAAATTCACCACCATCACTAACGAGAGAACAACCAGAAAAAGCATGACCAACAAAATCTGGAAAAAAAAGTTGAATTGAACGGAAATATCTGAAGGATTGAGTATAGACACAAGAGGAATATCCACAGCAAATGCCGTTGTCCCTAATGCCTTTTCCACTTCCCCATAGACATATTCCGCTATATCCGTATGTGTCTCAAAACGCTGATAATCTTTCAAAAACAATCCATACTCCCTGTCTTTCTCACCTGGCTGAACAAAATTTTCCATCTCTTCCAGAGGCAGAATAACACGAGGAATCTGAAAAAGAGACAGTTTTGAGGTCTCATAAATACCCACAATCTTGCAGGATGTCATCGTATAGAGATCGTCTGATGTTTTCCCTGTTAATTTAATCACATCACCTATCCTGACCTTCCCCGTTTGCAAAAAGGAAGATGGGACCAGAGCTTCTCTCCCTTTGCGAGGAAAACGTCCCTCTTTTAACGAAAGGTACCGCTTTGCTATATGATCATTCTCCAGAGCCATCCCGATCACTTCCACATTTCCCCTTGCTTGAAGAAGAGGGAGATAGTACTCACCCCTTGTCCGAATCTTTTGAGAAACCTGGAAAACCCCGGGAATACCGGAAAGACGGCGTATCACCTCTTGAGGAGGTAGGTCAGTAGCTTCCTCAAGAATCCTCACCACCACATGGCCAGAAAAAACCGTGGTAGAAGTATACATTTGACGGACCGCCCCCTCCCTATACCCAAGCAAAAAAAGAATTATCACCATAGCGAAGGTATTGGTAACATACAACTTCTTCTCCCGGTAAAATCCATGCCGAAGCGAAGCGACAATCCATTGCCACATAACTCCCCCTATACTTCTCTCAAAAGATCAAGAGGATCCAGTTGATGCAAAAACCGGCCAATGAGCCAGAGATGCGAAACAATCACACAAACAAAAAGAAAAAAAGCCATCCATCCACTCAAGGGGAAAAAATCAAACCTTAACACATTCCTTCCGGCCAAAAATTGCAAAGGAAGAAGTGACGCCTCTATAGGCGTAGAAAAAAGCCTTTTCATCACCTGATACCCACTCCAGTACCCTATCCCACCCCAAAAAAGAATGACTGTGAGAAACTCCCATCCAAAAAGAAGTACCACTCTCCATTGAGGAATACCCATGGCATGATAAATAGCCACTTCCTTCAAACGGTGATTGACAAATACCCGAACTAAAAACGAACTACACACATACACAAGTACCAACAGGACCAGCATCACACTTCCCATCATCACACGAATAAGTTGAAAAACCCCCGAAAGAAGAGATGATGCCTGTTTCAAAGGAATAATCCGATACCCTGAACCAAATTCCTTCTGTATCATCTGAGAGAGAACCTTCCATTTTTCTGGTTGATGTAATCTCACCCATATTTCTTCCATAGCCTCAGGGTCTACTCCAAGAAGTCTTCTCATGGTTTCAATTGGCAGAAACCCATACAAAGCAAACTCAGCATACACATCCATAGTGCCATAATCCAGAAGTCCGGCTAAACGAACCGTATCATACACAATATACCCATTCGTATTCATTATCCCCACACCGGCCTCTTCTTTTTCTTCCATAGCAAGAAAATCCGCATGCCGATAATAAAGAAGAAGATCCTGAGAAGAACCCCACCACACTCCTCTTTGCAATCTTCTCTCCGGAAAAAAGGCTTTTTCTCTTTGGGGATCAACCCCTGTAAGCACAATATACCCCTCATTTCGAGGAGATGACACCCACGCCCACTTCCTGATACGTGGAACCGCTTTCTCCACCAGTCCATTGGTATCCAGAAAAAGAAGAAGTTTCTCTCCAGCCGGGAGAGGGAAAAATCCCTGTTCCCCCTCCAGAGTAAAAATGTCAAGCGATCTCTTTTCAGCAGAAACAATAATCATATCCGGAACCAAACTCTCCCGAGAAGAGAAAAAAAGAGACTGAGAAAGAGAAAACATCACATTCAGCCCAACCAGAAGATAAAACATCAAAATCATCACCAGAACACCCAGAAGAGAAAACATCACCCAGTGCTTCCTGATATTAAAGAGAAGCATTCTCCACATAGCCAGCCCCTAAAAAGTAAAACGCAAACCCGCATCAACATACGTAGCAGAAGACACCATATCTCTTCCAAATTCGAGGGAAAGACTGAGAAACCCAATCATCACCTCAAACCCACCAGAGACTACAAAACTATGTACATTCATTTCTTGCCGAACATTCTCATTCACAGAAGCTATCGAAAAAAACCCTTCTGTGTTCCCCATAAGAGAGAGATAATGAAGCCTCAGGTAATTATTCAAAAAGAAGAAAGACTTCTCCACAAGACATTCTAAAGAGACCCCATGAAAAAATGAGGAGAGAGAAAAAATCCCCGACGTTTCTTCCCCATCCACCATGAGTGTATGAAACCTCTTGTCGGACACCTGTATCCCACTATATCCCCCTCCTATCTTGATCGCCGCTATTTGTGGTGTCTCTGTGATCACTTCATAGAGACAGGAGAAACTTCCCCCAAAAAGTGTGGGAGAACTATCCTCTGTCCCCTTCCACCCTTTCATCCCCACCGAAATCATCCAGCGAGAAGGAGAAAAAAGCGCCACATGAGAAGAGAGCATAGGCAGAGCTACCCCCATCTCACCATACCAATCCGATGGTACCAATACCCCAAAATCCTCCCGATACACAGAAAAAAGCGGAGAAAGCGCTACTCCATACGAAAGACTCCCGGAAAAAGCAAAAGACTCTTCGCCCACACGATACAGAGAGGCATCCCGTTTCGTTGTCAGGACCACGCCCACGGTATCTCCTACCACCCTTTGCTGAAACCTCACAAACCGGGAGGCTTCCTCTCTCACTTCCTCCGTCGTTACACCCCACATCGTCAAAACGATCCAAAAAATACCTAAACAAACATACCCTCTTTTTTTCATCTTTTCCTCTCCACTTCACAAAATATCAATAAAAGGAACAGGCTTCTCATTTATCCCTCCTATGGAAAAAGAGAGACGAATTTTCTGTTCTCCACTCATCACCATGCCCACATCAAAGCGTAAAAATCCCCACAGCTGTTCCATCACATAAATCGCTATCGTGGGCCCAACATACACACCATATTGACTTGCCAGAAAATGATCATAATGACCAGCAAGAGCCCCATTGACTCCAGCAAGAAAACCAGCTTTCAACCGCACAGGATAGGAAGCAAAATACCAGAATTCTGGTGTGGAAAATGTCCAGCCCCCAAAGGGAGAATAATACCGCCCTTCCACACCCGTCCATACCACATAATCACCCACCATTGGCTTTCCACCAATACAATACACACTCCGTTTATAAGGCCGCAAAAGAGAAGAAAGCCCTCCCTCCGCTGTAGTCACAAAAGACAAGGTCCACCACGAAAAAAGTGGAAACACCACCTGGAGCTTCCCTTCCATCGTCAGGAATTGATTTGTTCCAGAAAGATTATAGCCAAGCCCTATATTCCCATAACTTCCCCTCTGGGGATAAAGGGGAAGATATCCCTCCACCCATGGTTCCATTCTGGAGCGCAGCGTAGACCATCCAAGCGCCACTTTCCCCTTGAGAAGATCAAAAGAATACTCATCATACCCTTCCACAGGCTGAAGCAACCGATTCTGCACATATTCCACCCCTGTTTCCATACGATAATACTTGCCTACCGTAGAAAGAAGCGAAACAGAAGCCACATCATAACTCTGCAAAGCATTCGTATAAACTCCCTCTCCCCTTGTCTCTCGAAGCAAAACCCCATCCCCATACCAGTGTTGCATCGCATACAGGAGATGAAGAGATGGTCCCTCAGAAAACAAATTGTAAAAGCCTCCTCTCACCCCAAACTGGGCATGATACCTCAAAAAACTTTCCGTGGACAATGAAGGAAAATAGGAAGCAGACAAGGTACTCAAAGGCACACGAGAAGATTCCAGTGGTTCCTCCTGTGCCCAGACCACCATACAAAAAAGCCAGAAGAGTATCCCCTTTGCCCATCTTTTCATAAAAACCTTCCTTCTTCACTAACGTTCTTTTGGAGCCAATCTTTGACCCCCTTCTCTCTCCATCCAGCTGTTCACACGCCGGGCAAGAGCAGAATAATCATCAAACTCGGCATACTCATCAAGCAAATACACCATACCGGTCTCATGAACTCGTTTTACCGTCATTCGAGTCTTTTTATCAACCCAATAGGATCCCATCACATACATCCAGCGCCCCCACAAAATCTTCATCAAAGGATCCTTGACCACCCATTCTACCCTCCAGGTATCATAACTCCCCGATGGAGTGTCTATCTTTCCCCCCTCTTTCAAACGAGCTTCCCCTTTAATCGCCGTTTTCAACACATCCATGGCCATTTGAAGTGTCCCACCACCCTCAAAGTCAAAAAAACCAACAGGACAATGATAGACCAGAAACTTATAATTCAGAACTCCTACATTGGTATCCACCCGACACCTCCCACGACTCACCCGACCCTCATAGCCATTCCAGGTAACAACCTCCTCAAAAAATATGCCATTGGTCACATCCAGAAATCCCCTATTGGTAAGCCAGCTTCCCGCAGGAATAGCCTCTTTTCCCCTCTCAGGAGCCACATACCACGACTCAAGAACCTGAGATCTCGTCATATCAAAGACCTCAGTATCCCGAAAAGCCCGTATCTCTGAAGGAAGATATTTTTCTCCCTGCTTTTTGTCCGGATACCACATCCTCATATAACTTTTGAGAAAAACCCTCTGATCCTCTTTTTCTACGATGTAAACCACATGCATGTAACCCACCTGCTTTTTGCCTTCCCATACCGAATAGCGTATATACCACTTTGAAGGTATCTGCTCCCAGTTCATTTTCATCGGACGTTCACTACCAAAAAAGACCATGACCATCATAACCATTGCTAAAAACACATACCCTATTCTCATCTCTCTCCTCCTGAGTACCTCTCTTTTTCTTGACAATATCATACCTCCATTTATCAAATTTTTCAAGATATATTTTCAATTCCCATGTCTCAGCAAAAGACCATACCAAGCTGAAAGAAAATCGCAAGCTATCCCCAAGAACATCCAAAAAGCAAAGCCTATTCTCTAGAAAAATCTTCTCTTTTTGATGAGCCCTCTCCATAACCTTTATCCTCGTAAGCCTTTTTTCACGTCTCTCCTTCGCCGAAAGCGCACCCCATCACTCACTCCTCATCGAAAAATTTTTTTCAAAAAAAGGGCTTTTTTACTTGACAGAATAGAATCTTTAGTAATAATATAGATAACCAATTTAGGGGAGGATTTTCTGTTATGAGAGACTACTTGGATCGATCCTACTCGGATGACGCAGAGTTTGAAGACTTCGATGACCTCGACTACATGGACGATTTCCTGACAGAAGAGGACGAAGAAGAACTGGATGAGTTTGCCGACGAATATGACGAACTTGAAGACATGTATGCCGATGATGAGGATGAGTTCTCTGACGAGTCGGGAGAGGTTGAGGCAACCTTTATCTGCGAAGATTGTGGCCACAAGTGGACAGACTATATCTCCGAGGTGGACGATGAAAACGACTTTGTCGATGTTTCCTGTCCTATGTGTGGATCCTCAAACGTTACCCAGGAATAGCCTCCTGTTATCCTCGACATGATAACGGGGCTGTCGCAAGGCAGCCCCTCTCTTTATAAGGGAAGTTTCTTTTTGGGAGTAAAAAAGGTTGCGGTTTTGGAGGTTTCCTGGTATAATGGTAGGGGAAAAAACTCAAAAAGAGGGAATTATGCCACGATATCTTCTTCTTTTTTTCACGAGTCTTTTGTTTTTTTCTGGAGTAGGCGCTCAGGAAACAGAATGGGAAAATCTTCTCGACTCCTCTTCTCGCCCGGAATATAGTCGTTTTCTGAAAGCCTATCAGGAGATGGATTTCATCTCATCTGAAAAAATTCTCTTCCGTCTCTTTCAGAAGAACCCTTCCAATACCGTCGTCCTTCTAACCTACCATTTTCTTTCTCAACAGGAGGGCTTTGGTGTAGAAGCCCTTGAATATGGACTTTCCCGAAACCTCACCCTTTATACAAAACGAGTCCTTTCTTCCAATCTTCCGTTAGCCGATTTTCTCTCTCGCTACATAGAAAATCCCAAAGATCGCTTGGCCACCTTGATCGAAATGGAATCCCAGCTCAAGTATGTCAACTGGTTAGTTCGCCTCGAAATTATCAAAGAACATGTCAATCGCAACAGAGATTACGTGGCAGCTCTAGACAAACTCTCTGATCTCATGGCAAGATATCCACGGTTTCCCATTCTCCACTACTATCGGCTCTTTTTCCTTCTCAAACAAAGAAACTGGGAAGCCTTTGATAGTACCCTTGCCTCCTCTCTCAAACTCTTCCCAAAACACCCCGAGATCCTCAGGATAGCTGGCATGGGATCCCTTGAGAGAAAACGCGTGGACGAAGCCATCAGGTACTATGAACGTGCTCTCCAGGCCAACCCTTCCTGGCATGCTGATGGTCTTCTCGAACTCTGTCGATTGTACGTAGAAACAAAAGAATACCAAAAAGCCAACTCTCTCGTACAAAAAGCAAGAAAACTCTACCCATGGAAGCGTGATCTCGGTGTCATAGAACAACAACTTCTCTTTGGATGGTAGGAGGGGGCATGAGAATACTCATCACCGGTATAAGCGGAACCATAGGACAGCACCTCAAAAACTTCCTTGAGAAGATGGGGCATGAGGTTTATGGATGGAACAGGCAGGAAATCCCCATTGACAACTATATGGCCATGGAGAGTTTTATCCAGGAGATAGCCCCTGATATCCTCTTTCATCTTGCCGCTCCCTCTCAACCTACAGGAAGACCAAACGAAAACTGGCTTGTCCATTATGAATGGAGTAGCGAACTGGCGTGGATCACCCACAAATGCGGGATCAAGTTTCTTTTTACCAGTACGGTCCAGGTCTTCTCTGATACGGCGAAGGGTCCTTTCACCCCGCAGTCCCACCCGGACAATGATTACGGATATGGCTTTGAAAAACGAATGGCTGAACAGCGTATTCTCTACCAAAACCCCCAGGCCTATATAGCCAGACTTGGCTGGCAGATTGACACCAACACAAGTGGCAATCAGATGGCAGCGTATTTAGAGAAGAAACATAATACAGAAGGCAAAATTTTCGCCAGTACACGATGGCTCCCGGCCGCCTCTTTTCTCGATGATACGGTCAAAGCCCTCTGGGAGATAATCTCTCACCATCCACCCGCCATCTATCTTTTAGACTCCAACCGTGGTTGGAATTTTTATGAAATAGCCACGGCCCTCAAAAAACTCCTCAAAAAAAAATGGACTATTCTGCCCGACGAAAGTTTTGTCTATGACCAGCGAATGATTGACCCTCGTATATCCCTACCACCTCTTTCCGATCGTCTCAAACACCTCAAACCAATTCGGTAAGGAAAGCACCATGGCAAAGCAAAAAAAATCCTGGTTCAAAAAAATCCTGCAACTCCTCCCCTTTGGCACCAAAAAGAAAAAGAAAAACCCCATTCGGCGGGTCTTTTTTGGTATCAGGGCAAGATGGCTCTTTCTCTTAGGGCTTCTTCTTTTTGTTACCATAGGGATTTTCACCCTTCTCGTGTATCTCTCTCAGAGTAGCATCATCGCTCAGGAAAAACAACAAAAGGCACGTGCTCTCACCGAAAGCCTGAGTACAACCCTCCAGTGGTATCTCGATAGTGAAAAACAAATCTCTCCCACAGAACAGGCTTTGAAGCACAGTTTTATCTCCAATGAAATTACCCGCTTTATGGACATCAATCCCGATGTTATCGCCGTGTACGTGTACAATCGCGACCAGAAAATAGTCTTCTCTCATCAAAAAATACGAGAAAAGAGACCTCCTTATCTCTCCCTTTTGCCTCGCATGACAGGAACCAATGAAACCTCAAGTCGAGATTATGTCGCCATCTCCACGAACAAAAGTGAGAAAAGAATCATCAAAAAACGATACCGCCTTCTCTCCTCTCCTGTACGTGCTCAATTTGGAGAACTCATGACTGTCAACAGGGACTTTGACACCATTCTTGTCCCCTATCATAAAAATGGACTTTCCGACGAACAAAGAAAAAAAACCTACAAAGACCTCTACAAACGCTATGAAGAATGGCTACCTTCCTATCTCCATCCCTCCAATTTTACCGCAAGCGATGATGTTATCGCCTGGAGTCTTGACAACCTCTTCTTGGAATCTTACAAAGCCATCTTTACCAAAAAAGGCTATACCCTTGACAGAGATGACCGATGGCTTTTGCGAGATACCTGGCTACCCGGAGCCCTGCGAGACCTCCAGGACGCCCTTCAGCGCCGCAATGTGGGGGCCATCAAATCCGCCGATGAGAAGATCTTTCAGCGACTTTCGATCCTTCGAGAATACGGAGAGCGTTTCCGTTTTCTTGGAAATGTGATAGTGGTGTATGATCTTGACCAGATCCAGGCTAACATCCAGCAAAATGTTTCTATTGCCTTTCTTCTTGCCATCATCATTTACCTTTTCAGCATGTTAGCGGTATACTGGCTCTCAGGCATTATGGTTCGTCAGATCAAGCTCCTGGAAAAATGGGCTCTCGAGGTAAGTGAAGGAAACCTTTCCGTCTCCGTGGACATCAAAGGTGGACACGAGATTGGACGACTGGCAGACATCTTTCAGATCATGCTTGAAGAACTTATCTCCAAGTATCACTTAGAAAAATTTGTTTCTCGCTCCACAAAATCCATGATAGAACAAAAAGCCGATGAGACCCTTGACCTTGGCACTCATGACAGGAAAAACTTTGCCTTTCTTTTCAGTGATGTGAGAGGATTTACCGCCTTTTCAGAAGAAAACGATCCCGAAGAGGTCATTACCATCCTGAACGCCTACTTTGACAGACAGACAAAAATCATCCGTCGATATAGAGGCGATATCGATGATTTCGTCGGAGATCAGATTATGGCTCATTTTGGGGGAGAAAAAAGAGCCGACACCGCTCTCCAGGTCGCCATCGAAATCATGCAGGATATTGAAACCTTTAACCAACAGCGAAAAAAACAGGGGCTTCCCGTCTTTGAGATTGGCATTGGTGTCCATATGGGGAATGTGGTGGTAGGAAATATTGGCAGTCAATTTCGTATGGACTTTGCCTGCATAGGGGATGCGGTTAATACCACCTCCCGGCTTTGCTCTCAGGCTCAGAGCGGGGAAATCCTTGCTTCTCTCGATATTCTCTCTGAAGCAAAACGCCCCTATCCCACGGAGGAGATTCCCCCTCTCACCCTCAAAGGGAAAAAAGAACCCTTTGCCGTCAGACGGATTCTCTGGAGGAAAGTATGAAACGTTTTACCTTTCGTCTCCAGAAACTTCTTGAAATCCGACAAAAAAAAGAAGACCAACAAAAGATTGTCCTGGCGAAGGCAAGCGGAGAATACCAGAAAGAACTCCGTAAACATCAAACCATTCAGGAAAACGAACATAACCTCAGAGAAAAAGTGAAGGAAGAAATCAAACAAAACCCCAAGTCTCTTGACCTTGGTAAACTCAAATGGTTAGACTACTATGGCTGGCAATCCAAAAAGATTGAAGGGGATATCCTGAGAGAAATTGACAAAAAACGGCAGGCTATGGAAAAAGAACTCGCCCTGTACACCAAATTCCGTCAGGAAAAACGAGCCGTGGAGATTCTCAAAGAAAAGGCCTGGCAGGCCCATCAAGAGGCCACCCTCAAAGAAGAGCAACAGATTCTCGATGAACTCTCCCAGACAATAACTAACAAAAATAGAGAATATGCCGATAAAGACAGAGAGGTCAAAGGAGGGGATAAGCTATGATAGAAGGTATTCAATCAGTTTACCAGCGTATCACAGAAATCCAGAGTAGAATGCGGGAAATCCAAAGCCTTGGTCGTATCCAGCCCATAGAATCGCTCTCTGAAACACCCCCCTCTTCCAAAACAAGTAGTACCGCATCTACGCAGAGCTTCTCTGAGATCTTGAAAGAAATGCTCCAGGAATCAAATAACCCCACAGGGCTTTTTGAGGATGGCTTGGGCCAGAGTATCAATCAGCTGGTGGGTAGTAACCAGGAGAAAAACGCCCTCCTCAATGCCCTCTACAAGATAAACCAGAAACCCACCTCTTCACAGGTAGAAAATATCATCCAGGAAGCTGCGGAGAAGTACCGTGTAGACCCCGCCCTTATCAAGGCAGTTATCCAGCAGGAGTCCCAGTTCAACCCCCAGGCTGTTTCCCCCAAGGGAGCGATGGGGCTTATGCAACTCATGCCAGACACCGCCTCAGCCCTCTCTGTGGAGAACCCCTTTGACCCACGAGAAAACATCATGGGAGGCACCCGTTATCTCAGACTCATGTTAGACAAATTCAATGGCAATCTTGCTCTCTCCCTCGCCGCTTACAATGCCGGACCTTCTGCTGTTGAACGATTTGGTGGTAT
This sequence comes from Brevinematales bacterium, assembly GCA_013177995.1. Taxonomy (GTDB): domain Bacteria; phylum Spirochaetota; class Brevinematia; order Brevinematales; family Thermospiraceae; genus Thermospira. The sequence goes on along the minus strand of JABLXN010000006.1, from coordinate 99,234 downwards.
TCCTCCTTATCAGGAAACCCAGGATTATGTCAAAAAGGTGCTTGCCTATTATGATGCCTACAAAAATCTCTAAAAGGTGATGCCCATGAGTCGAAGTAAGCGAATTCTGTTTCTCCTCTTGATAAACCTCGGACTGGTTATTCTCTCGATCTATTTTCTTGATATGTTGGAGATCTTAGACTATCGACAGATATTCTCCCAGATCCCCTTTCTCAGGGAAAGTTTTGTCGTAAAGATTGAAAACCCTTTTCTTCTGGAAAAGTTAGAACTCGAAAAGAAATGGCTTCTTTTAGAAGAAAAGCAACGAAACCTCGACGATGCCAAACGAGAAATGGAAAAGGCCTTTCTCATGATTACCCAGAAACAGGAAGAACTTGCCCAGGAGAAAGAAAACATCCAGAATATGATCGCCCAGTTTGAACTTGCCAAACAAAATCAGGCCACCTACGAAAAACGAGTCGAAGAAATTGCTACCCAGATCGAAAACATGCCCCCTCAAAGTGCCGTCAAAATCCTCGAGAAACAAGAAGATGAGATGCTCATTGACATACTCCGGATGATGGAAAAGCGGGCTCAGGCAGCGGGGAAACGATCCCTTGTTCCTTATCTTCTCTCGCTCATGGACCCGGAACAATCCGCCCGCATTCAGCGAAAAATGTTAGAATAAGGGGGAAGTTGTGACACCCTATCCCCATGAGATCTTTTTCACCCAGCTCATGGTGGTTCTCGTGGTTATTCTCTCGGCAGGCGTTGTGATCGCCTTTGTGTATGTGGGTATCTTCAGAAGAAAGAGAGAAGAAACCCATGAAGCCCCCTCCACTCTCTTTTCCAATCAGGCACCTATCCTGAACAAACCCAAAAAAGGCTCTTCCATGACAGACAAATTAGGGCAAAAGATCGTCAACTATATGATCGAAGTCTCTGTTTCAGAAAACCGTGCCCTCATTGAAGACAGGATCAAAAAAATCCTTGCTGAATGTGAAAAGCTCTCCTCCCAGCCTATCCCAAAGGAAAACAAAGAAATCATCTCCACCGTTGCCCTCTGGGCAAAACAGTTCAATATTGATAGGCATCTCCGTGAAATGAAGATGCTCAAATTCTCCACCCAGATAGTCTACGACAAGGCTCATAATGATTTCAAACTCATGATTGCCGGGAAATAAGGCCTTTCTGTTGTTCCACATTCATACAGAATGGTTATCTTCACACAAAAACTGAATACTTGTTCAACCATCTCTTTTCTTTCAGTTTTGAGCTATTTTTGTTGCCTGTCTTCTTTCTTCTACGAAGCGCTTCCGCGCAGGACAAAAGGGGCTTCGCCCCTTTTGAAAACCCCGTCCCCGCCCCTGCGGCGGTTTTTGTAGCCACCGACCTGTCTCCCGTGGTGCGGGCTGGAACAAAAACCTGTAACCCCGCTCTCTTCTGTAGCCGCCCGGAGACAGCCCTCCTTGTCTGACCCCGGGCTTCCTCGCCACCTCCTGTGGCTCGGCCAGTGGTGAAAAGACGATGGCTTCCATTACCAGCCCGCGGGGCACGTGTTCCCTGCAGGGGCTTCTCTCAGGTGACACCGCAGGCAGGGACGGGGGCATGGCGACGGGTTAGCAAGAAGAGGGCTTTCTGAGACCAAAAGGCCCGGGGCTATTACCCTGTTTCAGCCAACCGCCTCATTGGTTAAACGTTTAACCTTTCTCTATACACCCCACACGCCTTTGGCTATTCCCATGTCTCAGCAAAGCCTCCGCGGCTCCGCTTCGGTGGCCTTGCGGGCAAAAGCAACACAAGGGGGCGCCCCAGGTGCCTCCTGCACCCTCACTTCAGAAGGGTTTCCCCCTTGCGGCAAAGGGTGCACAACCGCCAAAGCGACTCGGTGAGGCTCCTGAGCGAAGTCGAAGTGGGGTACAAAAAAGGGAGTGAAAGAACAGAGCTTTCTCGTTTTATTTCCCTGTTCACAGGAAATGTAAAAATAGGTATTCAGTTTCATATGTGGAACGACACGGCAAATAAGACCTACCCCTTCTCTCAATGTCCTCTATTTGCAAGATTTTCTCTTTTGCTTCATAATATGTACTACATTTTTGGTGAGGTAGATCATGCAAAAACTTCGCTTCGCCCCTTCTCCAACAGGACAACTTCATCTTGGAAGTGCCAGAACGGCCATTTTCAACTGGCTTTATGCCAAACACACGGGGGGAAAGTTTGTTCTGCGCATTGAGGACACCGATCTCTCCCGTTCGCAGGAGGAATATACCGCTTCTATTATCAAGGATATGCAGTGGATGGGCATGGACTATGATGAGTTTTACAAACAGAGTGAACGCTTCCCCATCTACAAGTCATACATAGACAAACTTGTCGCTGAAGGCAAGGCCTACCACTGTCAATGCACCAAGGATGACCTCATCAAAAGAAACCAATCCCGTGGCATCTATGACGAAGTGACAAAATACGATGGTCATTGTAGGGATAAAAATCTCCAGCCAGGACCAGGCACGGTGGTGCGCGTCAATATAGGTCCAGAACGTGATATTATCTTCAAAGACGTGGTCAAGGGTCGCATTGCTATCAACACCAAAGAACTTGATGATTTTGTCCTCTGGAAAAGTGATGGCTCTCCCACCTATAACTTTGCTGTGGTCATTGATGACTCTCTCATGGGAATTACCACTATTCTCCGGGGAGAGGACCATATTTCCAATACCGCCAAGCAAATAATTCTTTATGAATACCTTGGTTTTCCTATCCCCACCTTCGGGCATCTTCCTATGGTCTTTGACACAGATAGAACCCCCCTCTCCAAGCGAAAGGGTTCCACCAATATTGAATACTATCGAAAACAGGGTATTCTCCCTGAAGCCCTCTTGAATTATATTGCACGGCTTGGATGGTCCCATGGAAATGATGAAATCTTCATGCTTGAAGATCTCATCAAGGTGTTCGATATCACTCACCTCAACAAATCCAATGCTGTCTATGATGAGAAAAAGATGATCTGGGTGAATAGCAAACACATGAAGCTTGAACCCCTCCACAAGGTTTTGAAAGCCTTTGAGATATACCTTGAGGACACAGGCCAGGTCAAAGTCGGTCGTATGCAGGACAATGCCTGGCTCTCTCAGGCGGTGGATCTTCTTCGAAGCCGAAGCGACACGCTTGCTGACCTTTATCGAGACATGATTCCCTATGCCACAGAAGAGTATGAACTTGATGAGAAAGCAAGAGAACTTCTCCCTTCTCTTTGTACCGACACCCTTGAAAAGGCCTATCAGGAAGCGGTTCACTTTATCTTAGAAACCAGTTCCTATGATGCCACCCTCGAAGCAGCTCTCAGACAGGTGGCCGAAAAACACACCGTAGCCTTCAAGGATCTCATCCAGCGTATTCGTATCCAGCTCACAGGGAGAACGGTAAGCCCTGATATCCTTTCGGTGATGCGACTCCTCTCCCCAGTTTTGAAACAAAGGCTTTCCAAAAAACTGTAAGCTATGGAATCACGACTCTACGCCCTCTTTGAAAAAGCCATCGAACACTACGGAATGCTTGAGAACACCACCGGTATTGTCGTTGGTATTTCTGGAGGGATGGATTCGCTCGTCCTTCTTCTCATGCTTTCAGCGGGCAACAAGCGAAAAAACAGAAACATCCCCCTCTACCCCGCCTTTGTGGATAACTTCAACGGCCAGAATGAAGGTCACAACAAACGTATCGAAAAACTTGCGGATTATATCAAAAGACATACCGGTCTGGACCTCCACGTCATCCGGGTCAATAGTATTGCAGAACTCACTTCTGGAAACTATAAGCCAAGAAATACCTGTTATCTCTGCGCCCAGAAAAGACGCACAGAACTCATTCATTATGCCGCAAGCCAGAAGGCCAACAAGATAGCCCTTGGTCATCACATGGATGATATTCTGGAAACCTCTCTCATGAATCTCTTTTTCAAAAGGGAACTCTCCTCTATGGTCCCCCGTCTCAAGATATTCGATGGAGAGATGGAATTCATTCGCCCCCTTGCCTATGTAGAAAAAGCCATGATCGAAGAGTTTGTCTATACCCGTGAGGAAGAAATGCCGATCTTTTCCGAGGTATGCCCCAATTCTATTCTCCGTCGGGATCACAAACGCCTCCAGGTCAGAGAACTCATCAAAAAGCTCTCTGATGAGATCCCTCACTTCCGGCGAAACCTCTTTGAGGCCTTTCGACGACCGGATACCGAGTACCTTTTGAATTACCTTTACCAGCCTGAAACCAGTGGACGTTTCAAACGTCCTTGAGTTCTTTTTCTATCCAGATGGTATAGGGACCCCAGTTCACAAGTTCCACCTCCATCATAGCCCCAAACTCCCCTGTTTGTATCCCAAGACCACTCTCTCGAAGCTGATCTACAAAATACTCATACAACCGTTTTGCTTCAGACCCGGGCATGGCAAGATCAAACGAAGGACGACGTCCCTTTTTCACATCCCCATAGAGGGTGAATTGAGAAACTACAAGAATCTCCCCTCCCACCTCTCGAATGGTGAGATGGTTCTCCTTCTCCCCATCAGGGAAAAGACGCAGATCAAGGATTTTGGTGGCAAGAAAACGAGCCTCTTCCTCGGTGTCGGTTTTTCCTACACCGAGGAAGACAAGATAACCCTTTCCTATGGCTCCAACTACCCTTTCATCAACCGTGACCCTGGCTCGCAGACAACGCTGGAGGAGCGCTCTCATAGATGGCGAAGTTTCTTGTAAGCGTTGATCAGTCCATTCGTGGAAGCATCGTGAGAGGTCACAAGGGTATTGTCCTTGAGTTCGGGGAGAATCTTGTTGGCAAGTTGTTTCCCGAGTTCTACTCCCCACTGGTCATAACTGAAAATATTCCAGATAACCCCCTGGACAAAGATCTTGTGTTCATACATTGCTATCAGACTCCCCAAGGTGCGAGGGGTTATTTTCTTCACAAGAATAGAATTTGTGGGCCTATTCCCTTCAAAGACACGGTAGGGTAAAAGTCTCTCAATCTCTTCGTCTGATTTACCGGCCGCCTTCATCTCGGCTACTACCTCTTCTTTCGTCTTCCCATTCATGAGAGCCTCAGTCTGGGCAAAAAAGTTGGAAAGAAGAAGCTCATGATGGTTCCCAATGGGGTTATGGGACTGCGCAGGGGCAATAAAATCACAGGGAACAAGCTTTGTACCCTGATGAATGAGCTGATAAAAGGCATGTTGGCCGTTGGTACCTGGTTCACCCCAGATAATAGGCCCCGTCTGGTAGGTTACGGGTTTGCCATCACGGTCCACACTTTTTCCATTGCTTTCCATATCCCCCTGCTGGAAATACGCAGGAAAACGGTGAAGATACTGATCATAGGGAAGAATGGCATGCGTCTCGGCACCAAAGAAGTTATTGTACCAGATCCCGAGAAGGGCAAGAATCACAGGGATATTTTCCCGGAAGGGGGTTTTGCGGAAGTGCTGGTCCATGGCATACGCCCCCTCTAAAAGTTCGGAGAAATTCTCAAACCCAATTGTACAGGCAATAGAAAGCCCGATGGCCGACCAGAGAGAATAGCGTCCGCCCACCCAGTCCCAGAACTCAAACATGTTCTCGGGATCTATGCCAAACTTTTCCACCTCTTTTTTGTTGGTAGAAATGGCCACAAAATGCTTCTTGATGTCTTCTTCTTTGGCGCTTTTCAAAAACCACTCACGGGCCGTATGGGCATTGGCCATGGTTTCCTGTGTCGTGAAGGTTTTGGAAGCCACAAGGAAGAGGGTGGTTTCAGGATTCACCTTCTTGAGGGTTTCTGCAATATGGGTACCATCCACATTGGAAACAAAATGCGCCGTAATGTTTGGTTTTTTGTAGGGACGAAGTGCCTCGGTAACCATCACAGGCCCTAAATCAGATCCCCCAATACCAATATTCACAATATCGGTGATAGGTTTTCCTGTGAAACCCTTCCATTCTCCGCTTGTCACCTGATTGGCAAACTTTTCCATCTTGGCAAGTACAGCCCGAACGCCGGGCATCACATCCACCCCATCAAGAAAAACCGGGAGGTTAGAACGATTTCGAAGCGCTGTGTGAAGCACCGCCCTATTTTCTGTTACATTGATCCTATCTCCAGAAAAATACCGTTCAATAGCATCTTTCAAGAGACACTCATCAGCGAGTTGAAGAAGATGAGAAAGAGCCCTATCATCTATACGATTTTTGGAAAAATCGACTATCATATCCTCAAAAACAAGAGAATACTTTTCAAATCGCTGAGGATCTTTAGCAAAAAGGGTTTTCATATGAACGTTTTTCAAGCGCTTATAATCCTTCTTGAGAAGTTTCCACGCCCTGGTGCGGGTAGGATTGATATTGGCAAGCATTGTCTCCTCCTCTCCAAAAAATCGGATAATAGTATACCATAAACTCAAAGAAAGAGCAATTTTTTGATGAAAAGAGCCTTCTGGGTGTCGTTCCATAGAGAAAACTAAATACCTATTTTCGCAGCAAGATATGGCTATGACCCTGTTTCAGCTAAACACGTGGTCTTTGCTGAAACATAGTCATAGCCTGTTGTGAATTTCCAGAACCCCTCCACGAAACGGAAGACGGCTTCTCAGGGTGAAAAGAAAAAAGCCTTTTCTCCTTTCACAGGAGAGGAGAAACTCCTCCTCTGTGAGAGGAACCTCTATTTTCTTTCCCTTGCTATCTCCACCCTGACCGTTTTCCCCTTGTACTTCTGACGATCCAGTCGGGAAAGAAAGTCATCAAGCTTCTCTCTGGGGACATCGACAAACGAAAATCCCTCCCGCATGGTAATTCGCCCAAGTTCCTGACTCCTGATGCCGGTGAGATCAGAAATCCAGGCCAGAAGTCCCCTGATATCAACTGTCTCACGGCCAATGGTGAGAAAAAGCCGTACTGTCGGACTATTCTCTTCTACAGGGGATAGTTCTTCCTCAGGTTGTTCCCCCATCACCATTTTCAGGAGAGCGGCCGCAATATCGACCGAATCGTAGGTAGAGAGCCCTTCTGTGAGGATATCGATATATTTTTCAAGTCCCCCTTCTTCGATGACGGAAGCAATCTCGTCCAGAATAGCCTGGGTCTGGATCTTTTCAATATCCTGAAGGGTCGGGAGTCGCCGTCTCTCGATCCTGGTTTTGATGTAGCGTTCAATCTCCTTGAGTCGTTTGATCTCCCGGAGGGTAACAAAGGTCACCGCTGTCCCTTCACGACCAGCACGGGCTGTTCTCCCAATACGATGGACATAATACTCCTCATCCTGAGGGAGATCATAGTTCACGACCAGGTCGATGTTTTCAATATCAAGTCCACGGGCTGCCACATCCGTCGCCAAAAGAATATCAAAATGCTGGGCCCGGAATCGCTTCATCACAAATTCTCGCTGGGTTTGTTTCATATCCCCATGAAGAGCCTCTACCTCATACCCAGCCGCATGAAGTTTTTCCTTGAGTTCTTCTACCCCCACCTTGGTGTTCACAAAAACCACCGTCTGATTGGGGTTATAATAGTCAATGATTCGGGTGAGAGCCTGGGGTTTTTCGGACTCCCTCACCTCGTAGTAGAACTGAGAGATATTAGGAACGGTAAGTTCCTTGTGAGGGATGGTGATGAAGCGGGGGTTTTCGACAAAATCCTGGACAAGTCTTTTAATCTCGGGGGAGAGAGTAGCGGAAAAGAGGGCTTTCTGGGCCTTCTCTGGAACCCGGGAAAGGATAGCCCTCACATCATCAATAAATCCCATATCAAGCATCACATCGGCCTCGTCAAGGGTGCAGAAAATAACATGGTCAAGATGGAGTGTTCTTCTTTCAAGGTGATCTAAGATTCTCCCCGGGGTTCCCACCACGATATGGACACCTCGACTTAAACTTCGTATCTGTCTCTCGATGGACTGTCCCCCATAGATAGGAAGAATCACCAGCCCCTTTTTGTGTGAGGCAATTTTCTGGAGTTCTCCTGCGACCTGAATGGCCAACTCCCGTGTAGGAACAAGAATCAGCCCCTGAGTAAATCTCTGGTTTTCTGTCTTCTCCACCATGGGAATACCAAAAGCGGCTGTTTTTCCTGTGCCTGTTTGAGCCTGACCTACCACGTTTTCCCCCTGCAGCAGATAGGGAATAGCCTCTCGCTGGATAGGCGATGGCTCCACAAACCCCATGGCGTCAATGGCCTTGAGAATGGGTTCTGAAACCTTGAGTTCATGAAATGTCATGTGTACCTTCCTTATGTACGTATAGCACTATAACGTATTCACGTTAAAAAGACACCTGATAATCCAGAGAAGGGTCGTAAACACCTTCCCACAACCAACGATTGTTTTCTTCTCGAAATACAAAAAGCCCATAGGTGCTTCTGGTATTACTTCCTTTTTTATACGCGTAAAGATAGAGAATATTGTCTTTTCTTTCGTGGCGGTGATACACAACCTCGAGGGAAGGCATCACCACAAGGGAAAGAAACCTGTCTTCCCGGGGAATACGGAGTTTTTTATCCTGGCTACTTTCCGAAAGAAGAAATACCACATTGGTCTCTCCCCTATAGTACAGAGTAAGATTGGAGAGAATGGTCTTCCAACTATCCGAAACAATATCATCTCCAATGGTTTCATCGGCCCACTGAATATCACTCATCAAAGAAATGGTTGTCGTCCTCTTCCAGGGGAGAGGGACAAAAAGAGAACCACTAACCTCAATGGAGAGGTTGGTGGAAAAACTCGAGGTTTCCACCACAAGGGTCATGGGATGAGAAGGTGCAGAGGAAAAAACCACCACCCCACCATTGGTAAGAGAGAGTCCCATCTGCCACCTCGGAGGAGTATTCCAGAGGGAAACCAACGAAGAGAGGGTATTGGTTTCTCCCTGATCGGCAAGGGTCTGAAGAAGGGAATTTTCATCTATCAGGGTATAGAGATAACGCCCTCGAAGACCCCGAAGAAGGCGTAGATACTGTCGGGGAGTAAGGGTTGATGAAAGAAGAAGATTTCTATACAGGTAGGTTTTCAACCGACTTTCTCCAAAAAGAGAAACCACCTGCCAGTCATACTGCAACCTGTTGATAGCTAAACGATATGTCTCGGGGCTGAGCCATTCAAGAAGTTTGAGACCTGTCACTTCCGTCAGGCTTTCAAGCGACAACACGTCCTCCTTCTCCCAGCGAAGATCATAACCTATGTAAGCATGACTCATTTCATGGAGTATAACCTTCAGGACATAGAGCCAGTTATCCTCACCTAAAAGAACTCCATCTAAGAGAAACCGTTTTTGATTGGTCAAAGCTGAAACCAAGGATTCCTCCAGCAAAAGCATGTTGGCAGAAAAAAGCCCATCTGTCCATTCTTCAAGTGAGGCCACCTCTCGAGGCACAAAAACAATTCTCACATCTCGAAAGGGATAAGACCCAACATACCGCTGAAGAATATCCTTTCCGTCTCGAAGAAGAGAAAAGAGAGTAGAAAGTCTTTTTTCCGGGATTGCCTCATAACGTTCCGGAAGGTAGAAAGCCAATCCTCCTTCTTCTATCTTCTGAAAACGCCCGATGACAAGCCTCCCTGTAAAAAGCAGATTGGTGGACTCTGATTCCCAGCGAGAAAAAACTGTTTGAGAAGAAGTTTTTTCCTCTACAAGACTGGCCCCAAGGATGGCCTGATAACCAAGCGGCACCTCAACATTCAGCGAATAGGAAAAAGCCGGTATCTCATCAAAACTTACCGGTATCCAGACCCGACTACTCTCTAAGAAAACCCCTTCTCTGGAAAGAAAAAACCCAGCGCTTTTTTCCTGACCGGTGATACGGGCTTCCATACGGAAAAGTCGACGGGTGCCGGGAAGCCAATCAGCCACACGCACCCTATATACCTTGATGGACATACCAATCCCCACCCCCTGTTCCATACGAAGGGGGGTATTGCCATCATAGATGGCATCAATAGTCACCGCTTCATGACAATAGAAATACACCTCTCTCAGAGTCTTCTCCCTATAATTCATCATATCGTACACCAGAGAAAGAAAAAGCTGAGGAGAAGAAGGGTCAAAGCGAATAGTCCCTGAAACCTTTCGAATGGTAGCGGTTTTCTTAAGAGCAAACTCATCGCACCCTGCGAGAAGAAGAATGAAGAGAAAAAGCAGGTTTCGTCTCAAGCGGTTTTTGTCTCCTTGCCAAAAAGTTTTTTCCAGAGGCTTTTGAGCCAGTTCCAGAAACGAACAAAGGGGTTTTTCTCAAGGAGCATCTGCTTTTTCTCGATGGCTTTCATCACCTCTTCGGGAGTAAAATCCTTTCGAGTCATGTTTTCTTCAATCTCTATCTCCAGTTCATCCACCTTGTCTCGCGGTGAATAGACAATGGCCTCTATCTCCTGCCAACCAAGCATCTTGGCTACTGTAAGACGACGATACCCGGCAAGAAGTTCGTTTTTTGGCGTCACAATAATAGGGGAAAGAAGCCCATGCTTCTGAATACTATGTTTGAGGGACTCAATGTCCCCAAGATCTTTTCGTATTCTCTCCTTGACCACAATCTCGTTTATCTTCACCTTCATTTCTCACACCCTCCGCTGGATCTTACCTATTAGTATAACGTTAGCCACCAAAAAAGTCAATTAAACCTCCGGGGTAGAAAACCTCAGGGATTCACCATAGAAACAGGTTGGCCTGTGGTTTCCAGAACAGAGGTCCAGAGAGAGGAGTTGGTATCAATTTTCTTTCTCCGTCGGGTAGCAATGTCGATGGGAATATACGTGAAATTGCCTTGATAATACCCTACTAACACGTTCGTACGGCCACTCATCCCAGCATGCACCGCTGCCTGAGCAAGTTGAGAACAGAAAATCGAATCATTTGGTGTGGGGGGACGGCTACGAATGGTATAACTGGGATCGATATACTTGATAGAATGGGGGATATGGTGTTTGGTGAGGTGTTCACTGATCTTTTGCTTGAGGAAAAGCCCGATATCCCGAAGTTTTTTATTTCCGGAGGCATCATACTCCTCTTTCTCTCCCGCAAAGAATTTCTGCCCTGCCCCTTCCGCCACAATAATCACGGCATGACGACGTTTGAGAAGCCGTCGGGTGAGATGAGAGAGAAATCCATTGGGTCCATCAAGGTCAAAATCCACCTCAGGGATAAGACAAAAGTTGGGTTCATTGGTGGCAATGGTGGCATGAGCCGCGATAAATCCCGAATCCCTCCCCATCACCTTCACAATGCCTATCCCGTTGTCATGGGCCTTGGCCTCTGTATGAGCCGCATAGATGGCATCACAGGCCTCAGAAAAGGCCGTCTCAAATCCAAAGGAACGGTCAATATAACTGATATCGTTATCAATGGTTTTGGGGATCCCAACCACCGCAATCTGGAGCCCTCTTCTGGCAATCTCCTCAGCAATTTGTTTGGCCCCACGAAGAGTGCCATCCCCCCCAATCGCATAGAGAATATTGATGCCCAACTCCTGGAGTCTATCCACCATTTTGACGGGATCCTGATTCCCTCTTGATGTTCCAAGGATGGTACCACCAGCGGTATGGATAGTTTCCACGATCTCCGGGGTGAGGAGTTGCACGTCATAGCCGTTTTCTTTCACAAGACCTGCATAACCGTAGCGAAAACCATAGGTGCGTTTATTGTTATAACGATAATAGTTCATCATCACAATAGAGCGAATCACCGAATTGAGCCCAGGGCATATCCCCCCACAGGTCACAATGCCTGAAACCGTTTCTCCTGGTTCAAAAAAGACCTTTCGACGTGGACCCGCCTTTTCAAAAGAAGGAAGGGGAATCTTGTGTTCAATGAACTTCTCCACCAATCCCCTATCAGTGATAGCTATCACCCTCTCATCATCAGGAATAAAACCAGAATCCTGTATCATACTTTCAAAGGGGGAGGTATAACGACAGGGACCAAGTCTGTCAATGGAAAGATCTTCCTCCATAAGTTCCTGTACCCATTGAGGAGCATCAAAAGGGAGTGGCATGTTTTTCCTCCTGATTTTTTTCGTTTTTATTGTATCTCATCTTTTTCACTCTTGCAAATTTATGGAGCGAGGAGAAGAAATCATGGTATGAGACCTTTGCACGAATGTGCGAAGGTCTCAAAAAAGTAATTAAAAACAAAAATTAGTATAAAAATATTTCTTTACGTAATCAATAATCTTGTTTTTTTTGAATAAAAAAGATAAATAATCCCTTGTAAGCAGAAAAAGTGGGGTTTCAGGGGCGTAGCCCCTGACCCAAAGAGGGCAAGAAAGCACCCGTGCAAGGGTCTCGGTATTTTTTTTGATGAAGATGTACAGTTTGAGCTTTTTATTCATGAAAATGTCGTTCCACACATTGACAGAAGGGGTATTTCCACATAAAAACTGAATACCTCATAAGTATACCTCCCTAAAACTTATTTGTCAATTTTTGTTTCTCGGAAAGGATAATGAGCTAACTCATGGCCTTTGTAAAACAGTTTCACCCATTTCCCGGGAAATTCCCTTACCTCGATGTTGACGCCAGGAAACACATGAAAAGCATTTTCTCTGGGAATTCGATATCTATGGCCGTTATACGAAACCTCATAGGTCTTATCAAGCTTGCGAAAGTCTCTCAAAGCGAATGCCTTCTCAAACTCTTCCGAAGAGAGTGTAAAGGGCTTAAAAAGGTCTTTCTGGGGCTTTCTGCGGGCCTCTAAAAACACTTCCTCGGGTGTTCGTCCACCAAGCGCTCGAGAAGGCGTATTATTGTGCTCTATAACGTACTCTCTCAAAATCCAGTTTAACTGTTCTAAGGTCTCGATTCGCTTATTTTTCAAAGCTTTCTTGATATAGAAAGTAACTTGTTTCTGGAATGTCTGGATTTTGCGCTCAATTTTTCCCTTGCCCTGGGGTTGATAGGGACGAGAGTTAATCACACAAATACCAATTTCCTCAAAAGCCTTAGCTATAAGGCCGTTATTCTTTTTAGAATACTTCTGGTCATTGTCATAATACACCTTGTAGGGCAGACCATACTCTTGGAAGACCTCCTGCCACACCATTCTATGGTTTTCTATTGTGTCTTCTGGTAAGAATTTAGCCGCAAGGACATAGCGAGAATGGTCATCCATAATCAGGAGAAGGGGAAAAGGAGGCTTCTTTTCTACCCATTGATGCGTGGAAACATCTCCCTGGACAATCTCGCCTATGGCTTCTGCCTGCCACCTTTTGCGATAGTGATGCCTTGCTCGCTCAGGATAATGAACAAAGAATTTTTTTAGCACTCTCCGAATAGTTTCATCTGAAACCTCAGGAAAATCCTTGTAAAGCTCATATAAGGTGTTGGAAAGAATTCTTACCGAAGGGTATTCTTTCTGTTTATTCTCTTTTTCAATGGCCAGATCTTCGTATGTTTCAAGAATAAGGGCTATATGCTTTTGCTCAAGCTTTGACTTTCTGGATGTTCTTGGCCGAATGAGACTTTCTCCTCGACAGAACCTTTGATACAAAACGGTAACCCAGGATCGGCTTATATCAAGTTTTCTTGCCACCCAACCTAAAGATATTTCTCTTTCCTGAACTTGAACAAAGAATCCTTGTAATCTCTTTATCTTCGATTTAACCATACGCTTCTTCCTCCTCTTCATATTTTCCTCCTTGTATTATCCATTATCCCCCCTTCTTTGTCAAATGTGAAAATAGGTATTCAGTTTCATATGTGGAACGACAACAAAGTTGCATTTCTTTTCATTTTATCGTATAATCAAAAAGCAAAAAGTTAAAAGGAGGTTATCTATGAAGGTGTACACTATTTGCAATGCCCTTTTTGTTCGAGTGCAAAAGGAAGAGCCAAAGTATTTTCTCCTTGATAGTGGAGGGAGGTCTTTTTCTCCAGAGTTTTCTCGTATCACCTCAGATGACATTGGAGCAGAAGTAGATTTTTCTCTGTCGCTTAATTCTTCATGGTTGGTTGATCTTCGTCTTGCAAGTCGTTTTTTTGGCATACCTATTGTAGGTTTCTTGGGGAGAGAGTTTTTTGATCTTTTTGAGAATATTCTGCTTCACGGAAGAGGAAGAGAAGTGCGTTTCAATGTCTCCTCTTTTGACGCCACTTCCTCTATTCCTTTTGGTGCCATGGCTTCTTTCAAAGAGGGAGGAGAGCAAAGAAGGATTGCTATTGATACCGGATCTTTTGCGTGTATGAATTTTTCCCACCAGAATTATCATGGACCTCGTTCTGCCGAATTTATCATGCCCTCTGTTGGTCGTGATCTCCATATCAATTATGCCATGATGGGGCTTGAAATAGATGGACATTTTTATGGTGAGGTATTCACTGGGCTACCGAAAAACTTTGGAGACCCAGGACTCCATATTCTCGGAGCAAGTTTTTTAGAAAAGTATGAATGCCTCTGGGACAAGGAAAACAAAAAGCTTTTCCTCAAAGAATCCACAAAGCCTCAAATTTTCCCCACGAATCCTACCCATTCGTTTCGGATACAAGTGGAGATGGTAGATCATCAGATTGTGGTTTCCCATGTGTTGAATGGGTGTCCTCTGGATGTAAAGAAAGGGGATATCATCACATTACCCGGAATAGACATGGAAGACCCTGAAATCATGAACACCGTCTATGAACGATTGGTTTTCAAAACAGATGGGAATCCCGTTCGTATGGCTATCAATGGCAAAGAGGGTGAATACACGCCTGTTTCCTTTTTCGAATAAGCCTAAAGGGGTAGGTTTACACCTACCCCTTTTTTAGAAAAAAGTCTTCTCAGCCAAAAAGAAAACATACTTTTTTGACTATTTTCTTTTGTGCAACCACTTTTCCTTCAAGACGGCCAAAAGAACTTCTTTTGTTTTTTCTATAGAAGAGTCGCTAATCATATCCAGAGTATCATAAGACGAATGACAATATCTCCATTTTTCACAATTGATACCCCCTCGTGGACTTTTCTCAGCGTTGGAGATTGTGATAGCCTCAATACCCCTTCTCCAAAGGGATTGGGTATCGCAGGGAGGGGTACGCATCCAGACAAGCCCCCAACGATTCAGTTCCTCTATTTCTCTCTGAGCATCATAAATAATGGCATCCCCAATTCCCACCACATCAAGGTTAAACACAATATTATGAGTATCTATCACCTGAGTAAGGCTTGCCCCCTTTCCAAGGAAGGGTGGTTCTTCTTTGTCAAAAAACATGACATTGATTTCTGGGAGTTGAGTTTTGAGTTCCATAGCAAGAAAAACTCCCGTGGTATTATCTATATAACTATGGAGAGGATCAATCGTGTCGTAATGAGCGGAAAGCCATAGATGGCTTTTCCCCCAAACAAAAACATTGTGGACATCGGCTATGAGTTCATGTTCCACGTGAAGGTTTCTCTTTTGTAGCTCCAAGATCAGGTTTTGCCTGCGTTTCTCGTTTGTGGGGGATTTTTGGATAAAGTCGTGGATTTGTTCTCTCATACTTTCCTCCTTTTGAGATATTTTATGATGATATTCCTCTCACCACTCCATACTTATACACAAAGGTCAACCATTCCTGTAGATTTTCTTCCACAAGAATATCCCATACATTGAGTATTTCCTGCCCATTGTTTTGAGAAAGAGTTATTGTTTCACGTGGACTAGCCCCTTCAGAGCAAAGAAACGAAAAAACAAAAAAGAAAAAGCCTGAAAACTTCTTTGCGCTTGCTGATTGAAGTGCCCACAACAAAAGGCTCTGCATAGGGGTTTCTTTTGTTCTCTTAGGGTCTGTAAAAGAAGCCCCATGTCTCCGAAGATAGGAGAAAATCACTTTTGTTCCTATCACAACTTCAGAAGAAAAATACTTACCACTTGATATAAAAGAACCTCGTGAATGTCTATAATAATAGGAGTCTAAAACAAATAAAGTGGGAGAAGCAAAGGAAATACTTTGTGAGGCTATGGCACAAACAAGAGCAGAAGTCGCTGAATTCTTCCCAATGGGTACCCCTTGTTTTTGCACCCAGTCCAATCGATGGAAGAGATCTTGCATCTCCTTGACAAACCATGAACCCGAGAAGTGTATCTTTTCCTGATCAGAAAAGGGTTTTTTATGTTCATAGAGGTACCACCAACCAACGGTGGGAGCAAATATCATTCGGAGTAAGGTGATATTTTCGTGCGCCTGTTGAGAACTTCCCATCACCGCGTAGGCTATCGGTGATTCTCCCTCACTATCTTCAAGAAAGAGTTTCCCTCCTCTTTGGGCAATGAGGTGGGCAGCTGTCTCATTTTTGGCTAGCAAGGCAAGGGAGAAGAGAGAAATCTGGTGTCGCTTGGCCAAACGAGGAGGGGCTTCTTCTAAAAAACACTTCACAATCCCTCGCATACGGGGATCATAAGGTTTCATCGTATCAAAGAACAATTCCTTCTCAGGGATGAAGTCCAACAAGAAAGCAAGCGAGGTATTTTTCTTCTCGAGGGTAGCCCAGAAAACGGCTTTTCTGATCAGTTTTTCTTTATATCGAGGGCCCTTGTGCCCTATCTCGCTATAATCTGCCTTTTCCATCCAAAATTGAAGAAAATCCCTGTCCTCATACTGAACAGCGACAAAAAAGCATCGCTCATCCCATCCCCAAGCCTTCCAGAGGGTTTGCATACGACGGCCTCCAGGGCAAGGAGTGGAGAGGGTTTCTTTTCGAAAAACCTCAAGTCGTGGATGAGGGAACACACGGGCAAGTTTTGGGGCTAGAGAAGGGTATCTCATCAGCACCAAAAACAAAATCTCATCCCAGAATTTCAAGAGGATGGTGGCTGTTTCCCTTACCTGAGAGAAAAAGTCCAAAGAAGCTGGTGTCCATTGCAAGATAATATCCGGTGTCATATTCACAAGGAAAAAGGTTTCTGTTTCTTGGATAGAGGGGTTGAAAAGAATATGGGGATAATTTTCCAAAAGCCATCCAATAAGTTGAAGTGAAAAGAGGGGGAAGGGTTTTCTCCAAACCTTACGGAAAGGTTCTTCACTCAGGTATTGTTGGTTATTCAAAATCTGGTGTTTTTGGCTCTCCAAAAAGTGCGGAAAGAACTTTTGATAAAAAAGAATTCCACTTCCCATTTCAAAGTTATCCGCGTTATACTTTTTCATGGTTGCTATCAGAGGCTCATGGGCTATCTGCAAAGCATATAAAAAAGAGGGAATATCATGAGAGCTAAATAACCGGGAAAGAAACGATGGGTCAAAAGATGCCAAAGCAAGGTCACCATTTTTTTCGTGTATGAGCATTGTGGTGAATAGTTCTTTCTTTTTTTCTTTTGGCAAAAGAGGGGCAAGGGTATTGACCCAGCGGACAAACTTTTCTGTCAAAGAGGGGTCTTTGATTCTCTCGTCAGCCTGTTTAGCAATGATTTCGTAGAAGTTTATGTCTTCATCGATTCCTCGCATCATATAGGAAAAAAATCTCTTCTCAGGATACAAAGTCGCATCAAAAATTATGTCAAGAATATCATAGGCTCCCATACCAAAAAAGGAGGCAACCACTTTTGAGATCTCGTGTGGTCTCAAAAATCCAACCACAAAAGAGAAAAACTCTTTTGCCCTCTTGTATTCTCCGAGGGTATAGAGAAGACTCACCACGTGATGCCACGAAGACTCATAGAGATCATCGTAGCGAAATCTATCCCACAGGTCATTGATATCCAAACCCTTTTCCTGGAGGGTTACAAGAAGGGCGGAAAGTGTCTCTTTTACCTTGTGCGTGATCTCCATCTCATGGTCTTCTTCTATGATATCGCTTAGGTAGTTCAGGGCTCTCAGAAGAGAATGTCGCCACTCAGGAAGAAAAGGAATTCTCTTCATCACAAGGGAGAAAACATTTTCCTCATAAAAGAGAATGGCTACTTCAACAAGAAAAAAGGTTTCTTCTTGAGAGAATTCGGACATTCTGTCTATAAGATCCTCTACGAGAGAAACCTCTCGCATGGCAATAGAAAACAACAAAAGAGAAAAGAGGTTATTTTTGATATATGTCGAATCCCCTTCTTGGTGAAGAAGGAAAAGGGCTAACTGAGGAAGGGGCCGCCTCGACACTTCTTCAAAGAGTTTTTGTCGATATCCCTTGGATTGAATAAGATGTGGATAGCTATGAAAAAGACGAAGGATAGCTTTTTCCAGAGGACGTGTTGACATTTTCTCTTCCCCCACCCTTCTTCTCAGATGACGGTATCTCCTGTTGAGAAAGAAAACTTCATTCCCTTCTCTCAATCGTCTATCGTCGATATTGATCTCTGGAATTTGTAAAAGATAAAAAAGAATACTCTCTTGCGTTTGCTTGGTCAAACGGGTGTACTCATACCCAATTCGAGGCAAAAAAGGGAGAAAGGCATAGAGATTTTTGTCCAATACCACATCCAGAAGCGTAAGGGGTTGGCCTTCTTCTGAAAAGCCCACTTCAAGAGGATCAAATGTATCAGGAGGAAGATAAAAAATCAGTTTTGCATAAGGAGAAGACAAGATTTTGAGAATGGCTGTCGCTTTTCTCCCGTAGTGGTCTAAGAACAAATGATTCAACGAAGCCCCCAAAAAAATCATATAGCGAACAAGAAGAAGTCTCAAGCGAAGAGATGGAGAGTGTGGATCTTGAGGGGTTCCGAATGTGGTGGTAAGCCACTGAACATCCTGATCCCAAAAAGGGCAAGAGATAAACGAAAGAATAGGTGTCAAAAGACAATGAGAATCAGCCTTATACTCCGTGATGAGTTGTTCCATCGCGTTTCTTTGCCCCAAGAAAAAGGCAAGGACGAGCGCATCATTCACCATTTGTTGAGTTCTCTCTCCGTCTGCCAATCGCAGGATGAGTTCTTGATCAGGGTAATCGGAGAGAAACATCTCAAGCTCCCCTTTGGCTATAGCCCCTTCTAACAAAACGAATATTTCTTTTGCTGTCCTCATATTATTTTCTCCTCCCTTCTGTTTTTTGAATCCTGTCAAAAGAAGAGCCTGTTCCTTCCCCCAATTGGAGGATATACTTCTCGTGAATTTCGAGAAGTTTTTTGCCTGCTTCCGTTTGTTTTATGATATCTATTTTCTCGGAGGCTGTCTTCAGGTAGAGCATTTGAAGCTCTTGAGGAAATCTCAAGACATACGTTACCAATGCCTCTGCATTCATTTCGTTGGTATTCTCTGCCAAGTAGGGTATCAACTTGTGCAAATAGGAGATTTGTCTTGGCAATGGGTACTTTTCTGGGTTCTTTTGGATGGCCTCTATACTTATAAACTCCTCCTGCTGCTTGTAGAAATGAAGGAAATCTGCCACCACTGTCCCAATCAATGCTCCTCCTATAACAAGGATGGAAGTCTCTGCCTCTTCTTTGGAGGAAAATGTTTCCTCAATGGCATACAATTGTTTTGAGAAATTTTCCCAACTACGAGGAGTCGCAAAAACGTAGGTAGAAGAATTATTCTCCTTTATCATATCAAGCGTACACAGGTTTTGGGGAGAAATTTCAAGATAATTACAAATAGCAGGGTGAATACCATTGTCTGCTGCCCAGCCAAGCCACGAGTGGATGTCGGCTTGAAGTCGTAGATGGGCAAAGCGATTAGCAAAGGCATAACTCAGGTTTGACACTCCTATATCATCATCTTCACTATTTCCTGCGGCTATGATATACCACCCTTCTGGGAGTTGATAGTTGAGCAGTCTTCTATCTAAGATGAGTTGCAACAGGGCGTTTTGGACGGATTCAGGTGCCCGATTCAGTTCATCAAGAAAGAGAATACCCTGTGTCCCCTCCCTTGGCCAAAAGTCATTTGGCAACCACACCGTATGTTTTTCATCCTTATCATACGTTGGTATCCCCTTGAGATCCGTCGGATCCATCAATGAAGCTCGAATATCCAGAAGAGGCAACCCTTTTTCTGAGCAAACTGTTTCACTATCGAAGATTTTCCTATGCCGGGTTTTCCCCACAGAAAGAGGGGCATTGTGGGGTAGAAATATTCTATATAGCCAAGGAGTTCTGAGGCTTTCACCACCGGCATACTTCTCTCAAATGGAATTTTGTTCTGTTTTTGAGGCATGGTATTCCTCCTTATGGTTGTATTTTGTCCAGTGGAAGAAGTGTTTTTTGGGGAGACTTTTCTCCCTCTCTGGGAAGAAGTACCTGCAGGAAGAATGACGTAGGCATTTTTCTTGGACATAGGGGCCTCCTTTTTTCTTTTTATCTTTTTATATGAAATGGCACCACTTTCCCAAACGGGAAATCCTTTCTCTCGGTTGATACCCAAATCACAGGATAGGGAGGGGCTTTTTCTGGCATTCTTCCCATCCCATCAGTAAAAAGGATGAGGATTTTTTTGGAAGTTTTTTGTTTATTGACATACTCAAATACAGGGCAAAAGTCTGTCCCTCCTCCGCCCCTTGGTCGAAGTCTTTTGGCCTGAGAGAGGGTGGTTACTGGTTTTTCCTCCGGATATACCTCGGAATCATGCCAAAGAACACACACCTTATCCACTATCTTTTTGAGAAGGTTTTCCAGTTCATTCAAGAAGGTTTTCAAGTCTCTTCGTCCTATACTCCCGGAGGTGTCAATCGAAACAAAGACGGATGGCACTCTATAACCATTTGCCGTAGGGATAATAATTCGATGAGGAAGGTAGGCTTTGTGAAGTTTATGATAAGTATAGGTATCTTTTCCCCTTACCAGTTGGAGAGCATTTCGAAGAATAGTTTGCCATGAGGGTGGGGGTGGGGGAGAAATTTCTTCTTCCTCAACGTCTCGCCTTGCTCCCAAAGAATCCATTCCAAAAGATTTTCCTAAAGGGTCCCCATCTCTCTCATTGAGGGATGGAACTCCCAACTCCTTCGGGTCAATGCCATCTTCCGGGCGAAGGATTTCCCCAATATTGATAGTGTTTTTCCCCCAATCCTTTATAAAATCATCAAAAGAACCAAACTTTTTTTGTCTTTTCCATCTTTCAATCAGTTTTTTTCTTTCCTGTTCGTATATCTCTTCGGCTGAGGCATCTCTCTTCTGGGGATCGAAGGTTCCTGCCTCTGGAAGCGTATAGCCATGTTTTTGAAGTAAACTATTGATCACCATATCGCAGGCTATATTCCAGAGAAGAGGCTGACGATCCTGCATTCTCTGAGGGTGCTGGAAAGCCACATGCAAAACCTCATGGGCAAGCACTCCCTCTATCTCAGCGAGGGTAAGTCTGGAACCAAACTCTCTATTGTAATAAATCCTTCTTCCGTCGGTAGCAAAGGTTTCAATATCTTTTGATTCCCTGAATTCCAAGAAAGACAAGTACATGGAGAAAAAGGGATCCTTGGCAATGAGATTGTATTTTGCCTTGTTGATCCTTTCACTCATCTGAAGAGAAGAAAGCCTTTTTCTTCTGGCCATAGGGGACCTCCTTATGTGTTTTTTCACTACCCCAGAGCCTTTTCTGGCTCTGGGGGGAATCCAATAAAAAACTCGAGAGGGCTCTGCATACAAGCCTCCTTTTGTGTTTGGTTTTCGGTACATGTCAAAAGATTTCCCCAAAAGGCCATTTTTTTTCTGGCCTTTTTAGGAAGAAATCCGACACCTCTTCTTCTGAAAACCACAAAGGATTTTCAGAAGAACCCAAAACACCTTTTTCCTACAAATGACACACAACAAGTCAACACGTGAGAAGACGGTCCAATTCCCCTACGAAGGGGAATACATAGCCATTAACACGGCGGAGGAACACGAACGCGTAAAATAAGGAAAGAGAGGAAAGAGCAGGCAAAAAAGAAAGAGAAGGTGAAATGAATCACCTGAAAAAGAAGAACGGAAATAGACCACCACATCATTTTTTGTTGTGGCTTTTTCAAGGAAAACCTCCTTGTGTTTTTTGGGGCCACACAGGAGAGTGTCAAAGACGACACCGAGACTTTGTCAGAGAGAAATCTGACAAAGTCTTTCCCTTTTGTGAAGTTTTGCGTTCATGTAAGAATCCTTTCGCTATCCCCTCCTTTTTTCTTTTTTTCTTGTACTTCTTATATGTATAAAAAAGATAATAACTCAACAAAAATTTTTCAAATTTTTTTCTTTTTTTCTTTTCAAGAATTTTATCAAGAGAGTCTATTACAATATATACGCTTTTATTTTGTATTTTTCCTTATTTTTTATAAAAAAATTTTTCTTATTTTTCACAGAAAATAAGGTGGTGAAGTAAGGGAAAGAAAGAGAGTAAGTATCTTCCCCCCTCACGGTTAAGTGCTCTCATTTTTCAGTAAAGAAGGCTTTTGTCCTTCTCCATAGGGAGAAGGACAAAAAAGAAAAAGGTTTCGCAGAAACTTTTTGGCTGAAAAGAGAATTCCCCCCAACATAGAAGGTTATGCCGCAATGAAGCTATATCATCTCGCCCTCCCCCTGCGGTTTATCGGAAAAAATGACGAAGAATTTAAGAGAAAAAAGAAAATTTTTAAAAAATTTTTTTAGAAGAAAAAAGGCTGTCCTTAAAAGGACAGCCTTGACGAAAAAGAAGTTACTTTGCTGAATCAGATAGTTTTTGGTTTATGGGGTTATCACGAAGAGGAAGGTAGGGCGAGGTATGAAAGCCCATGGGACGGTGATCGGTAGCCTGCCGAATTGCCTTCAAGGTCTCCTCAATAAAAAAGCGTAGATCATCGTGGGTAATAATCTTTTGTTGGCGGTGGGCAGCTCGTGAGGCAGCTTTGAATACGATATTAGCAATCTGGCCACCGGTGAGAGAAAAATTTTTGGCTATATTTTCAAGATCAACGTCTTTCGCAAGGGGGGCTTGCGCCAAGTGTTTTTTCCATATGAGTTTTCGATTGTTTGCGTCAGGTATGTCAATTTTAATAATATGAGTAAATCGTCTGTGCCAGGCTTGGTCAAAATTCTGAAGAAGGTTTGTGGTAGCTACAAGAATACCCTCAAAGTTCTCCAATTTCTCAAGAAGCATATTTTGGATTTCGTTGTAAAACTTGTCTATAGATCTGTCTATATCTGTTCGGACAGAGAAAAGTTGGTCGGCTTCGTTTATAAAAAAGATAATTTTTTTATTCTGTTCTTTTGCTTGCTTGAGAAGTTGATAATATTTGTCAAAAACAGCCTCCACCCTCTTTTCAGTTCCGCCCACATATTTATTAAAGAGTTGTTCTATTTTGAGAATAAAAATTTCTGCATTTAAATAAGAGGCAATGGCCTCAGCCAAAAGGGTTTTGCCGGTACCTGAAGGACCATATAGTAGAATTTTAACACTCTGACAAAGATCCATACTTAAATTAGGCTTAATCCCCCATTGGCGAAGATCGGGAGCAATACTCTCATAGTCAAAAGCTTCAAGAATTTGATCCTTCTCCTCTTCATTGATAATCACATCATCCCACTTGACTTTGGGTTGAACAATGGCATATAACTCTTCAACATTGATTTGATCTTCAGAATCAGAAGGTGGGTTTGGACTACCAAAAATATCCATATCCGTGGTGTTTATAGTCGTTGTAGCTAAGGAAAAATCTTTTTGGCTTTCGTTCTCAATAGTATCATTGTCTGTCTCATCTTCATCATCGTACGTATCCTCTTCGTTGGTTATGTCTTCATCCTCATCTGTATCTTCATGATCATTCCAATAACTCTCATCAAACTCTTCCTCTTTTCTCTCTTCCTTGAGATACTCCGAGAGGATCAGAGTTTTTTGAGAATACCACCTATAAACATTCGCAGAAGAATAAGCAAGAGAAAATCCGTCTTCTTCCAAGTCAATATCCTCTGGTGGGGTCGTTGGCCACGGGATAGTCTCATTGAGCGTGGGATGAGTGGAGACTGGCGGCCAGATGAGAGCCACCAGTCTTTTTACACTCTCTTGGAAGTCAGGCGACTCAAGTAATACGTTCAATGTTTTGAGCAAGAAGCGCCTAAAAAACCTTGAAGGCTTCATGGCCTGCAACACCTTTTTGAAGCATCCCTGTTTTTTGGTTACAGGGAAAACCGTGCTACCACTTGAAAAAGTGGTATTTGTAAAATACGGAATCATAGATACCTCCATTTGTCCTTTGAAATTTTCTGTTTTTGTTTTCATAGGTTCCTCCTTAGAATCCTATATTCTTTGTTTTTCTGGCAGTAAGGAGCAGTTCTTTTTGGATAAAGTACAATAAGTCCATTTGGGAGAGTTTTCTGTTTTCGCCTATAGCCCTTAAGCAAGCGACTTCTACAATATTGGCAATCTGTCCAGGGCTGAGTTCAAAAGAAACAAGTTCATCCACATTCACAGAGGGATCAAGATATTCAGAACGAGGAAAATAGAAATACCACAATTGTTTTCTTGCCTCCCTATCTGGCAGGGCTATCTCTTGTTTGACAAGAAAACGACGCCAGAAGGCGAAATCAATGTTGTCCACCAGGTTTGTGGTAACCAAAAAGTATCCTCGAAAACTCTCCAATTGCTGAAGCAGTAAATCTTGAACGCTATTGGACTCCTGATCCCAGGTGTGAACAACAGGGCGTCGTACACTGAGAAGTTGGTCGGCTTCGTTGATAACCAAAAAGACTTTTTGGCCAAAAAGGTTGTAAACATTAAACAAGTCCTGGTAATAATCAAAAAGCCTCTGAATGTTTTTTGGGGTTTCTCCCACCCATCGGTGGAAGATATCGCTCGCTTTTACCTCGAGAATATCGGCTTCACAGGCGTAAGCCAAGGCTTCTATCAGCATGCTTTTTCCTGTTCCCGGAGGGCCATAGAAAATAGCCGTCACAGAAGGTGAGACGTTAGTTCTTGTGTGGATGGTTTTCACACCCCACTTTTGAAGAGTTTTTCGTTTTTTCTCTGCATCTCTAAATTGGGCTAACAGCCGAGGAAATTCAGGATACAGAAGTTCTTTTGGTGTAGCCTTTGGTTCTCGAGGCCGAGGAGGTGAGAAAATAACCGTTTCACCATCTTTCACCGTATACTGTTGAACAAGATCCACAAGATAAACAGAGACTTTATCCACAAAAAGCTTTGTTTTTCGAGAGCGGCGACCTTTTTTGGTTGGGGTTTCAGGTGTTTGGATAGTTGAAGAATCACTCTCTTCAAAAAAGTTCTTCTGCATAAGAAACTCCTTGGCTTGTTTTTCTCCATCTTCTAATGGCAATTCCGCCTGAGGGAGTGGCAAGGGCAACTGGTAAAAAGGGATAAGATAACTATACCCTCTGTGATTGCCTGTTCTTTCACCAGAAAATCCATCAATCACAAAAGGAAAAATAAGCTCTTTCATAGCTTCCTCCTTTTCTTCATATCTTTTTTTAACAACACCATGGACCCGTGGGTCCGGCCTTCTTCCAACCCTTGAATTCAAGAGAGGGTTGGTGGACTACGGTTCATTTGTGTTCTTTTCAGCATGGGGCTATCCTTTATCCTCATAATTCTTGCCTCCTATTGTGTATTATACATTTTTCTTTTATAAACAAAACACTCTCAGCTATATAATACTTTTTATGCCCACTTTTAAGATTCAGTATATGCCCATTAGTTAGATTCACTATTTGCTGAATTAGCCGTCGTTTACAAACCTGCATATCTCTTTCCTCCTTTTGTTATACCCTTTTCCCACTCCATATACAAAAATTATGCCCGGTATGCAAAAAAGGTATTTTCTTTTTTTTCATACACTTAAAACGTTTTTTTTCGTAGTTTAAAAATTTAGAAAAAATTTTTTTATTTCTGAGATCTCTTATTTTTGATAAAAAAAGTTTTTTTACACTCAAATAAGTTTTACCTAAACCCTCTACCACAAGGGCTAAGATAATATATTTTGTTTTTTGAAAATCTTTATTTTCTTTGTGTTTTTTACAAAAAGGTTTATTTTTTCACTTAATAAAGAAGTTTTTTTCACTTTTTTCTCTTGTTAAACCAGAAAAATAGCCGTAAAATGAGTGAGAAAAATTTTCCTTGTTTATCTATATAAGGAGTGCTGAGCATAGAAAAACAAAATAAGCGTGGTAATGAAAGAAAGGCTTTTTTTATAACTCTTTGCTTTTGAATAACTTGTGAAAATTTGATTTTTGTCCTATTTTTAGAAAAAATATTTTTTGATAAGAAAAGTGAAATGAAAAAAGCAGGAATTTTGAAAATAGAAAAGAAGTATTTATTTTTAACTTAAATAACCTTTTCAACAATCTGGTGTGAAAATGGATTTTTTTCGGAGAGCCTTTTTCAAAAAATTTTTCTTTTCATGGCTTTTTTATTATATAAAATTTTATTTTGTTATAATTTATTAAATTTTGGAATAAAAAACAGGAGAAAAGACAAGCCACGGGTTGGTTTTTAATTCAGAAATGAGACCCTTGCACGGGTGTTTTCTTCCCCTATCTGGGTCAGGGGCTACGCCCCTGAAACCCCGTTTTTTCCATTTACAAGGGCTTATTTGTCTTTTTTTGTTCAAAGGAATAGTTTTATTTATTACGTTAAGGAACATTTTTATACTATTTTTTGTTTTTTACCACTTTTTTGAGACCTTCGCACATTCGTGCAAAGGTCTCGAAATATGAAAAAACCAAAAGAAAAAGGCGTTTCCTTTCAGGAAACGCCTTTGAGATCAAAAGAATGTTTTCTCCTACGAATACAAAAATCTCTTGATACTCTTCTTGGGTGTTTTCTCAAACTCTTCGGGCATGATCTCTATCCTCACCACCTTCGCATAGGCGGGGAGTTTTTCGTTGAGCATTTTTCGATTCTGTTCCATGATCTCTCTCAGCTGGGATTCAGAGAGTTTTTCCCTGTCCACCCGTTCCATATCAGGGTACACAAGGCCGACAAGCTGGTGATCGCGAGAAACCACAAGGGATTCTTGAACATACGGCATCACATTGAGCTTGGCTTCAATCTCTTCGGGATAGATATTCTGTCCTGAGGGCCCAAGGAGCATGGTCTTGCATCGTCCATTGATATAGAGAAAGCCATTTTTGTCCATATAGCCCATATCCCCGGTATGAAGCCACCCATCTTTGTCTATGGTCTCTTTTGTTGCCTCAGGATTTTTGTAGTAGCCTGACATAACATTAGCCCCACGGACAAGGATCTCTCCGCTGGTATCTCCCTCGTGGAGAGGAACAATCTTCACCTCCATTCTATCCACCACACGACCAACCGATCGGGGGGCATACTCCGTCCAGCGGCTATAGGAAATAAGAGGCGCACACTCTGTCATTCCATACCCTACGGTAAAGGGAAATTCAATACTCCGGAGAAAATCCTCAACCTCCTGACTGAAGGCCGCCCCTCCAATAACCACCTCTCGAAAGTTCCCTCCAAAGGCTGCCACTAACTGGTTTCTGATTTTCTTTTTGATGGCGCGATTCACCCCTGGCAAAGCCCGCAGAATTTTGATGATCACCTTTTCAAGGGAAGGCTTGATTTTTTTATAGTACATTTTCTCAATGATGAGGGGAACGGAAAGGATAAGCGATGGTCTCACCTGTGCAAAGGCTTCAAGGAGAACGGTAGGGGTTGGGGTTTTGGAAAGAAAATGGATATGACATCCCGTGAAAAAAGGAAAAAGAAACTCAAAAGCACAGCCAAAAGAGTGGGCAATGGGCAAAAAGGAAAGGATGGTCTCTCCAGCAAAAAGAGGCATCGTATCCTGGGCATAGACAATATTGGACATCAGGTTAGAGCAGGAAAGACAAACTCCCTTAGAGAAGCCCGTGGTTCCCGAAGTATAGACTAAAGAGGCCCATTCATGGGTACCTACTTTGGGAAGAGCAAAGGATTCTTTTCTCAGACTGAGCTGGGAATAGTGATGGGGGATAGAGGTGATTTTTTTCTCTTTTTTCTGCCAGAGAATCTCCATATCAAGAAGAGAAACAGCCACTTCAAGAGAGGAAAGGCTTTCGGTATCGAGCCCCTCAAAAAGAGAAGGCAACACAAAGAGAATTTTACTCTCCGAATGATTCAAAAGGTGGACAATATCCTCCGGATGAAAATCGGGAAGAAGGGGAACAGTGACTGCCCCATAGGAAATAGTGGCAAGGTAACTCACTGCCCAGTTGGCGGCATTTCTCCCGAGAATGGCCACTCTCTCCCCTTTTTTGAGACGATAGTCGGAAAAAAAGTGGTGAATAGCCAAAAACATGCGAGCGCATTCTCCATAGGTATAGGCTGTTTTTCCTCCATAATCCGAAACAGCCATACGATCCCAGTTTTCTTTGAGGGTCTTCTCAAGACGCTCAACAAAGTTAACCTCGCACCGAAGATGGGAAGGCGTTTTCA
Source organism: Brevinematales bacterium (assembly GCA_013177995.1). Taxonomy (GTDB): domain Bacteria; phylum Spirochaetota; class Brevinematia; order Brevinematales; family Thermospiraceae; genus Thermospira. Next base: position 71,054 of record JABLXN010000006.1, on the reverse strand, counting down.
TATCTCCTCCTTAACTCGAAATTTTGCACCTCCGCCTTCCTTGGTATTTTTCTTATCCAAAGAGAAGTTTCATCAATTCGTTTCCTTTGAGGCCAACGTATTTCCCCTGAGGAGCGGTTCGTTCACTGTATTGTTTCATCACAGGGTTGGGCTGGATGTTTTCTCCCCATATCATAAATGGCACAGGGGTCCTTGTATGTTTTCGCAGTTTCACAGGAACAGGATGATCGGGCAAAAGAAGCCCTCGCCACGGTTCACTGCCAAATTCCTTTTGATAAACTCGGAGGAAAGTACCCAAAAGTCTCGCATCAGCCTCTTCGATGGCTTTTATCTTGAGTTCAAGGTCTCCAAGATGCCCACATTCATCAATAGCCTCAAGATGGAGATAGACAAAATCATGGGTTTTCAAAAGCTCCACAGCGGCTTTTGCCTTGTTTTCATAGTTGGTATCTATCCATCCCGTAGCCCCCTCCGGGCGGCAAACCGTCATCTTCCCCAACCGTCCCAGTCCAAGGATCACATCCACAGCCGCCACCATGGCTCCCTTTTTGCCATACATTTCCTCAAAAGAAGGCACATCAGGTTTTCCTCCCCCGGACCATGGCCAGATAAGGTTGGCTTCATTTTTGCCCTGCGCCCGCCGGCGTTTATTCACCGGGTGGTCGGCAAGAATCTCAAAAGACCTGTGAATCAGAGAAAGAAGAATCTCTTCTGTGTACTTCGCCCTTTCATTTTTTGCCCGAGGAAGAATCTCCTGCCACCTCATCCCATGAGAAGAATCCGGTTTCTCATAGAGAATATCAGCAGAAAACTCCTTTCCCTTGAAATAGAGGATATGGCGATAACTCACCCCTTTCTGAAACTGTATCTTTTCACTGCCCAATTCTTTCTGAAGAAAGGCGATAATCTCAGTGGCATCCTCATCCTCAATATGACCGGCCGAATAATCCTCCAGTATCCCATCCTTGACCGTGATCAGATTCAGGCGAAAGGCTATGGTCTCTTCATCTAAAGGAATCCCCATCCCATAACTCTCAATAGGCCCACGCCCCGTATAACTTCTGGCAAGATCCCAGCCAAGCACAGACATATTGGCCACATCCGATGAGGTGGGAAACCCCTCAGGAAGGGTGAGAAAGGTACCAAATTCGGCTTGTCTCGCCAACTCGTCAATCACAGGGGTGCGCGCATATTCTAACGGCGTCATTCCCCCCAATTCAGGAAGCACCTCATCAGCCATACCGTCAAGAAGAAATACGACATACTTCATCGCTACTCCCTTATGATGATTTTTTCGATTCCACAAAATACCGAATATAATTCACCACATAGGCCAACCCGGAAAAGAGAAGAAGCCCTATAACCCCTATCATGAGAGAGTGATTTACAGGCCCCAACCAGGCCAAGGTATTTGCCCAGGAGGTTTTCTCAAAGAGAATACTACAATAAAAAAGTCCCAGGACAAAGGTGGTGAGTTTTCCGACCACAAGAGGCAAAAAAACATATCGGTACATATTGATGGCATAGATAGCCCCCACCGCGATAATAATATCCCTGGCCGCCACCACTGCAAAAAAGAGAAAAGGCACCTCCTGTCGAATATAAAGCACCGCTGCCAAGGTAATGGCTAAAAGCTTATCCCCAATGGGATCAAGGATAGTACCAACCCGACTCTGACAATGAAACACACGGGCAATCATCCCATCTAAAAAATCAGTGGCATAAGCTATCACCGTAAGAAGAAAGACATAGACTCTCATTGAGGGAAAACGAAAAAGATACAGAATCGGAAAGACAAGAAAAATCCGAAGAAGAGATAACACATTGGGAACTGTCCAGAATTTTTCAGAGAGTTTTGTTTCGCTCATGAGGAACTCCTTGGGTTATTTGTCTGAATGGTCACCGAGAGAACCGTGACATCATAGAAGAGGAGAAAAGGGAGATCTACCTTCACAGGAGAAAACGAAAAACGCCTTGACTCCCGACCCACATTTGGTCCTGTTTCTACCCACTCCCAGTAACGTTTTGGGAAAGCGGGCAATTCTCCCCTCTCTGTGCGAAGGGAAGAAGAAGGAATCAAAAGACCACACCAGAGCTCTGAGGGATTGGGGGAAATTCTCTCCTTTGCCCTGTAATAACGAAGAAGTTCTTCATAGCTCAGGATATCAGAAAACACCTTTGATTCATTCTCTACATACCGAGAAACTCCCTGGACATCACCAATAACAAGTGAGTACTTTCCACTGCTGAGGTAGAGAGGAATAGGGATCTGAATGGTCTGCCTGTACACACGAGAAAGATCGTCTCTCATCTGAAGAGAAACCCTGATGGTCTCTCCTACCTGATAGGCGGCTTTGTCAACCCAGGCCCGTTCCACAAAGCCAACTCGAGAGGGAATTGACTTTTTGATGGTAAGTTCTACCCTTTCCATACGAATGGTCTCTCCCCCCATACCCCCACGTTCTGGAAAAAGTCCCAGAGATCACCCACAAGCCTGGAGAAGGTAGTGGCATCTCTTTCCCAAAAAAGGGCAAACTGAGAGAGAACCGTATTGGTTTTGCCCTGGTAGAGAACAGATACCTTGGCGGACACATCAAGGACATGTCTTTCCTCTCCTCCCAGTGAATTCTGAAGAAGGGCAAAAAGCCCCGAGAGAAGAAAATAATTTTGATAAAGCGGACTTCTCACGACGCGATAGCGATAGGTTTGAGTCCTCGTCGGTTCTGTCAGCGTCGTTACCACTTCTATCATGTCTGCTTTTTTGCCTATCTTCCCCTCGACGGCAAACGCCCCATCATACACGACACTCCCCACTTCCTCGCCGGAGGTCCCCAATTTGAAGGACACGGTATAGGCCGGCATGACCGTGTAAATATAAGCCCTGGAAAATGGAGCCTCCCATGCCCCGGCCTGAAAAAGGGGGTGTCCAAACATCCAGACACTACCCTGGGAAACAGCGGTTACCGTTCCAATGGCCTGGATACGCACATCCCCATCCACCAAGTGGATGGCTACTGCATCCCCTGGACGTATCTCCCTGGGGCCGTCCTTTTTCGCGCTTCCCGCTGCCTGCAAGGGGAAAACCTGTACAGGAAAGGAAACTTTGTTTGAAAACATTTCTATCGCTTCCCTACCCTCTGACCAGAGGTAGAGTGAGGGAGAAAAGAGGGTGTTTCGTTTTTTCCCCGGCTGGGATGGTTTTGAAGAGGGGGAGGTATTCTCTGAAGTTCTTCCTATCATGGCCTGAATAGGGGTAATCCCGCAGAGAGCCTCTTTGGAAAAAGACCAGGCGTAAGCCACAGCCCCTATCAGTTTCCCCTCTATATACACAGGGCTTCCACTCATGCCCGCCACCACACCACTCTGTTCTAACTTCTGGCCTGAGAGACGGGCTAAAATAAGCGTCTCCTCCACTGTCGTTCCCTGCATCACATCTATCACCTCAACCTCAAAAGGAACAGGATCCCAGCCCGAAAAAACCGAATACCCCGTTCCCTTCATGCCGGGACGAATCTCCGAAAGGGGCAAAACATCCAGTGCAGCCATCACATTCCAGAGGAGAAACAAAACCCATATCCACTTTTTCATACTCATATTATAGCATTTTTTAAGAAAAAAAGAAAAGAAAAAGGGGGATTTTTCTCCAAAAGGCTTTGTTTTAATTGACACATCTTTTTTCTACCTTTACAATAATTTATCTTAAAAGAAGAGGTAAGAGATATGATCCAGGAAAACAAATACGTCGAAATGGCCTACACGCTGAAGGATACAAAGGGTGTTGTGATAGATTCTTCTCCTAATTATGCCTACATTCACGGACAGGGACTCATCATCCCCGGTCTTGAAAAATACCTTGATGGCAAAAATGAGGGTGATGAACTCACCGTTACCATTCCTGCCGCAGAGGCCTATGGGGATTACAACCCGGAGTTTCGCTTTGAGGTTGAAAAATCCCAGATAGAAGGGGCTGATCGATTTGAAGAAGGCATGTTTGTGTACGGCCAGGATGGCGAACATTATCATATCTTTCGTGTGGTGGCCATTGGTCCATCCACAATCACTCTTGACGGCAACCATCCCCTTGCCGGTATGGATCTGGTCTATGAGATCAAAATTCTCAAGGTGAGAGATGCCACAAAAGAAGACTTTGATGAACTCATGGGCCATGATAGTTGTGAGGGGTGCAACTGCGACGACGACTCCTGCGATTGCCACTAAGCATAGACACACGAGGTGCGCATGCCCTGGGTATCTGAGATTGTCTCCTGGTATATGGACCACATCAATTACTGGTCCGTGTTTCTTCTGATGACTATTGAGAGTTCCTTTATCCCCTTCCCTTCCGAGGTGGTTATCCCACCGGCTGCCTATCTTGTCGCCAAAGGGACACTGAATGGATGGGGGGTCATGCTCTCCGGTACACTCGGGGCACTGGCCGGGGCTCTCATCAACTATGTCCTTGCGATTATCATTGGAAGACCAATTCTCTATGCTTTGGCTGATACAAGATGGCTCCATTTTCTTCTCATCACAAGAGAAAATGTAGAAAAAGCGGAGAAATTTTTTGTCAAATATGGCAATCTCTCCACTTTTATTGGGCGCTTTGTGCCGGCTATAAGACAACTCATTTCCGTTCCTGCCGGTCTTGCGAAAATGCCCCTGGTTCCTTTTCTCTTTTATACTTTCTTAGGGGCCGGACTCTGGAACGCGGTACTTTTTGTGTTGGGTTATCTCTTCTATCAGCAAAAAGCCTTCTTCGAAAAGTATTATCATCTCCTGACGTATGCCGTTATTGGAGGGGCTATTCTCTTTGTGGCATGGCTTGTGTATAATGGCCTGAAACCAACTAAAAAAGAGGGAGAAAAGGCATGAAGACGGTGAAATTTGGAGTGGTCGTTTTCCCGGGAACAAACTGTGATAGGGATACCTCCTGGGTGATTCAATCCGTATGCAAGAGTGAGGTGCGTTATGTATGGCATACGGAAACAGATATTTCTGATCTTGATGTGGTGATACTCGCAGGGGGATTTTCCTACGGGGATTACCTTCGGAGTGGGGCTATTGCCCATTATTCGCCTGTGATGAAAGCGGTAAAAGAACACGCCGATAGGGGCAAACTTGTCCTCGGGATATGCAATGGCTTTCAGATACTGGTAGAGAGTCATCTCCTGAAAGGGGCCTTTCTCCACAACAAAACGCAGCACTTTCTCTGTCAAAAACAGTATCTCAAGGTAGCCACCACCGATTCTCCCTTCACCATGAAGTATGCAAGGGATGAGGTAATCCAGATACCCATCGCTCATGGAGAAGGGAATTATTATCTTCCTCAGGCTGATTTAGACGAGGCTCTCACTTATGATCTTATTGCCTTCCAGTACTGTGATAAACAGGGGGTGGTAAACGAAGAGACCAATCCCAATGGGTCCACAGCAAGCATTGCCGGTATTCTCAACAGACAAAAAAACGTCTTAGGCATGATGCCTCACCCTGAACGAAGTAGCGAAGTGGAAATGGGCTCCACGGATGGCAAAAAAATCTTTGAAGGGATTCTCCAATGGATCCAGAGCGTCTAAAAAAGCTTTTGCGGCCTGAGGTTTTGTCTCTTTCTCCCTATGTGGCGGGCAAAACCCCGGCTAAAAGAAAAGGTCGTACCCTCAAATTAGCCTCAAACGAAAACCTCGTCATAGATAACCGCGAGGTGAATCGCTATCTCAAGAGAGTCCTGCAGTCCCCTTCATCTCTTGCCTATTATCCTGATTCCCATCAGCACAGGCTCAAAGAGGCCCTGGTGCAGTTTCTCTCTCAGAGCGGCTTTGTTATTTCCGAAGATCAGGTGGTATTTGGGGATGGATCCGGCGAATCTATTCAGATGGTGATGAACTCTTGTCTCTCTCCCGGGGACACGGTCGTCATCCCTGAGAAAAGTTTCAGTCTCTATAAAACCAGGGCGCTTCTTGCCGGAGCCAAGGTCATAGAAGTTCCAAGAAAGGAGTTTGCTGTCAATCTTGAGGCTCTTGTGGATGCCGTTTGTGGCTCTCGGGCCAAGCTTGTGGTCTTTTCCAATCCAGACAATCCCACTTCCACTACCCATTCTCTCAGTTCTATAGAGCGTTTTCTTTCTTCTCTTCCTGAAGAGACCCTTGTGCTTCTTGATGAGGCCTATATGCACTTTTTTGACTGGAAACAGAGCGCACTTTCTCTTCTTTCCCGTTATCCCAATCTCATCGTGATGCACACCCTCTCCAAGGCTTTTGGACTGGCGGCTCTTCGGGTAGGATATACAGTCTCTCACAGAGAACTTGCTCTTGAAATGGAAAAAACAAGACTCCCTTTCAACCTTGGACTTCTTCCCCAACAAGGGGCTTTCTACCGGCTCTCCCATCCAGAAGCGGTCTGGAAAAGTGTTTCGATTATCCAGAGAGAGCGAGAAAAACTTGTGGCTTTTCTGAGGGAACAGGGGCTTTTTGTCCTGCCGGCGGGTGGGAATTTTGTCTTCTGTGACTTCGGACCCTCCTACCACTCTCTCTTAGAAGGGTTAGAATCCCATGGGATAACCGTGCGATCACTCGGTTCCTTTGGTTTTGAGCCTCATTTTGTTCGAATTACCGTGGCCTCGCCAAAGGATATGAACTATTTCAAACGGTTTTTTCTTTCTGTTCGAGAGGAAGTTCGACGGTAAAGGTACTCCCCTTGCCTTTTTCACTTTGGACAGAGATTTTCCCCCCATGACGAAGAACCAAGCTTTTCACAATGGCCAAGCCAAGACCTGTTCCCCCTGTCTGTCGAGAGCGGGATTTATCTACTACATAAAACCTGTCAAAAAGGTACGGAAGATCCTTCTCCCCGATCCCGATACCTGTATCCTGACAGCTCATAGACAGCCACCCATCCTTTGCAGAAACAGAAAGAATCACCTCACCGACATCCGTATAACGAAGAGCATTTTCCACTAAGTTAACAAGAATCTCCTCAAGGGCCACAGGATCAGCCTCAATCAGGGGGATATCCTTTGAGACTTCTACCGCAAAACGAAGACCCTTTTCCTCAAAACGGGGAGAAAAAATAGCCTGAATCCTTCTCACGATATCCTTCACATGGCATTTTTCCAAAGAGAGAGGCCCCAGCTCAAAACGATTGAGAGAAAGCAGATCCTGAGAAAGCCTCACTAAACGGGAAACATGCTGAGCAATAATCTCAAAGCCTCTTCTCTGTTTCTCCGTAAGAGTAGGCTCCATGAGTTCTAAATACCCTTGAATGGCCGTAAGAGGCGTTTTGAGTTCATGGGCCGCATAGGCAATAAACTCTTTCTCTCTCTCTTCTCTTTTGATTTCCTCTGTCCTCTCAAGAAACATGACCAAGAACCGATTTTCCATCAGGGGGGAAACAAAAAGGCTATAGTACCTCTCCCGAATAGGAATTGGCTCACTCTGTCCCTCTCCCTGTTGCAAAAGATGTTCCAACGCTCTCATCAAAGGATAGGATGGAATCTCCCAGCAAAATCCCTTGGCCTCAAAATTTTTCTGAAACGCCGTATTGGTGAAGAAAAGTTTCCCATGAGTATCGGTGAGCATCACAGGAAAAGGAAGAGCCTCAATAATCTCATGCCACTTTTCAAGTTCTTTTTGAAGAGAAGCCTGGGTTCTTGCCGCCTCTCGAAGAAGATTTTTCCAGGCAAAAATCTCTTCATCAAACTCACGAAGCCAGCCTTCTTTTTTTCCTGATCCTTCTTTCAAAACCGACCGAAACAAAAAGAAAAATCCAGCCGTCCAGAGTGTCTGGATAAGTATCAGAACCAAAAAAGCCAGGGGGCTTATCAAGCCGAAAAGCACACACAAGGCTACACTGGCACCCTGTCCAAGCCAGCCCAAAAAAAACCACCAGAAAAGGCTCATGGGTTCTGCTCTGCAAAAGGCTTCAAAAAGAGTTTGGCTATCCCTGACCGCCAACCCGCTGGCACAAGTCCAAGAAGAAAGGCCAAAAAGCTATTTCCACTACTCGCATAGATAATAGGCTTCCGTTTCAAGATACGGGGAAGCACATACGAAGCCACCTTCTCCACCTCAAGCCCAAGAGAGGCAGAAATCTTGAGGTAGCGTTCATTCCCTATCCCCGCTCCTGTATCAAAGCCTGTTCGCATATAGCCAGGAAGAAGGCAAATCACCGTGATTCCCTTGTGTTTCCACTCTCGAAAGAGAGCCCTTGAAAAGTGGAGCACATAACTCTTGGTGGCACTATAAACGGAAAAATAGGGGGTGGGTATCATACCAACAAGGGAGCTCACATTTACAATGATCCCCTGCTGCATTTTTGGTCCAAAGCGATGACAGAGAAGGGTGAGCGCTTCTATATTCAGATAGAGAAGATGATGAATATCCATTTCAGACTGATGCTCAAAACACCCAAAAAGTCCTCTCCCTGCATTATTGATAAGAATGTCCGGCCAGAGTTGTTCTCTCTTGCACCATTGCCAGAGAGTATCAACTCCTTCAGGCTTAGAGAGATCCACGGCAATCGTATGAACATCCACCTGGTAGGTCTCTCGAAGAGAATGGGCCATCTCATCTAAAATCTCTTTGCGTCTTGCGGCAAGAACAAGGGAAAGCCCTCTTTTTGCACACTCAAAAGCTAGGGCCTTGCCAAGTCCCTGACTACTCCCCGTGATAAGCACCCACCGGGGTTTCCACTGTTTCTGGATAGAAGATCTGTTGATAGGCAAGGAGAACCTCCTCTGCTTTTTCATATTCCCCACGGGCCATATGATGGATAGATAAACGACTCGCAATGGCCATCCCCTCAAACATGTCATAGTTCATAGGGTGGGCTATCATATTTTCATAGGATTTTTTTGCCTCCTCGTATTCTCCCGCATCCTGAACAATCTCCTCAAAGGTTCGCGGTCTGCGCATCTCTGGATACTGTTCAAAAAGAAGCTTGAGATATATCTGATACTCTTCATCTGCCTTTTCATATTCCCCGAGTTGGAGATATACATAGGTGAGCATCTCATGCACCTTGAGATTCGTAGGGTTGGTCTCTGCCAAGGCTAAAAATTTTTTGAGTGCCTGTTTGTACTTTTTTTTGTGGTAAAGTTCCACAGCCTCATAGGTAATATCACGATACTCCTCAAAGGTACGAATAGCCATAACGCCTCCCTTTTTTCTTGTCGGAAAAAACAAAAAAAAGTTGAGACCCCTGCACAAGTGTTTTCTTCCCCTGTTTGGGTCAGGGGCTGCGCCCCTCTTCCCCGTTTTTTCTGTTTACAAGGGCTCATTTGTCTTTTTTATTCAACAAGAAAGTATCATTTATTATAGCAAGGAATATTTTTATACTATTTTTCGTTTTTTATTACTTTTATGAGACCTTTGCACGAATGTGCAAAGGTCTCACGTTGAGATGCTTCCTTCTGTTTGATACCTCTCAAAAGTTCTCTTTTCGTCTCTCTTTCCAAAAATCGTTGGCTATCACCCTCTTTCAGCAAACCGGCTGAAACAAGGTGATAACCCGCTCCCTTTTGGTTACAAAAAAGTCTCCATATCCCTTCGGATATGGAGACTTGAAGAGTCTTCTCTTCTACTCCCCTGGAAGAGAGAAAAACGCAATGGTATAGAGAAGCCACCCTATCCAGGCAAGCAGGATCCCCACACCAATAATGGCAAGCCATCCTCCCCAGAAGAAAAGAACACCAGCCGTCTTGAACGAGGCATTTCCCGCGTGACTTTCAAGGAAAAGAGACACCTTTTGCATTCTGACTCCATAGACAACAGCGAGTGCCCATCCAGCCAACAAGAAAAGGATAACCAGGAGAACAAAAACTATACCACTTCCTGTAGAGAGAAGAGAAAAAAGAGTATCTATTCCCCTTGGACCCATGCCTCTTCCCATTCCCATACCTAACGTTCCCCATACCGTACCCATCCAGGCAATTCCCAATACTCCTCCGATGACACTCAGCAGCACTCCACCAATGATAGGGATAAGAAACGCCCAGAGCGCCTCATTGAAAAGAGTGGCATCCGATTTCTCCTGAGAGAGCTGATACATCCCGATCAAAAAAAGCACAACACCTACAATCCCTACCCACCTGACACCCGGAACAACGGCAAGAAGAATCAACAAGCTCCCCACGGCTAACATCATCTTTGTGTTACTTTTCATTCTTTACCTCCTTTTCAGGTTTTCACCTTTTCTCACAACCCAATTCTTTTACTTCCCTTCCCCTTCTGAAGTTATCTTCTGAAAAGACCCAAGAGAAAAGAGAATCCATCCTACCATCATGACTATCTCTCCAACAAAGGGCAAAAGGCTAAGCCATCCTCCCCAGAAAAACCATTTTCCTGCCACCTTGAAAAGAGAAACTCCTGTGTGAGAAGAAAGACTCTCAGAAATCTTTCTCATCTGCCACATAGGAATAACCGCAATGGCCACAACCACCAAAAGGGCTATTATCATCCCAAAGGCAGAGAAAGGATACGCCAAAGACACAAAAAACATCTGCATATCGGATTCCATACTTATCCCTAACCCCAGGAAAAGCGAAAAAAGCACAAACAAAACGACAAACCACCCCCCGAATATCCCCCATCCAATAAGAGGAACTAAAAAAAGCATCCAGGCTCGCTCAAAGATAAACTCATCTTTGTATCTCTTTGCCAAGAGGGCTATGCCAATCAAAAACAAGATAAAAGCAACGAACAAAAGGACCCAGAGAAATACATTCACACTCAAAAAAGGAACCTTTATCTTTTCCCACCACAAAGCCACCTGATTAAGCCACATATCTATATCACTAGAAAAAACATTTATGGTTTCAGAAACAAAACGTCCAAAGATAAAACCCATGACAACCGTAAAAATATCCACCCCTACCCTCTGGAGAACAAACAAGAGACCGGCTATTCCAGCGACTATTGACACCCTCTTTTTCACATAAACCCTCCTTAACACTTTCCTCACGCATAGTATAAAAGGAGATTTTCTTTTGTCAAGTAGATAGGAGATATTTTGTACTCTCTACATCACACGCCGGAAGGGAAGATCCCTTCTCCCCCAAAAGCCTCCTTGAGCTGAAACAAAGTCACAGCCATTCATCACCAAGACACTTTGAAAAAAAATCACCCATAGCCTCTCTTTTTCAAAGAAACTTATCCCCAGACAACCCTTCTTTTCTCTCCCCGTGGAGAGACATATTCAAGGATAGGGGTGAACAAATCAAAAAATATATGTAAACCAAAAAATAAAAAAGTTGACTTATTTTCTCTTTGTCTTTATACTCTATTCCAAATCAAGGAGAGAGAAGCATGCACCACTGGCTTTCCACATTAGCTGAAAAAGTACTTTCTGGTTATCAGATTTCCTTGAATGAAGCTCTGGAACTCTACGAAATTGAAAAGGACATCTTATTTCAAACGGCCAACCATATCCGTGAGAAGGCATGTGGCAAAAAAGTTTCCCTCTGCTCTATTCTCAATGCGAAAAGTGGAAAATGCGAAGAAAATTGTGCCTACTGTGCCCAATCAGGTCATTATTTCACAGGTATCAAAGAATATCCTCTCATAGAGAGTGAACAAGCTCTTTTTTCTGCATTAGAGCATGAGAAAGCAAATATTCATCGTTTTTCCCTCGTAACAAGTGGCTATGCCCTCTCGGGACAAGATTTTGAAAAAATTCTCACCATCTATTCTCTTCTTCGGGAGAAAACCTCCCTCGCCCTGTGCGCCTCGTTAGGTTGTCTCTCCTATGAAGAACTCAAAGCGCTCAAAAAAGCAGGCGTCAGTATGTATCACCACAATATAGAAACAAGCCCTCAATTTTTTCCCCGCATTTGCTCAACTCATACCTTTGAAGAAAGAATAAAAACCATTGAGGCAGCCAAGAAAGCAGGATTAGAGGTGTGTAGCGGGGGCATTTTAGGCATGGGAGAAAGCCGGGAAGATAGAATAGAAATGGCCTTCGTTCTTCGTTCACTTGGGATAACGTCTATACCCATTAATATTCTCGTCCCCATTAAAGGGACCCCATTAGAAAATACCCCCCTCCTCTCCGAAGAAGAAATCTATCGTACGATGGCTATTTATAGATTTATTTTCCCAAAAGCTCATCTTCGCATAGCGGGAGGAAGTCTGCGCTTAGAAAAGGGAAAAGTTTACCACCTCGGCATCAATGCTGCGCTTGTCGGAAATCTCCTCACCACGGTAGGAACAAGCATAGAAGAAGAAAAATCTCTCATTTTGAAAGCAGGTCTGGAGATTACACCATGAAAGGAGTTTTTATAACAGGCACAGGTACCGATGTAGGAAAGACTTTTATTGCAGCAGGAATCCTTTATCATTTACAAAAAAAGCATATACGCGCGGGATATTTTAAACCCATTGCCACAGGTGGAAACGGAGACATGTTATATGTAGCTCAAATACTTGGGGATGCCTCTTTAGTCCACAATTGCTACCTCTTCAAAAACCCTGTTTCTCCCCATCTTGCCGCAAAAAAAGAAAAGAAACCAATCCTCCTTGAACCAATTCTCGCGTATTTTGAAACGCTAACAAAACAATACGATTTTCTCGTAGTAGAAGGATCTGGTGGAGTAGCTGTTCCTATAGATGATGCAGGAACTCTCATGGTTGATGTAATACAAAAAATAAATCTCCCTACTATTCTGGTAGGTATGGCGGGACTTGGCACCATAAATCACTCCCTCCTTTCCATTCATTTTTTGAAAAGCCATACCATCAATGTTCGGTGTATTGTCCTCAACATGGGGAAAAAGACAGAGATAGAAGAAGAAAACCAGCAAATAATCCAGCATTTAAGTAAAATTCCGGTATCAGGCATTCTTCCTTTTTATCCTGACGCCAATACACCGTTGAAAGCTCAACAAGTTATGCAAGAAAACGCAGGTATATTTGAAAACATCGTCAGTTCGCTGGAAAGGGAGGAAATCTATGTTCCCCTATGATGAAATGTTTGCCTCACACCTCAACTCCCTTGAAACGAAACATCTCCGAAGAAAACTCATCACAGTAGATTCACCACAAGATAAATTTCTCTTCTTTCATAAGAAAAAGTATCTTTCTTTTGGTTCTAATAGTTATTTAGGAATCGCCCAACACCCCCAACTTCTCAAAAGCGGTAGGAAGGCTCTCCAAAAATGGGGTACAGGTAGTGGGGGTTCCCGTCTCATCACAGGGAATTATTCCATTCATGAGGAATTAGAAAGAAAAATAGCTTCTCTCAAGGGTCAGGAAGATGCCTTGGTATTCCCCAGTGGTTTTCAAACCAATGTATCCGTATTGAACGCCATCTTGAATAACGAATGGATTGTCTTTTGTGATAGGTTGAACCATGCTTCCTTACTTGATGGTATCCGGTTCTCCGGGGCTAAAATAATCCTCTATAAACACATAGACATGAACGATCTCGAAGAAAAGGCCAAGAAATTTTCAGGTCAAAAAGGCATCATTATTACCGATGGTGTGTTCAGTATGGATGGAGACATAGCCCCACTTCATCATATTGTTGAGATCGCTCATAAATATGGTTTTCTAACAATGGTAGATGATGCCCATGGTACTGGCATTCTCGGAGATGATGGAGGTGGCAGTTCTTCATTCTGGTGTGTAAAGGGTCTCATAGACATTGAAATGGGAACATTCTCAAAAGCCTTTGCCAGTGAGGGAGGATTTGTGGCTGCCCGCAAACCTATCATTGAGTATCTCAGACATATGGCCAGAGGATTCATGTTCTCTACTGCTCTACCTCCACACGTAGCAGCTATTTCTTTGAAAGCCATTGAAATCAGCCAAAAAGAACCCTGGAGACGGGAAAAACTCCTCACTCTCTCTCAAAAGTTGCGTCAGAGGTTAAAGATAAGAGGGTGGAAAGTATTTGATGACATCACTCCGATCATACCCCTTCTTTTATCAAGCCCACAAGAAGCCCTTGATCTTGCTTCCTTTCTTCGAGAAAAAGGCATCTTTGTCCCTGCTATACGTCCCCCTGCTGTAAAACAAAGTCGTCTCCGTATTTCTTTGATGGCTACTCATACAGAAGAAGACCTCGATCGGCTTGTAGAGGAGTTGGATGCATGGAAAAACAAATCTCTCTGAGAAAAGTCTTCTTTCTTCCTGGTTGGGGGTTTTCTGAAAAGATATACAAAACCCTTTTTCTTTCCCCATGGGAGTGGTATATTCCTATGATATGGGATTGTCATTCTCCAGAAACTATAGAAAAGCAGGTTTATCATGCTTTTTTATCGTCCAGAGCATCAATAGTTTGTGGCTATTCTCTGGGGAGTTTACTTGCTTTAGACCTTGCTGCTCATTTTCCATCTATTTCGGATATCGTCTTGATATCTCCTACAGCTCGTTTTACCAGAGAAGACAAAACAGGATTTTCCTCAAGGATATTGGACAGAATGCAAAAAAAACTTCTCTATGCTCCCTATACCGTGTTAGAAGATTTTCTCTGGCAATGTATCGCACCAGAAGAAAAAGATATTGCAAAATACCTTCTTGCCAGAAAAAAGCAAGTGTTTCTCTCACCATTCACTCCCTTTCTTCATTCTGGCTTAGAGGCCCTGAAGATATGGGACAAAAGAAACCTTCTCTCTCACATCAAAGGAAGAGTATGGATTTTGAGTGGTACCTCCGATAAAATTTGTCCTGTTATCATGAGTCAAGAAATTATGACTCTTGTATCCCATTCAAAAATAAAAAAATACGAAGGCGCAGGACATTTGCTTTTTTTATCTCACCCACAATTTCAAAAAGACTGGCAAGAGATATGGCATCATATAGGAGAAAGATATGATAGATAAGAATCTTATGGCAAAACGATTTTCTCTTCATGCTTTTCACTATGATAAATACGCCACCATCCAATGGAATATGGCTCAGAAACTTCTTTCCTTCTGCCCTTCTCATCTCGAAACAAAATCATCTCTTCTTGAAATTGGGTGTGGGACAGGCCGACTCACAGAAAAGATAGCCCAACGTTTTCCGAATAGCTCCATCCTCGCTATAGACATAGCCGAAGGAATGATTAAGGTCGCTCAGCAAAGATGTCATGGACTACCGATTACTTTTCGCTGTATGGATGCGGAGAAACTCCAAACAAACCAGAAATTTGATCTCATTATTTCCAATGCCACCTTTCAATGGATCGAAGATTTACCATCGTTCTTTCAAAAACTTTACAACTTGCTAAAGCCAGGCGGGGTATTGCTTTTTTCTCTCTTTTTGTCTGGAACACTTTCTTCCCTCCGACATGCCTATCAGGAAGTTTCTTTTCTCCTTTACGGCACAAGAAAAAAAGTTCAGGGAGTCACACTCCCCACATATCATGATATAAAACAAGCCCTGGAAAATACTTTCAAAGAAAAACCATTCCTTCTAACAAAAGAATGTTTGACTCCGTTCTATCCAGATTTTCATTCTCTCATCCACGCCTTTTCTAAAATTGGGGCCTCAGGTCAATATGGGGAACAGGCCTCAGCTGTTTTTCTCAAACATCTGAAAAATTTCTATGAAGAACATTATCACACTCCTCATGGACTGCCAGCTGAATACGAGATACTTTACGCAGGTATAAGGAGGTTAAAGGATGAATTCCTGGCATGAGCGAGATGTCCGTGTTATCTGGCATCCGTGCACACAAATGAAAGATCATGAAATCTATCCTCCCATTGTTATTCAAAAAGGAAAAGGTGTTTGGCTGTATGATACATCGGGAAAGAAATATCTTGATGCTATTTCCAGTTGGTGGGTAAATATTTTTGGACATACAAGAGGAGAAATTGTAAAAGCTATATCACACCACGCAAAAAAACTTGAACACGTTATCTTTTCTCATTTCTCGCACATTCCCGCTATAAAACTCGCCGAAAGAATAGTAGAGAAAGCCCCTCCGGGCCTGCGAAAGGTTTTTTTCTCAGATAATGGTTCCACTGCTATCGAAGTGGCTTTGAAGATGTCTTTCCAGTATCATCAACAACAGGGACAGAATCAAAAAAAACTTTTTGTGAAACTGAAGGATGCTTATCACGGTGAAACCATAGGGGCACTCTCAACCAGTGACCTTGACCTCTACAAAAAAATATTTCATCCTTTGCTTTTTCCAACTCTTACCGTAGAAGGCCCTGATTGTTTTCGTTGTCCATATCAGCAACACAGAGAGACATGTCAAGCTGAATGTTTCGAAAAGATGGAAAAAACTATCCTCTCCTCCCACAACCAGATAGCAGCTGTTATCATAGAGCCGTTAGTTCAGGCTGCCGCTGGTATGAAAATATATCCTCCTCTTTACCTCAAAAAACTCAGAAAAATAACCGAAACCTACAACATTCACCTCATTGCCGATGAAGTAGCAGTAGGCTTTGGAAGAACTGGAACCTTTTTTGCCTGTGAACAGGCGGAAATATCCCCAGATTTTCTTTGCCTTTCAAAGGGAATCACGGGGGGGTTTTTACCCCTTGGACTCACCCTTACCACAGAAGACATATACCAGGCTTTTTATGCTGAATACGAAAAACAAAAAGCCTTCATGCATAGCCATAGCTATACAGGCAATCCTCTTGCCTGCGCTGCTGCTCTTGCCACGCTTGACCTCTTTGAAAAAACACAGGCCCTTCGTGTAAATAAAGAAAAAGCTTTCTTTTTATCCAATAAGGTTGCATCTTCTGGTCTGCTGGATCTTCCAATGGTGGGAGAATATCGACAAGTAGGAATGATAGGAGCTATAGAGCTTGTAGCCGACAAAAAAACAAAAAAACCTTTCCCATGGCAACAACGTACTGGATATCAGATATATCGCAAAGCACTGGAACTTGGTCTTCTTCTTCGTCCCTTAGGAGATGTTTTGTATTTTATGCCACCTTATGTTATATCTCCAAAAGAAATAGAATTTATGGTTGATAAATCTATAGAAGCCATGGAAAAATTTTTCTTTTCCTAATGACAGAATGAGACCCTTGCACAGGGGCTTTCTTGTCCTTTTTAGGTCAGGGGCTATGCCCCTGAAACCCCGTTTTGTCTGTTTAACAGGGGCTTATTTGTCTTTTTTATTCAAAAAAATAGGATTATTAATTACGAAAAGAAATATTTTTATACTATTTTTTGTTTTTTATTACTTTTTTGAGACCTTCGCACATTCGTGCAAAGGTCTCAGAATCTTTTCCCTGAAAAACTCACTGTACTTACACTTTTTCAAACAAACGTAGCATATCCTCTTTTGAAAGACTTTTGAAAAAACTCTCATCCGCAGCAATAATACTCTCCGCAAGGAGCCTTTTCTGTTGCTGAAGAGAGAGAATTTTCTCCTCCACACTATCCTTCACCACATACTTATACACAAAAACCGTCTTTTTCTGCCCAATACGATGAGCTCTATCCATGGCCTGCCTTTCCACAGCTGGATTCCACCAGGGATCAAGGATAATCACATAATCCGCCGCTGTCAGATTAAGCCCAACACCACCGGCTTTGAGACTGATAAGGAAAACAGAAATCGTCGGATCCTTTTGAAAACGATCTACCTCCTCTTCCCTCTTTTTAGTGGAACCATCTAAATAGGCATACCCTATGCCTATTTTATCCAGTTCACTTCTCACTATCTGCAACACCTCAACAAACTGGGAAAACACCAGCACCTTATGGTTCTCCTCCTTCAAAAGGCTTAAGGTCTCAAGAAGACCCTCTATTTTCACAGAAGACCCTGTATACGATTTGTCAATCAAAAGAGGATGAATAGAGGCCTGACGAAGTCTGAGAAGACCTTCCAAAAAAAGCATCCTCGCGTCTCTCTCTTCCATATCCCAGAGCCCTTCCAACCGCTGCCTGTACAGCTCTCTCACTTTTTCATAAAAATCTCGCTGAGAACTCTTCATCTCAAGGTAAAGCACCTCTTCTACTCGCGGTGGAAGATCCTTTGCCACCTGTTCCTTGGTTCGACGAAGGATAAATGGGTATACCATACGAATAAGTGTAGTTTTAGCCTCATCTGCCTCAGGTCCATCGCTGGCAAGGGGCAATACAAAATGCCGTTTAAAATATTCTATCCCACCCAAAAAACCAGGCATCAGAAAATGAAAAAGAGACCAGAGTTCCAATGGGGTATTCTCAATTGGAGTCCCTGTGAGACAGAGCCTGTGAGAAGCAGACAAACTTCGGATGGCTTTTGCTCGCTGGGAAAGAGGATTTTTGATCGCCTGAGCCTCATCAAGAATAATATACATAAAAGGGTAATCCTTCAGAAAATCCTTGTCCCTCTGGACAATCCCATAGGTAGTCAAAATAGCATCGTAAGAATCAAAAAGTTCTTTTTCCTTTTTCCTGTTCACCTCAGAAAACACATGCAAACGAAGAGAGGGAGTGAAAAGTTCTGCTTCCCGTAGCCAGTTGAAAAGGAGACTTCTCGGAACAACTATGAGAGCTGGTTTCTGCAAAAGCCCCTTTTCTTTCAGCGAAAGGAGAAAAACCAACGTCTGGACAGTCTTTCCAAGTCCCATATCATCAGCAAGGATACCCCCAAAGCCATACTCATAGAGAAACCAGAGCCAGTGATACCCTGCCTCCTGATAAGGCCGAAGATGCCCCTGAAAGGCTACCGGAAGTGGTTGAGAAACGATTTTTTCAAACGACTTGAGTCGATGAAGAAATTCCGATACCTCAGGAGCTGTAGAAACATCCTTTGAGAGAGAAAATATATCCTCGACAAGTCCAGCCTGAGACACATGAAGAGAAAAACGACCATTCTTTTCTTCACATAATCCAAAGAAACGTAATAACTTTCGCCGCAGAACTGGAGAAACATGAAGCCTCTCTGTTGGAGAAAGCGGAATATATTCCTCTTCGTTTTTTTTCAGAAGTTCATAAAACTTCTCAAGTTCTACAGCATAATCCCCAAAACGCACTTTCCCCTCAAAAGAAAAAAGACTATTATTCTTGAAGATACTGAGAGACAGAGAAGGTGTATATTTTCGCTTTGTCAGCAGATCAGCATCTCCATAAAGAGATACACCCGCCTGAAGAAGGAGAGGAATATCCTGTTCGATAAATCGCTCAATATTTTCTTTCCGGAAGAGGGAAAGAAAGTCCCGCCTCATCAATGCTCCAGGAGACATCCTGTTTTTTTGATTCTTTTCCTCCTCTGCCTCCCTCACCGATGACAATTGGCGAAGCTTTTTTCTAAAATCTTTTTCTTTTTGTATTTGCCTTTTGATGATCACCAGTGTTTTCTTGTTCTCGCCTTTTTTACGCCTCGGGCTATACAGCTCATAGAGAGGCATGTTGCCTCGAAGAGGAATAGGAAGAAAATAGTTATCATAAACAGCATAAGGAATAATTCTTAGAATAATTGGTGTATCGTGATTTGTATCCCTCCGTCCTTCTAACCGAAGAGCAAACTCCGTTGGTTCTTCTTCTATCAGAACAACTTCTCCAATATTGGTTTCAAAATATGGGGTATTGCTATGCTTTTGATAATGAAGAAGAAAAAAATCTTTCAAATCATCAAAAGAAAGTTTTCTTTGAACCAAAGGAATATTCTCAAAGATTTCCGTATTCCCAACCCTGAGCAAAGTATGATCACAAATTGCCCAAACCCCCTGTTCCCCAACAAAACCCATCAGATCTCGCCTTGAAAGGGCATACGTCTTCTTTTTAAGAGTAATCTCCACATCTGCAGTAAAAAACTTTTCCCCCAATAAAAGAGAGAAACGTGCCATTGCCTCTTCAGAAGACCACTGCAATAAATAATAACCATTCTTCCAATCCTCTATAAACACAGGAATCCCCATCTGTTGTATCTGAGAAAATGACAAAAACAGGTTCTCCTTCTTTTCTGCTATTTGGATACACATTTTTTCCAGGTTTTTCTTTTTTGTCTCATCTAATAAGACCATTTCTTTTATCGCCTTTGATATTCTTTGATGAAAACTCTCACTTAAAGAGAGAATAACCTTGTCTGTATACCATACCCAAGGCGAAAATTTAGAGAAAAACTTCGACAAAGTTTTTTGTGCCATACTCAGAGAAGTTATCTCAATAGAGAACACTTGTTCAAGCAGAGATTTCGATACAAACCCCAAATAAATCTCACACTGAGGAATAGGATGAAAAGCCCAGCCTGCCACATACCCAAAGGCGCTATGAAATAGAACAAAAAACGGGATATATCCCCTGGCCCTTTTATGAAATGCATCCACTCCATCTTCTTCATCATCAAAAGCAAATAAACGATCCTGATCCATCCCTCACCCCACTACCATTTTACTGATACTTCTCAAAAACTTCAAAAAAGAAAAGGCAATAAAAAACTGTTCTCTCGTCGTTTCTCTCCATCACCTTTTTAGAAACAGTCGCTTTTTAAGCCTTTTCTCCTAGTCCAATATATCTCTCCCTTTTATGAGAGAGAAAGGGCACCGCCCATCCAGGCAAGTACCCTTTTTTCTCTTACTCCTTCCCCTCAAGCACCCACTGGGTTTCCAGAGCTATCATGAGTTCCTCATTAGTAGGCACCACAAGAATTTTCCCTTTTGACGAAGAGAGACTAATATCCGTCAGTGTCCCTCGGGTGGTACGGTTTTTCTCCTTGTCAAGGACAAACCCCCAGTTTTCCATGTTGGCCATACACATCTCTCGCACTACCCAGTCGTTCTCCCCTATGCCGGCAGTGAAGACAATGGCATCCACACGACCCAGCTCCACCATATACCCCCCAATATAACGGCGAATAGAATGGACAAGTACCTCAAGGGTAAGTTTTGCCCGATGATTTCCCTTGTCAGCCGCATCATTAATCTCACGCATATCGTTAGAAATCCCGGAAAGTCCTAAAATTCCAGACTTTTTATTCAAAAGATCAGACATCTGTTTGGGGGTGAGATTTTCCTTTTCCATGATATAAAGAAGCACGGCAGGATCAAGAGAACCAGAACGGGTACCCATCACCACTCCCTCAAGAGGGGTAAAACCCATGGAGGTGTCCATGGATTTGCCTCCCGCTATGGCTGTGATACTGGAACCATTCCCCAGATGGCAGGTAATCAGATTGATACTCTCAAGGGGTTTACCCAGAAACTCGGCAGCTTTCATCGCCACATAGCGGTGCGAGGTACCATGAAATCCATAACGGCGAATCTTGTACTTCTCATAATACTCATAGGGAAGAGCATACATATAGCTTCGCTCAGGCATGGTCTGATGAAAAGCGGTATCAAAGACAGCCACCTGTTTTTTGGAGGGAAGCACCTCCTTGCAGGCCAAAATACCCTGAAGATTGGGGGGATTGTGAAGAGGGGCCAGTTCACCATTAGCTTCAATCGCCTTAATCACCTCATCGGTAATAAGGGCAGAATGATAGAACGACTCACCCCCATGGACCACACGATGACCAATGGCCCCAATCTCATCAAGGGAGGTGAGCACCCCATGGTCGGGGGAAACTAACTTACCTAAAACCTCTTTGAGAGCCTCGGTGTGATTTTTTGCCTGAATACCTATCTTGGTTTTGGGCTTTTGCCCATGGGTAAAGGAATACTCCACTTCACCAAGACCAATACGTTCCACAAGCCCCTTGGCGAGAACTTCTGAGGTTTTGGTTTCAATGAGCTGATACTTGAGCGACGAACTTCCACAATTCACCACAAGAACCTTCATACCTACTCCTTAGCTGATTTTCGCGCCACTTTCAATATCCTTTTCCGGGGTGAGAAAGATCACCTTTGTCTTCCCTTCATCACTGGCGGCAAGAAGCATTCCTTCGGAAACCTCTCCCATAAGCTTCGCCGGCTGAAGGTTGTTGATAATCACAATCTTTCTCCCTGTAAGCTCTTCCGGGGTATAGTGCTGCTTGATACCCGCAAGAATCTGTTTCTCTACATCCCCTACCTTTACCCTGAGCTTGTAGAGTTTATTGGACTTTGGCATATCTATGACCTCAAGGATCTCAGCAACCCGAAGATCAAAGCGCTTAAAATCATCAATGGTAACCATGGTCGATTCCATAGCATTGTCCATAGGCTTCTCCTGATGTTTTTTGGATTTCTGGATGAGTCTCTCGATCTGTTTCTGGATGAGTTCATCATCATATTTCACAAACAATATCTCCACGTCTCCAATCTTTCTGGTGGGAAGACGATACTCAGCAACGGTATTCCATCTCTCATGAAGAATATCGCCCGTTTCACCCACCATTCGCCAGAGTTTTTGAGAAGAGTCCGGCATAATCGGGTACATCACCACCGCTAAAAGACGACAGAGATGCACACATACAGAAAGTACCTGCGCAAGTCTCTCCGGATTCTCCTTGCGAAGGATCCAGGGCTTTTGTTCGTCATAGTAACGATTCCCAAGCCTTGCGATGTCCATCATGGTTTTGGTCGCCTCACGAACCTGAAAACGGGAGAGAAGATCCGCATAGGCAAGGGTCTTTTCTTTCACCTCTTTCCAGAATGCCTCGTCTTCCTTTGTCCAGACAACGGCCTTTACTTCCCCTGCGGCATAGTTTTTGACAAAACTCAGGGTACGATTAATAAAATTCCCCAAAATATTGGCCAGTTCCTCATTATTTCGCTCTTGAAAGGCTTTCCAGGCAAAATCAGCATCTTTGTTTTCCGGGGCATTGGCTGCAAGATAGTATCGCAAAGGATCAGGTGGAAAATGCTCAAGGTATTCATCCACCCACACTGCCCAGTTCATAGAAGTAGAAAACTTCTCCCCCTCGAGAGTCAGATACTCATTGGCCGGTATATCATACGGAAGCACATAAGGGGTATTCTGCCCCATAATCATCGCAGGCCAGATGATCGCATGAAAGGGAATATTGTCCTTGCCAATAAAATGCACAAGCCTCGTATCCGGTGAAAGCCAGTACTTCTTCCACTCCTCGGGTTTGCCAATCTTTTCTGCCCACTCGATGGTAGAAGAGATATACCCAATAGGCGCATCAAACCACACGTAGAGTACCTTTCCCTTTGCCTCGTCTAAAGGAACAGGAACTCCCCAATCCAGATCGCGGGTAATTGCCCTTTCCTTGAGGCCCTCTTTTTGAATCCAGCCAAGCACAAAATTACGGACATTGTCTTTCCAGTTAGTTTTTGAAGATATCCACTTCTCTAAACGCTCACTGAAAGCGGCTAAATCAAGGTACCAGTGTTCTGTTTCCTTCTGAACGGGGGTGGTGTTCGAGAGAACACTTCGGGGACTAATGAGCTGATCTGGGTTCAAGAGTTTGCCACATTTATCACACTGATCACCTCTCGCCCTTTCATATCCACAGTGGGGACATGTTCCCTCTATATAACGATCGGCCAAAAATCGCTTCTTCTCTTCATCGTAAAACTGCTTCTCTTTATGCTTTTTGATATAGCCATTCTGGTAGAGATCCAGAAAAAACTGCTGAGAAAGACGATAGTGATGGGGACGACTGGTACCAGAGAAGTTATCAAAATCAATCCGCATGCCCGCAAAACTCTCTTTAATCTGGTTATGATAGCGGGCTACTACCTCTGCCGGGCTTACCCCTTCCTGTTCAGCCCGGAGAGTAATGGGCACCCCATGTTCGTCTGTTCCACATACATACACCACCTCATCCCCATTGAGTTTCAGGTAGCGCACATAGATATCCGCGGGCAAATATGCCCCTGCTAAATGACCAAGATGAATGGGACCATTCGCATACGGAAGGGCCGAGGTCACGAGATAACGGGCCATATTTCTCTCCTTGCCAGGCCTTTTTAGAGCTTTTCACGAACAAACTGGGCTATATCCGTGAGCGAGATCTTTCCCACAAGGTTGTCATTATCATCCAGTACCGGAAGGGCTCTCACCCCTTTGTCAAGCATGAGATTCAACGCATCCCGAAGACTCACCTCTTCATACACAAAGAAAAACTTCTTTTTATCCAAAACCTTACTCACAGGCATATCCTTGCCACTTTCCCCCATAAAGGTCACCTTCATCACATCCCAGCTATCAAGAATACCCACTGGCTTCCCCTTGGCATCGATCACAATCAGGGAGTGAACCTTTTCCCGAAGCATTTTGTCCGCCGCCTTGGTAATGGGCATATCCTCCGTTACCGTAAATGGCACCTTTCGGCCTATTACCCCAACCTTGACTTCATCAAGTTCGTTCATAGAACACCTCTCCTCTTGTTCTTTTAATCTCTTCCATCGTGGGTCATCTTGGAGAATCCCCAGATCAGAAAAAGAGCCCCACTGATGGTGGCTACATAGTTCACCGTCGTGATATTATTGACCATCCAGGCAAAGATATCATTGAGGAAAAAACCACCAAGCACACTACCAATAATACCAACCACCGTGGCACCCCAGAGCATCCCCAGAAAACGGCGTTTAAGGATGCGCACATAGAAAAAGGCCACCGCAAAACCAATAAAAATCTGGATGCCGATAGCTAACAGCTTTATCCAGTTCATGATATCCTCCTCAGCGAAGTCTTATGAGCCATAAGGGTGGGATACTTTTCCCGTTTTTTTTCCTCAACGGTATAGCCAAGGGAGACAAGAAAATCTCTCACCTCACCAGCGGTACTCTTTCCTTCACTCTCGTGGGTTTCAATGAGAAGCACAGGAGAAAGTTCGGAAAGAAGCCTCTTTGCCCCCAAAAGAGCCTTGGTCTCGCTGCCCTCTATATCCATCTTGATAAAATCAAGCCTTTTCCACTGGTATTTCTCGTATTCATCATCCAAGGAAACTACTGGAACAGAGGTCTCTTTGTATTGAGCGGGATTTTCGCTTATATAGTTGGTCTTCACAAAAGAAGAGGTGTAGGTCCCACCCTCATAAAACGTAAGCGTCCCACTCTCCTCCCACACACCAGCAGGCACAAGAGTAACATTTGTTACCCCATTGAGTTCAATATGCGCCTGGAGAAGTCTCTGGTTTTTCTGATCCGGTTCATAGACCCATACATGCCCTGATGGCCCCACCTTGTGCGCCATGTAGAGAGCTACCATGCCAATATTTCCCCCAAGATCAAGCACATTCTGCCCAGAAGTGAGAGAGCGAAGTCCAGGATCGCTTAAAGGCGCAGGATCAAAATCTCGAAAAGAAAAAAGAGTCACCCCATCTCTTGTCACCACCTTCCAGCACCCTCTTTTTCTCTCATAGGCATAAGACTTAAGAGTAGAAAAATACAAAACCCTATATCCTAAACTTACAAGAAAACGCTTGATTGGCCCTTCTGGTAGTGCATGATAGAACCGACGGAGAATCTGATACCATCCCATCAATTCTTTTCCTCCATCGCCATAGACCGTTTCCACTGGCCAGAGAAAAGATCAAGAAGAGCCTGATACCCAAAACCAATAAAAATCGCATACACCCAGAAATTCTGAATATGCATCACCACCTGAAAACTCTGGGTCCAGGCATCTACCTCAGGATTGACAAACTTGATAAGCGACACCGTGAGAAGGGTCATGGCCCACAAAAGATAAGTAGCCCAGATCTTCTCCCGAAGAAGCATGAAAAGAAAACCTGCCACGCCAATGAGGACATTCACCAGTCCAAACTGATTCACAAGAAATTTCCCTACCCATGCTAATTGTCCCCAGAAATAGTTGATCCCTCCACTGGCGGCACGCCCTCCATACTGTTTTCGAAGCATCTGGTTGAAAAGCACCTCAAGGCTTCTCGTATCCCCCCAGCTGAGAGGTTTTGGATCAGGAAGATCGGCAAGAGCCTTTGCCCTTACCATCATGTACAAATAAATCGTCATAGCAAAAATAAAGAGAAGTGAGCCAAATCCCATAATCTCCATCACCCTATCAACCCAGTTGCCCTTAAGCCCCATGAGTTTCACCACAATCGTATAACCCAAAAGATAGGCTGGCACAAGGAAAATAGAGAAAAGAATGAGTCCCACATCCTGAGGATAAATAAGTCTCGCAAGATAGGCCTTGACAAGAAAAATCGCCACACTTATCACGGCTAACACAGCCATAGTGAGCACATAGGGCAAACGATTCTGAAAAGCCTCTGCATATTCTTTTTTGAGGTGAGAAAGCAAAATCCCAAAAAAGGAATACGCCGCCAAAGCACCAAAAAGAAGAAACGCTAAGCCCAACCGTCCACTTATCTGCATGACCACAAGGGAGACAAACGGGGCCAAAAGTACCAGCCACCAGATGGAAAACGTCGAAGACATTTTCACATGCTTGGTATCCTCCACCTTGTTGGCAAAAAGGGCAAAAAAGGTGAGGGGGAACATCACAAGAAAAAAGGCCACAATATACCAGAGAGGAAGCTGATGGTCTGTCAACGAAAGCCCCATCACATAGGCAAGCAAAAGAGATTTTCTATAGGCAAAATCTATCTCTTCCCGATTCCGATTATCCAGAAGCTCTTCATACCACCATACCATCACAAAGATCATCATCGAGACAAGAAACACATTGAGAGAATACACCTCTCCCCCAACCGCCTGTTGCCAGTGATCAGAAGCAAAGGCAAAAGCTAACGAAGCCGCTAACGCAGGAATATGAACACTCAAAAGGGCCTGTGGCTTTTTGGAAGAGATGGGAACACTTCGATTCAGCCCAAGAAGCTTCACGAGCGTGAGAAAGAGAAAAAGCACAGCTCCGGCTGCCGTGGTGGCTGTATAGATATTGACCCTATACCCGATATCCCCAAAGGCAAGATAGGTAAAAAGTTTCCCTAAAATGCCATAGAGGGGATATCCAGGAGCATGGCTTGCCCCCATATTGTAGAGGGTCGTCGTGAGTTCCCCACTATCACCCGCTCCAATGGAAGGGGTAAGTGTCTTGATATACCCTACAAAAGCCACAAGAAACACAAGAAAAGCCAGCACATAATCAAACCATTGAAGTCGGTAAGGGGTATATCCCCATGGATAAATCTTCTCAAAGAGACTTTTTGAGGCTTTTTGTCCTCTCTCCATCGTTTTTTCCATGGTCTCCCCCTCAATCCTCAAAATCAGCCATTTCTATGGACTCAATGGTATACACCTTCCGTTCATTGCCAAAGGTAAACTCCACTACATCCCCTACCTGTTTATCAAGAAGAGCTGCCCCAAGGGGAGAGAGGTAGGAGATAATATTTTTCTCAAAATCCACATCCCACTGACCAAGAATCTGATAGGTCACCTTTTTCCCATCCTCAGTCTTGAGCGTCACCTTGGTTCCCACATCCACAAGAGAGGTATCTACCATAGACTTTTCAATAATCTTCGCCTTGGCAAGTTCAGATTCGAGACGGGCTACAGCCGCCTTGAGCTGGTCCTGCTTCTCCAGAGCCGCCTTGTATTCGGCATTCTCTCTGAGGTCTCCCTTCTCCATAGCCTCTCCAATAGCCCGGCTATTTTCAGGGATCTCCACCGTCACAAGCCGGTTGAGTTCTGAGCGTTTCGCCTCAAGACTCTTCTTTGTCACCAGAAGAGGAGGACGAATCTTGGCACCCTGCTTGGTTTTCTCCTGCATCTCTTTGCTGGCGAGATCAGGATACTTCCCAAGGAGTTCCTCAAGGTATTTTTTCTTGTATCCTTCAGGGAAATAGGTTGACATGTCTAACTGAGCATAGAGAGAAAGAGCCGTCGATGGTTCGATATGCTGCATTACCTTGTCAAGTAGCCCCTTCTCAAACAAGAGACCCTCTATCATCCCACAGAGACGCTTATTGAGAGAGACATTCACCTTGTCTTCTATCTCCTGATTCAGACTCTCATAAATATCTAAAAGACGGAAAACCATCTCGCTCTCTTTGAGCCCAAACCTCTGAGAAATCTCTGGCTCTTCAATCACTCGCTGAACAAACCAGATATAGAGTTCTGGTTTCTCCGCATAACTGGAAAAAGCCACCTCCATAATCTCCTGAATGGCGTTCCACTCCCCCTGAGTAAGCAACTCCTCTAACATAAAGTTAGAGAGACGGTTGATGGGCGTTTTTACCGCAAGATCCACATATTTGGTAGGCCATTCCTTGACTCTCTGACGAAGAAGAGCAAGAAATTCCTTTTTGAGTTCAATGTCCAGATCAGCGTAGAATTCTCCCATGTTCTTGAGCCCATAGAGCCAGCTCTGATCAAGAAGATCATCAGAGAGGGCACTTCCTCGAACA
Source organism: Brevinematales bacterium (assembly GCA_013177995.1). Classification (GTDB taxonomy): domain Bacteria; phylum Spirochaetota; class Brevinematia; order Brevinematales; family Thermospiraceae; genus Thermospira. The sequence continues at coordinate 42,962 of JABLXN010000006.1, read as the reverse complement.
AACTTAAGCACCAAAAAGGCAAGAAGTTTTCGCTCCTGGGTTTCCGTAGAGGACTTGAGAATATCCTCAAAGTAGGCTGTCATCGCTGAGGAAGAAGCATCCCCAAAGGTTCCCCCTCGAAGCTTGTAGTCCATAATATACTTAATTTTGGTTTCCATTGTCCCTGATTTTTTGAATTTGCTCACCAGTTCATCAAGAACAGAAACCTCCGCATTTCGGAGGTCAAAAACATTCTTCTTGGTGAGACTGGGCACAATGGTATTGCTGCTTTCAATTCTCTTGCGTGTCACAATCCACCACTTGCTCCATCCCGATTCAGAGAGAATATCAGGAACAAGCCATTCTTTTATCTGGGTAGCTGAAGCACTTCCCCCCAGGCTTTTCAGAATAATTTCCACCACCTTGAGAGGATCATCCTGAATCATCTTCTTGAGTTCTTCCGGTCGTTTTTTCTTCCACAGAAGGATGTGATCATCATCGAGAACCACAAGAGCCCGAAGAGCAATCTCAAGAGACATCTTGTGGCCTGGTTTATTCTCAAAATCTATCACCACATTTTCGTCTTCCATGGCCTTGACCTGCCCAAACCCCCAGCTCTTGTGATGAACATACTTGCCCACATCGAACGCAATATGGCTCTCAAAGATACGGATAGCATCTCGATAGGGTTTCCAGGTCTGTCCAATATTTGAGAGTTTCAGATACTTGTCAAGCTGGGAATGATCCTGGTAGATAGCCCGATAACAATCCTCAAGAGCCTTTCTGATCTGTTTATCATCAGGCCTCCACTCCACAATAACCTTCAAAACCTTGAGGGCTTCTTCGTACTTGCCTGCTTTCATGAGAGGATGCACATAGTCATTGTACACAGTTTCCGCCACACGGGCATCCCCCTGAACCTCACGAAGTTTTCTGGCAAACATGAGCACCAGATTACTATCATCATGAAAAAGCTTCACCATCTTTCCCCAGAGTTCCTCAAGGGTACGGATGGTCTTGAGCTTGATATACCGCTCAAACGCCAAACGATAATAAAACGCTGCCTGGTCCTTGTCTCCCTGAGCCTCATAATATTCCCCTAAGTACTTGGCTGTGGCTGCATTTTTGGCATCGACTAACACCAACCGGCGGCGAATATTGAGAAGCTCTTCCTGGTTTCCCTGACTCTCATAGATGATCTCAAGGGCACGAAGGGCCTCCTGATCCTCACGGTAGCCAAGGAGCTTTTCACAGAGATATTCTGTAATCTTATACTTCTTGTTTTCCAGAAAGCGACGAATCAGATCCGGGATAAGATTATTTCCAACGGAATTTTCCTCAAAGGGAAGCATTCCAAGAATATAAGAAGCGATCACACTATTCTGTTTACTGGCAAGGGCTTCATTGCAGAGTTCTTTTAGTTCATCCTGAAAACCCTCTTCCACAGCAATATGGATAATATTATCGAGTTCCACAAACATTTTCACAGAGTATTCGTTTATAGCCGTCTGGGTCCACTGCTCCTCCTTGATACGCTCCCTGAGGCTTTTGAGAATATCCTCTTTTTTCTGGATATCAGTCATGGGATCTCCTCCTCGATTTTCTCTTCGTAGGTTTTATAAAAATACCATCCGACGGTAGGTAGACCATCGTTTCTGGATATCTTTCCAGCTGTGTTTGGCAATACCATCAACACCAAAATCCTCCACGCAAAACGACGCGACAACCGTGGCATAAGAAGCCGCTTTTTTTACCACACGAGGGGTAAGACGTCTCACATGATGGGCATCCAGATAGCTACAAAACGCTCCGGCAAAACTATCCCCTGCTCCCGTGGGATCAACCACCTGAGAAGTAGGATACGCAGGGAGAATCACCCGAAAGTCTTTCCCCTGAATGATAACCCCATTGGATCCCCGTTTCATAATCAAAATCTCAAAATGGGGACGATAAAGAGCCTCTAACGCCTCTAAAGGATGCTTTTTCCCGGAAAGAAGCATGGCTTCTCCCTCATTCACAATAAGCCCATTGACTAACTGAAGCACCTCATCTAATTCCTTTGGCTTACTCGTAATCCAGAAGTTCATGGTGTCCAAAAACTTCCATCTCATCCCGGACATTTGCTGGGCCACCTCTTTCTGAATCACAGGATCAATATTGGCAAGAAAGAGAAGCCCTCGTTTGGGATATTTAGCAGGAATGTAGGGCTGAAAATCAGCAAAAACCCCGAGTTCGGTGGTCTTGGTTTTTGCCTCATTCATATCGCCACTATACGCCCCGGCCCAGAAAAAGGTCTTGCCCGGTCGAACCAAAACTCCTTGATGAGATTTTGTCTTTTGCCTGAGAAACTCCCAGCTTGTTTCGGCAAAATCCTGACCAACCACTCCCACAATATAGGGGCGTGAGAGATAGCTCGCCGCATTGGAAAAATGGGTCACAGACCCACCTAACATCCGTTCCCTTTTTCCTGCAGGAGTTTCCACACTATCATAGGCCAAAGAACCGACCACCACTATAGCCATCTTTTACCTCGCCAACATTTTTTCCATCTGGGCAAAAACATGCCTGAATTTCTCAAGGAGATGGTCTCTCACCTGAACCACCCCGGTCCCCTTGTCCACTACCTCTACAATCTTGTTTGCTAAGGCTCTAGCATTATTCTTTGCCTTCGCCTGGTAGAGGTAATAGTCTAACATCCACAGATAGGCATTAACCAAACGGGGCACCAGCACGTCAATAGCCTTTTTATCGTACTTGATGGTTTGCTCCAGCATGGTAATCCTCTGCCTGAGTTCATAGTGGGCTCTCGAAGAGAGCTCCCGTTTGTGCTTGAGTGTCCCATGAACAAAGGCATACACAGGAAGCCACTCTCCAACCAGCTCCCTTTTCACCCCGTGAGAAGCAATCATCTCCGCTAATTTCTGGAGAGGGGGGTAGGTAATCTTTTCCACCTCCACCATGGGTGGATTGATATACAGGGCATCATTATACATCACCGAGGCCATCTCCTCCTGTCCGGCCTCTCCGTAGGCATTGCCAAGAAGCACATAGAGAGAGACATCATCCTCACTTTTGCCCAAACTCAGGGCATACTCCAGTGTCTCTATGGCCCTGTCCACCATGCCAAGAGAGAGAAAAACCTCTCCCAACATCACCAGGATATCCCTTCTTGGCACAGGTGAAAGTTGATAAAGCTCAATCAGGATCTCTACTAACCGGGAAAACACAAAATACCGAATAGACTGGTAAACTTTCAGGTTGGTATAGTGATTTTCCCGACGAAAATGCTCATACTTCCACCATTCCTGAAAGAGTTCCTCCCCACCTGTTGCCTCATCCTGCAGGAGAAAATACTCCTGCCGATGTTTCCAGAAACGAACCGTGGCAAGAATCTCTTCCAGATCTTTGTCCTGGGGATATGCACTCATCAACTCCAGAGCTTCATTTTGAACCTCATCGAGTTTCCCTTCGCTCAGAAGCTGATACAATCTGTGCTTCGCCTCTACTAACTCCACCATCCCCATTCTCACCATATCCTATAACATTTCAATATTATAGAGGAAGAAAAGAAAAAAATCAACTCTTGACTTCTTCTCCTTATAGCCATCTCTTTTTCTCCGAGACCCTCTTCTCCTCATCTTTTGAAAAAAAATACCGATATTTTTCTACAAGAGAAGTATGATAACGATAGGACACATTACCGCCCCATTAAGGGAAACGGCCATCGAAAGCCGTATTGTACAGGTAGAGGTGATAGAACGAAGGGGAGATACCTTGCGCCTTCGCATCAACCAGGTGGAGACCATCGCGAGGGCTACTGAAGACGTACCATCGGAGTTTTTAGCCTTGGCCGAGGTCCAGAAAAAGGATGGTCATTTCACCATCAAGCTGACCCCTTTAGAATGGGCAAGTAGTGAAAGGCTTTCCCTGCACCAGGAAAGAAGCCTTCTTGCCATGGTGATCGACCAATTGATACTTTTAGGCATGCCTTCGATAGAAGACGCCCTGCCGTGGGGATATGCCCTTGCCAAACGAGGGCTTCCTCTTTCCAAGGAGTTACTGGAGATGGTCTTGCGTCTTTCCCGGAGGTATGACAAACACACCATGGAATGGTTTCTCTTTGTCCTCAAAGAGGGTTTCCCTCTGAGTGAGGAGACCACCCACTTTTTGCGGCATCTCACTTCCTGGATAGAGGCATCCCTTCCAGCGGAAAAAAAGTCATCCTCTGCCCAGGAGATCCGGCAAAGGATGGAAACCATGGCCCACTTTCCTCCCTGGATTGGAGAGGTGCTTTCCACTCTCTCCTGGACTCACCATCTCCTTTCCTTGTGGAGAGAAGAGGAGGCCCTTGTCTTGGCCAAAAAGGGGGAAAAACAAAACCAGATCCATATACTTTTCGAGGATGATATCACAGGACGATGGCATATCATCCTCGAATGGTCACTCCACCAGCTCACGATTGTCGTCTCCATGGACCCGGCTATCTGGGAAAAATGGCAAAAAGACATCCAGACCTGGGCTACAGACTCTCAGAAACGCTGGAAGACACATTTTCAGCAGGAGGTTATTGTCCATGTCCATCCCTGGGAAAACCCCTGGCAATTTTTTCTCCCAGAAGAAGAAAATATGCCATGGCGAGGTATCAACCTGTATGCCTAAAGAATCCACAAGGAGGAAAAAATGAATAAAACCGTTGCCCTGAAATATGAACCTGAGTTAGATCAGGCACCCCGCATTTTAGCCAAAGGTGAAGGAGAAGTGGGAAGATACATCCTTGAACTTGCCCAGAAAAATCAGGTCCCTATCTACAAGAATGAGAAACTCCTGGAATCCCTTTACAGACTCAAACAAAACCAGGAAATTCCACCAGAACTCTACCAAATAGTTGCAGAAATTTTCAGTTTTGTGTATGCTTTAAGAAGCAAAAAATAAAACACAAGGGATCATCTATGCCGGAGATGAAACGTATTCCCCTCTCTGATCTGCGTCCTGGAATGGTTTTTGACAAATCTCTCTTTGACAACAATTACAATATTGTGCTTCCGGCAAGAAAACCACTTGATAGGGCCACCCTTGGTATGCTTTACAACAGGGGACTTTCTGAAGTCCAGACCGCAGGAGAGATTGTAGAGGTGGTTGACGAATCGAAAATAAAAGCCTCTCAGCCCCAACCCTCCACAGAAACAGACCCCCACAAAAAGGTGGTTATTGACAAAGAGGCCGCCAAGCATATTGAGTTTTACAAGAATGCTATAGCCAAGGTCAATGCCCTCTATCAAAAATACAAACGGGGAGAAAGCCTTGATGCCAACCAGTTCCAGCAATTAGCCCACGAGTTTGTCAATACCATCATGGGAGAAAAAAAGATCGAGGTCTGGATCAACCTCATCAATGCCGCAGGAAGGGGAGACTATCTCTCACTTCACATTGTGAACACCACCATCCTTGCCCTTCTTTTAGGCAAAAAGCTTGGATATTCCGCTGTGAAACTCATCAATCTGGCAATGGCCGCCCTTCTTTTTGACATAGGCATGCTCAAAGTCCCCACCTACATTGTGGAGAAAGAGGAAAAACTCACTCCCGAGGAGTTCAACCAGATCAAAACCCATCCTATCTACAGTTATCAGGTGATTTCCAGGGAACTCAATCTCCCTGTGGAGATTGCCAGGGTAGGACTGGAACACCACGAGCGCTTTGACGGCACAGGATATCCGAGACGTTTGAAAGGTCAGGAAATCTCTGAGATGAGTCGAATCATGGCCATTGTTGATACCTACGAAGCGGTAACCAAAAACAGGTCTTATCGAGAAAAAAAGGAGTCTTACGACGCCATGCGTCTCATTTTAGGAGAGGGTTCCAGAAAATTTGACCCCGATATTCTCAAGGTATTTCTTTCCCTCATGTCGGTATATCCTGTAGGAAGCTACGTTCAACTGAACAATAAATGCATCGCTCGTGTGGTGGCTTCGGACAGTGTTTCCCCCTTCAGGCCTACCGTCAAAATCGTACGGGATGAGTTCGGGGACACGGTAGAAAACGGAGAAATCATCCGCCTTTCCAAAGAACCTGATCTCTACATTGTGAAGGTGGTATACTCTAACGAGATACAATCAGGCCCCAATGACTCAACACCATAGTACCTCCGCTATCGGAAAATGGGCTGAAGAACAGGCGACTTCTTACCTTGAAAGTCACGGGATAACCATATTAACCAAAAACTATCGGACAAAAGAGGGAGAAATAGATATTATCGCCCTTGAGGGAAGCACACTTGTTCTCGTAGAGGTCAAGTGTCGCAAAGCCACCCAAAGCCACTGGTGCGAGGTCGCTATCTCTCCCAAAAAAATTAAACGAATTTTGAAAACAGCCGAAAGATATATAGAAGAAAACAAAATCCTATTTCAAGAGATGCGGGTGGATGTAATATGGCTCATACGAAGCAAGAACAGTGTCCAACTGAGACACCAGAAAGAGTTCGTGTAGAACCGACAGAGACGCTTCCCGGTCTTGAGGAGGTGATTCTCAAGACACAGAAGCGCAAGAATTTTCACCGGCTCATTGTCAAGACCAATTCGAGTTCTCTCTCAGAAGAGAGAATGCAGATTCTTCGCCAAAAGATCCATGATCCCAATTACATCCGCTTCGCCATCGACAAGTTGGCCGAGAACATCAGCAAAGCCCTCATTGAAGGGTATTTGGAACAAAAGGAGAAGTGAAAAATTCTGTTTCTTGGGGGTTTCTCTTTTCTGTACGTCTTCGTTATGGGTCTTTTGAAAAGTTGTTCCGGAAAAAATTACATTGGAAAAGCCTTTTCCCGAGGAGAAAAGTGAGACCTTTGCACGAATGTGCAAAGGTCTCAAAGTATTGACATTTTCTTCAAGATGGGATATACTATCAGGGGCAAAGAGAAAAACAGGAGAAGGGTATGGGTAGACTTTATGAGAGTTTGCCGGACAGCTTCCTGAAAAAGGTACTGAGTGGAGAGGATAGCGAGCTTGTCGAAAATCTTCTCTCTCTCAAAAACCAGTATGAAAAAGAAACCGACAAAGAACGAAAGGCTATTTTTCGTGACCGTTTTGCCAATGCCGTGTGGAATCTCTACTACGCTATCGGGCAGAAAATGAGCCCAAATATGGCCAAAGAGAAGCGACTTTTTATCCGTTATGGTATTTTAGATCTCAGATACCTCCAACCAGAAGATCAGAAGATGATCCTCTCCCAGCCCTTCGAAGAACACGACCCGGACAATTCCGTCTTTTATGTGGACGAGTGGCTCATTGAAATCCTCTCCGGAAACATCAAGCCAAGTATGACAGACGAAAGACCCAAAACCTCCTCCGAAAAAAAAGACGATGCTCTCAGGGCCAAATATGAAAGAATGAGCGGTGCCTTAGATGCTGAACGGAATGTGTATATGGCGGCCCTGGAGCGGCGGAGAATCCTCGAAGAAAACCTCCAATCCCTTGTAGCGCAAATCACCCAGCATACGACCGAACCCCTGCTTAACCTCCCCGATACCTACACCGAATCGCAACAGAAAAACCTTGATGAACTCTTAGATCTCGTCAGGGACCTCAAAAAGGTGGATAAAGAACTCACTGTCACCAAAAATTCCTACGATAAACATTACGAAGAGTTTGAAAAGGTTCAGCAAGAACTCAACATGGAATCAGCAGAAAAAATCACCTATTCCGTGGACAAACACACCGCCGAAAACGAACTCAACGCCATTCGCCAGATGATAAAGATGACCGTTGGAAGACAGGGAAATCACTTCCCCGTTCTCTCCAGTTCTTTCCTCCCCAGAGAAACACGTGATTTCAACTTCAAGATGCGTGTTCTTGAGAGACTCCGGCAGGTGGAAGAACTGGATTTCACCATCTTCCAGCGCACCTTCCGCCAGCACACCAACCGTGTCCCTCCCTATGTGATTCTTGTCCCTGGATACGGTACCTACGGTATGTGCTGGGAACCCTATGATCGTTACAACAAGGCGACAAGTAAAGGAAGAGTGGCCGTACCAGTTTTTGCCAAAAATCCCATGTTCTCTATTGTGATGGCCATGGGGGATTTCCGCTGGCAGGTGGCCAAGGAATTGGCCGGTTATCACTGGATGGACGAAGGTCTCTCCGGAAAATACTACGAATATATCTCCTCGAACAAAATCAAAGGGGACATCAAACTGCACTTCATCAATGACTATATCCTCTGGATGACCAAGGAATGCGAAGGTATCCAGAAATTAGCCGACAATGATGTCCGATTCATCTTCTGGCGTTATGTCCCCTTCCCCGACAAACTCAAAGAAGAACTCAGCAAACGTGGTTACTACTATGATAAACTCTACAAGAATGAGATGAGTTATCGGATGTCTCAGGGAAAGTAAATGTACCTTGCTGATCTACGCTCTCTTTCGATAGAAAATCTCCCCTTTCTTACCCCAAAGCAAAAGAAGGCCCTGAAGAAAATCGGGCTTGAAACGGTGTATGATATCCTCACCTATTTCCCCTTCAGATACGAAGACAGAAAAGAGATCTCCTCCATTGAAACCAGCCTTCTCACCAAAAAACCTGTGACCACCATCGTACGGGTGATAGACCACGAATCTATTTTTTTTCAAAATAAAAAACACCCCAAGATTATTGTTCAGGACAACAAGATGCGGGCCGCTCTTGTGGGATTCCATAGACCCTATCTTTTCAAAAACCTTCGTATTGGCAACACCTACTGGCTCTATGCCCAATTTTTTATGAAGTACAATGAGATTCAGGCCACTTCTTTTGAGTTCGAACCATACGAAGAAAAAGCCATACCAAAACATTTTGGAAAAATCCTCCCGGTGTATCGTCTCCCTTCAGAACTCTACCCAAAAGAGTTTCAGGGGATTATGCAGAAACTTTTAGACACCTATCTTTCTCGGATAGAAGATGAAATCCCCGTTTATGCTGTCACCGGCCATAAACTCCTCTCCAAGACCGAAGCCTACCAGGAGATCCATTTCCCTACTGATTTCTCTCGTCTTCGAAAGGCTCGTATCCGTATTGCCTACGAAGAAGTTTTTGGGATTCAAATAGCCGTACAACTCCGAAGGAAGGCTCTCTCCTCTTTTGCCAAAGACGGCCGCTACCTCTCCGCCTCACGGGCCTGGAAGATGCTCAGCACACTTCCCTTTCCCCTCACCACAGACCAGCAAAAGACCATGAAAGAGATAGAAGAAGACCTCTTCTCCTCTCAGCCCATGCATCGACTCCTCCAGGGAGACGTGGGTGCAGGAAAAACCCTCGTCGCTTTTTTTGCCATGCTTGTGGCGGCTGAAAATAACCACCAGACGGCGCTGCTTGTCCCCACGGAATCTCTTGCCTTTCAGCATTACCACAGCCTCAAAAATCTGGTAAAAGAAGCGTTTTTCGTCGCTCTTCTCACTTCCAGCACCCCTCCCAAAGATCGAAAAGACATCCTGGAAAAGCTTCAAACAAAAGAACCATGCCTTGTTGTGGGCACCCACGCTCTTCTCCAACCCGATGTAGTTTTTTCGGATCTTGCCCTTGTGGTTTTTGATGAACAGCACAAGTTCGGGGTAGAACAAAGGCTTGCCCTCTCAAAAAAGGGCAATCACCCCGATCTCTTGGTAATGACAGCCACCCCTATCCCCAGAACCATCTCTCTCACCCTCTATGGAGACCTCGATATCTCCATCATCCGGGAGAAACCCCAGAATAGACTTCCCATCAAGACCCACTGGATTACCACCTCAGAATACTCCAAGATGCTTGCTTTTATCAAAAAAGAACTTGAAAATGGTCGTCAGGCTTTCTTTGTGTATCCCGTCATAGAAGCCTCCGAAAAATTAGAACTCAAAAGCTTAGAACATTATCACAGACAGATCCAGGAGAAACTCTCCCCCTTTGAAGTCGTGTGGCTCCATGGACGCATGTCTTCAGAAGAGAAGACTGAAGCTTTGGACCGTTTCCGCTCTCAAAAAGCCCATGTCCTTGTTTCCACGCTTGTCATCGAAGTGGGTATTGATGTCCCGAATGCCACCGTCATGGTCATCGAAGCCGCGGATCGATTCGGGCTTTCTCAACTTCATCAACTCAGGGGCCGCGTAGGCCGAGGAAGTCATCAAAGTTATTGTTTTCTTGTCACAGAAGAAGAGATCTCAGAAGAGGCAAAAGAACGGATGAAGATCCTCTGTGAGACAGATGACGGTTTCGCTATTGCTGAGGCTGACTTCAAACAACGAGGACCTGGTGAGATCTTGGGGGTCAGGCAATCAGGCCTTCCGGAACTCAAGGTTGCCGATCTCTGTGATCACCGTTTCGTGGCCATGTGTATGGAAGATACCCGTCGGATTATCGCTTATGATCCGGAACTTTCCCTTCCCAAACACCGCTGCATTGTTGAAGGAATACTCAAATTCCTGCCACTGGATTACCTGCGCTCTGGATGACAGCCACAGGAAGCAAAGGCCTCTTTCTCAAGGCGCTGAAAACGGGCATTCCGATGCTCAAGCTCCTGGAAATCAATCCCATCGGCTAAAAACTCAGGCCCATCCACACACACATGCTTGATCTCCCCGTGAATGGAAACCCGGCAGGACCCACACATCCCTGTGCCATCCACCATAATAGAGGTAAGGCTCACATAGGTCGGAATTCCATAGGACGAGGCCAACTTGCTCACCGCTTCCATCATTCGATTGGGACCTATAGCCTTCACAAAAGCCACCTGTGAAGATTCGCTTGCGAGATACTCCGCCAATGCATCGGTGACAAATCCCTTCACTCCACATGAACCATCATTGGTGGCAATGAGTACCCTATCAGAATACCTTTCAAACTCATCTCGAAAAAGAAGAAGACTCTCCGTTCTTGCTCCAATGACAGAAACCACAGGAGTCCCCACACTTCGAAAGGCATACATTTCCGGCAAAATAATAGCCGCCCCAAGTCCACCTGAAACCAGGACAACGGTCTTTTCTGTTTTTTCTATATGAGATGGTCGTCCCAGAGGTCCAAGAACAGAAAAAAGCGCTTCCCCCACCTTCATGGTAGAAAGAAGATGTGTCGTCTTGCCAACCACCTGATACACCACGGTGATAAGTCCCCTCTCAGGATCGGCACGATTGATGGTGAGAGGAATCCTCTCCCCTGTCGCCACAGGAATAAGCACCACAAACTGCCCTGTTTTCGCGTGCGAAGCCACCAGAGGGGCATACAAAGCAAGGCGAAACACTCCCGGCGCCAAGAACTCATGAGACACTATCTCAAAGGCTCTCATGGCTTTCCTACTGATTTGTGGTCTGTTCAGAAGGCTGAATAGTCACCGTTCGCATGAGAATAAAGGAGTCCTGTTTTCCTCCATAGGTCCAGAACACCCTGAAAGCAAGGATCCCATCGCTTCGCACAAACTTATCAGACGCCTGATCGATGGAAAACCCAACAACTGCCTCACTAATCTCTCCTGGAGAAAGGGTATTCCATTCCACTTTTGGTGCCCCGTTGATACGTATCATCCGGGTAGGAATATGCTCAAGCGCAAGCTTTTCAATCGGCATAAGCGTTTTGTTCTGAACCCTCACACGAATCTGAAAGGAATTTCCCCCCACCGAACGAGGCACCACCACATCCACATCTAAGGGAATATGACTGCGAATCCTTCGTACCCTCGCAAAACTCTCTCCTGCTCCCATAAGCCATTCTATCGGATTGTATGGCCCACGGTTACCATACATGGCTTTGTAGAAATTCACCCCAAGCCCAAAAGCCGGCTGAGAAGAAATGGCGTTTTTCACCACCGCTTCATTCATGGCCACAAAACCCTCAATGCTAAAAGGCATATCAGAGGAAAAATAAAAATTTTGATACTGAATCTGATTCACCCATACAATTCTCGAAAGATAGGGACGAATCAAAGGATGCTCTAAAAGTTTTCTCCCCATATCCATGAAATCACGATAGGACATCTTGAGCTGAATCACAAAAAAATCACATCCCGCCGACGCCAACGTGTCAAGGAGATCCCTCTGAGATTCCAGTTCTTCCCAGTTCAATACATAAAAAACAGGCTTACGCACAGAGCGTATCATCTCCCGAAGTTTCCCCACTACATAGTAGCGCTTCCACTGCAAAAAGGCCTGATAATTCTGAGAATTCTCAAGATAGTTGCGGGCAAAGGCAAACTTTTGTTCAAAGCTACGATTGGTCCAGTCCTGGGGAAGTCTTGAAACCACCGTTTCAACAAAGGGAATAGCCAGTTCCATGCCATAATTATCAGGAAGAAGATAATCCGAAATCCCTACATAGGCAAGGGAATCCTGCTGACTGAGACTCCCAAGAAGAGAAGCAAGCACCCGATACCGTGATTCAGAAGCAAAAGAAATCGTGCTGACATCCTGTAGCCACTGATTATCCTTCTGATACCACGATGATTCATACCCTGTCCCACTGAGAAGATTTCCATCTCCTCGAAAGGCCTTGACCCACACTCCCGCCTGCCTTCCCTGCCCTGCTGCCCATCGGGCAATCGTAAGGGCTTCCTGCATCTTCTGGTTATTCCAGGGATCCTGCAAGGAATAATCCTCCATGAAACGGGTGACCCCTCCCATAACCAAAACCCCATCCACATTGAGAAAGTTTATCCATTGGGGAAGCACATTCCAGTCACGTTCTTCATTATCCAGGGCAAGAAGACTTCGTCTTGAAAGGCTCTCCATCTCTTCAATAAAGAGAAAAGAAAGCCCCTGCGAAGAAGAACGAAAAACAGGGGTTTGTTTGAGCGTAATCTCTCTCTCCTCTACAAGAGGTTCAAGCGGACTCTCAAATTGTACGCTGAAAACAAGACGAACTGTTTCACTTCGATTATTCAGATCTGGATACCATATCCCATTCCAGCTCCGTTTTTCCGGATCATAAGAAACCCAGATCTCATCTTGCCCTCGAATATCAAGAAGAACATTCCCCTCTTTATCCACAGCCCGAAGACGCACAAAAGCATTGGAGACTATGGCGGAAGTTTTTCTCTGTCTCACCACCACAGAAAAGGAAACGGGCTCATATCGAGAAAAAAGACTTTTACTCAGACTGATACTCATCTCATACCGATGTGAAGAAGGCTCAGGAAGTTCCTCCGAAGAGGGAAGCACATTGGAAAGATATTCCTTCGCCAAGGGTTGCCATATTTTATAAAAGAGATTTCCTACCAGAAGAAAAAGAATCATGAGAGAGAGAAAAAACCAGGATACAAAAGAGACAAATCGTTTCATGGCATACTCCCGCTACGATTTTATTTTATTCAGGATTTCTCGAATCGGAACAAAAGAAACTAAACTGAAAAGTGCAACCCACCCAAGGCCGATAAGCCAAAGATACCGCACAAGAGGTCCAAACACTCTATACATGACCAAAACAAAGCCTATTCCCATAAAAAAAGAGAGTCCCTCGATAGCAAGAATCAGAATATACAAAAGTAACTCTTTTTTCATCCCATCCTCCTCTCATAAGCGAATTATTATAAAGCCAAAAAGAAAAAAAATCTACCAGTTGAGGAGAAAGCGAGTCTTGGAGACCGTGAAAGATGGCTCTCACCATGTTTCAGCCAAGAGGATGAGGCTATAGTTGAAAGTTTTTCTCTGGAAGTTGTCTTTTGAATAAGAAAAATCCCTGTTTTGAAACCCTTGCACGGGTGTGTTTTCTCTCCCTGTCTGGGTCAGGGGCTACGCCCCTGAAACCCCGATTTTTCTGTTTACAAGGGCTTATTTGCCTTTTTTATTCCAAAAAATAGGATTATTTATTACATAAAGAAACACATTTAACTTGATTTTTGCTTTTTATTACTTTTTCGAGACCTTTGCACGAATGTGCAAAGGTCTCGTTTTTCTTATCCCCTTACTTTGAAGATACTATCTCACCAAGAACCCGAATCACCGTTTCCCTCTCTTCCTCGGTATGAGCAGAAGAAAGAGGAAGACTGATTTCTCCCTGATAAAAGGCTTCTGTCACCGGAAAATCGTCCGCTCGATAACGAAGAAAACGATACGCCGGGTGATAGTACAAAGGAATAAAATGCACATTCGCCTGAATCCCAGCGGCTGCAAGTTCTTTGATAAGAGTATCCCTCCACAAAGGAGGAACCCTGAGAGGATACAGATGGTACGACGGCTCCCCTTCCCAGGGGGGATTGTGGGGGATAATAAGAGAAGAAAACCGGCTTAAATGCTTATTGTAAGCCTCTACATGGGCCTTGCGCTTCGCAAGCATACTCTCATACCGTTTCAATTGAGAAAGCCCAATAGCGGAAGCAATGTCGGTGAGATTACATTTATAGCCGGGGAGCTCTATAGCATACTGCCAACCACCCCCCTCATACTTCTGTCGTGCATCCTTGTTCTGCCCATGGAGCATCAGAAGTCGAAGTCCTCTCTCAAGCGCTTCATCATAGGGTCTCAATCTCTCAGACCAGGAGACACACCCCCCCTCAGCCGTGGTGAGATTTTTCACCGCATGGAAAGAAAACACACTCACATCGGCCACCGCTCCAACCCGTTTCCCCTTGTAGGTAGCCCCAAGACTATGAGCCGCATCAGCCATCACAAGAATTCTCCCTATCCACTCCTGGGGGGTGTTTTTGCGAGGACGAAACAAGTTTTTTGACCCCTCCGCTATCTCCAGAAGCCTCTCATAGTCGGCACTCCACCCCCCATAATCCACAGCCAAAATAGCCTTGGTGCGCCTTGTAATAGCCTTTGCCACCAAAGAAGGATTGATATGATAGGTCCCCGGTTCAATATCCACTAACACAGGCTTTGCCCCCACATGAAGAATCACATTCACCGTGGCGGCAAATGTCAAAGGCGTCGTTATCACCTCATCCCCCTGGCCTATTCCCCAGAGCCGAAGGACCATTTCCATACCAGCGGTTGCCGAATTCATACACACCACCCGGGAAACCCCAAGAAAACGAGCCAACTCCTCTTCAAAAGCCTTTGTCACAGGCCCTGTGGTAATCCACCCAGAACGAAGTACCTCGGTAACCGCCTGAATTTCTGCTTCGGTAATGTCCGGCGGGGAAAAAGAAACCTTTCTCATAGGGATACCCCCTGATAATCGGTAAGCCACCTCTTCAAAAACTGTCTCACCTTTTCCGCGTTGTAGGTCTTTATAGCCTCCTCGGCCTCTGCAAGAAACCTCTCTCGCTTTTCAGAAGACCAGAAAGTTTCCTCCTCCGTATAAAAAAGCTTTTTGAAAGTTGATGGATGAAGTTTTTGTGGATTCTCGACAAGTTCCTCGGTAAGCTTCTCCCCCGGCCTGAGACCTGTAAACACAATCTCTATCTCCTCAGGCCTATGTCCATAAAGGGCTATCAGGGTCTTTGCCATATCTAAAATAGAAATAGGTTCTCCCATGTCCAGAATATGGATATCCCCCTCCAAAAGAGTCGCTGATTGAATCACAAGCCTCGCCGCTTCACGAATAGACATAAAATAGCGCTTCATGTCCGGGTGGGTGATGGTCACCGGTCCCCCCTGCTGAATCTGTCGAATAAAAAGCGGAAGCACACTCCCTCTCGACCCAAGGACATTGCCAAATCGAACAGCAGAAACCCGGATGCCATCCTCTCTTCCCGCACTGAGAACAAGAAGTTCTGCCAACCGTTTGGTAGCCCCCATCACTGAGGTGGGATGGACCGCCTTGTCCGTGGATATCATCACAAACCTCTGCGCCCCCGCTTCCTTTGCCGCCTGATAGACATGCCATGTCCCTAAGATGTTATTCATCACTGCCTCATGGGGAAACTCTTCCATAAAAGGCACATGCTTGTGGGCCGCCGCATGAAAAACCACATGGGGACGAAGGGAAAGAAACTCATGCCTCATCAGATCCCTGTCCCTGATATCGGCAATCCGATAGCTGAGACGATTGTCCCTCACCGACTGAAGAAGTTCATAGAGAGAGTTTTCCCCTCTCCCTACCGCCACCACCCTTTGAATAGGAAGAGAAAGAAGTTGACGCACCAGTTCAGAGCCTATAGAACCTCCCCCGCCCGTCACAAGAACCACCTTGTCCTCATAAAGAGGCCGAAGCCTTTCTGGATCCAAGGTAACCTCTTCCCTCCCTAAAAGATCAACAGGTTCTATTTGCCGCACCTGACTCAGGGAAACCGTCCCCTCAATAATCTCCAATAGACCAGGCACTACCTTGATATGAACAGGTGTATAGGCCAGGGCCTGAAATATCCTGCGCATGGTCTGCCGACTTGCTGAAGGAATAGCTATCAAAACCTCATCAATCTCGTAGCGAAAGATGATATCCCTCGCCTCATCAAGCCGACCCAACACAGGCTTTCCAAAAAACTCACTGTGAAATGGCTGATCATCAAGAAAACCAACAATATCATATCTATCACTTCGATGGGCAAGAATCTCCCGTGCAAGGCTCTGTCCCGCACTTCCTGCCCCAATAATAAGCAGTTTTCGCATGTCACTTCCCCACAAAAAATCTTACTCTAAGGCCTTGGTCGTCTTCCGCACCACAACCGTTGGTATAAGCGCCACCTGTTCTGGTTTGCTTCCTGGATGATTCATGGCCTGAACAAGCATATCAAGGGCAATACGGGCAATGGTCTGAAACGACTGTTGAACCGTCGTGAGACCAAAAAAGTCAGCAAAGTCCATATCATCGTACCCCACCACCGATATCTCATCGGGAACAGCTACCCCAGCTTCCTGACAGGCCTCAAGCACTCCCACGGCCTGAAGATCACTGGTAGCCATAATGGCGGTAGGACGATTCTTCATCTTGAGAATCTTGTGGGTCAAAAACCTCGCCCCTTGCCTTGACCAGTCATTGACAAAGACAAGATCAGGATCAAAAGGAATCTTGGCCATATCAAGGGCTAGACGATATCCCTCATGACGATTCTTGGCCACAGCTAAATGAAAGGGATCCTCATGAGCCCCATTGATAAGAGCAATCCGCTTGTGTCCCATCTTGGTGAGATGCTGAGTGGCATGAAACATACCCATCACGTTATCAAAATAGACAGAAGGAAAGCTGGGATGGACATTGTCAAGCAAAACAAGGGGAAGTTCAGATTGCATCGCAAGAAAGGCCTCCTCTTTCAAAAGCGGAAGGGAAATCACAATAAGGCCATTGAGTTTTTTCTCCCCAAATATCTTCTGAATAGTACGGCTTTTGATTTCAGGGGTTGCGGCATCATACAGGACCAGTT
This sequence comes from Brevinematales bacterium, assembly GCA_013177995.1. Taxonomy (GTDB): domain Bacteria; phylum Spirochaetota; class Brevinematia; order Brevinematales; family Thermospiraceae; genus Thermospira. Next base: position 25,754 of record JABLXN010000006.1, on the reverse strand, counting down.
CATAGGGAAAAGGAATCACCTGCGAGATATGAGAAAGAACCTTGTAAAAAAACTCCCCGAAAAAGAAAGGCACAAGAATCCCTATCTGATTGGACTGATGAGAGTGGAGACCAGCCGCAAGGGGCGATGGGTAATAGTTGAGTTCCTCAATAGCCTTGAGTACACGTTCTTTTGTTTCATGGGCAACGTTTGTCTTGCCGTTAATCACACGAGATACGGTGGCAGCAGTAACCCCCGCCTTTTTTGCCACATCGTAAATGGTCACTCGCTTGTGGTTTTGACCCATGATACCCTCATCTCTAAAAGTTTATTACGTTTATTATAAATCTCTCTTAGTTTCCTGTCAATGGGTTTGGGAAGTTTTTTGGTTGGCCACCATAAAAGATATAGAACAAAGAAAAAATAATATCTCTCTCATAAAAATACTCCCTTAATCCTTAGCAAAGAGATTCTCCCTCCAAAAACCAGTCCAGAGAATTCGAGTCCTTAAAAGGATTATTTTCTGATTTTTTGTGAAATAAAAAAAGAAAAAAGTTTTAAAAACATACTAAAATACTTGACTTTTTCTTTTTCAAAAAGTATACTAAAATTGTAGGAAAAGGAGGTTATATGGAAAAGAAGCTTATCACTCCTGATGATACCATCTATGACATTGTCACCCGTTATCCAGAGGTTAAACAGCGACTTTTAGAAATTTCTCCCCGTTATCAGAATTTGAATAATCCAGCACTTTTCCAAACAGTGGCAAGACTCACCACTGTCAAAAAAGCCGCCGCTATGGGCAACATATATCTGCGAGAGATGCTTTATCAACTTAATGATGCCATCGGATTGGGAGAAGAGTATCTCCAACAAGAAAAGTCTTCCACAGCAAATCTGTCAATGAATCCAGACATTTACCGGCCAACAGAAAAACCTCCCTGGTGGGATCAAAAAACTCCTTTCCATATTTTAGATGTACGTGGAAAATCTCATCCCTTCGAAGAAATTACCATTGCAGTCAAAAGATTACAACCTGGAGAAGGTCTTTTAGTTCTTCAGGAGTTTGTTCCGTATCCGTTAATTGATTATCTGAAAACTCAGCAATATGAGGTGTTTTACGAAACCAAAGATTCCACTGTAATAGTGGGATTCTACAAAAAGGAGGCCTGATATGGCAGATATTCTTCTCTCACCGGCTCAGACGGATCTTCGAGAAAAACTCAAATCTATAATGCGACAGATAAAAGCAGAGACTACACCAAAAGAAATTGAAAAACTAAAAGCCTCTTTCAAAACTCTGCTCGATCAGGCTGACCCAGTGGTGATTGCCATGGCAGAACAGGATCTGGCTCAAGAAGGGATGAGTATGAATGAATTTTTAGCCGTATGCGACATCCACCTTGAACTTTTCCGCGAGAAGATCCAGAACCCTGATCTCAAAGTACCGGAGGATCATCCTATTGCAAGATTTCAGGAGGACCATCGTGTTATTCTGTCCTGGATGGACAAACTCCGGGAAACTATCAAAGAAATAGCCAATTACGATAACTGGAACGAGGTGGAATCCCATCTCGCCAAAGTGAAGTTCCTTTTAGAAAAATTGATGGAAGCTGAAAACCACAATGTCCGGCAGGAAAGCGCTCTTTTTCCCGCTCTCGAACAAAAAGGCATAGAAAAACCTCCCGCTATTATGTGGCAAGAACATACTGAAATGCGTCAGGATAAAAAGGCCCTTCTCCTTCTCTTCGAGAAGGCAAAAGAGATGGATTTTACTTTATGGGTTAATCAAATGTATACCCTTTCCATGAGACTTTACGAAAAGTTTTTGTTGCACACACAGAAGGAACAGAATATTCTCTACAAGGTGGCTTTGGAGGTTCTTTCACAACAAGACTGGTTAAATGTCAAAGAAGCCACAGAAGAAGTTGGTTTTTTTGCTCTTTCTGAGGAAAAGAAGTAAACTATAGACGAAATAATAGGAGGAAAAAGATGAATCTGAAAGAACTTTCCATTGAGACCATTGAGGCTATTATGGATGCTTTGCCGGTAGATGTGTCGTTTGTGGATGCAGAGGACAGGGTGAAGTTTTTTAACACCCCCAAACATGGAAGAATATTCCCCCGTACCAAAATGGACCTGAACCGAAAGGTACAGAACTGCCATCCCCCAAAAAGTCTTCCCTTAGTTGAAAAAATCTTGAATGGTTTCAGGGATGGAAGTCGCCAGGAGGCTCGCTTCTGGATTGACCTTCATGATCGAAAGATTCTGATTGAGTATTTTCCGGTTCGGGATGAGAGTGGCGCCTATTTAGGGACTCTTGAGGTCACAAGAGATATCACCGATATTCAAGCCCTGCGGGGAGAAAAACGCCTTCTTGATGAGGAAAATTTCAAATAGCGAGGAGAGGTATGAGTTTCAAGATAGCCTTCTTTGATTCCAAACCTTATGACATGGAGAGTTTTGACCGTTTCAATACCGACTATGGGTTTGAACTTCGGTACTTCAAAGAGAAACTCTCTGATGATACGGTTTTCATGGCCAAGGGATATGATGCAGTATGTCTTTTTGTGAATGATGAGGTCACCTCCTATGTCGTTGATCAACTCGTGGCCATGGATGTCAAACTCATCGCGATGCGATGTGCAGGCTACAACAATGTGGATCTCAAGGCCGCCTATAACCGTATCCACGTCGTTCGTGTACCGGCCTACTCTCCCTATGCTGTGGCGGAACATGCCCTTGCCCTCATGATGACCCTCAACCGCAAAATCCACAAGGCCTACACCCGTGTCCTTGACAAAAACTTTACCATCCAGGGGTTGATGGGCTTTGATATGCATGGCAAAACGGTGGGGGTTATTGGCACAGGACAGATTGGTCAGATCATGATCCAGATCCTGAAAGGGTTGGGGATGCGGGTTTTGGCTTACGACGCCTTCCCTAAACAGGATATTGCCCAGAATCTTGGATTTACCTACGTGGACTTAGATACCCTTTACCGGGAATCGGATATCATCACCCTTCACTGCCCCCTTCTGCCCTCCACAGAATACATGATCAATGCCGAGGCTATTGCCAAGATGAAAGATGGGGTCATGATTATCAACACCAGCCGCGGGAAACTCATTGATACCAAGGCTCTGATTGAGGGCTTAAAAAGCCGAAAGGTAGGATACGCCGGGCTGGATGTCTATGAGGAAGAGGGAGACTACTTCTTTGAGGATTATTCCACAGAGGTCCTGGATGATGATGTGTTAGCGAGACTTCTTACCTTCAATAATGTGATTGTCACCTCTCACCAGGCCTTTTTCACCCGTGAGGCTATTGATAACATTGCCCGTACCACCCTCCAGAATATCAAGGATTTCATTGACGGGAAGCCCCTTACCAATGAAATCTGTTATCGATGCGGCCAGGACCCCTCGAACTGTCAAAAGGTCAAAACGGGAAAGTGTTTTTAAGGACTTTCCTAAAAAATTTTTCCGTTTCCCCCATAGACTTTTTCTCTCATTTGCTTTATACTTTTGGGACTTTTCCACAGGAAAAAACAGGGAATAACCCTTCTGGCTGTCCTTTCTATAGAGGACAGCCTTCTGATCATCTCAAAAGGAGAACGTATGCGACTTGTCGGTATCGCGGCTGTCTTGGGAGCGGCAGCCATCTGGGCTTTAGAACCCATCATTGCCCGTCTCATCGGAACAGAGGTCTCTTTTGATCATTTACTCTTTTCAAGGGCTTTGGGATGTGTGGTGGTGTCTCTTTTCTTTTTCTTTGTTCGTCAAACCCTTCTGGACAAAAAAGAAGTTTCTCCCTCTAAAATCCACGTCGCTCATCTTCGGGCTCTTTTTCTTATCGGTTTTTTGGGCAGTTTTGTCTCTGACCTTTTGTATTTTGTGGCCATTCTCTTTTTCAAAACCCCTGTGGTGAACGCGGTTCTCATTGCCCACCTGCAGCCTGTCTTCCTTGTGTTATTCGGTCATTTCCTTTTCCATGAGGGGAAATTCTCTCTCTGGGATTACGGAGGAATCATGGCCATGCTTTTGTCCGCCATACTCGTCATGAGCGGGAGTCTCTCCAATCTTCTTGGGCTTCGCTTTGGCAACACAGGGGATCTCCTGGTTCTTCTTGCCACCCTCTTCTGGGCTCTTTCAGGACTTTTAGCCAAAAAGTATCTCCAGGATCTCCCCTCTTCTCTTATCACCATGGGAAGGTTTGCGGTAGCCACCCCTTTGTATGGTCTTCTTGCTCTTGTTGTGAGTCGCTCTCTCGTGCTCTCCTGGCCGTCTCTTCTCTTTGGGGCACTCATCGGCATTGGATATTTCTTCTATTACGAAGGACTTAAACGACTGAAAACCGCCCAGGCTGCCGCGTTAGAGCTTGCCTCTCCTGTCTTTGCTACGGCTTTTGGCTTTCTTTTTTTTCAAGAAACCGTCTCTTTTTTCAAATGGATAGGGATTATGCTTCTCTTTGTGGGAATTTTTGCCTTTGAACGGGCTTCTCAAAACCAGGAAAAGACCATATAGCGACCTTTGCACGGGTGTTTTCTTCCCCTGTCTGGGCCAGGGGCTACACCCCTGAAACCCCGCTTTTTCTGTTTACAGGGGCTTATTTGTCTTTTCTATTCAAAAAAATAGGATTATTGATTACGAGAAGAAATATTTTTATATTATTTTTTGTTTTTTATTACTTTCTTGAGACCTTCGCACATTCGTGCAAAGGTCTCAAGAGTTCTATCGATGTTTCAGCAAAAAGGGAGATAGGTTGAAACAAGGGAATAGCTTTCTCACAAAGAAAACGATCTCTACCAGCCCCACTTCGCTCACTCTTTCTCTCTGAAAACTTGTCTTTTTCTCATCACTCAGTTACAATAAACTATCCTGGAAAGGGAGATCATGATGAAAAAGATGATGCTTTTTGTCGGGCTCTTGGCATACCCCCTGTGGGCTATTGATTTTTTCTGGGATATCGAAAAAGCCAAAACAACCGAGGTGGTTCAATCTCTCCCGGCCTACCAGAGTACCATCAACTGGACTCAGGGGAAAATCCGGTGTGAGGTACGTCTTCCCTTTTCTGCCAATACCTCTCCCAATATAGGAAAAACACGAGCGCAAATAGAAAGCGAAGTGAGAAGTGAACTCAGGGAAAAACTTGTGAAAACCATGGGATATATTCAAATCTCAGATCTCTTTCTTCTCCGGGACTACTATTCCCTTCAGAGCCAGATCCGTAGCGAACTTCTTGAACGCGTCAACGAAGCCTTTTATTACCCCCTTGTGCACGAAGGAAATTTTGTCAAGGGCATAGCCGAGCTGGATTTTTTTGGTCCCAAAGGAATTGCCCCTCTCTTCTTTCGGGACATCAGCAAGGTATCTCTCACCTCTTATATTCAAAAGCAGCGAGACCTTGCCTGGTATGATGGCGTCATTGTGGATGTTTTTCTCTACACTCAGTTTCTCCCCTCCCTCTACTTCAGAATATACGACGAAGACAATAACCTCATCTATGGTCCTGAAGTCGTTGAGGAGAATGTTCTTTTCAACCAGGGAGTTTGTGAGTATGTGGCCAGTCTTGGAGCAGCTTTTCAAAGCCGTCGACTTGGTACAAAAATCTTTTATGTCGTTCCTTTAGCCGTCCGTGGCAGAAACCCCACCGAAGTCGTTATAAGCCGCAAAGACGCCAAAAAACTTTTGGCCAATGCCCGAACCCACGAAGCCCTCAAAACAGGCCGGGTTGTGGTGGTAAAACCCAATCCATAGGAAAACGCTATGGAACAAGAGAACCCTTGCTGGTGGGAGCCCTCCTCATCGTCTCTCTCACCCCATCATCACCTTCTCCACAAGAAAATAACCTCTCCCCCTCTTCGTCTTTTATTTTACCAAAAAAAGTCCACCTACCTTCGTTTACAGATCTCCCGCGATGACCTGCTTTATGAATCCTACCTCCCCTGGGAAGAATGGCTTCTTCTTTCCCACAAACTCAGCCTTTTTCTCTCTTCTTCCCCTCCTACCGAACATACCTGTGAAGAGGCTTTTGAACTTTTCTGTGAGGCCTTTCATATTCCTTTCGCCATGCTCAACACCTCGTGGGTACAACTCTATTCCCACGGAGATCTTCCCCTCTGGATCTTCCCCGCCCACAAAGAAAACACCCTCTGGGAATTTTTTCTGCCTATTGGGAGTCCCAAATCCCTCTCAGGAAACCAGAAACGTTTGGTAATTTCAGATGATTCTCTTGCCGGCGCAGAACAAGAGATAAAAACTCTTCTCTCCCTTGCCCCTGCTACCCTTGTGGCAGGTGAGTTTCTCTTTTCGGTGGTATGGGACTCTGTCTATACCTCTCTCCATGTCATTGCCCACGGCAAGAAAGGTTCCCTTCTCCTCAATAACCAACTCATTTCCGGCCTTCCTGTTTTGGCTGAGGATCTGGCCTTTTTTCACTCCTGCGAAATACTCTTTTCCTCCCAATCTATAGCCGCTCATACCCTCTCCCAGGGAACACGCCATGTGATTGCCCCGGCCTCTTCCCTTTTAGATGATGGTTCCCTTCTTAAGCCCATTTCCTTTTTTTATCAACTCTATACCTCTCATAACGCTCGTTATAGCTTTCATCTCACCTCACTTTTTTTCCCTTCCTTCAAAAAAAGTTTTCGGTTAGTTATGCCTTATCACCGTGTCTATAGTGGCTAAAGCAAAAATTGACAAAAACCCACTTTTTGCCTACAATAATACATTATAATGGGGCTATAGCTCAGAGGGATAGAGCAACAGTTTCCTAAACTGTGGGCCACAGGTTCGACTCCTGTTAGCCCCAAAAGGGGATGTCCGACGGATATGGATATCCCCTCTTTTTTTCTGAGCCCAAAAGTTGCCAAGAAAGAAAAACCATCCTATAATAAAAGGCTCTTTCAGAAGGAGTATCCATGGCACGGTATCTCAAAACCATCGAGCTTGACGGATTCAAGTCGTTTGCTGTCAAAACCACCTTGGAGTGCGTAGATGGCATCACTGGCATTGTGGGGGCCAATGGGTCAGGAAAATCCAACATTGTCGAGGCCATCAAATGGGTGCTTGGTGAACAAAGCGCCAAGAGTTTGCGTGGTGAGAAAATGGAAGACGTCATTTTCAACGGAACCCAGAACCGTTCCCCAAAAGGAATGGCTGAGGTCACCCTCACCTTTTCCAACGAAAACCACTGGCTTCCTTTAGACTTCAATGAGGTAAGTATTGGAAGACGCATTTTCCGCTCAGGAGAGGGACAGTACTTTATCAACAAATCTCGTGTTCGACTCAAGGATATTGTAGAAATCTTTCTCGATACAGGCATAGGAAGGGATAGTTACGCTATCTTTGAACAGGGGAAAATTGACCGGCTTCTCTCGGAAAGCCCCGAGGAGAGACGACTGCTTTTCGAGGAATTTGCAGGTATTTCCAAATTCAAGTTTCGCAAAGAAGAGGCAGAGAAAAAACTTGAAGCAGCACGAGCCAACCTTGAACGTGTACAGGATGTGATTATCGAACTTGAAAAAGAACTCATCAAACTCGAAAAACAGGCGGAAAATGCCCGAAGATACAACGAAATAAAAGCCGAACTCACCTCCTGCGAACTTCGCTTTGAGGTTCTCCGTGTCAAAAACATGCAGGAAGAAATCGAGGCCAAAATAGCCGACAAACAAAAAATAGAAACCCAGCTCACCCAGAAACAGGCCAAACTCTCCGAAATCGAAGAGAGCCTCATCACCCTCGATGAAGAACTTTCCCAGAAAGAAAGCCAGCAAAACGAATGGCGTGAGAAAATCACTTCCTTAGAAAAAAACATCACTGAACTCCAGACTCAGATCAAATCCAACCGTGAACGAAAAGCCTTCCTTGAAAAACAAATAGAGAGTCTCTCCCAGCGTCTTTCAGAAGGGGCTGAAAGAGAAAAAGCCCTCCGTGAAGAATACCAGAAAAAACAGGAAGCCCTCTCTTCGATTGAAGAGCTCAGGGAAAATGCCAAAGAAAAACTCTCTGATATCCAGAGAACCATCGACAACCTCCACGAGAGCATGAAACTCCTCAATCAAGCCCTTCTCGAAAAGTCAAGAAACTTGGGCTTCTCTCAAACCGTGACCCGTGACCATGTGGATGCTCTCAAGAAGGATATTCTCACCTTAGAATTCCAGAGAGATAGCCTGCAGAAAAAACTCGAGGAAATCTTTCATCAGAAACAAGCCCTCTCAAGTCAATGGGAGGAAAAACAAAACCTTCTCACAGAACTCAAACAAAAACGTGACCGCATTGCCCTCGAGGTTCAGGATATCACCACCCAGATGCAACAAAACAGCAAAGAGGAATCCGACCTCAAAAAAGAAAACCAGAGCCTTTTGCAGAGTATCCAGAATCTTCAACAAAAACTCAAGTCAGTGGACAAAATCATCATCGAGTCCCTCGAAAAACAGGCCACAGAAATCAAAGCCTTCTCCCAGAGAAGGCCCCTTTTAGAGGCCAAACTTGCCGATCTCTTCACCAAAATAGAATCGTCTCTTGCCAACAGCCATCTCGAACAGAGCAAAGAGTATCTCAGTAGTCTCAAAAATCTCTTCAAAGAAATCCAGTCCTCTTACGAAAGTATCCTTGGTATCCTTTACAGCGAAGAGGGCACCTATACCCAGAAAGAACGCATCCAGGAAAACATCGAAGAAATTTCGTCGGTCATCGAAGACAACCGTCTGAAGATCGAAGCCCTCCAGGAACGTCTTCGAGAACTCCAGACCCTGCGAGAAAACATCCAGGCCTCCTATACCCGCGCTGAGTACGAGGTACATTCGCTTGAAGAAGAGATCAAAAAACTTGAACGAGAACACCATAATTCAGAAGAAACATACGCCCAGATCCAGAATACTCTTGCTCAATACGGGGACCGTATTCTTCAAAAACAAAGCCAGCTCGAAAACATCATGCAGATTATCGAAGAATATGAAGCCGATGTCGCCGACAAAAAAACCGAACTCAACAAAGAGCTTGAAAAACTCAACAATCAGCGTGTAGAAAGTGTACGCATTGACGAGCAGTACAAGTCATTAGCCACAGAAATCCAGCGTATCGGTCATCAGATTGAAGAGATCGAGAGAACCAGAACCAATTACACCCGGGATATTGACAATTCAGAGCAGATTGTCGAGCAATTAGAAAGCCTCATTGAAGAAGCTGAAGAGAAACTCTCCCTCCTCTCCCGTGATTTAGACCACTACCAGAAAAATCTCACCGATATTCGTTCCCAGGTGGAATCCATTCTCAAGCAGCGAAAGTCCCTGGAATCTCTCAGAAAAGAGATCGAAATCGACATCCAGACCCTCGAAAAACGCATCGGAGGACTCGAAAACGCCATCCAGGAACGTCAGGCAAACCAGCAGGCTATTATCAGCCGTATCCAGGAAATCTATAACTGCTCGCCTTCCGATGTTCCCCTCCAGGAGGGAGACACCATTGACTCTCTTCACAAAACCATAACCAAACTCCGCCAGGATCTCACCCAGTTAGGGGATGTGAACCTCCTTGCTATCGAGGAGTACCGAAATGCAAGGGAACGTCGGGACTACCTCGAACAACAAAAGCAAGACAGTGAAAAAGCCATGCAGGATATTGTGAATCTCATTGAAGAAACCAATGAAAAGTCAAGAGAACTCTTTGTCTCCTCCTTTGAGGCTATCCGAAAATCTTTCCGAAAAATCTTTGCCCGAATGTTTGATGGAGGAAGGGCTGATCTCATCTTAGTTGATGAAAATGATGTCCTTAACTCCGGTATCAACATCATGGCAGAACCACCAGGAAAAAAGTTTCAATCAATCTCTCTTCTCTCCGGAGGAGAAAGGGCTCTTGTCGCCATCTCGGTGATCTTTGCCATTCTCCACCTGAAACCCACCCCCTTTGTTGTGTTAGACGAAATGGACGCCCCCCTCGATGACGACAATATTGAACGCTTCAAAAGACTTCTCCTTGACTTCAAGGAAGTCTCTCAGTTCTTGATTGTTTCTCACTCAAAGTCAACCCTTGAGATCTGTGATGCCCTTTATGGTGTCACCATGGAAGAACAGGGTGTTTCCAAGGTTGTCAGCGTAGCCTTCGATGAAGCCGCATCCCTTTTCATCCGAGAGGAAGAGGAGGCATAGTTGTGCTGGCTGATTCGCACATTCATAGCTTTTTTTCCCCTGATTCCTCCTCCTCTATAGAGGAGATTGCCATTACCGCGCAAAAAAAAGGGCTGGATTTTTTTACCATCGCTGACCACTATCAGGTATGGGAAGACAAAGAGTACACGTTCGATGTGGAAAGCCGATGCCTTTTTCTAACCAATAAACAAAAGCAATTTCCCGGTCTTCTCATCGGTGTCGAGATAGGAGAAATCCAGAATAACCCTTCTCTTCTTCAACAATGGAAAGACCTGCCCTTTGACCTTTTCTTAGGTTCTATCCATGTCGCCGGTAAGGTATTCGGACCTTTCGCCACGCACAATGTTCCCGATGAAACAGTTTATGAAGCCTATTTTTCAGAGGTTCGTCGCATGGTAGAAACCACCGACATTGATGCCGTTGCCCATATGGATTTTCCGAGAAGATACCTTGCTTCCTATCATATTCCATGGGATATGGTGGATAGCATTCTCTCCCTTATTATAGAAAAAGATATAGCTCTAGAGATCAACACCTCCCTCTGGAGAAAAGGCCTGCCCTTCAGTATGCCAGATATCCACATTCTCACACGATACGCCCAAAAAGGTGGCAAGAAGGTTATTCTCGGATCAGACGCTCACCGGCCAGAAGAGGTGGGAGAAGGAATAGAAAAGGCTCTCATCCTTGCCCGGGAACTTTCCCTCACCCCCGGCTATTACAAAAAGCATGTCTTTCACCCTCTGGAGGTCTTATGAACAAGGCTTTCTCTCTTTTTTTCCTGATAATCCCCTCTCTTCTTTATAGCACCATTTACATCGGTTCAGACAAAGGTTTTTTTGTCTATACAAACAAAGACTTTTTGCCTATCTGGACCAATGGAAGCATATGGGAAATACTTTCTGCCCCTTCAGCTATCCTTCTTCGAACCTCCCATGGGCTTTTCTTTTTTGACCCCACCTCAGGGGAAATAAGCCCAAAAAATACAGGCCTTCATACCTGGCTTATTCAAGACCTCTCCGAAAATGGCGTTCACTACTTTCCCGATACAGAACCTCTCATGGACGTGGCTATCGCCCCGGATAACCCCTCCGTATGGGCCACCTGTTCAAAAAGTACTGTCTATCTTTCCACCAACGCCGGCCAGAGCTGGATCTCTTTAGGCTCTCCCACTTACCGGGGATGGCTGAGTGTAGCCATCAGGGCTACCCCGCGCCTGACTCTCTGGGCAGGACATGCCCTGAATGGTATCTTTCGCTATGAAGGAAACTGGAAAAGAGAGAGCCGTGGTCTTTTTGCTGATACCCTTTACAACGAAGAAATATCATCTCTTCTTGTTGTTTCCTCTGGAAAATGGAAGGGCATCTGGGCAGTGAACAACTTTTTCCCCCACCTCTATTCTTATACAAACAAACGATGGGAAAAGGTACAAAAATTGGCTTTAGATGACGGTTTTGTTTCCGGGCTTACTCTTTCTGAAGAAGGGCTTCTTCTCACAAGCGACCAGGGTATTATGGTTTTCGATGGCATAAAGCTAAAACCATGGGAAAAACACCACCAGGTTGCCACTCTTTGCCAGCTTTTCAGAGAGAAAAAACAGGGAACTGTGTCCTGTCTCTGGATCGATGGTGTTGTTCTCTCTGACCTGTGGGCTTTTCAGCCCCCTCTTCTCTCCCCGCGACAGGAGAAAGCAAAAAATAAGGTGGCCTTTTATCTCCCCCCTTCCATTGTCTCCAAACCATCCCGTTTCAAACCTATTCTCTCCCTCATGGAAGAAAAAAAAGCCAACGCTCTTGTGATAGACCTCAAAGACGACTGGGGAAACCTCAGGTTTTCTCCCAAAACCCCCCTCCTCAAGCAGCTGGGTCATTCACGCCCCCTCCCCCTCTCATCTTTTATCGAAGAAGCCAAAAAAAGGGGATGGTATCTTATTGCCAGAATTGTGCTATTCCAGGATAGAGTGCTCTATAGTAGCAGTAACTTTATGCTTGCTGCCTGGGACAAAAATTTTTCTAAACCATGGCAAGGCATAAAGACGACGGGAGAAACCAAAAAAGAGATCCAGGAATACTGGGTCGATGCCTACCACCGCCTCGTCTGGCAATACAATCTTGCCATTGCTCAAGAAGCCGTTGCCTTAGGGTTTGACGAGATACAGTTTGACTATGTACGTTTCCCCACCGATGGAGAGAATCTCTCCCACCTCTTTTACCTGGCAAAAGCCCCTGGTATGACCCCCGAGTCACTCCTCTATTCCTTTTTCAGATATATGCGCAAAAACCTTGATGTTCCCATCAGTATGGATATCTATGGGGCTAACGGCTGGTACAGAACAAGCCTCAGAACCTATCAGGAGATAGACCTTCTCTCCTCTTTCGTGGACACGTTCTGTCCCATGTACTATCCTTCTCACTTTGACCAGGGTTTTATGGCTTATGAACCGGCCGAAGAAAGACCCTATCGGATTTACTTTTACGGAAGTAAACGCAATCACTGGATCGCCAAAAAACACTCCCTCATACGCCCTTACGTTCAGGCCTTCAAAATAGGGGTGAATTATGATAGAAAATACTACAACGAAAGCTATGTACAGCGTGAGATTTCAGGAACATGGGATGGCGGCGGTTCAGGATATACCTTCTGGAATATGGGAGGAGACTACCGAATCCTCTCCAACCTGAATTTTTACCCTTTGACCCTTACTTCTCAATAAACCGAAGACCAGAGGCCCCTACGGTGGCTAAACGGTTACTTATAAAGGTAAGCCCCGTCACATCCTGAACTTTTGTCACCAGATGAAGTCTTCCCTCCTCGGTATCAAGGCGATAGACCTCCCCCTCTTCGGTGAGAAGATACCACATCCTCTTCTCCCTGAGAGAAGTTTTAATCCCACTCGAAAGTACAAAGGTAACAACCTTCTCCCCTTCCCGAAGAGAAAACAACTGGATATGGCTCCCCTTTGAAGAGGCAAGTACCAGTGCCAGTCTCTCTCCTACAATGTCCATCTTTTGAAGAGGTGCCTCCAGAGAAGTGCTCCAGACAAAATGCCCATCCCTCACATCGACGGCAATGAGGGTATTTCCATTTCCTCCATAAAGATAGGCGACCCCCTCTTTTCCAATGATAGGGGCTCCTACAAATTCCCTCACCAATCGGTGCGTCCAGAGTATTTCTCTTTTAGCCATACTATAACCTGCAATACTCCCCGCCTCATTCGCATAGACAAGAACATCCCGCTCCTCATCATAGTACGGCTTGCTTCGTGAGAGGAAAGTAGCCTCAGCAGGAAGAGTCCAGAATGTCCCCTCCCACAGACACACCGTTAAGCCATGGGTTTGCATGAGAACAACCCCACGCCCTGTGACTAAGGGTTCTCCCACCACTTTTCCGTCCACAGGACGAAGCTTGAAAAGAATCTTGCCATCATAACGAAAACGAAGAATAATCCCCGTATGAGACACCACCACCACAGAATCCGGTAAAAGTACCGGCATAAACCAGCTTTTCGCCCATGAAGAAAGATCAATGGATGCCTCTTTTTTCTCATTTCTCAGCAAGAGACACAATCTCCAGTCGCTGAGAAGCCGTTAACCTCACCCGATAATTTTTGTATTCCTGGTAGAAAAGAAGACTCGCCTTCTCCCCATCAGTTAAAAAAGCTCTCGTTTGGTCCTTTTGAGTTATATTCATTTGTTGAGAAACCACTTTTTCCCTTTCTGCTATGACCTCTTTTGTCACTCTCTCAGTTTCTTTCTTTTCTTTCCAGATATGTTCTCCCCCACCACTCAAAATAGCCACACCCTTATTGGGGCTCTCCCCCTGCAAAACGGTGTCTAAGGTGTGCCCTTCAGCTCGTGGATAGCACCATACCTTCCCCTCTTCGACCTGGACCACGGTAGCCTCAGCCTCTACCCGAACCCGAAATACCGTTCCCACCACACGAATATAGAGATGAGGGGTTTCTACCACATAGCGCACATCCCCGGGAAGTTTCTCAGGCTCAAATTTTGCCTCACCCGAAGAAAGCACAAAATGGATCACCGTCAAAGAATCCCTCTTGTACCGAGAAACATGGAGACTCGATCCCTTGGCCATCTCCACTCTGCCCATCTGGGTAGCCACAAAGTCCTTCTTCGCCGAAAGAAAGAAAAATCCACGACCAACGAAGACACCCAGGATAAGCACGCTTGCCAGCGCTAACCCCCAGCGAAGAGTCATACCCCATCTCCTCGCGGCCAGCCTGCGTGCTTCCCTCGTAAACGCCATGCGTTTTTCGCACTGGCGCACAAACTGGGCGAAAGGTGGTTTTTCCACCTTCATCACCTCACGAAAGGAGAGAAGAAGCCCCTTTATCAAGGCTTCTTTCTCTCGTTGCCCCTTAAATCTTCTTTCCTGCCCCTTACCTTTCATCGCTGTTGTCCCTCCCAAGTCGTTCTCTCGCCCACTCCAAGGCTTTGTCATACCGATTTCTTACTTGACGGGAGGAAATATTAAGTATCTGCGCAATTTCATCAAAACTCATGTCTTCTAAGAGATGCCACATCAGCACCACTCGAATCTTCTCTGGCATTTCATACAATATACCATAAAAAGTGTCCCAAAATTGAAATTTTTCTGAAAAATTTTTTTCCTCATCCTCTGGCAATTCGTCAAACGAAAAATGTTCCTCAAACGAAAGAGGTTTTTGTTGTTGTTTGAGATAGGTCATGGAAAGGTTGTAAACCAACTTGAAAAACCAGAACCGAAACGGCCGAGAAGGATCATAACTCCTACAACGATAATACAGTCGAATAAAGGCTTCCTGGGCCACATCAATGGCTTCTTGCTTCTTCACTCCTGCCGTTTGTGCCCACTGGATAACCCTATCAAAATACCGATCATACAAAACCTCAAGGTAGGGAAGTGCCTCCGGCGCAAAGGTATCTCCATCCTTTGCCACTTTTTGCAGCGAGGCTACAATCTCTTCATCGGAAAGGGCTTTGATATCCATTCTCTTTCCTTTCGTACAGATTGTTTTGATACCACGATACTTTTCTCTCCATTTACTATAGCACAAAAAGAGAAAAAAAACAACTCTCACAGGAAATTCTTCTCTCCTCAGGCGTCACTTTCCCCTCTCAAAACAGAACACTTCTTTTCACACTGAGCATGAATAAAAAAAAGAGTTTATAGGAAAAAAGAAACAAAAAACCGGGCTGTCTCAAACAGCCCGGCTCTTTTTCTTATTTTGCCTGAAGGGGAAGGTGATGAAGGGCTTCCTGAATGGCCTTGTCTGGATATTCGTAGTCCTCCATAGAACCCTCAAAGTAGAGTTGATAGGAACTCATGTCAAAGAAACCATGCCCACTAAAGTTGAAGAGAATAGTTCTCGGAGTGGCTTCTTCTCTTGCCCGTATGGCTTCATCAATAGCCGCCTTGATCGCGTGAGTAGTTTCTGGAGCGGGGACCATCCCTTCAGTTCTCGCAAACAGAACCCCGGCTTCAAAAACCTCCTTCTGGTAGTAGGCACGGGCCTCAATAAGCCCCTCGTTGAGAACCGCACTGACTAATGGTGCCATCCCATGGTAGCGAAGTCCTCCCGCATGGATTGTCGGTGGCATGAAGGTATGACCAAGGGTATGCATCTTCATGATAGGGGTCATCCCTGCGGTATCGCCGTAATCATACGTATAAAGCCCTTTGGTAAGGGTTGGACATGCCTTGGGTTCCACGGCAATCACCTTGATCTTTTTGCCCTCTCTGATCACATCATGCAAAAATGGAAAGGCAATGCCTCCAAAATTACTTCCACCCCCTACACAACCAATAACCACATCGGGATAGGCGTTCACACTGGCAAGTTGAGCCTTGGCCTCCAGGCCAATGATCGTTTGATGAAGGAGGACATGATTGAGAACACTCCCAAGGGCATAATTGGTATCATTTCTGTTCGCGGCTTCTTCCACCGCCTCACTAATTGCAATACCAAGACTCCCCGGATTGGAGGGATCTTCGGCAAGGATCTTTCGCCCAAACTCGGTGAGATTACTCGGGCTGGCAATACATTCGGCTCCCCATGTAGCCATGAGCTGCCGACGCGCAGGTTTCATATTGTAGCTACTCTTCACCATATACACCCGCACCTGCACACCAAAGAGAGCCCCAGCTAAGGAAAGAGCACTCCCCCATTGACCGGCCCCTGTTTCTGTGGTGAGACGGGTAATCCCTTCTTTTTTGTTATAGTAGGCCTGGGCTATAGCGGTATTGGGCTTGTGAGAACCAGCCGGTGAGGCTCCTTCATACTTGTAGTATATCTTTGCCGGGGTTTTCAGATATTGCTCAAGATGAATAGCCCGAAAAACAGGGGTAGGACGCCAACGAGCATAGACATCCAGCACCTCTTCCGGGATATCAATACATCTCTCCGTGGACATTTCCTGCTCAATGAGGGCCTTGGGAAAAATAGCCGTCAACGCATCAGGAGAAATAGGCTTGCCATCCGGCCCAACAGGAGGATCAAGGGGTTTGGGTAGATCCGCCTGGATATTGTACCACTTTCGCGGCATGTCTTTTTGCATGAGGTCAATCTTCTGAATCTCCATACAAAACTCCTTTGGTGTTTCTTTTTGCAGAAACATATTATAAAGCGAGGAAAAAAAAAGTAAAGGTATTTCGAAAAATTTTTGTTTTTCTTACCCAAGAAGAGAAAAACCGCCCTTAAAACGAGAAGATCCACCAATCATCGCAGGAAACACAGAGGGGTGTACTTATGCCCCCATCAAACTGTTTTTCATAGGCTTTGCCCAGGTTTTCCCAGCAGGTCATGATACCATCTCTAAAGACATTCCCCGCCAAATAGTCCCCATTCTTGTCCTGACGACAAAGGGGTACACTTCCATCGACAAAGATAACCATATTCCTTTGAAGGGCAATACAGGGGGTTCTTTTGATAGGCGAAAGGTCAACCACTCGTTTTCCAAGTTGCTTGCCACCAAAACTATCCGGTTTTTTAATGATGATACGGGGAGAAAAATCTTTCCACACCTCATAGAAACGCATAAGTTCTTTGTCGTTTTCGTGAGTTCTGGTGATCTGAAGATAGAGACGTTCTTTTGAGGGAAGGTTATGAAAAAACTCAAGGCAACTCAAACCCTCAAAGGGGAAAAGAGAAGAATCCGGCTTTTTCCACTTCTCAAAGAGTTGAGGAGAAGTCGTACTGATATCTACAATGACCTCTACATTGGGCAAAGCGAGGACTTCTTCAAGGCGTTTTTGGGGAAGAAATATCCCCCGACTCTCAAAAAGAAAGCGTCTCTCAGGTCGTTTCTGCACCTCACCAATAAGGGTATCCCAGTAGGTATAGGCAAAAACCTCTCCATAAAGTCCAAAACTGATAACCGCATCAGGGGCAAAATCGTCAAGCTCTCTCAACAGAGAAGAGAGATCCTTGTCTAACATCTCCCCATTCCTGGGTAGAGCGTCCGCAAAAGGCCCATCAGTTTCATGGATGGTGGTAAGTTCAATCTCAACATAGGTAGGAACCTGTCGAAGAACTGCGGGGTGAGAAACTATCCAGGATTGTATTTCCTGTAAACTCTCAAAAGACGCTGTATCCTGCCTCATGGCTTCTAAAACAGAGGCCTGGTAGTGATTTTCGGGCACAAAACTCAGGCGATACTCCAAAAGCCGGATATCGGTAAAAACGATATTGCAATCATAAGAGGAAAGGTCCTGACCAAGCCACTCCTTGAGGCTTCGACGAAAAAGAGGCATCCCTTGCGGCAGAGCTTTTTTGATGAAGGGAACAATTCCATTATCTAAAATCTCTCCCATCAGACCATAGGGAAGTTCAGCATAGGTATAATCGAAAAGGTAACGGCTATGCTTGGCAAGAGCTTCTTCTAAGAGAGAACGCTGGAGAAGGGGAGCATACGCTGGCACGATAACTAACTGGGTATGAAGAGGAAAACCCTCCGCCCAGGTGAGAAACTCTTCCCCGTTGGCAAAAGAAAAGCTTTCTATAGGAAGTGCCATATCGGGCTTCTGACCCACAAGAAACATCTCATCAGCAAAACCCTGTAATCTTTTGAGGGTATGTTCAAACCACTGGCGTGCTTTTTCGGCTTTGTTATACACAGGCCCATCGAGAAAAAGGAGAATGGTTTTCTGTTCTTTCATGCAAAACTCCTTTTCGTATATCATAAGGAGAAGAAGGGAAAAAAACAAGTGGAACGACAGGAGGGTTTCAAACCATACCACGGGTATTTTTCTCTTCTATTTGATTTTTTTTCTTCCTGGCTTTATAATGAAGAAAATGTACCTTCTGAATTGGAAGGGCCAGGAGAGGTGCCTATGAGGTTTACCGTCAACCGTGATGAGTTTCATGCTCTTCTCAGTTTGGCCAATGAGGTGGTAACCCCAAGAAATCCACTTGCTGTCTTGGTGAACGTGTATATTTCTGTGAGTGAAGATGGGCTTGTTATCATGCAGGGATATAACGGGGAACATGGCATCAAGCTGGAGATGACAGGCGAAGTGGAAGAAAGCGGCACTATCCTTCTCCATGCAAGAAAGCTTTTTGACGTGGTTTCCCATATTTCTTCTTCCCGTATTATCCTGAGTACAGAAGAACATAATCCCTATGAGGTTATTATTACCTCACCAGAAAATAAGCGCATCTACTACAAACTCCATGGAACTCATGCCGAGAATTTCCCCACCTTTCAAGAATACACATGGGAAAACTACATCTCTCTCAGCCAGGAAACCCTTCGCGAACTTATTGAGATGACCGAATACGCTACAGCCCAAGAACCAGCCAAGGTTTTCTTTTTAGGCGTCTACATGGAAGAAAGCCTCGAGGGATGGTTGTCTTTTGTGACCACAGACGGACGCCGGCTTGCCCTGATCTCTCGTGAATACGAAGAGAAAAAGGGAGAGATAACCTGGAATGTGATTGTCCCCTCTTCCTTTTTGAAGATTATCAAAAAAGCGCTTTCCACAGGAGAGGTGAGGCTCTCGGTGAGAGGACAAAATGTTTTCTTCAAGATCGGGAATGTGTATTTCTTCTCCGGTCTTTTAGAGGGAAAGTTCCCCAACTACCGCGATGTTCTCCCATCCACCATTCAATACCGAATTGAGATACCAGTAAAAGAGTTTCGTGAACAACTCGAAAATGTGTCCGTAATGAGCGAAGGAGACGTTCAGAAGATTGTGTTTGATGTCAAGAA
This sequence comes from Brevinematales bacterium, assembly GCA_013177995.1. Taxonomy (GTDB): domain Bacteria; phylum Spirochaetota; class Brevinematia; order Brevinematales; family Thermospiraceae; genus Thermospira. Next base: position 6,419 of record JABLXN010000006.1, on the reverse strand, counting down.
GGGAGTTTTGAATCTTTCCAGTACTCATACGGTGTATGGTGAAGCAAAAGCGACTCTTGAGGTAGAATACAACGATGAGCCAATTCAATTTGCTATGAACTACCGGCATTTGATGGATTTTCTCCGGACTATCAAAAGCGAACGGGTTATTTTAGAAATAAAGTCTGCTGAAAGTGCCATGCAGTTTAAGCTGAAGGGTGAAGAGCACTTTATTTATCTTGTTATGCCGGTTCGTAACATCTAAATGGCACTTTATTTGCGGTTTTTCTCATTTTTTTGTATAATACTCTTTGAAATACTGGAAATCCCTTCAAAAGAAAGGAAAATTCAAAGGAGGATAGAGCAATGGCTGTAAAGGTTGGTATCAATGGTTTTGGTCGTATTGGAAGAATGGTGTTTCAGGCTCTCTGTGATCAGGGACTTTTGGGCAAGGAGATTGATGTCGTAGCAGTGGTAGATGTTTCCACTGATGCTGACTACTTTGCCTACCAGATCAAGTATGACTCTATTCATGGGAAATTCAAACACAAAGTGGAGACGGCAAAATCCGATCCTTCTCGTGAGGAAGCCGATCTTCTCATTGTCAATGGCCACAAAATCAAGTGTGTGGCTGCCGCCAAGAGTCCTGCTGATCTCCCCTGGAAGGATCTCGGGGTGGAATATGTGATTGAGTCCACCGGTCTTTTCACCGACTCTGAAAAGGCCAAAGGGCACCTCGATGCTGGAGCCAAGAAGGTGATTATTTCCGCTCCTGCCAAGGGAGAGGTGAAGACAATTGTGATGGGGGTGAACGAACATGAGTACGATCCCAAGACCCACCATATTGTTTCCAATGCTTCCTGTACGACAAACTGTTTAGCACCTCTTGTCCATGTTCTTCTCAAAGAAGGTATCGGGGTGGAAACTGGTCTCATGACCACCATTCACTCCTACACCGCTACTCAGAAGACTGTGGATGGTCCTTCGAAAAAAGACTGGCGTGGTGGTCGTGCAGCCGCTATCAATATTATTCCTTCCACAACGGGAGCGGCAAAGGCTGTGGGTGAAGTGCTTCCCGCGGTAAAAGGTAAGCTCACCGGTATGTCTTTCCGTGTGCCTACCGCTGATGTCTCGGTAGTTGACCTCACCTTCCGTTCTACCCGTGATACCTCCATCGAAGAGATCGATAGTCTCTTGAAGAAGGCTTCTGAAACATATCTCAAGGGTATTCTTGGCTATACTGATGAGGAACTTGTCTCCACTGACTTTATCCACGATCCTCGCTCTTCTATCTATGATTCTCTTGCCACCCTGCAGAATAACCTCAAGGGTGAAAAGCGCTTCTTCAAGATTGTTTCCTGGTACGACAATGAGTGGGGATATTCCAATCGCGTGGTTGACTTGCTCCGCTATATGATTTCCAAGGACAAGTAAGCTTTCGTATGAAGAAAAAAGCGGGCCACAAGGCCCGCTTTTTTTTAGAATAAGCAAAGTCATGAAAGACAATAAAAAAGCCTCCCTGAACACAGGGAGGCTTTTTTGGGCAGGGTTGGATTCGAACCAACGAAGGCAAGTGCCAGCAGATTTACAGTCTGCCCCCTTTGGCCACTCGGGTACCTGCCCGCCATAAGAGATGTATAGTATAGCATATTTTGGCAGAAAAGTCAAGTCAGAAAAAACTCTCTTCTGGCTTTTCCAAGAAGCGAAGGGAGAGTTCTCCTTTTGAGAAAACCTTCCCTTCGGGCCGGGGGGATTTGAACCCCCGACTTCTTGGACCCGAACCAAGCGCGCTAGCCAAACTGCGCTACGGCCCGAAAACTTCACCTTTATTATAGCATATTTTTGAGACTTTGGAAAGTTTTTGAAAAAATTCTGGTGATTTCTGCTTTGCAAAGTATATAAAAAATTCATCAAGTGCTTTTCCCTTTCCCCCTTCACTTCTTTGACAAAAAACTCTCCATCACTTTGTACCCTAAAAAGAAAAAGGCTATCACCTTATTTCGAGACCCTTGCACGGGTGTTTTCTTCCCCTGTTTGGGTCAGGGGCTACGCCCCTCTTCCCCGCTTTTTCTGTTTACAAGGGCCTATTTGTCTTTTTTATTCAAAAAAGTAGAATTATTTATTATGATAAGGAATATTTTTATACTATTTTTATTTTTTTATTACTTTTTTGATACCTTCGCACATTCGTGCAAAGGTATCATTTCAGCAAACGCCATCTCTTTTGCCAAAAAACAGCGAAAACTCCTTTGTACCATACGCTTATTTACAAGACCTGGCTGAGTTGAAAGATAGGAAGGAAAAGGGCAACAATAATAAACCCCACAATAATCCCAATAAAGATAATCAAGACAGGAGTGAGTAACGTGGTAATCTTTTCGACGGCATTATCAACATCCCGTTCATAGAAATCAGCAAGATACTCACTGAGCTGGTCTATTTTGCTGGTTTCTTCTCCCATACTCATCATCTGAAGAAAGGTAGGGGGAAGAAAACGATTTTGTCTGAGAGAATCGGTGAGTTTTTTCCCCTGAGCAATATCCTGAATAGCCCGGGAAATCATTTCTTCATACAGGGTATTTTCTACCACACCACGACAGAGATCGAGAGCTTCAGAGAGAACCACATCACTTCCTAAAAGAACAGAAAGGGTTCGAGAAAATTTGGTAAGAATATCCTTATTGATCAGTTCTCCAAGGACAGGAAGAGAGAGAAGGAGGGCATCCCTTCCCCTTCGAAACCATGACCTGTTTCTCACCAAGAAAAAGCCTCCTCCAACGGCAACAATGAGAAGACCTAAAAGCCATGACCACTCTCTGAGAGAACGGGTAAATCCGATGAGAAGGCGGGTAAACAGCGGCAGTTCCGCCCCAAACTGAGCATAGTTCTGTTCAAATTGGGGGATCAGGACAAAAGCAAAAAAGAAAAGCACCGCCAGAGCAAACAGCAAAATAAAGACCGGATAGAGAAGAGCAGAACTGATCTTCTGAGAGATAGAGAGGCGTTTGGAAAGATAATGAAGAAGGGCTTCTACGGTTTTTGGCAGTTCCCCGGATTCCTCCCCTGCTTTCACCATACTTATAGCAAAGGGAGAAAAAGCCTCCGGATGAAGTTCCATAGCCTCAGAAAGAGATTCTCCCCCCTGAATACGACGAATGAGGTCTAACGTGACCATTTTGAGGGGGTGTCTTTGAGGAAATTCCTGGGAGATAATTTCCAGAGCCTTCGTCAGGGGTATATGGGCACTGAGGGCATTGGACAAAAGACGAGTAAAAAGAATCTGATCCTTGAGAGAAATAGACTGTTTTTTGGTACTCAGTTCTCTCAAATGAAAAACCACGAGATCACGCTGATACAATTTGAGGGCGGCCTCTTGCCTGTCTTTTGCCTCAATAACGCCACTTTGATGACTTCCATCTGGAGAATAGGCCTCATACTGGAAAATCATTACTCACTCCACATCGTGACTTTTTCAACCTCTTCGATAGAGGTTATCCCTTTTTCCACAAGGGTTCTTCCATGATCTAAAAGCGTCAGCATACCCATAGAACGAGCCACCTCTTTGAGTTCAAAGGAAGAAAGACCACTAAGAATAGCTTTTTTGATTTTCTCATTGAGGACAATATATTCAAAGATAGGAATACGCCCACTATACCCCGTCTGGTGGCATTCACTACATCCGGATGGTTTCCAGTGAGTAGAGAGATTACCTACCCATGGATGACTCTGTTTTTCTAAAGAGGTAAGCGTAGCTTTTTGAGCACAATGGGGGCAGAGACGCCTCACAAGCCTCTGGGCCAGAACAAGATTGATGGTAGAGGTGAGAAGATAGGGGGGAATCTCCATATCCACAAAGCGGGTCAGGGTGCTGGCGGCATCATTCGTATGAATGGTAGAAAGAACAAGATGCCCCGTCAGAGCCGCACGAATGGCAATATCAGCGGTTTCTTTGTCCCGGATCTCTCCCACCATGATGACATCGGGGTCATGCCTGAGAAAGGCGCGAAGCCCGGCTGCAAAGGTGAGCCCAATTTCACTATGAGCCTGAACCTGAGAGATCCCTTCCATCTGATATTCCACAGGGTCTTCTATAGTGAGAATTTTTCTGTTGAATCGGGCAATGTGTTTCAGCACACCATACAGTGTGGTGGTTTTTCCACTCCCTGTAGGCCCCGTCACCAAGATCATACCATAGGGGCGTTCTGCTGCCTGCTTAACCATATCCACTAAAAACTCAGGCATACCAATCTCATCTAAGGAAAGCACCTCTTTGCCCTTATCCAAGATACGAAGAACCGCATTTTCTCCATTAACGGTGGGAATAATGGAAACACGAATATCGACCTGTCGATCTTCAAAGGGAATGGTAATACGTCCATCCTGAGGAAGACGCTTTTCTGAGATATCCAGATCGGCAAGAATTTTCAAGCGAGAAATAAGCGCAGGATAAATCTCCTCAGAGGGACGATCAATATCATAGAGAACCCCATCAATACGAAAACGAACACGCACCCCCTGAATGAGGTGTTCGAGATGAACATCTGAGGCTTTTCTTCTGATAGCCTCTTCAAGGTAGTGCTGAAGCAACTGAACCGCAGGAGAAGAGGTTTCTGTTTCTTCCGATTCAGCAACAAATTCTTCAGAAGAAGAAGGTGAGGCTGAAGGAGCAAGCCTCCCTTCATAATGGGAAAGATAGGCCTGAATGGCTTCGTCGGTAGCATAGGCTATTTCCACCTTCTGTCCTGTGCGAAAGGAGATCTGGTTGAGAAGACCAGGAGCCATAGGTTCTGAAGTATAGACCCTGAGACTGCCCTTAGGGGTGAGAACAGGGGCAATGGCATGTTTTCTACAAAAGCCAATATCAAGGAGATGAAAGGCCTCTTCTCTGTATGGTTCTTCAATACTGCGGACAAAAGGAAAACCAAGCTGTTTTTCAAGAATGTGATAGAGCTGATCAGAGCGTATAGCCCCCATCTCAATGAGAATATGCCCTAACTTCTTGTGGTTTTTCTTTTGAAGTTCAATGGCTTTTTTGACAATGGCGGGTTCAAGAATACCTTCCTGGATGAGCATATCTCCAAGGTTTTTTGCCATAAACACTCCTTTGTCGTTGCATTGAATATACCGAGAAAACAATTTTTTTTCAAGAAAGAGCAAGGGGCGTCCGAAGACGCCCCTTGGGTTTATTGAGCCTCTGTGGTCTGGGTATTGGTTGAGGTTTCGTTTTTGTAAATCAGTTTTTCAGCAATAGCACGGAGATCAGAAAAATCCATTTCATTAGGTTCAAAACTATTGACGGCCACAATAAAAGATCCAAAACCAAAACTGATTTCGTTCTGGTCTTTCAAATCCATGTACCATCCCTTGATATCTCCCCCAAAATTCACCGCAAAATTCTCTATCCCGTAAAACACGGAGAGAGCAGCAGAAGCATCCTCTTTTTCTTTTCTGAAACTTCGGTGAATCTGTTCAGCCTTTTTCCGATACAAGAGATCGAAAAGACTTATCTTCACAAAATCCCCACTTCTATTTCCATAGAAAATCTCATAATCCCAGTGTCCCACCATACTTCGCGCCCACCATACATTGTTTCTGGTTTTGGCGTACTCCCATGGCACCACATAAAAGTCAAACATCTGGAGACTGAAACCCGTATTCTCTGGAAGAACCGCAAGCCCTCTCATCATCTCAGGATAGACAAGGAGTTCCTTGTTTTTGTACTGGTCGGTGAAAAGGACTAAGAAATTGGAAAGACTCAGGTCATAGGTTTTGAGGGTAATAATATGATGGGTGGAGGTATTCTCTCCTACGAAGATATAGATAGCATTACTCTCCATGGTAAAACTTTGATAGAGTGCCCCCTGGACAATATCCTTCTGGGTCTTGTAGGAAACATTGGTGATTTTTTCTCCCAATTGAGGTTCATATTTTTCCAGTAAAGTCGCATAGAGGTTTGTCTCTTTTGGTTCAAAAACCAGCACCCCAATCCTTTCTTTGAAAAGTTTATCCTCACAAATGAAATAGGAGTAAGAGAAAGATCGAAAGAGAAGTTCCCAGAACATCTCCGAGGAAGGGAAATATCGGCTTTTGACAAGAAATCCCGCATAGGGATAGAGGGAATCATATTTTGCTGATTCTCCCATCATGAGTTCCACAATGGAATAGCGTTTATCCACAGGAAATTGATAAAGCGTCATGAGCATATTAGTAGGAACAGAGGAGGATGGTTTTTTGGCCACTTCAAAACGCTTGAGGGAATTTTCATTGGTGGCCTTTTCGTTCTGATAGTCCATGTAGTTACTCACATAGTTACTGTGGTAACGTTTTTTTCAGGAGACCTGCAGTGGGAAGATGAGGAAAAGCAAAAAAAGTTCCTCCCTGGCCGATAATAGGACACAAGGAGGAACCCATGCGTAAAGAATTCACCTTCACTTTGACTA
>JABLXN010000057.1 GCA_013177995.1 Brevinematales bacterium | reverse complement strand
TCATCCCTTCCTCTTCCTTCGCCATCATCGCCAGCTTCTCAAGCCTCTTCTCCCTCTCCGCCGGAGAAACCCCTCCATCCTTCAAACCCTCCGCCTCCTCCCTCAACCGCTTCCTCTGCTCATCGGTAAAACCATCCCTCCCCTCTTAGAGCCCCACGATTATTCAATCCGTCCTGTATACACGATTGGTGTCATCAAAATCTCCCCAAATGAATCTTGTTTTCACTCGTCTTTCTTCTCTCAATCTTTCTTGTTTTTCCTCATTCATCTCGGAAGTTATCTCATTGTCAGGGTCCGGCGATTTCGGATCAAACCACTTCCCATACTCTACAATCCTGAACTGCGTATCGCTTATAAATTTGACCGTTATAATCAATGCCCCATCCCTCTTCCGATAGATACTTATCGTCCTGTTCGTCCGGTCTACAATATATTTGCCCCACTTTATACCCCTCCCGTCTGTTTCAGTAGCAAGTTCACCAGGATCTTCTTTATAAAAATCCACCTGTTTCCTCTCTAAACTCACCTCCACCACGTAACGAACAGGATTTTCCGGATCATTGCTATTTTGAACATCATAAAAAACTCCCACCAGACCTGTCCATTTCCCAAAATACTCAAGTATATACCCTGATTCCCCTAACTTTTCCCTCAATTCTCTCACTCTCTCTCCCTTTTCTTTACATCCAGAACTTAAAATCATTACCATAAATATCATAAAAATTATCCTCTTCATATTCCCTCCTCTCTACCTGTACCAGAGATACCTTGAAATATAATGCAAATCCCTGTCGTAACGGCTGCCCCACCCATATTGGCTGAAAAGCCAGTTATGATCATAGAGCCTGTATTCATTGCCAACCCTCCTCATGATAAAGAAATGGGTATCATCATAATCCGTCTTCCTCTGCACTATATACCACTCAACAGTACTAAGAGAATTATACAGATCTTCTAAATTTTTTGGAAACTCACCAATTTTTTCAACTAATTTTTCATACACTTTATTTCCCTTTACCTTCTCCAGTTCCTCCGCTGTTATGCCCTGGTATTCAATACGGATATCCTTATCCCTGCCATAAAGATCCGGCCTCATATAGGCAAATATGTTCTGGCCCTCTATGTTTTCACGATAATTCAATCCAGCTACCATTGGTCTATTGTTACCCCAGCCAAATGTCCTGTTCCATACCGGCGCCATCGTATAACTCCTCTCATCACCTATCTCCCCCATCTCAAACTTTGTTTTGTAAAATTCCTCATAACTCACCTTTGTAGGATCGAGTCTGCCTGTCAATCCTGCCAAGAGATAGTCTGCTATGATAGCACACGATTTTGACATAATATGCACCGCCGCCGTATCTCTGTTATCATACATGAATTTCAGCCCATTCAGATAAGCTTTAACTTTTTTCTGTTTTTCCCCATCATTCTCATTTTGTACAACCTTTTTGACAAACTCTTCGAATTTTTTGTTATTCTCCGCTGTATTTCCTCCCCTCAATATGTTCAACAACTCCTTCGCTCTCTCCCCACTAATCCCCATGCCAAACCTGCCCTGCTCGGCATCCGCCATTATCCTGTTTATCGCTCTCTGCACCTTGTCCGCTGCGTCTTCATTCTCAGTCACACTCTGAACAAACATCCCGAATAATTCTTTCAATGCCTGTTCATCCCCTCTCCTCGCTTTTTGCCACAACTCCGCCGTCTGAGGCTCACTTTCGTTGAAATATCTTTTCCTCGTTATGGTAATTTTCAAAAATTCTCTCATCACAGGATCATTAACATCTATCTCAAGACCGGTAGAAAACTGTCTTATAGAATTGCGTGGATCATAATAAAGCGTTATCGTCTCTTCTTCTTTCCATCTTTCAAGACTTGAACCAAGATTATCATCATAGGAAACATCCCTCGTGGAAAGAAAATTGTCTACCACACGTACTACTTCCCCTACCGTCTTCTGCCATGCATCCTTTACACCCCCCACCGTGCTCTCCCACGTGTCCACTCCCTGCCACACCACCTGCCCGTTCGTCCTCCTCACAAACGCCAGCCCTCCAAACTCACCACTCCCGGCGTGTATCATCATACCCCTGCTCGTGA
>JABLXN010000056.1 GCA_013177995.1 Brevinematales bacterium | reverse complement strand
CTATCACCATATTTCAGCCTGACCATGCTCTCTCCTTTTTTCAAAAGGATGAGGTATAACTCAATGTAAGGCTATGACTTATATTCATTCTGTTTGAGGGAAGTGGAGAGATGTTTTTCCCGTGTTTTGGTTATAACCATGTTTCAGCCTGCGGGGTGTTTTTGGGGAGAGGGGGCTGTGTTCGGGCTATCACTCTATTTCAGCTAGAGGGGGGCTTTGCTGAAACATGGTGATAGCAATATTCATCTCCACCGGGGCTACGCTTGAGAAGGGTCCTGGTTTGCTGAAATATGGTAATAGCCGATTGCTCACGTTTGCACTCCCTTGGCTGAAACATGGGGATAGGGGGCTTTTGTGGGACATGGAAAAGGTTAAACGTTTAACCTAACGGCTGCTTTGCTGAAATATGGTAATAGCCATGGGGTTCTCTTCTGTTTAGAAGCTGGTTAAACGTTTAACCAGGCAAATGTCTTGCTGAAACATGGTAATAGCTGATTGTTGTGTGTCCCCTCCAATGACATGAGGAGGTCTCGTTAGCTGAAATATGGTAATAGCCCCATGGCTTTTTATCCCCACCAGGCCTCTTCTTGCTGAAACATCGCCATAGCCCCACCCCGCCCCTGCCGCGGTGCAGGGTGAAAGAAGCCCCTGAGGAAGCAGAAGCCCCGCGGGCTGGGGACAGAAGGCTCTTTCCTTTCTACCAGGACCGAGCCACAGGAGGTGGCGAGGAAGACCGGGGTCAGACAGGGAGGGCTGTCCCCGGTCGGCTACAGAAGGGAGCGAGGCCACAGGTTTTTCTTCCAGCCCGCAGGGTAAGACGGTGGACGGAATGCTACAGAAACCGGTGCAGGGGCGGGGGACGGGGTTTTCAAAAGGGGCGAAGCCCCTTTTGCCCTGCGCGGGGCGCTTTGAACTTCCTCCGCTTCCATGCCGATAATGTGAAAGACGACGAAGGGTGGGCGAGGGTGAGTCTTGTGAACTTAGCCTCTCTATCGGGGGACAAATGTGGACAGAAGACGGCGATGGATGTGATAGAGGGGAGGAAAGAGGTGAGGTTTGATCTTGAAGGAAGCGGGAACTATGGTTATGCAGGAGAGGACAACAGGACGATACACCTGAATAAAGAAGCTGTTATCAGAGGGAATGAAAAGGACATGAAGGCGAAGTTAGCGTGGTATACAGGGACGATGGTTCATGAAGGGGTGCACATAGATCAGCAGGAGTGGTTGGCGAGAACGGGGCTGGAAGTGGATAATGAAACACTTGAGAGGATGGCGTATAGTCGTGGGGCGAAGGTAGTTGGACTTCTGGACAGGAAAATGGGGTTAAGTGTGGCAGGGAGCCGGTATGAAGAGGTGGCTGTGGTCGGGGAAGAGTTTGCGAGGACAGGAAATGCGGCCAATCTGGACATGAGCGGGAGGAGTTTGAAGGTTGCGAAGAAGGGGAAGACCACTATAGTGGAGGTGGAGAAGTGGAAGAACACGACGGAAGGGCGGAAGAACAGTGTGGAAGGGATAGCTTCAGAACTTGGGGTAAGCAAAAAGGAAGTCATAGAAGCACTTCGAAGAACGGGGAATTATGAAGGGATGACAGATGAGGAGATAGGGAGGAATCTGAGGGTTGGGGAGAGGCTTGTGATGAAGGATGGGAAGGTGATAACGGAGAAGGAAGCAGGGGGGATAGGAGCAAAGGCGCTGGAATTTTTTATAAAATATAATCCAACGACACTACCGTTAGTTTTAAGTTTAGAAATTGGTGCGAGGATTGTTAATCAGGTGAAAGGAGGTGAGAAAGAAAAGAACCGGCAATTGGTAGACGTTATGACAGCAAACATTCTTGGCAAACCTTATGTTCCTGGGGGTGGGCAGAGTGGACCAAAACCGCCAGCCTCTCCTCCTGGAGTAGATTGCAGTGGAGGAGTGTTCTGGTCGTTAAGATATGGCATGGGGTATGAAGGGATAGGGTATTTGCAGGACAAAAATGGCAATAGTTATTTCAATGGCTGGAATGTTCCATTGTTACTGGAACATTTACCTCAGAGAGAGATTTCGAAGAGTCAGTTACAACCGGGAAATTTGATATATGTGAACTATAACAAGAACTGGGATGGGATAGATAGTCCCAATGATTGGGACCATGTGATGATGGTAAGTAAGGTGGAGAATGGAACGGTGTATGTATACAGCGCAGGAAATGGAAAAACAAAAGAAATGGAGTTGAAAGTTTTTGAAAATTGGGCTTTGCATCCAGACAGAACTAATAAAACTTTGACCTATAATCCCGTTTATAAATATACCCAAATAAACTGGCAAGAGCTGGAGAAAAAATACAGAGATGTGCCAAAAAAGAAGAGGTAAAGGAGTAAGACGATGAAACGCATGGAAAGGGTTTTGAGGATGGTGATAGTGGTTATTCTTGTCTTTGGAGGGAGTTGTTCCGGAGGAAAGCAAAAAGAGGTAGAGATACCGGGAGTTCCGCCTGGATATTTTGAGAAGTGGGAATATTTTCCGGTAGATAGTGAAGTTGTGAAGGAGAAGGCGAAGGAATTTTTTGGAGGGAGAGAGTATAAGGCGATATGGAAGTGGGACACGGATGGAGATGGGAAGATAGATTATTTACTTATCGAGCCACATCCGAAGATAGTAAAGGGTATAAAAGGAGGGATATTGATAGGAGAGGATGGAGAGGTGAAGTTGATCATTGACAGGAATAAGGGGATTTATACTCCTGAGTATGTGGTAGAAGATTTCAAAAGGGAAGGGATAAGAGAAGGAGAAGTAGAGTGTATAAGGTTTTTGTTTTCTAAGGATGATAGGTATGCCTTTTCTCATGCTATATTTACAAAAAACGACAAGAAAAAGTTCAATAGAATACCTGTGGTTTTTTGGGTATTTGCTTATCAGCTTATTGATAGGGATTTAAAATTAATAACTTCTGGGAGTAGTAGGGAAGAAGAAACTATTATTATGGAAGGGGTTATTTATATTAGCAAAGTGTATGATCCTCAAAAAGAAAAAGTGGTTTATGAAATGGGGTATGCTAGTTTTGAATCTGAAGAAAATTTGTATAAGCAAGCAATGGCAGACATCTCCACCTATCGTCTCAACAAATCGAAAGGGATAGTTTTTGATCCTGTGAATTTTGATCCTGAGAATCAGAAGGAGGTGAGGAGGTATAGGGAGTCGGTGAAGAAGAGGTAAAAGATCCCCTATGATCCCCTGATCTCCGGGAGCACGGCCCTTCGTGAGGCGCATTTGCTTTCGAAGTGGAGGCAGAATGCGAGCCCGGACGAGACCACGAGGCGGGAGTGGGAGCGAGAGGTGAGTGGGCAGCAGGTGGAGCAGATGATAGCGCTGAAGAAGATGTACGGGATATCGTTAGACAGGGCGCAGGAGAGCAAAAATCTGATGGCGGCGC
>JABLXN010000055.1 GCA_013177995.1 Brevinematales bacterium | reverse complement strand
CGATAGTCAAAGTGAAGGTGAATTCTTTACGCATGGGTTCCTCCTTGTGTCCTATTATCGGCCAGGGAGGAACTTTTTTTGCTTTTCCTCATCTTCCCACTGCAGGTCTCCTGAAAAAAACGTTACCAAAAAAGTTAGAATTATTTATTATGATAAGGAATATTTTTATACTATTTTTATTTTTTTATTACTTTTTTGAGACCTTCGCACATTCGTGCAAAGGTCTCGAGAGAGAAAAAAAGAAAGCCCTTGCACGAAGAGGCAAGGGCTTTTATTAGTGTCTTTTATGCGGTTATGAGATAAGGCTTGCTACCATATCCCCTACTTCTGTGGTAGAGTATCCCATCTTGCCAGCTGAGAGACTCTTGAGTTTGGTACAGGTGGTAGCCACGGCTTTCTGGATAGCTTCGGCAGCCTTGTGTTCGCCGAGTTCATCAATCATCATACGGGCAGCCTCAATGGCAGCCAAGGGATTGATGACATTTTTGCCGGTGTATTTGGGTGCGGAACCGCCAATGGGTTCAAACATGGAGACACCTTCGGGATTGATGTTTCCACCGGCGGCGATTCCCATGCCTCCCTGAATCATGGCCCCAAGGTCAGTGATAATATCCCCAAACAGGTTTTCTGTCACGATCACATCGAACCATTCGGGGTTTTTGACAAACCACATGGTGGTGGCGTCAACATGGAGATAGTCTCTTGGGATATCAGGATAGTCTTTTTGTCCCATTTCTTCAAAGGCACGGAACCAGAGATCGCCAGCATAGGTGAGTACATTGCGTTTATGGACAAGATGAATAGGTTTCGCCGCATAGGAAGCGCTCTGCTGGTTTCGGCGCTTTTTGAGTTCAAAGGCGTATCTCAGACAGCGATCGACGGTCTTTCTATCGTACACCATCACCTGGGTGGTAATTTCATCGGGTGTTCCTACCTTTGTGGCCCCACCATGGCCAGTATAGATGCCACCCGTGTTTTCTCTGATAACAACAAAGTCAATGTGTTCAGGGGTTTTGTCTTTGATGGGGGTTTCCACACCGGGATAGAGTTTCACCGGACGAAGATTGATATACTGGTCAAGATCAAACCGAATACGCAGAAGAAGCCCCTTTTCGAGAATACCGGGTTTCACATCGGGATGCCCAATAGCCCCGAGATAAATGGCATCATACTGCTTGAGTTCTTCAATTTCTTCAGGTTCAATAATTTTACCAGTTTTGAGATAACGTTCACCGCCAAAATCATACGTATGGAAGTCAAATTTGATTCCATACACGTGGCTCACGGCATTGAGAACCTTGAGACCTTCACGAATAACCTCTGGACCTGTTCCATCGCCGGGAATAACGGCAATCTTGTACGCCATGAAAAACCTCCTTTGTTATCCCTGAATATAGGCAAGAAACGCCTGGCGGAGCGCTTCATGTTTTTTCTCTACAGTGGGCATATCATCGAATTGCCCACGGGTGGTGAAGTAGAATTTGATCTTTGGTTCTGTGCCGGATGGGCGAGCAACAACCTTGGCTCCATCGGACAATTTGAGAACCACCACATCTGAAGAAGGAAGACCAGTACTTCCTTTTTTCGTATGGGTGGTCATATCGATCACTTCATCTGTTTTCATATCCTGTTTTTCTAAAACCTTCCATTCGCCAATGGTAGAGGGGGTTTGTGTACGAAGTTTTTCCATCATCGCCTTTATCTGAGAAAGCCCTTCAATACCGGCTAATGTGAGAGACTTCTGGCTTTCTTTGTAGAACCCATACTTACGATAAATATCATAGAGAACATTGAGGGCAGAAGTGCCTTTTGATTTGTAATAGGCGGTGAGTTCAGCGAAGAGGCTTACTCCCATGATGGCGTCCTTGTCCCTGACAAAGTCAGCAAGCAGGACCCCGTGACTCTCTTCACAACCAAAGACGAAGTTTTTGCCTTCCTGTTCAAACTGACGGATCTTGAGACCAATCCACTTGAAACCAGTGAGCACATCAGCAAGACCAATCTGATGATCGCGGGCAATATCGGTAATGAGGTCAGTAGTCACAATCGTTTTGACCATCCAGGGATTTTTGGGGAGTTTCTTCTCTGTCGCCACATAGTAGGCTAAAAGGGTAGCTATCTGGTTACCATTCAAGAGCACCATCTTGCCAGTTCTGTCACGAAGGGCAACCCCCAGTCGGTCAGCGTCCGGATCGGTGGCAATAAAGATGTCATAGCCCTGTTCGGCAGCATAGCGCATACCCTCTTGCATGGCTTCTGTTTCTTCAGGGTTAGGGTAGGGAGTGGTAGGGAAATTACCATCAGGGCGTCCCTGTTCTGGAAGAACATAGACATCCTGAAATCCCCACCGTTTCAAGGCTTCGGGGATGATTCTGTAGCCTGTCCCGTAGAGGGGAGAGTAACAGATTTTGACCCCGGATGAGTTTGCCACCTCTGGATGAATACTGATGGTTTTCACCCTTTCCAGATAGAGAGCGTCTATTTTGGTGTCAATGATCTCAATCATTCCTTTGGCTTTGGCTTCATCAAAGGAGATATATTTCACCTGAGAGAGGGAGGAGATCTTTCTCACCTCTTCAATAATACCCTTGTCTGCTGGAGGGGTGACCTGGCAACCATCATCCCACATAACTTTATACCCGTTGTATTCTTTTGGATTGTGCGAGGCGGTAATCATCACCCCAGCCTGGGCTTTTAGTTCTCGGATGGCAAAGGAGACCATCGGGGTAGGGTGAATGTCCTCGTAGAAATACACCTTGATGCCATTGGCGGCCATTACAGAAGCGGTTTCCATGGCAAAAACATCAGACATCAGTCGAGAATCCCTTCCGATCACGACGCCTTTTTTTGGGTCTCCCTTGGCATAGATATAGTTTGCCAGTCCCTGCGTAGCCTTGCGAACCACATACCGATTCATACGGTTGGTTCCGGCACCAATAATACCGCGAAGCCCGCCTGTACCAAATTCCAGTTCCGTGTAAAAACGGTCTTCGAGTTCTTTTGTATTCCCTGTGTCAAGAAGGGACTTAATTTCTTGATGGGTAGCTTCGTCATACTCTGGGCCGAGCCACTCATCAATACGTTTCTGGATCTCCTGATTCATAGTGCCTCCACATCAGTTAACATAAAGTAAAATATAGTATACCACAAAGAGAAGAAAAATGCTATTTTTTGAGGGTATGGTTTTAGGAATGATGGGGAATAAAGAACTTTGTCGTTCCACACTCATACAGAATGAGTATCTTCACACAAACACTGAATACTTGTTCAACCATCTTTTCTCTTTCAGTTTTAGGCTCTTTTTGTTACCCATCTTTCTTCTTCCACGAAGCGCTCCCGCGCGGGGTAAAAGGGGCTCCGCCCCTTTTGAAACCCCGGCCCCGCCCCTGCGGCGGTTTCTGTAGCCAACGACCTTCATCCCCCTGGCGGGCTGGAAGAAAAGCCTGTAGCCCCGCTCTCTTCCGTAGCCCCCCGGGGACAGCCCTCCCTGTCTGACCCCGGGCTTCCTCGCCACCTCCTGTGGCTC
>JABLXN010000054.1 GCA_013177995.1 Brevinematales bacterium | reverse complement strand
ATATTTTATCTTCCATCCCTTTTCCATGGCATTATCCAGTACTTTTTTATTGACCTCCCATGCTAACTCTCCACCAATTCTGTTATATACCTCTTCCGGCATCTGAAAGTACCTTCCTCCATATTTTTGGGCATATTGAATGTAGTTTAACTCATCTCCTATTTCTTCGGCTCTATACGCTCCAAGTATGAGTTCTTTCCCCCGACCGTGGGTATATTTCTTCGCCATACAGCTTATTGTGTCACTTCCTGCCGTCTCCACCACTTCCGTGGTCGCCTTCACGGTGGCTTTGCCCGCCACCTTCATAAGCCCCGTGCTCACCACAGGCAAAAGACAGGCCGCTACCATCACAGGAATCATCCACTTAGAGACAACACTCCCCCTCTTGTCCTTCCCCGTCGTCACCGCAAGTGCTGTATCCACCACGTCATTCACCTCCCCGGCTACAGGTATAAAACCAACACCTATGTCAAAGGCTGTCACTATTCTTTACCCCCTACCTCTTCACTCCCTCCTCCCGAATCTTCACAATCCAGCCACGACTCACCCATTGACCGGGATATCCCTGCCTCTTCACATACCGCCGACCATACTCTCCAACAAGAATATACTCATTGGGCGCTACCTCTATCCCCTTGGCCAGAGTATTATAAAACTGGTTGCCTCTCACTTTCCTCCTCCATATTTCACGCCCACCCTCATCCAGACGAATAAGTAAAACCCTGCTCCCATACCCTATCTCCCTCCCCTTAACCTTTTTGGTTAATAGCATCTGCCCCATAACTAAAAAACCTCCATCCGAAAGAGATAATACACTGGTTATCCCCCATAAATCTTTATTAGTATAATCCCACTCCTTCCTGAAAAAAGAATCACATTTTACAAGATGTCTATTCCCCTTTTCATCAGCCCCACTCACCAGTAATCCCATATCCTTCGTTCCCCATATGCCCCCAATATAATTGAGCCCCTCAATAGAAAATCTCTCCATCACCTTTCCTTGATTCCTGTCAATAATCAAGATCTCTTGAGGGGTATGGGTAATATATCCCTTTTCCCCATCTACCACCCTATAAAAAGCATCCCATCCATCATAAGGATATTGCTTCACCTTTTCTCTGTTTTCTTCAAAAAACATCAGCCATACAGGATCGCCATTGGTATCCACCTTCGCTAAGAATGGCAAAAGATACGAAGGATGAGAATCATCCTCTACCTTCACAGGAGAGTACCCTCCCCCTATCAGAATTTCATTGGACGTAAATAAAATCGCCGCATAAAAAAGAGAACATTTCTCCTTTTCCCCAAGCTTCTTCAAGGGAACAAAAGTCATCGGATCTTTTTTGACATAACCAATTTCAATTATAGTTTGTCGAGTGTTCTCTTGATAAACATCCCCCACAAACATCAACTTTTCGCCCTCTACCAAACCCAATAACACCCTTAAGTACGGAAATGGGTTCTTTTCAAACAAAATCTTTCCACTTTGAGAAATGATGCCTAAGTGACAGGTACCAAAATAAAAATTCTCTCCTACCTTCAGGATATTTGCAATTCCTCCATCTCCTACCCTTTTCTCCCACACCACTCTTGCCCCGGAAGAACAGGAAAAAAGAACACCCCCGATCAACCCCATCATCACCATCCTCCCCTGCCATCTACTCAATCTCATCTTCTTCCTCCTCTGGTCTGATTATAGTAGTTATAATACTCATTCAACAGCCTGATATTCTCCAGATCCCATCGAGTGAGCTTCATATTTGTTTGACCATTATTATAATGATACGTCGCCCCACCGGTCAAAATACCCAAACGATTCTGTAGTTCTCCTAGCTCACTAGTTTTTCCCTGGCTGTTTACTCCCCTAATTCAATGCCATGTTTTTAATGTGAAAATCCACACCCCACATTCAAAATTCCAGAGGAGATGGCAACCTATCCTCCAAAAAATTACTGAAAGTCTTAAAAGACAAAATTACCTCCCTCTGTTCTTGCATATAATTTTTCCTTTCTTCT
Source organism: Brevinematales bacterium (assembly GCA_013177995.1). Lineage (GTDB taxonomy): Bacteria > Spirochaetota > Brevinematia > Brevinematales > Thermospiraceae > Thermospira. The sequence continues at coordinate 1,774 of JABLXN010000054.1, read as the reverse complement.
TCATTAAAATCATACTTTTCGTATTCATTAAACCCAATTTCCAATGGTAAATAATAAACCAAAGAGTTTTTCTCTGTAAAGGGAATATAATAACTATAAAGATATCCTTTTTTCCTCTTTTCAGAGACTATTTTTCCCCTCCTGAAAAAAATATCTTTATATGTGTTTTCCGTATAAAACCACAGATAAGACTTATGAATGTTAGTAGTTCGAAAAAAAGAGATCCTATCTATCACATCCAAAACGTGAAGCGACCCAGACAACCCTTCCCTGCCATATCTCTCTATTTCTCTCCTTCCTAATTCTATATCTTCTTGCAAACTTTTTACCTCATTTGAAAATAAAGAATTCTCTTTTTCATTACCTCTTTGATCCAAAAAGTAAAATGATAAAGCACCAACTTTTTCAAACTTTCCTTTTATTTTCTTATTAAAAGTTACCCACACAATATAACCAGAATATTCTCTTTTATTTTCAATTCCAAATCTCCAGTTCGTGGGTATAATTAACTCAAATCCATATTTGTAATTGATATAATAATTATTGCTAATTTGAAAATCTTTCGTCTTCATTGATTCACCAATTAAAATATGGTTTTCACACCCTCCTAAAACCAATAAAAGAATTATCACTATAATAACCCTTTTCATTTTCACTTTCTCTCCCGCCTTTTATTTTTGCTTGGCATCAATATACCGAAAATAATTATCTCTCATCTTATTGGCCCGCTCATAATCCACCAAACCATATTTATACTTGTATGTTAAACTTAAATCTTTTAACATACCTTCATCATATCTACTAAATATAATTGCTCTCCAATTCTCGGCATCGCTTTTATTTTGCTGAATAATAAGTGCCATCTGCAAATTGTTTTTAGCATCTCTGAATTCATCAAAAATAGCATTTGCCAAGCTTTGTGCCAACTGAATTCCCGCAAGAATGTTATAATACCTTTCTCCCTCTCCACCTTGCCAAACTTCAGGATATTCCCAAGCATCTTCCATTGCCAATTTACGCAGTGTTGTTTTCCCAAATATTCTCAACGCTTTGTCAAATGCTCCATCAGGGACTAAAATTATATGCCTCGTCTGCCATGCACTATCATGAATAGATCGTTTTTCTTTTGAATTTCCAAAAATTCCTAAAATAAAATCTACTACCTCGTTACATTGAAAGTTTGAATCTGGTTGCCAAACAGGAGTTCCCCTGCTAAATCGCTTTTGGTTAATAGATGGATCAATCTCTCCAAATGGTATATTGTTCAAGTACATATACTCGAAAACATTCTTTTCCGTATCTTCTGGCAGGAATCCTCCTTTAACAAAACCAACGGTTAAAATATTGTTCTTGCCACTGATTGGTATTGCCGCATTCAATATACTACTCCTCCCCATCCACTCCTTCGTCCCAGGTATTTGTGGTGCTATCTTTTGCCATGGTGATTCCGCCTGTTGCCTCTTCTCCCACTCCTGACCTATCCTCTGGCTCATCGCCTTCTCCCCGGCTGTCGCCTCTCTCTTTGCCCAGTCGGGGATGGTCTCAGGATCAAGATTGATCCCCTCACCAACCTCTATATAATTCTCCCTCCCGCGTAGATGCGGGTTCATCTCCAGGAGCTTCGAAAGGGGTATACCCGTCTTCTGCGATATCTGTGAAAGGGTGTCCCCTCTCTTCACCACATACGTCTTCCCCGCCTGGTTCACCGTACCCTCAAGGGCATTGAGGGCCTCCGTCGCCGCACCTGCACCGTACTGCCCGGCAAGATACATCA
>JABLXN010000053.1 GCA_013177995.1 Brevinematales bacterium | reverse complement strand
TTCCCCAGAAAAAACTTGTTTATCTAAAATGTTCCCTGTATACTACAGTTGACAAAAATCTTTTGAGCCAGGGGTAACTTCTTTATCCTTTTCTCTCTCTTTCAGGTCTCCTGTTGGAAACGTAATCAAAAATTTGTCAATAGTTTCATTTATAAATCTCGCAACTCAATAGAAATGTCGCCTTTCAAGAGTGAGAAACAGAAAAGACCTATACTATTCCCTCCGTTCCTCTCACACGGAAAACCATGCCACCAGTTTTCCTCTGAAACAACAGAACGAAAATGAAAAAGTGTTTTTCTTCTTTCTAAAAAGTTGACTTTTTTGAGGTCTTTTTGTATGATATTTTTGAAAAAGGAGGTGGGTTATGAAAGCACTTCTTTACGCCTACAACCCGGAGTATGCCAAAGAACTTGCGATACGTCTGATTCCCTTCGGTATCGAGGCTATCCCCTGTTCTGAGACAGAGGATCTTCTTGGCCAACAATGTGAAGAAGAATCCCCCTTCCATTTGATCTTTACAGAAAAAACAGAAAAGGATTTCATCAGCAAACTCAAGGAAAAATACAACAATACTCATACCATTGTCCTCAGTTCAAAAGATCTTCCCCCCGCAGAACTCAAGGAACTTGTCCCGTTAGGCATCACCACAGTGATGCGACTCAAAAACCAGCCTGATGCCATGGTAGAAGAGATTGTCCAGTTCATTGTCTCCCACAATATCCGTTCAAGCGACAAACGACTCCATATCCGTGTCCAACCACAACCCCACGAAACAGCCACAGCCTCTGTGTTTCTCAAGAAAATGGCCCGCTTTGTGAGGGGAAAAATTCTGGATATCAGTGCGGGTGGTTTTGCCCTGTTAGCCGATGACTCCCTTGAAATCAGCCTCCTTTCCCCTGGGGAAATCTATGACAATGTCATCCTCAGCCTCAATGGTCGGGAGATAAAAACCGTCGCCAAGATGGTGGTACGACGGGACGTGATTGCCGGTTTCAAGTTCGAGAACGTGGAACCAAAAGAAATGTTAGAAATCGCCTCCTATATCTACAATCACCTCGAAGACAACTACCGCCGAAAGCTTCGAGCCATGATGACAGAAAACGAGGTTATCAAAAACAAAGATACTTAAGTACCAATGTGGCATAACTTCCCGGTGGAAGAGAAAGCGAAAGAGAAAATTTCCAGAAACCGGGGAAAAACTCATCCTCTCTCCACTCGTAGTCTTTCACCTCTGGATAAACCCAGAGAGAGCGCCTCTTGGCATGAAGAGTTGCCCCATAAATCCCACGTATCTTGAGATCTGAAAGAGAAATCCCCTCCTCTCTCAGCACCTCTTCTGTAAAACCATCCACCTCAGGCACATCATAGGCCACCACCCACCCCTCTGTAGGGATAGTCTTCCTCTCCCCAGGGAAAAAGACCTCTCCCCCCTTCATGGGAAGAAAAATCCCCTCTCCCCCCTGCAGACGAAGAGAAAGACTCCGGTTGAAAAGAAACGAAAGGTAGGCATTGGCCACCAGAAGAAGATACCGATGATCCAGAAGCCCTACCGCATGCCGAAACCCCTTTTCATGCCCCTCTTGAGCAAGAAAAGAAAACACCCTCACCCCAACACACCACCTTTTCCCCTCACAAAGATCAAGACAGACTTTCCATTTCCCCCACGAAGAGAGAAGATCTTTTCTGATACCTTCGGGGGCATGCGTTCGCATAAAGGAACGCAGAACCTCTTCCATTTGTCCCAAAAAGAGAAGCTTCCCCACCCACCGCCTTTCTTCATACGAACCAAATCTCTGATCATCAAAATAGTTGGGCATCCCAAGAGACTGCAGACTCTCTAAACGCTTCATCACCTTATTCTTTTCCTCAAAAGAAACCTCTCGTATCACTAAAGAAAAATCATTCGCGGCAAGGCAGCCAGAATCGATGGGCTTCTCACTATACCCCACAAATTCAAGACGGAACCCATCGTGAGAAGGGAGTTTTTTTATCGTACGCGGAACACTGATATACTGAAAGGTGTGTCCGTACTTATCTTTTATCCCGGCAATCCCAAGAGAACGTGAAGGGATTTTCCACCACCGTTGAAGCCTCTCAAGAACCTCAAAGGTCTCTTTTCCCTTTTTCTCGAGAAGAAACACCTGAAACTTTCCCTCTGGTTGCAAAATTCCCTCTCGTAGTCTCTCCCTGACCACAAAATCCTCAGGCCTGTACTTATACCGCATCGCTATTCCTCAAGGATAGTCCTGTCAATAATTCCACTGGCTATCACCCTATCCCCCAGAAAAAGAACTCCCAACTGTCCAGGAGTCACAATCTCCGCCGGTCTCTCAAGCAAAAGATGAAGACACTCCCCCTCCCACTTCACCTCACAGGCCACAAACTCACTCTGATAACGAATCTGTACCTCATAAGTCCCCTCACGAAAAGAAGACGTGAGAAGATTAACGTCCCGAAGCCACACCTGCCGACTCTTGGGCACATCTCCCAAGACAATATTCCCACTCTCCACATCCATAGAACGAATATAGAGCCGTTTCCCTATCGATACCCCTAACCCCCGGCGCTGTCCAAGAGAGTACAGGGCAAGTCCCCGGTGTTTTCCTACAGGCTTTCCCTCGTAGAGAAAATCTCCCTTTTTGAGAGATACCCCATGAGAAAGAAGATACTCCCTATAATCCCCCGGCACAAAACACACATCCTGACTCTCCCCCTTCGAAGAAGAGATGGGCATACCGCTACGAGCCACAATCTCCCTGACCTCAGCTTTTGTTTTATCCCCAAGGGGAAAGATGACATACGAAAACATCTCTTTTGGGACATAGGCAAGAAAATACGACTGATCCTTGGTGATGTCTTTCCCCCGATAAAGCCCTACCTCTTTCTCATCCCGAAAGACCCTGGCATAATGGCCGGTAGCCACCATATCAGCCCCACGACTTATAGCCTCCTCCACGAGGGCCCCAAACTTGATGTATCGGTTACACATCACACAGGGATTGGGAACAAGGGCTTGCTGATACCCCTCAAGAAAATAACGAATCACCCTTGCTTCAAAAACATCCTTGAGATCAATAACATGATGAGAAATACCAAGAAACTGACATACCCTCTTTGCCGCCTCAATTTCCTCAAGACTACAGCACTTTTTTGTCCCACTCTCAAAAGCCGCCACAAAGGTCACACCCTCAACCTGATACCCCGCCTCTTTCAAGAGATAAGCGGCTGCGGAGCTATCCACCCCGCCACTCATGCCAACAAAAACTCTCGTCATCAAAGCTTCTTCAGCCTGTCCTTTTGACTCTGGATATATTTCGCCCTATCCACCTTTTTGACAAATGGGAACATTTCCATGAGATTCATAAATTCCTGAGGTTTTGGCTTCAGGGCATCCTTATGAAGTTCAATGTAGTCCAGGGTCTCCTTGTCCGTAATTTTATCAAGTAGCCTAACCCCTCCATCTCCACTGGTCCCCACAAGATAATAGTTCGCCCCCACCTTGATCACCTCTATATACCCCCCAAGGCCTGTCTGTTTCACCGCAATAACCTCAATAAACGTGGCATCCTCTGTAGTTTCAACGGAACTCTTCTTCACGAAATACCGAACAAGGAAAAAACCTCCCACAGCAAAGACACTGGTGTAAAAGAAAATCTTCACCACAACCCAGAACCATCCGCCACCTTCTGGTTTCACCTGCTGTTTCGTTTCTTCCTGATAAAAACGATCAAGAAATCCGTTGGTTTCTCCGTTTGTCGCCACCTGCGTATAGGCAAAAAGGGGAATACAGAGAAAAAAGACATATACCCACTTTCGCATACGTTTTCCTCCTACATAAAATTCCCTTTATAATAAACCACCCATCTGGCAGGAAGACGAATATTTCCTGGGCCAGAAGAGCCCTTAGAGGAGTCTGTCTCCTGCCTCCCGTACTCATCATAAGTTGATTGGGC
>JABLXN010000052.1 GCA_013177995.1 Brevinematales bacterium | reverse complement strand
TTCCCCAGAAAAAACTTGTTTATCTAAAATGTTCCCTGTATACTACAGTTGACAAAAATCTTTTGAGCCAGGGGTAACTTCTTTATCCTTTTCTCTCTCTTTCAGGTCTCCTGTTGGAAACGTAATCGAAAAAATAAGGGGCTTATTGGGACTTACTCAGAAGGAGATGGCAAAAGAACTTGATATTTCTCTTTCCTCTCTAGCAAGGATTGAAAGAAACGAAACCTATCCAGATGGAGAAATACTCCAAAAAATACGGAAATTATATAAAGTGAACCTGAACTGGTTACTGGCAGACGAAGAAAATATGTTTTCCGAATATCATGAAGAAGATCATTGCAAAATATCTCACAAGAGGATCCCTCCCCAGGAAAATCAGCTAATAGAAAAAATCAAAACCGATAAGCATCTCTGGTTTATTTTCCTGGAGCTGGTAAATAACGAGATTATTAAGAGCATTATTTATACTTTGCTAAAATCAAAAAATACCGACAAAGCTTCCCTTGATAAATATCTTAAAATTCTCAGATCAGCCCTGGAATAAGCCCCTACACCCCATACACCATCTCATACACCCACAGAGCCACAGGAAGCGTCACCACAAGCCCCACCACACCCCAGAGGAAAAGAGACTGGACCACCATACGGTTCCCCCCTTCCCTCTCAACAAGCACCGGCAAAGCGGTTACCGGTGGAAGAGCACTCTGCAAAAACACCAAAAACCGAAAAAGAGGTGGAAGTGGCAAAAGCCCCACAATACCGAGGTGAAGAAGAGGAAACACCATATTTTTCACAAGAACAAACCCTATCTTGGCCTTCAAGGGCAGAGTTGAGGTCTCATGACGATCAAGATAGATATTTCCCCCAATCACAAAAAGAAGCAGCGGAATAGAAAGCACCCCAATCCTTCTTGCCACATCTATCACAAAACCCGGCACAAGGGGGCGTAATCCCGCATAATGAAGAGCAAGCGACCCCACAAGCATCACCACCAGGGGAGGAAAAAGTTTCTGGAGACTGAAACTTTTCTGCTTCTTTCCCCCATAAAAAAAACCAAACCCCTGAAAAAGAAAGAAAGAAAACAAAACCGTAAAAAGAAAAAGGTCCACCGTAATCCCCGGTTTCTCAGGAAAAATTGAGGGCAAAAGAATGAGAGGAATAAAAATCGCATTGGGATAGAGAAGAGAGACAAACACCTCTTTCCGATAGGTTATAGAGAAAAAGAAAGAAAAAAGCCACGACAAAAACCACAAAACCACAAACGACCCAATCCACACCAGAGGATACAGCCACCAGAACGGATATTTCTCAAGAGAAAACTGCACCATCATATCATAGAACACTAAAGCCGGTACCGCCACATCAAGAGAAAGAAAAGAAAGCGTAGAAAGCGCCTCCTTGGCGATCGCCTTTCTCGCAAGAAGCACAAACCCTACCACCCCAAGCCCCAAAAAAATTCCAACGGCTTCAAGCGTTTTCCAGAAAATCATATCCACTCTCCTGCCATTTTTTCACCCACTTCGTAAGCCTGCGACGATATCCCCACAACCTCAAGGAAAACCAGAACCCTCTCCAGAAAAGCACAGGGTTTTCCAATAACCGTTTCCAGGGTAGAGACCTTACTCCCTCCGCAATAAAAGACACACGGGGAAGCTTCTCATTCAAGTCGTCCGAAATAACCCTCACCACGGAGAGAGTAATGTTCCTCTTTTCGCACTCTTTGGCGTGCGCTCCTGTCTCCATATCAATCACCGACACCTCCGGAAACCTTTCCTTGAGTGTTTTCTTTTCCTCTTTATCCGTCCAGTGGTTCACTTCAAGTCCCACAACCACCTTCTGAGCTGGGAGAGGACAAAGAGGGTACTTCCCCCCTTTCGTATCCCTCACCGAACTCAAACTCACCACCGTCCCTTTTGTAACCCTTTTCTCAAGAGAACCAGCAAAACCTATCACCACCATCCTTTTGATTTTTTCTCCCCTTTCATCTAAAAACTGATAAAACCGCCTGACATTTTTTTCCCCTACCCCTGTAAGCCCCCACAAAACACCCTCATATCTCGCCAGAGCCGGCCATCTTTTTCCTATCAGTTTAGCCAGCTTTTTTGGCAACTCCATAGAATGCGCCGCCACAAAACACACCTCTTTTTCCAATCCCTCTTCCGGTTCTTTCACATCCCGACAACTCTCCATTTTCCCTCCTTGTAAAAAGAGAAAAGGCTGTCCTTTCGGACAGCCTGTATCTTAGTACACCTGAACCTCTTCACCAAGATCAAAAGAGAGTGACTGATACCCCTGGTTGAGGGCCACGGAAACAGGCAACTGTTTCGAGGAAGGACCCCAGAGCTGACGAGGACCAGGGCTGGTAAAATGATCCTTCTCCGCCCATACACTTCGCCGACTGGCAAAGAAGAGAAATGCCGGAGAATTGGTCTCTACGAGAGCCTTCTTGATCACCATCTCATCCTTTCCATGACGGCGCTCAATGTTGAGCAGACCTGTGAGAGGCAAAGCCAACACATCCCCTCCCTTCTGAAGATCCGTTACAGCCACAATATACCCTGTATGACCATCAAGGATGAGTGAACCTGCCGCAAGTCCAAGGTTCAAAGTATAAGCGGCATCAAAGAGCGTAGGAGCTCCACAACGTCCCTCATACCCAAAGAAATGGCTATTTGTCGCAAACTTGAACTTCTGGAAACGAGCGTACTCTTCTGCTGTCATATTGAGATGGCGAACCTCATCCTCATGCTTTTTCATCTCATTGAGACGCTCCTCTACCATGATGATAAGGAGTCTCTCCGTAGGAATCTGGGAAACCTGAAGATTTCCATGAGAATCGCGATCAAGCAGAAGCATATTCTCAAACTCATCAGGAAGAGAAGCCATGAGTTTAGCCAGTTCTGCAGGAAGCTTCTTGTAGATAAAATCCTTCTTTTCGTTCATTGTCTGAATAGCCTGTAGATCAGACTCATAGTGAGCCATCACCTCATTGAGTTCAGCAATGAGCCTCATCATCTCAGGAATAAACTCAATGAGTCCTTCAGGAACCACCACGACACCATGATTGATACCCTTGCTCGCTCTCTTGGCAATCACATCAGCGATGGACTGCACAAGGGCATCAAGAGACATATTCTTTTCTTTGACTTCCTCCGAGATAATTGTAATAGCAGGACGAGTCTGGAGAGCCACCTCAAGAGCCACATGGCTTGCGGCACGTCCCATCAGTTTCACAAAATGCCAGTACTTTCGAGAGGAAGGCGTATCCTGAAGAATATTTCCTACCAATTCAGCATAAATCTTGGTAGCCGTATCAAAACCAAAGGAAATGGGAAGATACGAACCAATCTGAAGATCCCCATCGATAGTCTTGGGAACCCCAATCACCTGAACACCCATATCAAACAAAATCTCAGCCAAGATAGCCGCATTGGTATTGGAATCATCACCACCAATCACCACAATGGCATTCAGGTTGTACTTCTTGACGGTTTCCTTCACCGCATTGTACTGCTCTTCTGTTTTGATCTTGGTTCTATCTGAACCCAAGAAATCAAATCCACCGGTATTGACAATCTCTCTTACCATATCATCGGTAATCTCAAAAAGCGTTCCCTCAAGAAGCCCTTTGGGTCCGTTCTTCACACCAAAGAGAGTATTGCCCTCGCCTAAAATCTTTTTGAGCCCTACCACCACATTATGCCCACCAGCTGCAGGACCACCGGAGAAAAGCACAGCCACACGCTTGCCTGTGACCTTTTTCTCCAAATTCCCTGTAGCCTTCAGGATTTTGTTCTCTGTTTTGGCTACTGTTTTGGGAAACTGCTTATTCACCGCGTCCCTATCACTGGTACCGATAACCTCATTTGACTTGGCAAACACAGCTGGCACAATCTTCCCATTCTTGAGAAACACCTTGCAAACTGGCACCTTGAGTTTACGAATCTCCTGCTCAAAAAGAGACTTATGATCTTCCATCGCTATCAACATATCCTGAAGAGACATCGTTTATCCTCCTACATAAAATTCCCTTTATAATAAACCACCCATCTGGCAGGAAGACGAATATTTCCTGGGCCAGAAGAGCCCTTAGAGGAGTCTGTCTCCTGCCTCCCGTACTCATCATAAGTTGATTGGGC
>JABLXN010000051.1 GCA_013177995.1 Brevinematales bacterium | reverse complement strand
TTTCCCCAGAAAAAACTTGTTTATCTAAAACGTTCCCTGTATACTACAGCTAACAAAAATCTTTTGGGCCAGGGTTAACTTCTTATCCTTTTCTCCCTCTTCCAGGTCTCCTGTTGGAAACGTAATCAAAAAATGTGGGCAATGGTATCCAATACAGAGAAAGCCATTTATGTAGCCAATCCTGCTATAGGTTCTCTTCATAATTATGGCGTGGCGGTGGATGTTTCCCTTCTGAATGAAAAAGGAGAAGAACTGGATATGGGCACTCCAGTTGATTACTTTGGGGAACTGGCTGAGCCGAGGTATGAGAAGCGCTTTTTAGCGGAGGGGAAATTGACAAGAGAACAGGTGAGCCATAGACTTCTTCTTCGAGAGGTGATGAGAGAGGCCGGTTTTCAGGACATTGCGACGGAGTGGTGGCATTTTCAACTCTGTGGGAGAGAAGAAGCAAAGAAAAAATACGAGATTCTCCCCTAGAGATTTTTGTGTGATAAAGAGGTTCAAGAGAGTGGAGAAGAAGTTTCAAAAAAGCCAGCCATTTGACAAAATCGCTTTTTATGGTTATAATTAACATATGCTAAAAAAGGAGGCAGGATATGCGTATTGCTTTGGCAACCGATGATCAGAAGACACTGGCTTTTCATCTTGGAAGATGTAAGGGTTTTGTGATGGTGGAGGTAGAAGATGGGAAGGAAGTGAAGAGATGGTATGTAGAAAACACCTTTGCCCATACCCATCACTTTGGAGGCCGTCATCTGCATCATGAACATCACGGCCATCATAATCATGAACATGGGCATGGACATAACCACCAGGGGCTTTTCGATCTTCTTGCAGGGGCAAAGTATGTGGTGAGTCGTGGAATGGGACGGAGAATCTATGATGATCTCCTTCGCCATGGCTTTGAACCTTTTCTCACTAAGGAGGCTTCGCTTGACAGGGTTCTTCAGGGTATCCTTGATGGAAGTCTCAAAAATGAAGCCGGTAGCGGGTGTTGTGTTCATTAGGGGGAGATAATGCATATTCACGAAAGAAAGACTCTCTTCTCTTCCTGGAAATTCTGGATGGTTTTCCTTTTGAATGGGGGCATCACCGTCGCAGAGGGTGTTGCCGGTGTTCTTTCGGGAAGCCTTGCGTTGCTTTCAGATGCTCTTCATAACCTTAGTGACGTGGGAGCGGTGGTGTTGAGCTTTTATACCCATCGTCTCTCTATACGCGAAGCGACAGAGAAACATACCTATGGGTATAGACGAGCGGAGATTTTAGCAGCCTTTGTCAATGCGATTGTCCTTATTGGGGTGTCGGTGGTGGTGATTCGGGAAGCCGTGGGGAGATTTTTTTCTCCCCATCCTCCTCTCGCTATTATCATGGTGGGGATGGGGCTTTTTACTTTTTTCGCCAATGCTCTTTCTGGATGGATGCTGCATGCTGACTCGAGGCATAGTCTCAACATCAGGTCAAGTTATCTTCATCTTTTGTCTGATGCGCTCTTTTCGTTGGTGGTGGCTGGAGGAGGGCTTTTAGTATGGTGGAAAGGGGAACTATTCTGGGTGGATGGACTTCTTTCCATAGGAATTGCCTTGTGGATGATGAAGGAGTCATGGAAGGTTATACGCGAAACAGTGGATATTCTCATGCAGGCGGCGGCTCCGCTGGACTATCGCGAGATTCAAGAGGTGATAGAAAAAGTCCCAGGGGTAAAAAATATTCATCATGTTCATACATGGCGTTCTGATGAGCATACCATCTATCTGGAAGCCCATATAGAAATGGAAGATAGGAAGCTCTCAGAAGCCTGCGAGATTGGGCAGGAAGTCGAGAAAAGGTTGGCTGATTTTGGGATTGCCCATGTTACTCTTCAGTATGAAACAGACCGTTGCAGGGAGAAAGGCTTTTTTGGTGGAAAGAAATGAGTGAGGAAGATGATTTGACTTTTTAGGGAGGCTTCACTATAATGAAAATTGGAGGGAGAATATGGTAACAAAAGAGTTATGTGAGGTTTTAGAAGAAGAGCTTCTTGAGGTGGTTGAAAAAAAAGATAAAGATTCGGCAAGGCATTTTGTGACTCTTCTTTTACAGCAGGTAGAGATGAAGGAGGAAGCGCGGCAAAAAGAAAATCGTGTCGTGATAGAGCTTCAAGCCCTTCGAAATGATCTGAAAACCGTTGTAGAGGTGATGAATAGTCGTTTTGAAGCGATTGATAAGCGTTTTGAGGATATGAATAAACGTTTTGAAGCAATTGACAAACGCTTTGAAGATATGAATAAACGTTTTGAAGACATGAATAAACGCTTTGAAGACATGAATAAGCGTTTTGAAGATATAAATAAACGTTTTACGATGCTCATGTGGTTTATGGGGATTTTGATTTCTGTAGCCACCGCTATTATCAAGTGGTTGTAGGAAATTTCTTTATCAAAAAAGAAGCGCTCCCTTCAAGGGAGCGCTTGGGGATTACGGGACTTGTGTCTTCTATTGGTTCAGGTGACTCAGGATCCCGTCAGGCATCCCTACCACCTGGAAGAACCGCCACCAAAGGAACGATTGTTACGCTGCTGTTTGCGTGCACGACGGCAATCAGGGCAGCGTGCGGGTTCGTTCGTGAACCCCTTTTCCTGGTAGAAAGCCTGTTCACCTTCAGTGAAGATGAATTCCTTCCCACAATCCTTGCAGGTGAGTTTTTTGTCTGGCATAGACCCTCCTTTTGAGTTAGCCATAATTTGAGAATCAGCAAATGATGGCTAAACCAAAGACCTCACCTGCTGTTCACTTGTATATAGTATACGGCATATGGCGAAAAAAGTAAAGTATTTTTACGTTTTTTTGCAAAAATTTTTCAGTCTTTTTTTGCAGGACGGTGAATAGTGTTTGGGATACTGAATCCCTAAGAGAAAAGACAAAAATCGAGACCCTTGCACGGATGTTTTCTTTGCCTGTCTGGGTCAGGGGCTACGCCCCTCTTCCCCGATTTTTCTGTTTACAAGGGCTGGTTTGTCTTTTTTATTCAAAAAAATCGGTTTATTTATTACGGCAAGGAACATTTTGATACTAATTTTTGTTTCTTTATTACTTTTTTGAGACCTTTGCACATTCGTGCAAAGGTCTCAGTTTTTGTTCTTTTCTGTCGATAAATATATATTATCAGAAAAGGAGAAAGCAATGCATCTCTATATTAACGGTGAAAGGATTGATGTGACGCTTGAGAACGAGAAAACAGCTCTTGATGTGGTAATGTCCCTTACAAGAATTTTTGCTGAAGAGGATAAGATTATTACCGGCGTGACTATCAATAATGAGTTTTATTCCAGTGATAATGATGCCTTAGCGGGGATTCCTGTGGAGAAGATTGAGAAAATAGAACTTGAGGTGACTGACAAGCAGGAGGTGGTAGAGACCCTTCTTCAAAAATCACGGGAGATATGCGCCTCCGTAGCTGAGGATCTCAGGGTAAATGGGTATGCCCACGCAGACCAGTACCGGGAAATTATGGAATGGATCTTGGAAGTGGTGGAGATTGTTCAATCTCTTTCTCCAGTCGAGATGGTGGAAAGTTCTCTCATTCGCCATACTCTTTTAGATCTTTTGCAGTATTTTCAGAGTGAAGAGAAAAATGAAGGGGATATTGCCCAGTTGGTCCAGGTGATGCAGAGTCTTTCCCGGTATTTTGAGCTTTTGGCTTCAAAGGTGGTGGTACCTGTACGGATTGAAAAGGAAGATCTTGGCAAAGCCTTGGATGGTCTTTTGGAGATTCTTCCCCAGATTGCTGAAAGTTTTCAGTTAGGGCAGGATAAGCTTGCGTTTGACAAGATTCATCAGGTAATTTCTGTGTTGGAGTCGGCCGTTCTTTATCTCAGGCAGAATGCTGGTCACTTCTCCTCTCGTGAAGATGAGGTGGAAAATCTTGCCCAGGGGCTCAATTCTCTTCTCTCGGATATTGTTTCGGCTTTTGAGAAGTATGATGTGGTTTACCTGGGGGATCTCTTGGAATATGAACTTCCCGAAAAGATAGAAGCATACAAAACGCTCGTTCTGGAGTTGTAATGGAATTTTCAACAACTCTTCTTCAAAAAGTGGCTGAAATGGTGTACCAGGCAAGTGGGATAGTTTTCCAGGATTCGAATCTTACGGTACTTGAGAGCCGTCTCAGGACAAGAATCAAGGAGAAAAACTGTTCTGCTGAAGAGTATCTGAGTGAACTTCAGAAGAATAGCCAGGAATTTCGGGATTTTTTAGACTTTGTCACGACTAACTTTACCAGTTTCTTTCGTTATCCCCGGCATTTTGAGATGCTTGAGAGAGAAATCTTGCCCCTTGTGAGGGAAAAAATTCCGGATAAAAAATTTG
>JABLXN010000050.1 GCA_013177995.1 Brevinematales bacterium | reverse complement strand
TTCCCCAGAAAAAACTTGTTTATCTAAAATGTTCCCTGTATACTACAGTTGACAAAAATCTTTTGAGCCAGGGGTAACTTCTTTATCCTTTTCTCTCTCTTTCAGGTCTCCTGTTGGAAACGTAATCCCCAAAAATAGGTTTATTTATTACGGCAAGAAATATTTTTATGCTACTTTTTGTTTCTTTATTACTTTTTTGAGACCTTTGCACGAATGTGCAAAGGTCTCATCTTGCTGAAATAAAGAAATAGCCTATAGCTCCTCTTCTCCATCCCCCACCCCCTTTGCCATCCTCCAACACAAGAAAAAAGGGCTATCCTTTTCAGGATAGCCCCGACTGCATCACTTCAGCGATTATTTCTTGATAACCTTGCCACCTCGAACCACCGTACTTGCTTTAGCTAAGATATCCGAGGGTATGGTAATACCAATCTGTTTTGCAATGTCCTCATTGATAAAAAGTTCCACATCCGACGGATCCGTCATAAACTTCACAGGAATTTCGGAAGGCTTTTGCCCACGAAGCACATCAGCAATCATACGACCAGTCGCTCGTCCCATCTTGTAGTAATCAAATCCCCAGGCAACCAGCACATCTGCATTGGTGGCAGAGGTAGGATCAGCTGTCATTACTGGCACCTTCTTGGCCATAGCAACACTGGTCACAGAGGAGAGAGCAGAAACCACCGTATTGTCCGTACTAATATAAATAGCATCTACTCGATCAACAATCGTCTGTGCCGCCTGTTTGACTTCGGCGGAAGAAGCGACCGTGGTTTCCACCACTTCTATCCCCAATTCTTTGCAGGCTGCTTTGGTAAGATCAGCCAAGGCCACCGCATTGGCTTCACTCGAGGTATAAATGATACCCAGTCTTTTAATAGGTTTGAGTTTTGCAAGAAATTGGATCTGTTCTTTCACGGGGGTCATATCAGAAACACCACACACATTCTTCTCCCCACGAGCAAGACTGGAAACAAGCCCTGCTTTGACAGGATCTGTGACCGCACTAAATACCACTGGAATTGTTTTGAGGGTATTGGCAAGAGCCTGAGCGGTAGGGGTAGCAATACCCACAGCAAGAGCCACCTTGTCCGTTTTGAACTTGTTGGCAATAGCCGCCGCCGTATTAAGATCGCCATTTGCATTTTGCACATCAAAGACCACAGGCACATTCTGTTCAGCCAGTTCGTCCTTGATGCCCTGTTCTACCGCATCAAGCGCAGGATGAGCCACTATCTTGGAGATACCAATCACAATCTCCGTCTTTTTAGGAGCACATCCTACCACCATCATCACCACAAGAAGCCAAAGAGACCACTTCTTCATCTTATCCTCCACCTATGGTATTTTCTGTTATATCTTGAAAAGCCCAAAGAGTTGATTGAGTACCAGAATAGTTGACCCAAACACAATCGAGACCATGCTCATCAATTTAATGAGAATGTTGAGCGAAGGTCCAGAGGTATCCTTGAGAGGATCACCAATGGTATCCCCAACCACTCCCGCTTTGTGAGCTTCACTCTTCTTTCCACCAAAATGGCCATTCTCAATATACTTCTTGGCATTGTCCCAGGCTCCACCCGCATTGGCCATCATAATAGCCATGGGGAAACCAGAAACAAGAGCTCCAGCCAGTACACCAACCAGTGCCCTTACCCCAAGAAGTGTTCCCACCAGCACAGGAATCACGATGGCAATAAGCGCTGGAAGTATCATTTCCATCTGGGCTGCTTCAGTGCTGATTTTCACACATCGGCGATAGTCCGGTTTTTCCTTTCCATCTAAAATACCAGGCTTTTCCTTGAATTGGCGACGGACCTCTTCCACCATCTTGTTGGCTGCACGTCCCACAGCGCTCATGGTGAGAGCACTGAAAAGGAACGGTGCCATTGCCCCAACAAAAAGACCTGTAAGTGTTTCCACTGAAATCACGTTAGCCATCAGGTCAAAATCAGGCATTTTCACCCGAACGACACGTTCAATCTCATCCTTGAAAGCGGCAAGAAGAGCAAGAGCGGTAAGGGCGGCTGAACCAATCGCATAGCCCTTCCCTGTAGCCGCCGTCGTATTTCCAAGGGCATCAAGAGCATCGGTCCGTTCCCGAACCTCTTTCCCAAGCCCGGCCTCATCACCAGCCATTTCTGCAATCCCACCTGCGTTATCAGCCACAGGCCCGTAAGCATCCGTCGAAAGCGTAATACCCAGTGTGGAAAGCATACCCACAGCAGCAATACTGATACCATAAAGCCCACGAGCAATGGAAGAAGCTCCACCGGAAAGATAATATGCCGCAATCACGGCTACCCCTACAATGACCACAGAAATCCAGGTTGACAGCATCCCAAGAGAAAGACCACCTATCACTAACGTGGCTGGTCCGGTCTGAGCCTGCGAAGCGAGATCCTTTGTAGGTTTGTAGCTTGCTGAAGTAAAGTACTCTGTGAAAAATCCTATGAGATTTCCCGCGAGAAGCCCGGCTACAATGGAACCCCAGATACCAAAGTTTTCACTTCCCATCACATAATACACCGCTATGGCTGACAAAATAGCAATCAGAATGGACGAACCATAAATTCCCTTGCGCAAAGCCGCAAGAAGAACCTCCTGGGAAGCCTTGTTATCCTTCGTCTGGACAAGAAAAGTCCCGATAATAGAAGCCAAAACCCCAAGAGCAGCCATACTCATAGGAATAGTAATAGCCCGAAGGGGACTCTCAGGAAAAGCCACCACACCAAGAGCCATAGTAGCCACAATAGAACCGACATAGCTTTCGTAAAGATCGGCACCCATGCCAGCCACATCCCCTACATTATCACCCACATTATCCGCAATGGTAGCCGGATTACGGGGATCATCTTCAGGAATCCCTGCTTCTACCTTTCCTACAATATCCGCCCCCACATCAGCCGACTTGGTATAGATACCTCCTCCTACACGAGCAAAAAGAGCCATCGAAGAAGCCCCCATACCAAAGGTAATCATAGCCTCTGTAATCCGCTTGATGGTTTCGGTCTGATCCAGCCCAACCACTGTACCATAATACCACCGAAGCCCATAATACCACAGAGAAAGGTCAAGAAGACCAAGTCCTACGACCACCATCCCCATCACCGAGCCAGCGGTAAAAGCCACACGAAGCCCGGGATTCAGCCCATCACGAGCCGCCCAGGCAGTACGGGCATTAGAACGAGTCGCAATAGCCATCCCAATAAAACCAGAAAGACCTGAGAAAAATCCTCCCGTAAGAAACGCAAAAGGCACAAATGGGGTAAGAAGCTTCGCCCCAAAAGAAAGATACAAAAGAAGAATAAACAAAACAGCAAAGAAAATACCCACTACCTTGTATTGCTGGGCAAGATACGCATACGCCCCCTCACGAATAGCAAGAGAAATCTCTTTCACCTTCTCATTTCCCTCGCTTTTCCGAAGCACATGCGAAGCAGCCCAAAAAACATACAGAAGGGCTATGGTTGCAGCCACCGGTGTCACCCAGGTGATATCCATACTTCCACCCTGGGCAAAACCAAAACCCGTTATCCCAAAAAGAAAGAAACTCGTCCACCAGGCCAGTGCATTTTTCATCGGAAACCTCCTTTCACGGATAGATTTCCTATATCATATACCAAAAATCCATTTCTGTCAATCACTTCACAAAAATTTTCTTCATCCATACAAACAAAAAACCGGCCTACTTCTCGTAGACCGGTACTTTCCATCCTTTACTTCGGTTTCACCCATTCTCCCTTGTCACTATCCCACACCACACGACCAAGAAACTTTCCCGCCTGATCAAAGGCAATAGCATCACCCTTTTTATAAGTAGTTTTTCCAACGGTCAAGGGAGATGCGAGTTCAATAACATGCAGCTTCCCGCCGGGATAAAAGAATACTCCCCTTGCCGCCACCTTTCCCAATGACGTAGACACAGAAAGCCCCTGTTTGGAAGCGACATAAAAAGCCCAGAGCGAAGAATCAGGATAAAAAAGAAGCCCGGCCACCGAAACAATACCAAGGGGAGTCTGTACGGCAATTTCTTCTGTCATTTCCACATAACGCATTTTACCATCAGGGTAAAAACCTAGAGAACTGGCATAACAACTCCCAAGGGGTGTTTTCACCTGCTGATCATCAGGAGCCGAAAAACGCGTATTGTATCCCTTGAAGGTGGACTTTGCCCACAAGGCCGTCGTCAAATCAACTGCTCTCAACGTTCCATCTGGATAAAAATACACTTTTCTTGCAGAGAATTCCCCAAGCGGGGTATCCACAAACTCCGCATAGTAGATACGTTCTGTATATCTTTCTTCCGGTCCCCAGTAATCATCATCCCTTTCTATAACCTTTTCCTCTTCTTCAAATGAAAATTCAATTTCAGCCCACATTACCCCTCCCCCCTTATAAAAGCCTACAGCCTTAACGGAAAGGCTACTTTCGTCTACTTCTAAAGAGGAGGAGAAACGAACCTCTTGGGGTAACCCATCTGGGAAAAAAGAAATTTTTCCACCAGGATTCTCAAAGAGTTTTGCCAAAATAGTTCCAAATTTTCCAAGAGACTTCAATTCAGAACTTGGCTCATAAGCTTTGTCCGCATCACTTACCACCGTACCATTACTAATATGGCCATTCTCATAAAAGGAAACATCTCCCGTAAAAAGAAATTTCCCCACCCTTGTGTTCAACCATGTAGGAGAAAGAAGACGTACCGACTTAATCTTCCCCTGAGGATAGGTCTGAACATTTTTGACCATGGCATCTGTTCCCTCAGGAAGAATGAGCCCATACATCCACAAAGGTAACCACAGACCAAAAATCATCCATCTTTGCTTCATATATCCTCCTTTACACTCATGCTAAAATACTATAACACAAAAAAAGAAAAATTTCTACATAAAAAAGATTGAAAATCAGGAAAAGAAAAAATATTGAAACAACTGAGAGACAAGGGGAAAAAGGGGAACGAAATAAACCTCTGCTATCACCATGTTTCAGCAAAACTCATGAGACAAGGGGAAGAAGAGGTGAGGTTTTAGCCTTTGGCTATTCCCTTGTTTCAGCCAACCACCCCCTGATTAAACGTTTAACCCACTGCCATACAAACCCCCCA
>JABLXN010000005.1 GCA_013177995.1 Brevinematales bacterium | reverse complement strand
AACTTGTTTATCTAAAATGTTCCCTGTATACTACAGTTGACAAAAATCTTTTGAGCCAGGGGTAACTTCTTTATCCTTTTCTCTCTCTTTCAGGTCTCCTGTTGGAAACGTAATCAAAAAATTAACTTTCTTATATATTACCATGAAAAATCGTGTTTTTTGAAATTTTGGTTTCATACTTTTAGTATAGTTTTTTTATTTTTTGCAAAGTATTGAAATTTTCTTTTCTCAAGAGGATACATAACCAAAGAGAAAGAAGTTTCCCCTATCCCAAAGAGAGAGAGAAGGTGAAGAGAAAAATATCTTCTTTCAGGCCACAAAAATCCTTGAGCAGGCATATTCTCTTCGAGCCTACTTTGGTGATGAAGAGAAGAGAAAAAAAATTCCGAGACCCTTGCACGGGTGTTTTCTTCCCCTGTTTGGGTCAGGAGCTACGCCCCTGAAACCCCGATTTTTCTGTTTACAAGGGCCGGTTTGTCTTTTTTATTCAAAAAAATTGGTTTATTTATTACGGCAAGTAACATTTTGATACTAATTTTTGTTTCTTTATTACTTTTTTGAGACCTTTGCACATTCGTGCAAAGGTCTCTTTAAGTGTTTCTACACTTAACTCTCCATTCTCAGTTTCAATCTTTTCCAAAATGGATTCACTGTCAATGGAACACCACGAAATAAAACGAGCGGGAGATAATTCAAGATCTTTCCGAATCTCTTTTATTCTTTGCCCACATCGATAAAATTTATTTTGTTGATCAATTATATAAGGCTCATTATAATAGAACTGTGTCTTTACACTTGACATAATTTTCCTCCGGGATATTTTTTAAATTATAAAAAAAAGAAAATTTTTGTCAAATTTAAATCTTGTGAGTTCTCACAATTCAATAGAAATGTGCCTTTTGAGATGGTTTGGCAGGAAAGCTATAATTACTGCTCCTGAGGGGTATATCTCACGACTCTGGCTACCTCAACAACCACGGTGTCGGTATAGCCGAGAGCAATGAGGCGTGTGGCTATACTTTTTGCCTTTTCTTCTGATTGAAAACCCCGGATCTCAACAAAATACTTGTCTTCTCTGTAATAAACACCGAGAGCTTCCCGAATACCTGCCTTGACAATATCGGTGACAATGAGATTGGCTACACTGAGGTCCTTGTAATCCCCTACCCTCACCACATACTCCTGAATCTCCCGCCGGACAACCTGAGCCTGTTTGTCTATCTGTCTTTCGATGTTGGTGATGGCGGCGTCCTCCTTGGCAACGGAGAGAGGAAGTTCCCGAACAGGATCGGGAATAGTTACCTTTGAGGGCGTGGTGTAATAGACACTTACCCAGGGAACCTCTTTTGGAGAGAGGCCTGCTTTCTGGTACTGAGCAAGATACTGGCTGGCAAGTGTCGCTTCCGCAGAAAGGGGAAACATCTGTCGAAGCAGAGCAAACAGAGAAAAGGCATAGGATTGAGACTCCCTGTCTGTCCCCTGAGCATAATACATGGCGGTATAATAGAGAGCCCGTAATCCGTTATCGTAGGCATACGGACGAAGAGACACAAGTCGCTGAAGGTAGGGATAGCAGGTCACAAAATCCCCTTTGGTCATCAACGCCTTGACCAACACAAGAAGAGCCCGATAGGTGAGGTCTTTGTCTTTTGTCTGGATGAGGAGCTTTTGAATGGTTTTTATCGATTCTTCTTGGAATCCGTTGGCAAGGTAGAGAAGGCCTAACTTATAGAGAGCCTCATCAGTGGTAATCTGGGTATAGGTTTCAATGGCCGCTGCGTGGTTTTCCATGACGTAATACATATCCCCCAGTTTTTCAACGGCGTTTGTCCAGTAAGGAAACGAGGGATAATTTCTCACCAGATAGGAAAGGGCATCCAGAATCCGTGGATAATCTGTTTCTACATAGGTATACATAAAAAGGGCATAGGGCATATAACGGGACTCCGGGTATCCCTGAATGATCTGAAGATAATAGTTTTTGGCTGTGGGATAGTCTTTGCGTATATAGGCTTCGTTCCCCTGATTATAGAGGGTATAGGCTATATGGTCACTTTGTACGGTTTGTGCCCAGAGAGAAGAAGAAACAAAAAAAAGCACAAAGAGAATACTTCTTTTCATCATCGCTCCTGCGAAACGTAAGTTTAGACACTTTTGGTATGTTTATCGGCACAAAAGAAAAAAAGATGAGAAGCCTGAAGATTTGTCTTTTTTGAAAGATGAAAGGTTTTTTCCTATAATGATAGGGTTCTTGTGGAAGAGGAGAGAATATGAAAAACAACGCACTTTATAGAGCTGGCCTTGCGATGGCGATTGGAGTGGGGATAGTCTCCCTTTTTCTCCAGGCTCTCTGGCAAAGACAACTTGCTCTTTTGACGGGAAATACACTCTATGGGGTTTCTTTAGTGGTGGGGGCATGGATGGCCGGCTATGGAGTGGGAAGTTTTCTTGTCCTGTGGCTTTTGCCAAAACTTCGCAGACCCCTTTTGTTTTTCGCGTGGACGCAGATTGGGGTATGTGCACTTGGGCTTTTGTTTGTACCGTGGTTTGAGGTGATGCGGCTTTTTCCAAAGCCGTGGATCTATCTTGCCGCTTTTCTCTCTGTGTTTGTGCCATCACTTTCCTGGGGTATGGCTATTCCCTTTTTGGGTGGGGTATTTGGCACATCAGCGGTTTCTCGTCTCTATGGATGGAATACGTTCGCAAGTGCCGTTGGGGTCATAATCATGGACTTTGTTCTTTTGCCCCTTTTAGGTGCAAGGGCTTCCCTGCTTGTCTCAGTGGCCATAGGAATGGGGATTTTCTCAGCAGGGCTTGTTTTCTTCTCCCGTTATGAGGAAGGTTCACAGAAAAAGAAGAGTGTGTCCTTTCACTATCGGTCGGGGGGAATCATCTTAGGACTTTTTGGTCTGTCGGGTTTTACCTCCCTTGGCTATCAGCTCATCTATAACCGGCAACTTCTCTATTTTACAGGAAATACGCTTTTTTGCTATGGAATTATCACTGCAGTTTTCATTGGGGGGCTTGCGGCTGGCTCCTTTCTGTATGCTCACTGGAGAGAAAAAATGGCCGGGCATCTTTTCTTCTGGATGGGAATACTGGAAGCAGGCATCTCTCTCTGGCATGCCGCTTTTCCCCTGTTTTCTGTGGGAATAAATAGCCTTCTTCTCCCTTTGAAAGGAGAAGGCGTGGGAATGCTTTTTCTTCTGAGAATTGTGGCTTCTGTGTTTCTGATTGGTGTCCCGGTGGTGTTTTTTGGTATGCTTTATCCTATGTTTATTGAGGCCTTTCACAACAAGAATGAGGGGGAGGATGGGGGTGACACCGCTCTTGCCGCCGGCGTGAATACCATAGGAAGTGTGGTGGGAATTCTTCTTGTGGCATTCTTTTTCGTGGACAACATGGGTATTTCAGGGACTCTTCGACTCCTTGCCTGGTTGAGCGGACTCGTGGCAAGTATGCTTCTCGTGATATCACGGGAAAGAAAACTCATCTGGGCACTTGTTCTTGTGGCCATAGGGCTTGTGTTTCTGCCATTTGAGGACAAAATCGGGAGAATGGCGGCACAAGAGTTTGTGGGAAGTGAACTTCTTTATTACAAGGAAGGGGCTCATGGAACGGTAAGTGTCGCCCGCCATCCAGAGGGTATTCTTCATCTGAAAATCAATGGGGTTGGGGAAGTCCCGACGGACTATCATTCTCTTCGCGTTTTTCGTTTCTTGGGCTATGTGCCTTTTGTCTTTAGTCCTTCTGCTACCAATGTTCTTGTTATTGCCTTAGGGGGAGGTATCACCTTTGGGAGTGTGATGGAGGTGCCCGGAGTGATAGCCACCAATGTAGAAATATGCCCGGATGTGATAGGGGCTACGGTGTTTTTTACCAATTACAATCATGATGTGGTGAGAAGATACCGTTCCCATATTGTGTTTGATGATGGGGTCACCTATCTTCTCCGCGGTCGGGGAAGGTATGATATGATTATCGCTGATGCGACGCATCCTGCTTCAGGGGACTCGTGGGTATTGTATACAAGAGAATTTTATGCCATGGGAAAGGAAAGGCTTGTTCCCGGTGGAATAATGGCTCAGTGGGTACCCATCCATAACCTCTCTGTGAAGGATTTTCAGGTAATTGTGAAAACCTTCGCCTCCGTTTTTTCTTCGGTGCGGCTCTATTTTTGCCATGAGTATCTTGTGATGATTGGATCTGATTCCCCCCTTGCGGTTCAACCTGCCGGATGGAAAAGGCTTCTTGAAAGCACGGTCGTATCGGAGGACCTTGCGACGGTTCATCTTTCGCCGCAGACGGTAGAGGATATGTTGGTATGGGAAAGTGGAAAAGAAGTCCTCTGGGAGAGTTCTCTTCCCCTTTCAACGATGGATTTTTCCCCCCTTCAATTCGCCGAACTTCGCAGCCGGGGAAAGGATACACGCGTGGAGATTCTTTCTTTTCTTCTCAAAAAGGGAAAATTCGGACAAAAGACTCAAAAACTTCTCGAACTCCACAGGGATTTTTTGGGAAAGGACTATATTTCTGCCCTTCATCTTGCCTATAGTTTACCGCCTTCTTTACGGGATGAGGCATGGGAATACCAGGAAAAACGAATAGAACAGAGGTTTCTTTTCTCCCTCAAGACCCCAGAGGGTATGCAAATGGTGGTGGAACAAAAGCATCCTGAAACCATGCACATTCTCCAGAGGCTTGAAAAGAAGGACCCTCTTTTCGTTGGGGTAGCCAAAGCCCTTGTACTTGCTTCTGATGAGTACTATAAGGAAGCAGAAGAAATCCTCACAGGGC
Source organism: Brevinematales bacterium (assembly GCA_013177995.1). Lineage (GTDB taxonomy): Bacteria > Spirochaetota > Brevinematia > Brevinematales > Thermospiraceae > Thermospira. The sequence continues at coordinate 100,939 of JABLXN010000005.1, read as the reverse complement.
TTTTGAAAGCCTATCCTCAACCGTGGTTAAAAGAGATACTTTCTCAGATACAGGGGGAGAGGAGAAAGCTGAGCAAATAGGATTGTTCCTTCTTTCAGCCAAAAGAAGGGGACTAAAATAGGGAAATAGCCACAGGTTCTTTCACCACTCCCCTTCCAAGAGCTATAACCCCCATCCCCGAAATTTGACAGAAGACAAAATCTCTCTTATCCTAAATGGGTCTAAAAAAGGAGGACCGTATGGAGGTTTTGCAGTCGGCTAACTTTGAAAAAGCCTTGAAGGACAACGAATGGGTATTGGTAGATTTCTGGGCTGAATGGTGCAGACCATGTCTCATGCTTGCTCCGATTTTTGAACAAACCTCCAAAGAAATACCGGATGTCCTTTTTGCCAAAGTGAATGTGGATGAGGATGGTGACTTAGCGATGAAATACGGTATTAGTAGTATCCCCGCTCTCATTCTTTTTCACAAGGGGCAACCTGTGGCCACTCACGTAGGCACAATATCCAAGGATAGACTCAAGGACTGGATACAAAGTCATCGATAAAAGTTACCATAAAGCGGAGGTAAAGATGTCAGAACTTCAAACCTTTGAAAAAAAGCCTCTCGGAGGCATCAACATCCGGGAACTGGCTAAGATCCTCAAAGAAGAGGGTCAGAAAGCAGCTGATGAACTTTTGGCCAAGCAACTTAAGACAGTAAAACCCATGGGCATTCAGCTTCCTTCAGATCATGTGGTGCTTCTTCTCGGAGGGTCCAATGGTATCTTGAGGGCCGTGGCCATTCAGCTTCTTTTTGGAGAAAAGATTCCTGTCTATGCTGTTCATTATGACAGGGAAACCATGCAGATAGGGCATTACCATGTCCAGGCTTTCAAAAGAGAAGCTGCCAAGATTGGAGTGGATACCCAGTGGTGGAATGCCGATGCTACTGACCCCCAGGTTATCCAGGAGGTTGTCAATACCCTCAAACAGAAATACAAGGTTGTTCACCTCATCAACGGCATTGCCGCCGGCGCCACCAAACGCTATGAACAGTATGGACCAACCAAGGTGAAAGACATTGATGTGGCGTTTCATCCTGTTCTTCAGTACCCTGATTTTAGCAAACTGGAGAATATTCGTCAACTGGGGCTTGTGGATGTAGCCGTGGCTACAGAAAAAGATATCGAACGCACAAACCTTTTTATGGGGACATCCACCACTTTGTGGGTTGATCCATTGGCAGAGGCCGGGCTTTTGAAAAGCGGCGTGAGTGTTGTGGCTTTTGCAGACTATGATTTTGAAAAAGACGATCCCGTGTATGGAATGGGACCACTTGCCGGGGCAAAGATTCTCCAGCGTGAAAGCATGGATAGAGCTGCCCAGAAGTATGGAGTCAAAGCCGTTCGTATCTGTTATCCCGCTATGGATACCACTGCCCTGGGAGCTATTCCCGGTGGCCTTTTGATGTTTGCTATGACTACCGTGATCCTCAATGAGAAGAAAGCCTTCAAGAATCTCAAGCAACTTGCCTTTGAGACCATGGAGATGTTCAAGCCAGACTTTTCAAGCCGTGAGCTTCGTCTGGACAAAGAGTTCCAGGCAATTCTGCCAGAGTTTCACAAGCGAGCAGATGCACTTACTCCGGCCGATGTCCCTGGTGTATTTGAACCACTGACCCATCTTGATTTGCCATAATCTCGTCGGGGCCTTCGAGCCCCGGCCATGATTTTTATAAGGAGAATTTCCGATGATGGATACCCCACAACCCAATCAGAATACTTCTAAACGAAACAAACGCTGGCGGAGATTCCGGGGCAAAAAGAATCGTCCTCAGCCAACAAACCAGAACCAATCACGTTTTCAACAGCCTCAGAAACCCGTACAACCACATACTTCTCCGAAAACCTCTCAGCCAGTTTCTCAGAATGCCGTAAAATCTCCTCAGCCGGGGTCTTCTTTAGACTATGTAAAACGTTCTCAGGCTAAGGAAATCCTTCCACCGGACTATAAACTCCCCGAAGATCTCGATGTCCCTGTTTACAGCTTTGCAGAGATTACTGCCTCTGAAACAGAAGAAACAGCACCTGAGACAGCAAGTACCGAAAATCAATCGATTTGTCCACTTTGCAATTATCCCATCAAGAAATTTTATACCACCGTGAGACATCCTACTCATGATGCCTTGGTACACTTTGACTGTGCCCTTCGGGAGCTTTTCCAGCAACATAAGAGCCGTCTCGCCCGTGATCAGAGGATTTATTATATTGGGGCGGGGAGGTTTGCCATTGTCAAAGAGATCCGGGATAAACGTGGCAATGTCAAAAGCTACCAGATCGTCGAAAAAATTGAATACGAGAAGCATGACTGAATATGATGAAAGCCTCTCTTTCCGGACAGGGATGGCTTATTGCAAGAAACAGAAGTCTTGCCTATGCTTCCAACCACATCACAGGAACGATTCTTGATCCTCTCCAGGGCAGAAAGGATTTTATTGCTTTTGGGGCAGGCAGTGAAAAAAGCCAGCGTTCACAAACACTTCTTTTAGGCAATGAGGTACGGTATGTTCTTGAAGATAGTGACCGAAACACCTATGTTCTCAAGGAAGCCTTTTTGGTTTCTGAGAATAGAGAGATCAAGGACAATCCAGAAAAACTGAATGAATTTTTTCTTCTCTGTGATGTGTGGTACCATCTCCTGAGCGAAGAAAAACCCTTCCCGGAGATTTCTTCCCTCTTTCATTTTCTCAAGATTCACAAGCATACACGACATCTTGTGTTTGTGCACCTTATCCATCTTTTCCAGGAGGAAAACCTTTTTCCCGAGGATCTGGAAAATATCTCTCAGGAGGAGAAAAAAGAGTTTTTGGAAACTATTGGGCTTCCCCACTGGCACATGGGACCGGGAACCCAGAGGTTTCTTCTGGATGCTTTGCAACAGCCTCTTGATTTCTTTGTAGACAAGATCCCGTCTCCTTCTGTGATAAAGGAAATCCTCACTTTCTTAAAGGCAACCTATGAAAGCTATACAGGAAGGGAACTGTTTTCGTTAGAAGACGAAAAGTGAATAAAAAACTTTTTCGAGACCCTTGCAGGGATATTTTCTTTCCCTATCTGGGTCAGGGGCTGCACCCCTGAAACCCCGTTTTTTCTGTTTACAAGGGTTTATTTGTCTTTTTTATCCAAAAAATCGGCTTGTTTATTATACTAAATATTTTATAGTGCTTTTTGCTTTTTTTTACTTTCTTGAGCCTTTTGCACGAATGTGCAAAGGACTCTTTTCTGGAAAAGAAACAATCTTTTAGCCTTCTTTTTTTCGAATATCGTACAACCTTTTCCATGCCTCCGGAAGGAGAGAAAGGAGACTTTCAGGGGTACAGGCCTCCGCGGGATAGTTTTCGGTGAAAAGTTCAGCCGTTTTTCCAAGAAGAAAGGTGGCCACTAACGCGGCATCCCTTCCCTCATAGCCCGAGGCAAGAAGACCGCCGATGAGTCCGGCTAAAATATCCCCACTTCCCCCTTTGGCCAAGGCATTATTCCCATAGCAGGAATACCATACCTCTCCATCCGGTGTGGCAATCAGAGTTGTGGCATTCTTCTGGACAAGGGTGGCGGAAAGACGACGAGAAAACTCGACACATAATTCCTTTCTTCTTGTACGAAAGATATCTGGTGTCACTCTGAGAAGCCTCACCGCCTCACCACCATGCGGGGTAAGAACAAGGTTTTTTCTCTGGAGAGATTTCTGTTTTTCTAAGAGTTCAAACAACTCAGGAAAACGAGATAAAAGATTCAAGGCATCGGCATCCAGAACGATATGAGAAGCATACGGCTGAGAAAGGAGAAACCGAAGGAGTTCGATGTGTCTGCGGTCCTCTCCCCACCCATTACCTACTAAAATAGTGGAGGTATGAAGTTTCTGAAGATAGGTCTCAAGCGTTTCTTTTTCTCTTTGAGGGGGAAGAGGAAGATAGGTTATCTGGGGGTCTTTGTAGGGCAAAGGAGTGCCACTTGCTATGGTAACCAGCCCACACCCACTGCGAAGCGCTCCAGCTCCGGCTAAAAAAACAGCTCCGGGATAATTTTCACTTCCTCCAACGATAAGAAGCCTTCCAAAAGTACCCTTGTGTCCCTCAGGGGACCTGATGTGCAAAAGTCCAGCCACTTCTTCCATCGTAGAGAGAAAGGTTTTGCCCATGTCTGCTGTATCACTCCCATAGGTGGGGATTACTTTCATTTCCCCGGCTATACCTCGCCAAGGATATTCCATAATCTCTTCTACAGCGACATCCAAACACCACGTCTGGTAAACAGGAATTGCCTCAGGGTACCCAAAGGGAAGTTCTACCCCAATCACAAAGGGAAAACTCCGTATGGCCCACTCTCCAAAAGACTGGCGGTCTATTCTGGCCCTCCAGTGTGAAAAGAAAGTTGCAATAATTCTCTGTCCCCCTACCGAAGCAAGCAAAAAATCATTCCATCCTTTTGTTTTATCAAGAAAAAAGATGGTTTTTATTCCCCTTTTTTTGCCTATCTCAAGATGGTTTTTCCAGCCTGCAGGAGTCCACTCCCCTGCCGGTGAGACAATGCCCACGACCACTTCCCTCCCAGAAGCATACACGATTCTCGCCGCGGAAAGAAGAGCCATTCCATCCAAATCACTTGAACAAACAAAAACCACCTTCTGTCCTGGAGGAGTGGTAGTGATAACCTCTCGGGCAATTGCCTGACCCTTTTCCTCACTACGAAGAAAGGGGGTACTCACCCCCTTCTCACAAAGCCTATTCTCTCGTTTCTGTTTTTCGTGAAATGAACACACCCTCATTTAAATATCCTCCATATTCTCTACCAGAAGGATGGCAATACCACCAGAAAGAGTCCCAAACCAGAGACGATTTTTTTCCGGTCGTATGCGTACCACATCATTACTGGAGAGCCCATCAAGAATAGTGAGCACCCGCACCTCCCCATTCGGGTAAAGAAAATTCACTCCACCACCCAGGGTACCTATAACGAGTACCTCCCTGTAGACCTGAAGGGTTTCGATATAGGGCGAGGACAATCCCTTCACCCATTGAACAGTGTTCCATTCTCCGGGTTTGACCACAAAGAGCCCATCCCCATGCGTCCCCCCGTAAATCATCCCACGATAGAAAACAAGGCTTTTGATAGTTTTTCCCGGAAGTATCCTTGCAACCTGTTTGCCATCCCTGAGCACATAGGCCCCGTTATCCATGGTGGCCACAATCGTCCACTCTCCAACATGAAGAACATCAGAGACATAAATTGAAGTAGAAAAGATCTTCTGGAAAGAGCCGTTTTTGCTTAAGAAAAGTCCCTTGCCAAGAGTGGCGACATAAAGCCCGTTCTCATGCAAAAAAAGCTTTTTGATAGGGACATCCGAGAGTTCCCCGCTCACATTCTGCCATTTCCCCGTCTTTTTGTTATAAAAACAGAGCCCCCCATAGGTGCCCACCCAGAGAATATCCCCATCAAGGGCAAGGGTTCTCGTATGATCAGACTTGAGCCCCCCTTTTTTTGCCGAAAAAAGAAGGAGAGAAAGAGAGCTTCTGGTGAATCGCCCTATACCCCCAGTCCACATGGAAAACCACACATCATCTCCATCAAAACAGATATCACTCACACTTTCATCAGGGAGCCCTTCACTGGCGGAGAGGTATTCCCATCGAATTTGTCTCTTGAGTCGTTTGGCGGGGAAATACAGACTATGATTGGTAGGGAATAATTCAAGGGAACGATTGACATAAAAAAGGGCTGACTCCCGGTTATTTTGCTGGTAGAGAACACGAGCCGCATAATACGCACAAAGGGCACGACTTTCAGGAGTCCCTTTCATAAAATACCCTTCGGTAGCTGTCATAAGGGCAAGGAAAAAGTTTTTTTGCCCATAGTAGTTGGTGGCCACCTCCCCATACACTCCTGCAATATCCAGTCCTTCAAACTGAGAGGGATTTTTGAGAACGTACTCCTTTAACTGAGGGAGCCGGTTGGCTAAAACCGCTGACTGGATGGCTTTTCTGAGTTCAGCCGGTGGTACTGAACGAAAAGGGGCCAGCTGGGAGGACTCAAAAGCCATGGCTGTGACCACCAACCCCCATCCTATCATCAAAAACCATTGCCTTTTCACACCATACTCCCTAATTTTTTATTTTTTTCGGCCAAAGCCCCTTCAAAAATGAAGGACGAAAAGAAAGAAAAACATTTCTCCAAATCACACAATTCAAGAGAAAGCCAAGGGAAAAATCGGCAAAAATCTTTCGTGCATTATGCACATAAATAAGGCAAAAATGAACAAAAAAATTGCATTTTTCACTTTTTTCTGTTATAATATATTTATAATAATCCCGTATGGAGGTAGCAAAAATGAATCTCGTAAAAAAATTGGTGTTGGTGGGTTTTGTATTTGGTGGTGTGGTGTCATGTGCAACGGTGCCTGCAGGTGAAAACAAGGCTGAAAATGGTGCTGAAGAAGTCAACCGCTCAGCTCTTTCTTCTGTTTCTCTTTCAACGTCCAGCTCTTCTTCTATGGTCAAACTGGTGGAAGCCTTTGACCATGAGCATTTCTACCGCGGCTACATGCGGGAGCGTCGGTTCGTGATTCGGGTGAAGAATATTGCCTATCAGAAACAGGTCTTTGTTCATCACAAACTGACCAATGGAACATGGACAAACCTTCAGGCTGAATACCGTGGTCCTGCAGGAAACGGCTGGGAAACCTGGGAGCTTGGTTTTAACAGCGTGTACAATCCTCTTATGGGCATGATTGCCGACGAGTTTGTGATCGGCTATACAGTAAGTGGACAGACTTACTGGGATAACAATGGTGGACAGAATTACCGGCTTGCTAAAAACGCTGGTCCCCTTCTTGGCAAAGAGATGATGGTAGCTGCCGTGTATCTCTATACAGCCGGGAACGGGGCTGTGGATGTAAAGAATGTTGGCTATGCCAAGGAAGTGACTATCGTCTATACCACAAACAACTGGAAGCATACCCTAACCGCTTCTGCAAGCTACGCCGGTCCACGTGTCTATTACGGCTATTCTTCCTTTGATAACCCCAATATGTATGGGGTAGAACGGTGGTATTTCTTTATCCCCAGCTTCTATGGTCAGACCGTCCAGTATGCGGTGAAGTATACAGTCAATGGTCAAACCTACTGGGATAATAACGAAGGAGCCAACTACACCGTACGTTAAGCGATGATGAGAAGAACCCCCTCCGCTATGGAGGGGGTTTCTTTTTGCAAAAAGCAGGCTATTTCTTTACACTATTCCCAAAAAGGGAGAAGACAATGCAAAATAAGGTAGCCATGATTGGGGCGGTTGGTATTGATACCAATATTTATCTGTATGGTCGTGAAGTAGATTTCTCTGTAGAAATGAATTTTTCACAGAACAGGGATTATATTGGTCAGGCAGGAGGATATGGGGCAAAGCTTTTTTGTAGCTTAGGGTATGAAACAAAATGTATTGCGGCCATTGGGGAGGATTATCATGGAAAGTGGATTAGAGAGGAATTCACTTCTTCGGGTATAGAGAGTCTCTGGATTTCAGATCCACAGGGAACACATAGAAGTATCAATCTCATGTATCCTGATGGCCGGCGAAAAAATTTCTACGATGCGAAGGGATCCATGGAGATTGTGCCTGATGAGAAGGCGTGCGAAAGGTTTCTTGCAGGGGTAAGGCTTGCCCATTTCAGTATCGAAAACTGGTGTCGGTTTCTCTTGCCCATCGCAAAAAGACTTGGGATAATCGTTTCTGTGGATATTCAGGATGTTGTTGATCCACAGGATCCTTATCGCAGAGATTTTGTTGAGGCTGCAGATATTCTGTTCTTTTCGGCGGCCAATCATCCCAATCCAGAATCTCTTCTCAGGATGTATGACAACAACGGGACTCGAACGGTTGTCTGTGGCATGGGAAGCCGGGGGGTGATGATGAGTTATCAGGGCAAGGTAGAGAGATTCCCGGCGGTGGAATGGTTTTCTCCTGTTGTTGATACCAATGGGGCTGGAGATGCCTTGGCCGTAGGATTTTGCCATGCCCATCTTCTCAGGGGAGAGGACGCTGAAACAGCCGTCTGGAAAGCCCAGCTTCTTGCTAAGCATGTGTGCACGCTCAAGGCAACGACAGAGGGTTTTTTAACAGCCAACCAACTCGAAGAGGTTTTTTCACAGTGGAACTCTTCTGGTAGGCCTGTGTGTAAAGTTTGACTTTCTTTTGTGTTATCCCTACAATGAGAAGAGAATGTGAGAGGAAGCCTTATGGTATTTGGATTGTTTTCACGTGTCTGGTGGATGGTGGGAATAGGACTTCTCATGCTTGGTCTCTTTCTTATGGTAGAATGGCAAAAGGAGCGATGGAGGAGACGACAGTATTCTTTAGAGCAGGGAAATACGCTTTTTGGAAAGGATTTTGCCTGGAACCGGTTTGTGAAGAATCTTTTTCTCGCTCTTTCTGTGCTCTTTTCTTCTTTTGTGCTTCTTGATCCACGGTGGGGGATGGTAAATCGCACTGAACGAATTGAAGGGGTGGATATCATTTTAGTAGCCGATCTCTCTCAAAGTATGCTCTGTGAGGATATCGGGGAAAGTCGTTTAGAGCGACTCCGTCGTATTGTCTTTGATTTGATGGCCAAAGGGGGAAGTCATCGCATAGGGCTTGTCTTTTTTGCCGCTGAGGCCTATCCGGTTGTTCCTCTCACCTTCGATTATGAGGTGATTTCTCTCTGGCTTCAGGAGGCCAACCCCCTGGCTATTGAAAATCAGGGTTCAAATTTAGAGGACGCTCTCAGAAAAGCCATGGATCTCTTTGAAAAAAACACCCTTTCTCACCGACTTATTGTTGTTCTTTCCGATGGGGAGGATATGGAACATCACCCCATTTCGGTGGCTTCTCAGGCAGCCCAGAAAGGAATCCAGATTGTGAGTATTGGTATAGGAACAGTGTCAGGGGGGAAAATCCCTCTTGCCAATGAGAAGGGCAAACCTCCAGCTTTTCTCACGGTTGAGGGGAAAGAAATCATCTCTCGGTTGCAACCGGAGATCCTGAAAGAGATAGCTCGAAAAACAGGCGGGATCTTTTTGGAGGGAACAGAGAATGCAGGAGAAAAGCTCGCTTCATACGTTGACAAAATCAAGAAAACCCCTTATGGAAGAATAAGCTATGAGACCATGCAGGCCCAGTATCAGTATTTTTTAGTTCCCGCCCTTCTTTTGTGGCTTTTGGCCCTTCTCTGGCCATTGAAAAGAGAAATCCCTCTGCTTTTTCTCGTGGCGCTTTTTTTGCACATAACACCTTCAGAAGGTTTTTCCAGTGAAGCCTCTCGTGGGACAAGGCTTTATAGAGAGGGGCGTTATCAGGAGGCAAAAGAGGCTTTCCAGCGGGCACTTGTCAAAAAACCAGACTCTCCCCTTTTAAGGTACAATCTTGGCAATACACTGTACTATCTTGAGGAGTGGGACAAGGCCACAAAGGAGTTTGCCGGTCTCACCAATAGTACCTCTTCTGATATGAGAATTCGCAGTTTGTATAACATGGGGACAACGCTTGCAGCCAGTGGGGAGAAAAAAGGGGCGGCTCTCGCTTACCGACAACTTCTCGAAGAAATCTCCCCCCGGCATCCGTTGTATAGAAAGACTATTGAAAACCTTCTCTATCTCCAGCAAGAGCAATCAAACCAATCCTCCTCTCAATCACAAAACCAACCTTCTCCAGCCCCTCAGAAAGAAGACAAGAAAAACCAGGCTCCTCAACAAACTCCTCCAGAGGGAGATACCCAGTCCCTTCTCAACCTGGTCCAGCAGGAAGAGAGAAAAAATATGCAAAAGCTTCCTCTTGGAGGGGGAAATCCCCGAAGCCGCTATCCCTGGTAGCTTTCTCTTGCTCAACGGGAAAAAGAGTAAAGTTAGACCTTGCGCGGGTGTTTTCTTTCCCTGTCTGGGTCAGGGGCGTAGCCCCTGAAACCCCGCTTTTTCTGTTTACAAAGGCTTATTTGTCTTTTTTATCTAAAAAAATAGGCTTTTTTATTATTTATTAGGGAAAGAAATATTTCAATTTCTGTTTTTTTATTACTTTCCTGAGACCTTTGCACGAATGGACAAAGGTCTCAAAGTTTAAGTTTGGACTCTTTTCTGGTCGATAAAAAAGAAAGAGGGAGGTACAATGAAAATTATTCTTTTTTTCTCCTATCTTCTTTATAAAACAGCGGTCATTCTTCTCCTTTTTGGGGGCTTACAAAGGCTTTCTCTCAGAGTAGAATTGGGCGTATGGATGGTTTATGGATTTTTCTCTTTAGCGGCCTTTGTGGTGGCGGTACGGCAGCTTCTTTGGGAAAAAATTTCTCTTTTTTCACGCTGGACCCTGTGGTGGCTCATTGTTCTGGAATGGCTTTCTACGACAATGGTGGGATTTTATCTCTGGTTTTTCCGGGAATCCTCGGCAGTAAGGGTGGTATGGGTTATAGCCTCTCTTGCTCCCCTTCATCTTCTTGTCTTTGATGTGTGGCGACTTCTTGTTTCCCGGTGGAATCTCCGCTTTCTTGGGAACCTTCAGAAACCCTCCTGGGTATTTGAATACGGACTTGAAACCCCCTTTGTGGCTTCTCTTGGCTTTCTTCTCTGGGAGGGCATGAAAAAACCTTCGCCATCACTTCTCTGGTGGTGTATAGGACTTGCGGGATGGCTCCTTGTTCGCCATTATGCGGTGGGATGGTTCTGGCAAAGGAGGGTAAAAAGACTCTCCCTGTGGCTTCTCAAGCAAAATCCCCTTCTCTTTTCTCATATTCCCCCTATTCACGATACCAATATGCTTTCTCCTCTTTTATTTGCGTGGCAGCAATACGCCTCAAGGGTGAAAAACACACAAAAACAGATTCTCTGGATGAATCCGGTTCTCTCTGAGGAAATCCAGAAAAAATTAGCCTCCGATGGGGAAATTCGATTTGGTATTGAAAGACCGGCCACCATTGTGACTCTTTTCTGGAAAATGGGGGAGGTTACCCCCCTTCAAGAATATGTCTTTCTTGAGGCTTTAGCAAAAACCACTTCGGAATATATTCATCAATACGATGGGTTTCCTTTCTGGGAGCATGAGAGGCTCTTTGTCTTTTTTGGCTTTCCCTACTTTTATGAACACAAGAATCTTTCAGCCATTGAATTCTCTCAACGCATTCTCTCGGAAATCAAGACCATTGCTCAATCCCAGGATATCCGTGTAGAAAGTTCTATCCTTATCCTCACGGAAAAGGTACGAATAGGAGCCATGCCAATTTTCGGTGAAGATTTCAGCCAGCTGGTACCACAGGGAAAGGTTTTTCAGAGAATAGACCTCGTCAAACGGGCGGCCGAAGGGCTCAAAATACCCCTTCTCATTGATAAACGGGCACTCGAAGGTCTTGAGGCCAGATTTTTTATTCAAAAAACCTACAAAATTGTTGTCCAGGATGAACCGCTGATTCTCTGTCAGGTGGTGGACTAAATCTCCTTTTCTCCCTCAAACACGGTGTGAGCATCCCCAGTCATGATCACATGACCTGTTTTTTCATCCCATGTGATGTCTAAGGGACCACCTAAAAGGTGAACACGGACGCTTCTCTCGGTAATTCCATTGAGGATACTGGCAACAACACTGGCGCATGCCCCTGTTCCACAGGCAAGGGTTTCTCCTGCCCCTCTTTCCCAGACACGCATCCGGAGTTCATGTCTGGAAAGAGGCTGAATAAATTCCACATTGGTTCTCTTGGGAAAGATACGGGTGGCGTTTTCAACAAGAGGACCGTAACGATGAACATCAAAACTATCCACATTATCGAGATAAGTAATGGCGTGAGGATTGCCCATAGAGACTAAGGTAAAGTCAAAGGTTTTTCCTTCAAGAGTGATGGATGTGCGGGCTATACCCTGGCTATCCTTTTCAGCCACCGCTGGAATCTCTGAAGGCTCAAGAATAGGCACGCCCATATCCACGGTAATGCGAAATTCACTACCGGAAATAGCCATGTCAATTTCTTTGATACCGGCAAGGGTCTCTATACGAAGATGGTTTTTTCGCACAATATTTTTCTCATAGACAAAACGGGCAAGCTGTCTAATACCATTGCCACACATCTCTGATTCACTCCCATCAGCGTTAAACATACGCATCATGATATCAGCTGAAGAAGAAGGTGCCGCAAAAATTACTCCATCCCCCCCCACTCCAAAATGCCTATCACTCCACAGTTTAGCAATCTCACTGCCTCGAGCAAGGGCTTCAGGATATCTGATACCATCAATGAGAATATAATCGTTGCCCAACGCATGCATCTTGGTAAAGTGAATCCGCATAATGACTCCTTGCTATGAGAACTTTTTCAAAACGCAGGACAAAAAAGGCTGTCCTTCTGGACAGCCTTTTTCACTACAATTCACCTTTGAGGAGAGCGGTGACCACCTCTTTGACCTCAGCCCCATCTGCTCTACCGGCTGTTTTTGCCATGACCTCTTTCATCATTCGTCCCATATCAGCCGGTGAGGAAGCTCCTATAGTTTCTTTTACCTCTTTTGCGAGCTTGATAAGCTCATCACGGCTCATCATCTGAGGAAGAAGCTTTTCAAGAAAGGCAATCTCGGCCTTTGTCTCATTCGCCACATCCTGCCGACCAGCATTTTCTGCCTCAGAAAGCATTTCCTTTCGGCTTTTGATGGTCTTTCGAAGGTAGGCAATCACATCCGCATCTTCAAGATCTTTCTGCTTGTTAATCTTCTCATATTTGAGATCAGAAATAACAAGGTTTAAGACCTGAGAGGCAAACTTGTCCCCGCTTTTGCGAGCGTCAATGTACTGACGCTGCAAATCCTCAAACATTCCCATAATGTCCCCTTAGATGTAGCGGTTCATCTGCTGCATCTTGCGAACTTTCTTGGCAATCTTTCGCTCGATAGCCGAGGCCTTTCGCTTACGAGTTTCAGAAGGCTTTTCATAGAAACGGTGCTTCTTCTCCTCAGTGAGGATACCGTCTTTTTCGATTTCCTTCTTGAAACGCTTAAGAGCTGTTTCAATAGCCTCGTTTTCCTTCACTTCTACAATCAGCATCTATCATCACCCCTTTTTTGGTAGTTTTTTTCTTTATCGGTTTATCCTGGTGGCCACTTGAGAGGACGCCCTCCCAAAAGGTGGAGGTGGACGTGGAATACCTCTTGCCCTCCGTCCCGGTTGCAATTGGCCACGACTCGATAACCAGACTCATCTATCCCCATCTCTTTGGCTATGGTTCTCACCGCCTGCCACATGGCTACCACCACATGGTCGGTGTTTTCATTCCAAGTAGGAATATGTTCACGCGGGATAATAAGCACATGGATGGGAGCCTGCGGTCGAATGTCCTTGAAGGCCACCACCTTGTCATTTTGGTAGACAATCTCTGATGGTATCTCTCCCCGCGCTATCTTGCAGAAGATACATTCCTGCATATCGCCACTCCAGAAAAATAGTATACCACAAAATGAGATTCTTTGCAAGTTTTTGTTTGTCTTTTCTTCAAAAATGACTCAAAATCGCATGAAGGACTTCTCCCTTTTTGCTGTCTTCTGCGAGGACAAAAAGGGTATCTCCTGGCCTCACGACCGTCTGACCAGAAGGAGCAATAACCCCATCCTTTCGCGTGATCATCGTGATGGTCACACCCTGGGGAAGCTGAAGATCTGCCACCTTGCATTCTCCTTCGTACAAAGTTTCATCAAGGTGAATTTCTAAAAGTTCATAGGTGGTGTTATGAATGGTAACCAACTGCATGGAAGAGGTGTGCTTTCGTTTCTGTTTCATCTTGAGGCCTAAAAGTTTTTTGAGAAGGGGGAGTGTCCCGCCCTGGATAGTCACCGAGAGGGTAACTGCAAAAAAAATAGTATTAAAAAGACGATGGTGAGGATCAAGTCCCATAGCCAAGGGATAGGTAGCAAGCACAATAGGAACAGCCCCACGGATCCCACTCCAGCTGATGAAAAGCTTTTCTTTCCAGGAGAATTTACTCCCTGATGTGCAGAGAAAAACCGCCAAAGGTCTTGCCACAAGACTCACGATGAGAAAAAGCCCGATCCCCTCTCTCCAAACCCCAAGAAGTTGTTTTGGAAACACCAAAAGCCCCAAAAGAATAAAAAGAGATATATTGGCAAGAAACGAGAGTGTCTCAGCAAAAGAGCCTAACCCATGCTTATAGGGGAGTTTTTCATTTCCCATGACAAGGCCACAGAAAAAGACGGCTAAAATCCCACTACTCTTGAAAACCTCCGCCACCCCAAAGCAGAAAAAGATCACCCCCAGAAGAAAAACAGAAAAATACCCAATGTCAATTTCGGTCAGTTTCCGCAGTCCCATGGCGGCAAGTTTGCCAATAATCAGCCCAATAACCGCACCCCCAAAAAGAAGCCAGAGAAAGCGCAAAAAAGAGGAGTGAAGAGCAAAGGTCGCCCCCATAAAAAATTGCAAAACAAAAAGGGTGGAGATAATGGCCGCCGGGTCATTAGAGGCGGATTCAATTTTGATGAGAGAAGCCACTTTGTGGCGAAGACTGGTGCCAAAGAGAGAGAAAACCGCTGCAGCATCGGTAGAAGAGATAATCACAGAAAGAAGCAGGGCTTCTAAAAAAGATTTTTTAGTGAGAAAAACAAGTCCAAAAGCCGTGAGAAAGGCGGTAAGCCAAACCCCTATCGTCGCAAGAAGCCCCGCAGGGATAGCTACAGGGCGAAATTCCTCCTCTTTAATACCAAATCCCCCAGCAAAAAGGATAAAAAGAAGGGCCACTGTGGCAATATCCCTCGTAAGGATAGCGTCGTCAAAGTAGATAAGTCCCGTCACATCACTTCCAAAGAGAATCCCTACCAGAAGGGCCAAAAGAATAAGGGGAATATTGAGACGCCGAAAAACAAAAATAATCAGCACAAGACCAAGAAGCATGCCTCCAACCAGAAGAAAAATCATCGTTTCCTGTTACCCTAATATCCCCAACGCCTGTGACCACAGAGCATGAGTTGGTAACACCTTCGACATCCCGGGAAAATCCCATGAGGGCTTTCCCGAAGCACCTTGCGAAAGGTCCTGGCCTTCTCATTGTTGTATATATCCCAGATATCCTCTTTCATGATATTCCCGAGGATATAATCGGGATAATCAGCACAGAAATGGACATCTCCATTGTAGTTGATATTGACTGAAAACCATGGGGCTGTGCATTTATCTCTCACAAGGTGGTCGAGATTGGCATAGTATTCACCAATCTTGCTTGGACGAATCACCGGCACCGTGATCAAGGGATGGTCTGTTTTGATGGAATGGGCTCTTGCCAAGATTTCTGAAAATTCTTTTCCATCAATGCCTTCATTACATCCATTGGCAAACCCCCTCCAGTAATAGGGGGTGATCCCCAACTTTTCCTGTAAATAGCGCTCATGCTCCTGACCAATGGCGGTATTCGTGTACGTCCCAAGATTGACAATATGCCAAGCAAGTCCCATGTCCTTGGTTGCCTCAACAAGTTTATCAAGGTATTTGTAATTCATGTTGCTGATGGTGGTCACAATACCCACATGGGGAAGGGTGGCTTTTTGACGTTTTTTCTCTTCGTTGATGGCCTGAATACTCTCAATAACCCTCTGATAGGAGCCTTTCCCCCGAATGGCATCGTTTGTCTGCTCAAAACCATCAAGGGAGATAAAAAAACCAGACCATTTATCCCGAACAATCTCTTTGGCATGAGGGGCAAGAAGCGTCCCATTGGTATTCACGGTAAAGAGAGGGATATTTCGTGCCATGTATTCCGCCAACTCCATAAAATTGGGATAAAGCATGGGCTCTCCCCCCCAGATGTAGAAAACCTTGGTTTTTTTGGCTACCTGGTCTGTGAGTTTTTTATAGACATCAATGGGGACGATATTGTCCTTTTCTTTGATCGCCACCTCGTCTTTGAAGGTACCGGTGAGACCTCGTTGACCGCACATAATACACCGAAGATTACAAAGAGGGGTAATACGAAAGGTGATAAGGGGCATCTCTGTCGCATATCCATCCCGTCGCCTGTAGGTAGTACGAAACCCAACCTGCTGAAGAAAAAAGGCAAGAGCCATATCAGCGGCCGCACGAGGATTTCTCATCATAAGCTGGGTAACCACCGAATAATTATTCTTCATGGCCATACTCCTCTTTCAGGATACTCCATTATAACATATTTTGGGAAAAACGCAAGGGGATTTTTATTGAAAAAAGTTTTTTCTTTCCGTATACTATCTTCAAAAATATAAAGGAGAAAGCCATGGCCTCTACCAAACCAAAACTTCACAAAAATGTCTGGCTCACCGGTTTCACTTCCTTCTTTACTGATGTTTCTTCAGAGATGATTTATCCGCTCATTCAGGCGTTTGTGAGTTCTATTCTCAAAACACAGGCATCCCTTATCGGGCCAATCCTTGGTATCATTGAGGGTATTGCAGAATCAACAGCGAGTATTCTCAAACTTTTTTCTGGGTACATCTCTGACAAGATAGGAAAACGAAAGGGACTGACTATTGCAGGGTATGGATTTTCAGCCCTTGCCAAGGCGCTTTTTTTCATCCCCTACTGGTTTACGGTCTTTGCAGCCCGAATTTTTGATAGAATCGGCAAGGGAATCCGCACGGCCCCTCGTGATGCTCTGATCGCCCATTCGGTTGACCCCTCTATCAAAGGAAAAGCCTTTGGGCTTCAACGAAGCATGGATTTTGCCGGGGCTTTTATGGGAACGCTTTTGAGTTTTCTTCTGATTACCTTTGTATTCAAGGATGTAGATCGATACGCTGAACCTTCGGCGTTTTATCCTCTGTTTGCTATTTCTCTTATTCCGGCATTTATCGGAGTGATCTTTCTTTTCTTTACCAAGGAACCTGATATCGGCAAAAAAGATGCCCATGCGCCCAAGCTTTCTCTCAAAGAGTACACACCGGGACTCCGTGCGTTTTTCCTTGCCCAGTTTTTCTTTACCCTTGGAAATTCTTCAAACCAGTTTCTCCTTCTCCGTTCTCAGGACTTGGGGAATACCTTAGCCATGGTTACCCTGATGTATCTGGCTTTCAACCTGACAACGACCCTCCTGGCCATGCCCCTTGGTTCTCTTTCGGATAAAATTGGGCGCAAAACCATCCTGGTCACAGGATATGCCCTTTACGGCTTCGTGTACCTCGGGTTTGGTCTTGTTCCCACAGGCCAAGGCTGGATGGTATGGGTATTGTGGCTTCTCTATGGCGTCTATTATGCCCTGACGGAAGGGGCTGAAAAAGCCTTTGTCTCTGATCTTGCCCCGAAGAATTCTGTGGCCACCGCTATTGGGTTTTACAACATGATTGTAGGACTCACCCTTCTTCCGGCAAGTATTATTGCAGGTTTTCTCTATAGCCTCTGGCAACCCCTTCCCTTCTGGTTTGGGGGAATCATGGCACTTATCAATTGTCTTTTGATTGCCTTTGGGGTGAGAAGAGAAACCACCTCGGCTTGATTTTTTGGACTCTTTTGCGTATAATATATCTCTATAAAAAAGGAGGGATGTCCGAGCGGTCGAAGGAGGCGGTCTTGAAAACCGTTGAGCCGACGAGGCTCCGGGGGTTCGAATCCCTCTCCCTCCGAAAAAAGCCACCCTTTGGCAGGGTGGCTTTTTTATTGCCTCCAAAAAGCCTCTTCACTTTTCACTGACCCTCTTTTCTTCCAAAGACAAAAAGCCTGTATCCTACAAAGTTAATGACCAAGGTAAGAATGGTAACGATGATTTTGGCTATTCCTATCGAGATTCCTAAAAGAGGGAGATAATAGATGGCCCCGCTTGATATTCCCAGAGAAAGAAGATTAACCATGACAAACCAAAGCACTTTCCCTATACTGGTTTTCTCATTGTCTTGAAAGGTAAAGTGCTTGTTCCATACAAAACTATTGATGACACCAGCCGTATATCCTAAAACCTGAGCCCCAACCCGGGGAACCCCTATAGCTATGGAGAGAAAAAACACTCCAAAGTCAACCGCCGTGTTGATCCCTCCAACAATCCCAAAACGCAGCACCTCCTTGAGAGTTCGACTAACCATCTTTTCTTTCCTGAAAAAGGGTTCCTTCTCGTCTTTCTATAAAAAAGAGGGGGCGTTGTTTGACCTCGATATAAATACGACCAATATATTCCCCGATGATCCCAAGGGCCACCAGCACAAGCCCTCCTAAAAACCAGAGAGAAAACATGAGCGATGTCCAACCACTCACCGTCTTTCCAGCCATCTTTTCTACAAGCGCATACAAGAGTATCACAAAGCTCATGACGAAGACCGCAAAGCCTGTGAAAGTTACCAATCGAATGGGCTGAATGGAAAACGAGGTAATACCATTGAGGGCAAAGGCAATCATTTTTTTGAGGGGGTATTTGGTTTCTCCTGCCACCCGTTCCAGTCGTTTGTAGTAAACTTCCGTCGAGGGGAAGCCAAGAAGAGGGACAAGCCCCCTCAGAAAAAGGTTTCTCTCTGGGAAGGAAAGAAGGGCTCCAATTGCCCTATGGCTCATGAGACGATAATCCGCATGATTATGAACAAGGGGAACCCCAAAAAGTCGCATCAGATTGTAGAAAGCAAGGGCTGTTTCCCGCTTGAAAAAGGAATCGGTGCTTCTATCGGAACGCACCCCATAGACGATATCGTATCCTTCTTGATATTTTTTGATGAAATCCCCTATGACTTCAATATCATCCTGTAAATCCGCATCCATAGAGATAACCGCATCAAAACCCAAACGGTAGGCTTCGGTAAGGCCGGCAAGGAGGGCGTTTTGATGTCCACAATTTCGAGAAAGTTTGATGGCTATAATGGAAGGGTGAGTACGGCTCGCTTCTTTAAGAATATCCCATGTCCTGTCCGTACTTCCATCGTCCACAAAAAGAATGGCACTTTCTTTCGCTATGCGTTTCTCCCGCACAAGACTCTGAAACCTGGCCGTGATTTTTTCTAAGGTAAAGGCCAAAGCCTTTTCTTCGTTATAACAGGGGAGAACAAAACAAAGACGAGAAGATGACATAAGAAACTTTTCCTTATCCTCTTTTTCACTTATTATAGCGAGAAAAAAGAGAAAAAGCAAAAAGAGACCCTTGCACGGGTGTTTTCTTCCCCTATTTGGGTCAGGGGCTACGCCCCTCTTCCCCGCTTTTTCTATTTCCAAGGGCTTGTTTGTCTTTTTTATTCAAAAAATAGGGCCATTTATTACTGCAAAGAATATTTTCATACTATATTTTGTTTTTCACTACTTTTTTGAGACCTTTTGCACATTCGTGCAAAGGTCTCAAAAAGAAAAGCCAAAAAAATGAATACCAAAAAAGACAAAAACAAGAGTAGTCCACGTGTTTCGTCTGATTGATTTTTGGCTATATTTTCTTTATACTCAATCCATCTTAAGAAAGGAGTTTCTATGTCTTTCTGGAAAAAGTATCGATATCCCCTTTTATTTATGATGGTTGTTGCTCTTGCCGTGTTTAACTGTTTTGTCAACCTTGGCAATTTTGAAGTGGAGACATGGGATGAGGCAAGACATGCCCTCAATGCCTACGAGATGATGAAGAATCATTCCTATATAGCCATGACCTATGATGGTCAATTAGACTACTGGAATCTCAAACCACCTCTGGGAGCGTGGCTCATCATCGTGGGATACAAGCTTTTTGGAGTCAATCTCTGGGGACTCCGGTTCTCTTCCGCTCTTTCGGCTGTTTTGACGGTGATAATCACGATGATCATAGCCAAACGACTTGGGAAAAAGGTCGCCCTCACCAGCGGACTTATTCTTTCCACGATGTATGCCTTCTTGGCCTTTCATACCGCACGATACGGTGATTATGATGCCCAGATGGCCCTTTTTATGACCCTCACTGTCTGGGGAATGCTCAAGTGGACGGAAAATCAGAAATGGGGGCTTTATGTGGCTTCTTTTATGGTGGCCCTTTCGTTTCTCCTTAAATCTTTTTCTGCGGTTATGCCTTTTACCTTCATTTTGCTTGTGCTTCTCACAGAAAAAAGATACAAAAAACTTCGATGGCACGAGGTGCTTGTCTCTCTTTTTCTCATGGGCTTTCCTGTCCTTCTCTGGGCCTGGGCAAGGTATCAGGTAGATGGACTCACGTTTTTTCAGAAGATGCTCGGATACGATCTTTTGAAAAGAAGTGGAGAAGCCATAGAAGGTCACCCGGGGTCGAATATTCATTACTTAGAACCAATCTTTTTCAAAACCCTCTTTTGGTCGCTCTTTCTGTTTTTTGTGATTCCCTTTATGGGTTTTCATCTTTTCTTCAAAAAAAAGGAAAATGAAGTGGTTTTTCATCTCAAAACCTCTGGTTTTGGGCCCTCCTTTTTCTGGATATGGCTCTTTAGCACGCTTATTTTCCCTCTCATCATGAAAACAAAAAGTGATTGGTACCTCAACCCCTTCTATCCCGCCCTGAGTGTCTTCATTGCCTGGCACTTCTGGAATGGCCAAAGCCCCCATCAATGGATAAAAAAATTGATGCAAAAACCCCTTCACCTCCTTCTCTGGAGCGGCGTTCTCACAGAAATAGTGTTGTTGTTAGTGGTTCTTTTCCCTGGAGAATGGGTGTTTGAAACCAAGATTCGTTCTTATCCCCCCTCGCAGAGAATTCTCCTTTCCCTCTGGAAAAACCCCCAAAAACCAGAAAAGGCGAAACTCTACTTCCCCGCCTGGGTTGACCAATCAGAGCGTTTCATTGTCAAGGGGCTCCTCAAGTACGACTTTCTCCCAGAGGAAAAGATTCTTGAAAGCCTCTCACAAGGAGAAAGGGTGATTTTTGCCGGTCCTGAGGAGAAACTCCAGGAGACACTCACAAAATACAACGCGCGGCTCATCACTACCAACACCATGGCAAAGTATCAGGATTGGGTAGCCGTCATCCTTTCTCTGAGATAAAAAGCCATGCGTTTCGTAAGGCCAAAAGAGATTTCTCTTCGTGTTTTTAGACCTTTGCACGAATGTGCGAAGGTCTAAAAAGTAACAAAAAACAAAAAAGTATAAAAATATCATTTTAGATAACAAACAATTATTTCTTTTTGAACAAAAAAGACAAATAAGCCCTTGTAAACAGAAAAATCGGGGTTTCAGGGGCGTAGCCCCTGACCTAAACAGGGAAAGAAAACACTCGTGAAGGGTCTTGTTTTTGATTGACATAAATCCCTTTTCTTCTTACAATTTAAGAAAGAAAAAATGGCAAAGGGAGTGCCCATGGAGTATCGATCGCTTGAAGGAAACTACACCCCCGGACAGTTTGAGGAAGAGATTTACCAGTACTGGATGAAGGAGGACTTTTTTGAGAGCCGGGTAAATCCCACCAAGAAGCCCTATACGATTGTCATGCCTCCTCCAAATGTGACGGGGATTCTCACAATGGGACATATCCTCAATAACACCATTCAGGATGTCCTTATTCGTTATTATCGAATGAATGGCTATGAGGCCTGCTGGATTCCAGGTACAGACCACGCCTCTATTGCGACCGAAGCCAAGGTCACCAAGTATCTTGCTGAAAAAGGTATCAACAAGTGGGAAATCGGGCGTGAGAAGTTTCTCGAGTATGCCTGGGAATGGAAAAAGAAATACGGTGGTATTATCATTGAGCAGCTCAAAAAGTTAGGCACAAGCTGTGATTGGAAAAGAGAACGCTTCACCATGGATGATGGCTACTATAGAGCGGTCATTCATGCCTTTGTGAAACTCTACAAAAAGGGCTATATCTATCGAGGATATCGACTTGTGAACTGGTGTCCTGTCTCCAAATCCGCTATCTCTGATGAAGAGGTATACTACCAGGAGGTAGAAGGACATCTGTGGTATTTCCGTTATCCCATCAAGGACTCCCATGAGTTTCTGGTGGTGGCTACTACCCGACCAGAGACCATGTTAGGAGACACGGCCGTAGCAGTAAACCCCAACGACAAACGATACCGTCATCTCATTGGCAAGACGGTGATTCTCCCACTGGCTGAGCGAGAAATCCCTGTCATCGCTGACGAGTATGTGGATCCGGAGTTTGGAACGGGAGTGGTCAAGATTACACCGGCTCACGATCCCAATGACTATGAGGTGGCCCTTCGGCATGATCTCCCGATGATCAATATCATGAACCCTGATGCCACCCTGAACGACCTTGTCCCTGAGGATTTCCGTGGGTTGGACAGGTATGAGGCTCGAGAGGCCGTCGTAGAGGCCATGAAGGAACGAAAGCTTTTGGAAAAAATCGAAAAATACACCCACAAGGTTGGATATTCAGAAAGAGGCCATGTGCCTATTGAGTACTACCTCTCTGAACAGTGGTACATGAAGATGAGCGAACTTGTGAAGCCGGCCATCGAGGTGGTAAAAAAAGGAGAAATCACCTTTTATCCTGAACGATGGACCAAGGTCTATTTCCACTGGCTTGAAAACATCAAGGATTGGTGTATCTCCCGTCAACTCTGGTGGGGACATCGTATCCCCGTGTATTATTGTGATGCCTGTGGGTTTATGGATGCCTACGAGCAGGAACCTGAAAAGTGTCCCAAGTGCGGCATGACCATGCGTCAAGACCCTGATGTTCTTGATACCTGGGCATCTTCGTGGATATGGCCTTTTGCGGTGCATAAGTGGCCAGATCCAGACCCCAATTTAGATTACTACTATCCTACCGACACCCTGGTAACAGGCCCGGATATCATTTTCTTCTGGGTGGCCCGTATGATTATTGCGGGAATGGAATTTATGGGGAAGATTCCCTTCCGACGGGTTTATTTCACGGGTATTGTGAGAGACGACCTTGGCCGCAAGATGAGTAAGTCTCTCGGAAATTCTCCTGATCCGCTTGATGTGATTGGTGAATATGGAGCAGATGCTCTCCGATATACCATGACCCGTCTTGCCCCACTGGGCAATGATATTCTCTATAGCAATGAAAAGTGTGAACTCGGGAGAAATTTTGCCAACAAGATCTGGAATGCCTCCAAGTTTATTCTTTCTCATCTCACGGGGAAGCCTCTTCCTTCGCTTGAGGAGATTACCCTTGACCTCTTTGATAAGTGGATTCTCTCCCGTTACCAGCAGACTATCAGCCAGGTGAGAGAGGCTATCGAGGCCTTTCATTTCAATGAAGCTACCGTTCTCCTCTATGACTTCATCTGGGATGATTTCTGTTCCTGGTATATTGAGGTGTCCAAAGTAACCCTTACCCAGGGTAGTGAGACCGAAAAACAGGCCAAAAGGGCAATTCTTCTTCATGTGCTTGAGGGAAGCCTGAAACTTCTCCACCCCTTTATGCCCTTTGTGACAGAACGAATCTACCTCACCTTGCCAGGCCATGAAAAGACAATTATGTTTGCCTCCTATCCAGAGGTCAATCCTCGCTTTGTCTTTGAAAAAGAAATGAATGAGGCTAAGCTTATTCAGGAAGCTGTATATATTATCCGAAATGTCAGGGGAGAAAACAAGATCGCCCCAGGACAGGAAGTCAAGGTCTCCCTCATTGTGGAGAAACCAGAAGACAGAAAAATTTTAGAATCCTATACACCTTTCATCGAAAAATTGTCCAAGGCGAAACTTCATTTCATCTCCAAAAGGGAACCAGAGGCCATGGAGGCTGTGGGCCATGGAAAAGGCTTTGATGTGTATGTTTCTCTTGAGGGAACCATTGACAAAGAGAAGGAGCTTGCCCGTTTTGAAGAGGAGTTAGAGCGTCTTCAGGGTCAGAAGAAGGCCACAGAAGCAAAACTTGCCAATCCGAACTTCACAGCCAAGGCCCCTGAAGCCGTTATCCAGAAGGAAAAAGACAAATTGGCCTATTACACGGCCGAGATAGAAAAAATCACCAAAATTATCGAAAGCCTGAAAGGATAAGGGGTGAGTATGATTATCACGGCTTCTGAAATCCGAAAAGCCATCAAAAGGGGAGATATTATCATAGATCCCTATGATGAAAAGTTTCTCAATCCGAATTCCTACAACCTGCGTCTGCACAATGAGCTCTATGTCCTGCGGGAGGGTTGCCTTGATATGAAAATGGCCTGCGCCTATGACGTGCTTACCATCCCCCCTGAGGGACTTGTGTTAGAACCAAACAGGCTTTATCTTGGCCGTACCGTGGAGCATACCACATCCAAAAAGTATGTGCCGCTTATTGAAGGACGCTCCAGTATTGGACGGCTTGGCATTTTTATTCATGCGACGGCAGGCTTTGGGGATGTGGGATTTTCGGGCTACTGGACACTAGAAATCTCTGTGATTCAGCCGATACGGGTATATCCCTTTGTGGAAATAGCCCAGATCTACTTCCATACGGTAAAAGGCAAGATTGAACCCTACAAAGGAAAGTACCAGAATAACAAAGGAATACAGATAAGCGGAATCTACAAGGAGTTTGAATAGATTTCATGCTCGAAAAGGAGAAATTCGAGGCCGTTGAGGTGCGCTTTCTGAAGCCAGGGACGGTTCTCTCAGGCATTCTCTACGATGAGAACGGAACCATGCTCTGGCCAGCAAGGAAGGTTTTAACAGATGCCTTTCTTTCTCGTTTGAAGGTCAAAGGCATTACCACCGTGTATTATGCCCCGCCCAAGTGGAAAGAATCCCCCCAGAAAACCCCCATGTTCAGCGAGGCGACTCTGGGGTTTGCACAAACCGCCTTTGACGAGATTGTGACAGAGATCCGCTATGGAAAGCTCCCCGATACCAATCGTGCTAAAGAAGCCATCAATCGCTTTTTCACCGAGATGGAAGCCCGCCCCAATGGTTTTTTGAATCTCCTTGTTCTCAAGGATTATGATAGCTACACCTACCAGCACTCTATCAATGTGGGAATTCTCTCCATGTTTCTCACCAAAAAATTGGGATTCAATACCTTCTTCATCAAAGAGGTTGGGGTTGGGGGATTTCTCCATGATATTGGAAAAATCAAGGTGCCACTTGCTATTCTCAACAAGCATGACAACCTCACCGAAGAAGAGTTCAGGGTGATGAAGTACCACCCCATCTATGGTTTTAATATCATCAAGAATGACCCTTCTCTGAGCTCTTATATCAAGAAAATGATTCTCTTTCACCACGAGAAATGGGATGGCAGCGGGTATCCCCTGAAACTCAAGGGAGATGCCATTGGCAATTTTGCGAGCATCGTCTCGGTGTGCGATGTGTTCGATGCCCTTACCACAGAGCGAGCTTACAAAAAGCCCTATACGGTAAATGAAGCCCTGATTTACATCATGCGAAATACCGGTAATCACTTTTCTCCTTATGTGTCCCAGCGTTTCATCAATGAGATGTCTAAGATGTACGATCTTGGCTCCTTCTATCCTGTGGGGGCTTTTGTTCATCTCAGTACAGGGGAGATCGCCTATATTACCGGCAAAAAAGAAGAATACACCCTTCGTCCCCAGATAGCGATTGTGGTCAATCACAAGGGTGTACCACTTCGCACACCCCTGCAGGTGGATCTCCAGCGGGATGTAGATAGGCATATTGTGAAGACAATAGACGATCCGGATGAGATTGAAAGACTCTCACTTCTGTTGTAAAATAAAGTGAAAAGACGGGGAGGCCAATATGGCAGAAAAAATTCCTCTCAAGGTTCTGTACGTTGAAGATGATAGCATCACTCGGATGGAGGTAGCCAAATATCTTGAAAATAGAGTGGAAAAACTCCTTGTGGCCTCCAATGGTCAGGAGGGACTCAGGCTCTATCAACAGGATCCTGCTGATGTGGTGATTACCGATATCAGGATGCCCATCATGGGAGGGCTTGAGATGGTGAGAGCCATCAAGGAATTCAAAAAACCACGCGCTGTGATTGTGACAACCGCCTACAACGAAACAGATCTTCTCATCGAGTGCATTGATGTAGGGGTCAATAAGTTTCTGCTCAAGCCACTGGTTCTCCACAAACCGGACACCATCCTTCAGAGTGTCTTAGCGGAGGCATAGCATGGAAAAAAAGAAGTGGCTCACCTTCCTCGCCATCTTTTTGGCAGGAGGAACGGTTGGGTTTCTTTTAGGGGTTTCACAAAATCCTGTCACAAGAGCCATTCGAGTTGCTGAAAAATTAGCCGCCAGTCAAAAACTTGAGAACAAAAAAGAGGCGATAGAAAGACTCACCAAACAGAAGGAACTCATTCGTTTAGCCATCATCAATGCTCGTGTGGAGAATGCCAGGCGACTGGTGGCTCTCTCCCTTGCTGATAGGCTTATCGCCCAGAAGATGTGGAACGAAGCCAGTCGCTACCTCAGTATTGCCCGTGATATTATGCCGGGAAGTACAGGTATTGCCTACAGGGAAGGGCTTGTGTTGTACAATTTAGCCTATACGGCTTCTTCGCGAACTCAACAGGATGCCTATCTCAAGCAGGCAGAAGAAAGGCTTCTGTTTGTTTTGAAACAGGAACCAGAAAATCCCGATGCCCTTTACCTTTTGACTCTTATGGCTTTGCAGGCAGGAGATACAAAACAGGCCTATGAATACATCTCTCGTGCTTACAAGGTCAATCCAAAAAATGTGGATATTCTTTTTGCTTTGGCTCGTGTGTATTATGAAATGGGAGAGTATGATCAGGCCAAAAAGGTGTACGGGCGACTCCAGACCATCCTCCCCAAGAATGACAGCCGATGGGACACGGTAGAGAGGAATCTGCAAATCTTAAATCAAAAATAACAAAGAGGGGTATATGCCTCCTTCTTTACTTTATTATGTCGCTTTGAGTTGTAACGATCTCATAGGGCCAAAACGTTTTGAAAAAATTATGGCCAGTTGTGGTTCCGTAGAGAATTTCTTTGAGCTCAGTATTGAAGATCAAATGCGGTGTGTGGGGGTCTCTTCTGCTCAAAGGGAGATGTTTTCCTCAATGCTCTCACGGGGAGAAGAGATCCTTGGCCAGTGTGAAAAAGAAGGGATAAAAGTCCTCTCTCTTGAGGATGCTCGTTTCCCCCGGACCCTCCGGGATATACCCGAAGCTCCGTTTCTTTTGTACGTGAAAGGAAATCTTCTCCCAGAATATCCTCTCGTAGGGGTGGTGGGAACAAGGCAGGCCACAAAAGAGGCACTTGAAGTCAATCGCTACTTTTGTCGGGAGTTTGTCTCTTTTGGCATAGGAGTGGTGAGCGGGCTTGCTCAGGGTCATGATGAGATGGCCCATAGAACGGCATTGGAGTATGGTGGATATACGGTAGCGGTTTTGGGCACCTCGTTTTCTCAGGTAGCGGAACACAGAAAAGCTCTTTTTGAGGCCATCTGTGATCACGGGGCAGTGGTGAGTGAGTATTATCCTGGAGCAATCAATCAAAAATGGCGGTTTCGTTTTCGCAATAGGCTCATTGCGGGACTTTCTCGTGCCGTGGTGGTGATGCAGGCACCTGAGAACTCAGGGGCTCTTATCACCGCCGAGTTTACAAAAAGACAGGGAAAACCCCTGTTTTTTATCCCCGGCAATCCTTTAGATCCCACCTATGCCGGGAGTAATGCCCTTGCTAAGCAAGGGGGAGTCATGGCCACACTCCCAGAGGATGTGGTAAAGGTGGTCTTTTCTCATGCTCCCTCAAAACCACAGCCGGTAAACGCTGAAAATCTTCCCCTTCTTACCTCAGAAGAGCATCATTTTTTCCGGGAATTGCCGGAACAGTTTTCTCTGGATAGCCTTTTAGAAAATTCAGGAAAAACCATTGGGGAAATTCTTCACCTCCTCACCCAACTGGAGGTAAAGGGGTATGTGATACAATATCCCGGAAATATTTACGAAAAGAGGCTTTAGATGATTGATAGCCATATGCATCTTTCATTGGGAAAGGTGTATAATACTTTTGATGAGGCTGCCCTTCTTGAAAAAATGGATACCATTGGAATTCAGTATGGGATTGTTTCGCTAATCGATGTCATGGAGTACGGTCATCAGCACCAGAATGAACCTTTGGCCACTTTTTCAGAGTATGAAGGCCTCAAAGTGCTCCTGGAGATGATTTCTTCCAATAGACTTTTCCCCCTCGCGTGGGTTCGCCCCCGGGATCGCAAGAAGGACGCTTTCTTTCACTATCTCGAGGAAAAGAAAGAAAAGGTCTACGGCTTCAAGTTTCATCCCTTCCACTCCCGCCTTCCGTTGAATCATGACCTATGGCAAATGTACTTTGAGATGGCAGAACGTTTCCATTGGCCTGTGGTTATCCACACAGCCATAGACGAGTTCTCCCGAGTTGAATTGGTATCCCGCTGGGCAGAAAGGTATGAGGTGCCCATCGTTCTTGTCCATATGGGACTGTACACTGATCATCAAGAAGCGGTCACGATGATGCTTCGATACCCTCATGTGTACGGAGATACCACATGGGTGAAAGAGGAAAACCTGTGGCCTATCCTTGATCGTTGTGGTCCGGAAAAAATCCTTTTTGGAAGCGATGCCCTGGTGGGGGGAGAAAATACGTACGGATTTTATCAGCCTTTGTTTGAAAAACTTTCAAATTTTCCCCGGGAAGCAGACTGGCTTTTGAAAAGAAATGCAGAAAAAATTTTCCGTTTGAAGGAGGATAAAAATGAAGAAGGTTAATCTCTCTTTTTTTTCTTCGCCTGTAGTTCGTGAAGGAGTGGAAAGGATTGTCATTCATCCAGAAAGACATGGGAATCCCTTTTCCATTGGCTTTTTGCCAAAGGAAGAGTTTTCCTATGAATTTTCTGTGGCCCCTGATATTCTCTTTGAACACCTGAATATCAAAGAAGTGTACTATGAACCCTATCGGACTTTTGTAGTGCTTTCGCACCCGACAAGTGTTGAAATTGTTTCCCTGGGCAATACGGATAAAATCAGCGTGAGGGAAAAGAGATAAGAAAATCTCATGAAGGGAGATATGGGCTATAACCTTGTTTCAGCCTGTGGGTGGGTGGGCACTCTTTTTGTTTCAAAAAAAGTGCTTGTATGTTCCAAGTGGGTTGTGAATTATGCCCAGGCTCTTTGAAAGAA
The DNA here is from genome assembly GCA_013177995.1 of Brevinematales bacterium. Taxonomy (GTDB): domain Bacteria; phylum Spirochaetota; class Brevinematia; order Brevinematales; family Thermospiraceae; genus Thermospira. The sequence goes on along the minus strand of JABLXN010000005.1, from coordinate 71,949 downwards.
GGGGATAGGTGAGAGCCCTCTTTTGCTGAAACATGATGATAACAAAAGGTTGAGGGTCCTTGAAACAACCTTGGGACAAAGCCCCTATGTTATGGCAAGACGAAAAGAGAATTTTCTCTTGACAGGAGAAGATATATGAAGAAGCCAAAAATACTCTTTTTACAAAATATAGAGCGGGAGGGGCCTGGCTCTTTTTCCCTGTTTTTTCACCAGTGGGATATCCCCTTTGATTTAGTTCATCTGGAGAAGGATACTTTGCCTTCTCCTGACAAATATGATGGCGTCATAGTGCTTGGTGGACCAGATAGTGCCAATGATAAAACAGACAAGATTCTCTCTGAAATTGAGTGGATACACAAGTGGCTTGGGAAAAACAAGCCCTATCTTGGTATATGTCTCGGTATGCAACTTTTGGCCAAAGCAGTCGGAGGAGAGGTGGTTAAATCTCCTCGCAAAGAGATAGGACTATTTGATGAAAAAGGAGAGCCGTATATTGTCTCTTTGACAGAGGAGGGAAAACAATCCCCTCTTTTTTGCGGGGTTCCTTTTTCTTTTCCTGTTTTTCAACTTCATGGGGAAATGGTTCTTCCTCATTCCCCTTTTGTTCTTTTAGGCACTTCAGAAGGATGTGTATCTCAGGCTATTCGCTACGGGGAAAAGGCGTATGGTTTTCAATTTCACATTGAGATGACATCGTCTTATCTTGAAAGAATTTTGCAAGAAGATGAAGATCTGCAAAATGTGGATAAAAAGAGTTTATTGCAGGCTTTTTCGTCTAAACAAACCTTGTTCTTGAATATTGCTCAGACTATAGCCAAAAATTTTCTGGAGATTTTTTCATGAAAATTTTGTCTTGAAAAACTCTTCAAAGATAGATACATTCTCAAAATTCTTTTCGTCAAGCTTGCCATCCCCAAAATAATAAGACCATTGCCCATTCCTCCAAGGGCTCAGCGTGGGAAAAGAGCCCACTTTCTGTTGGTTGGAGATAGGTTACCTTTGACCAGTGAAGCCTTTGGCTAAAACATCGCCATAGCCCGCCCCTGCCGCGGTGCGGGGTGAGAGAAGCCCCCGATAGAAGAGAAGCCCTGGGGGGCTGGTGAGAGAAGGCCCTTTCCGTGGAAGTAGGCCCGTTCTTTTTTCACCCCCCTTTTTTTTCTGTACCCCCCGGCCGCTTTTGCGGCTATGAAAAGGTCCCTTTGTACTTCCGATGGAAAAGGCTTTTGCTGAAATATGGTAATAGTCACCTCCCACATCCCCCCGCCTTTAAAGACGACATTTCTATTGAGATAAATATGACGACATTTCTATTGAGTTGCGAGAACTTCAGAAAAAAGGATTGACAATTTGAAAAAAATGAGATACAATTAAGTATAAGTTTTTTGGGAAGGGTTGATTTTTAAGGCAAATGAAAGGCTGAGCGTCAATTTATTGTGAAATAGAGTATTTATTGTAAATATATTTCTTAATCCCCTCCCAAAGACGCCTACCGTCCGTGAAAAACTGAAGAGAAAATAAAGAGGATTGATAACGGATGAAATTAACCAACCACCATTGCAAATACATTGCTTACGATTTAACTCGCAAAGCCGTTGGCAGCCCTGACCGTTTGTCCATGGCGTTGTTTAACGCATCGGTGGATTTAAATCCCCACCAGATTGAAGCGGCGCTTTTTGCCTTGCAATCTCCCCTTTCCATGGGTTGCATCTTAGCCGACGAGGTCGGTCTTGGAAAAACAATCGAAGCGGGGATTATCCTATGCCAATACTGGGCGGAGCGGCGGAGAAAAATTCTCGTGCTTACACCGGCGTCCATCCGCAAACAATGGGCTTTAGAACTCGAGGAAAAATTCAATCTGCCCGTGCTAATCCTTGACTCAAAATCCTATGCGGAGGCGATCAAACAAGGGAAACAGCCCCTGCAACAAAAGGCAATCCTGATCGCGTCCTACAATTTCGCGAACAAAATTAAGGATGAAATCAAATCGATCACCTGGGATGTAGTGGTCATTGACGAGGCCCATAAACTGCGCAATGCCTATAGACCGAGCAATAAGGTCGGCCAGGGCATCCGCTGGGCCACCGAGGGCTGTAAAAAATTACTCCTAACCGCAACGCCCTTGCAGAATTCCCTGCTTGAACTCTATGGGTTAACCACCTTAATTGATGAAAATATCTTTGGCGATGTCAACGCCTTCCGGGCGCAGTTCATGAACGCCGGGGCCAATATCGAAGAATTGCGCAGACGCCTACAATCCTTTTGTAAACGCACCCTCAGGAATCAGGTGGTGGAATATATTTCCTACACCCAACGAAAAGCCATTACCAGACCCTTCCGGCCCACCGACGACGAACACCGCTTATATGAGGCCATCTCTCTTTTCTTACAGCGGGAAAGTAGTTACGCCATTCCGAATAGCCAGAAGCATTTAACCCAGATCATCCTGCGAAAACTCCTGGCCTCTTCGTCCAAAGCCATTGCGGCCACCCTGCAAACCATGAAGGCGCGGCTGGAAAAATTGCGGGACGAAAAGCTACCCCCCGAAGAAGATACCCTGGATCGCCTGTTTCCCGACGAAGAAATCGAAGATGAGCTCTTAGACGAGATCCTCAAAGAGGAAGACGAAAATGAACCCTTAGAAACAATAGATAGAAATAAGATCAACGAAGAGATCCGGGAATTGGAGCGGCTTTCCCACTGGGCAGCATCGATCGGTACGGATACGAAAACGCAGAGTCTGTTGTCGGCCCTTGAAATCGGGTTTAGAGAAATGGCCGCAAGCGGCGCCGCTCAAAAGGCCCTGATCTTTACCGAATCCCGGCGCACCCAGGATTATCTCGTGGCTTTCCTGGAACAACACGGGTATGCCGGCAAAGTCGTGGCCTTTAACGGAACCAATAGTAGCCCCGCCGCAACCGCCATCTATCAACAATGGCTGGAGGCCAATCGCGATACAGGCCGTATTTCCGGATCCCGGGATGTGGATATCCGCACCGCTTTAGTCGAGCATTTCCGGGATCACGCGCAGATCATGGTGGCTACCGAGGCTGCGGCCGAAGGGGTCAACCTGCAATTCTGCTCCCTGGTGATCAATTACGACCTACCCTGGAACCCCCAACGGGTGGAACAGCGCATCGGCCGCTGCCACCGCTATGGGCAAAAACACGATGTGGTGGTGATCAATTTCTTAAACGAACGCAACGAAGCCGACCGGCGGGTGCTGGAACTGCTTTCAGAAAAATTTCGGCTCTTTAGCGGGGTGTTTGGCGCGTCCGACGAGATTCTGGGAACCATCGAATCAGGGGTGGATTTTGAGAAACGGATCCTGGCCATTTACCAGGAATGCCGGACCCCCGAAGAAATCGAAGCAGCCTTTAAAAAGCTGCAGGAAGAAATGGATGAAATCATCCAGCAACGCCTGGAAGACACCCGCAAAAAACTCTTTGAAAATTTTGACGAAGATGTTCATGAACGCCTAAAACTCAGGCTCGACAGTACCCGGGAACAGTTGGATAAATTCTCGAAACGCTTCTGGAATCTGACCCGGCATATTCTCAAAGATGCAGCCCAGTTTTCAGAGGATACCTTATCATTCCGTTTGCTCCAATCGCCCAAGCCAGATATTGCGCCCGGCAACTATCACCTCATTACCAAAGCTCACCGCGCGGCGGAAAACGCGCTGGAAGTCTACGATTCGTATCTGTATCGCTTAAGCCACCCCCTGGGGGAGTATGTGGTGGAGACGGCAAAGCACCTGCCGACTTCAAGCGCCCACATCGCCTTTGATATCAGCCATCACCCAAGCCATATCCATGTGGTGGAACAGCTCAAAGGAAAATCCGGCTATTTGATTCTTGTCAAACTGACCATCGAAAGTTTTGAAAGTGAAGAATACCTTTTATTTTCTGGTTTTGATCAGGATGGCCGAGCCTTAGACCAGGAAACTTTCGAAAAGCTTTTTTCTTGTTCCGGAAAGTTGATAGAAGAGATCACCCTGCCCGAAGCAGTTATAGAGCGCCTGCGGGCACAAGCCAAACGCCACGCCGAGGCGACGATTAGTCTTTCTCTGGAACGAAACAGCCAGTATTTTAACGAAGCCCGGGAAAAACTGGAAAAATGGGCGGATGATATGGTATTCTCCGCCGAGAAAGCCCTGAAGGATACCAAAGAGCAGATCAAAGCCCTGCAACGGGAAGCGCGGCACGCGACGACCTTGGAAGAACAACACGCCATTCAGGAAAAAATCCGGGCTCTGGAAAAACAACAACGCCGGCAACGGCAGGAAATTTTTCAGGTTGAAGACGAGATTATGGCCAGGCGGGATGAACTCATCAGCAAGCTGGAAAAACGGCTTGCCCAAAAAACCGAAACAGAAATTTTATTTATGATCCAATGGAGTGTGGTATGAACGCGAATACGAACCCAAAATACGAGAAACTAAAAAATCTTTTAAAAGAACTATTCCAACTCGATCAGCCGGATCTGGATTTTGGCATTTATCGCATCATGCATGCCCGCAGCGAGGAAATTACCAAGTTTTTGGATAACGACCTGCTCCCCCAGGTGCAAGAAGCCTTTGCATGCTACCAAAGCGCGGATAAAAAGGAAATTCAAAAACAACTGGATGAGGCGATTACCCAGGCGAAAAACCTGGGTGTTGATCCTGATGCTTCACCCAAGGTCAAGGAACTGCGCGCCCAATTAGCCAGCGCCGTTGTAGATATAGATGCATTGGAAAGTGAAGTCTATGACCACCTGTACAGCTTTTTTCGCCGCTACTACTCTGAAGGAGACTTTATCAGCAAGCGGGTGTATAAAGAAGGGGTTTACGCCATTCCCTACGAAGGCGAAGAAGTCAAGCTCTATTGGGCCAACTATGACCAGTACTACATTAAAACCAGCGAGTACCTGCGCGATTACGCCTTTCGCTTGAACCCTGGGAACGATAAAAATCCCCTGCGCGTGCACTTTCGCCTGGTGGACGCTGCCGAGGGCGAACATAATAATGTGAAAGAGGCGGAAGGCAAAGCCCGGGTCTTTGTGCTGACAGCCAACAATTTTATAAGCCTTGAAAACGGGGAACTGGTCATCAACTTCGAATTCCGCCCGGCAACACTCACCGATTGGCCCGAGGCGGAGCGAGCGGGAAAACAAAAGCCACCGACTCAAAAGGAACTCATCGCCATCGCCGAAAAACGAATCCTCGCGGTGCAAGACAAAAACCTGTTGCCCTGGATTACGGAACTTAAAAAACCGCAGATCAAAGCCGATGGCACGGCGGCCGACTATTCGCGGCTCGTGGCGCACCTCAACCGCTACACCGCCCGCAACACCTTTGACTACTTCATCCATAAAGACCTGGGCGGATTTTTAAACCGGGAACTCGATTTTTATATCAAAAACGAAGTGATGCATCTGGACGATATCGAAAACGAAAGCGCACCCCGGGTGGAACAGTATCTTTCCAAAATCAAGGTGATCCGCAGTATCGCCAAAAAGATCATCGATTTTTTGGCCCAGCTCGAGAACTTTCAGAAAAAACTCTGGCTCAAGAAAAAGTTTGTGGTGGAAACCAACTACTGCCTGACCCTGGACCGCGTGCCCGAGGAGTTTTACCCGGAAATCGCCGCGAACCAGGCGCAGAGAGAGGAATGGGTGAAGCTCGGATTTTTGGAAGCTGACTCACGCGGAGACGCGGAGGGCGCGGAGAAAAATAAGGACTTGTTTGGGGCTTCGATGGACGGGAAGTTATATGCTTCGGATGTGTCGGTGGAGTTTCTCAAAGCCCACAATAAACTTGTGCTGGACACCCGCTTTTTTAGCGAGGAATTTAAAGCTAAACTCATCGCGAGCATTGATCACTTTGACGAACAAATGGATGGGCTCCTCATCCACAGCGAAAACTTTCAGGCTTTGAACCTGTTGCAGGCCCGGTATAAGGAACAGGTGAAGTGCGTGTATATCGATCCGCCGTATAATACGGGAGCCGACGAGTTTCTCTATCGAGATTCTTACCAGCATTCCAGTTGGCTAGCGATGATGGAACATCGTTTCCTCCAATTGTACAAAATACTTGCTATAGATGGCGCTATATTTGTGAGTAACGACGAGAATGAGTACTCTAGATTGCGCCTCTTGTTAGACTACCTGTTTAAGTTGCAGTTTATTGAGAATTTGATATGGCGTAAAAAATCTGGTGGCGGACAAACCGACGAGTATTTTGTTACTGAACATGATTACATTACCTGCTATGCAAAACGAAAAGGCAGCTTTGTACTACACGAGAAAACTTTAACAAAAAGCACTGAAGGGTATCCACTGTTTGATAAGAAAAAACATAAGCATTACAAATTGGTAAAACTTGCTAAGTGGGGAACTGCAGCCCACAAAGAAGATAGGCCAACGATGTATTTTCCTTTGGTAGACCCTGAAGGCCAGGAATACTACCCGATAGCACCTGATGGGAAAGCGGGAAGATGGCGTTATGGGAAAGTGGCAATTACTGAGATGGTGAAAAATGATGATATTGAATGGGTAAAAAAGGATGGTATTTGGATACCTTATGAGAAAGTTTACGAACCTGGAGAGGGTGAATTAGGGATACTAAAAGAGAGGAGCATTCTCTATGATTTGGTTGAAAATACAGCCGGGAGCAACGAATTAAAAGCGCTCTTTGGAGTTAAAGATATATTTCTTAATCCCAAGCCTTCAGATCTTATCTATCATATCTCCTTGCTATCAACAGACACTGGCAATATCATTCTCGACTACTTCGCCGGTTCTGGCACCACGGCTCACGCGGTCATCAATCTAAACCGCGAAGACGGCGGCAAGCGCAAATATATCCTCGTGGAAATGGGCGATTATTTCGACACGGTGCTCAAGCCCCGTATTCAAAAGGTGATTTACTCCGCCGAATGGAAAGACGGAAAACCTGTTCCTTCCAAAAACTCAGCGTCCTCCGCGTCTCCGCGTGAAACTTCTTCTTCCTACAACGGCATCTCCCACTGCTTCAAATACATTCGCCTCGAATCTTACGAAGATACCCTGAACAACCTGGAACTCCGCCGCACCCAAGCGCAAGCCGAGCTATTTGCTTCCGCAGGCGAAGAGGCGAAGTCCTTTAAAGAAGACTACATCCTCCACTATATGCTCGATGTGGAAAGCCGGGGGAGCGCATCCCTCTTAAATACCGAAGCCTTTATGGACCCCACGGCCTATAAGCTCAAAGTAAAAATCCCCGGCAGCGACGAAAGCCGGATCGTTCCGGTGGACCTGATCGAAACCTTCAATTACCTCTTGGGCTTGCAGGTCGAGCATATCGCATCACCCCAGCGCATCAGCGCTACCTTTGAACGAGATAGCGAAAATCGATTACGAATTAAAGAAAGACTAAAAGAAATCTCCTCCGCGCCCTCCGCGTCTCCGCGTGAAACAGCTTCTTTCTGGTGGTTCCGCACCGTTACCGGCACCACCCTGGATGGCCGGAAAATCCTCGTGATCTGGCGCAACCGGCCCGGCGGCGAAAGCCCTGAGGGCGTGGAGCAGGATAACCTGGTGCTCGATGAATGGTTTAAAAAAATGGGTTATTCCAGCAAGGACCGCGAATTTGACCTCATCTATGTAAACGGCACCAATAACCTGGAAAACCTGAAAACCCCCGATGACCAGTGGAAGGTGCGCCTCATCGAAGAAGACTTTAAACGCCTCATGTTTGAAGAGACGGGGGTGTAAGGATGGCAAAGCCAAGAACCGGCGCAAAAAAAACAGCGCAAATCCCTTTTTCTCGGAAGCTGGCGTTGCACCAATGGGCCCTTTCCCTTTTTAAGGTGCAGAAGTTCGAAGACCTGGCTCTGCACCTTAGGGACGAAGGGCTCGAAGGATTCGACGAAAACAATATCTCCCGCTTTCACCACGCGCTGCTTACCCATTTTCCCGATTTGCCGGAATTACCGCCCGCTCTTCTTTTGGAATACGACCAGAACATTTTCCGCCATACGGCATCACTGAACGAACGGCGCATTGCGCACGGCGAAAAGCCGATTGTCTGGAAGTATTTCCAATACTTAGCCCTGCTCTTTACCGAAATTTACCTGGACCGCTATTTTTCTAACCCAGAACAACTGCGCGCCGATATTGCAGCCCAGGTGGATCGGATCAATCAGGATCTGGAAGAAGCGGACCGCATTCAGGGTTTTGAAAATTCCACCGATGCGGCTCAGGACTTGAATAAGCTCGCCTTCTGGATGGCCACCGGATCAGGCAAGACCCTCCTCATGCATGCCAATATCCTGCAATACCGCCATTATGTGGAAAAGCATCGCAGACAAAAAGAAATGAACCGGATTATCCTCCTCACTCCCAACGAAGGGCTTTCCCAGCAGCATTTGCGGGAATTCCAGGCCTCGGGCATTGAGGCGGAGATTTTCAATAAAGACGGCGGCGGTCTTTTTACCGGCCACAGCGTGGAAATCATCGAGATTACCAAGCTCAAAGAGGAAATGGGGGAAAAAACCGTCGCGGTCGAGGCCTTTGAAGGCAACAACCTGGTGCTCATTGACGAAGGCCACCGCGGGGTCGGCCGGGGAGAGGAGGGCGCCTGGATGCGTTACCGCAATGCCCTCTGCGAAAAGGGCTTTTCCTTTGAATATTCCGCCACCTTTGCCCAGGCAGTCAAGGGTAATCCGGATCTTACCAGCCTGTATGCCCGCTCTATTTTGTTTGATTATTCCTACCGCTATTTTTATAACGATGGTTTTGGCAAGGACTACCAGATTCTGAATCTGGATAACGATACGCAACAAAATCATTTAGAACTGTATTTAACTGCTTGCCTCTTAACCTTCTTCCAGCAGCAAAAGCTCTATAAAAGCCATGAAAGCGCTTTCCGGGCCTTTCATATCGAAAAACCCCTGTGGATCTTTGTGGGGAGCAAGGTCACTGCAACCCTGGCCACGAAAGACGCCTCCGATATTATTGAAATTCTGCTATTCCTGAAGCGCTTTGTGGCAAATGAACGAAATCAGAGTGTTCAGCGCATCGAGCGGGTATTAACCCAAGGGCTGGTCACTGCCGATGGGAGAAATCTCTTTGCCAACCGCTTTGCGTTTTTGAATACCTGTGGTTTACAAGCTTCAGACCTATTTAATGAAATCCTCGTTACCCTGTTTCATGCTCCGGCCGGTGGTCAGCTCTATGTGGAAAACCTAAAAGGCGCCGCCGGAGAACTGGCCCTGAGAATCGGCGCGGACAACGAACCCTTTGGCCTCATCAATGTGGGCGACGACGCCAAACTGCTGAAACTCTGCGAGCAAAACAAGATAGAAACCGGGGAGCGCGAGTTTTCCGGTTCGCTCTTTCACAGGATCAATCACAACGACTCGACCATCAACATCCTCATCGGGTCAAAAAAGTTTACCGAAGGCTGGAGCAGTTGGCGGGTCAGTACCATGGGCCTCATGAACATTGGAGCCACCGAAGGCGCGCAAATTATCCAGCTCTTTGGCCGCGGCGTGCGGTTAAAGGGCTTTAATTTCAGTCTGAAACGCAGCAACCGAGTAACCTTACCCGAAGGGATTACCCGTCCTAAATACATCGAGGTATTGGAGACCCTCTCCATTTTCGGGATCCATGCGGACTACATGGCCCAATTCCGCGACTTTTTGGAAGAAGAGGGGCTTCCCGCCGATACTGAGCGGTTGGAGTTCTTTTTACCAGTTATACGGAGTTTAGGGACACAACCCTTAAAGATTATTCGGTTAAAAAAACAGATCAACGGGATCACGACTGAGTTTGGGGATGCCTTCCGGAAACTGGCGCCGATCCCCACCTTGGACCTGCCGACGGAGTACCTGCAAAAAAATCAGGTGGTTTTGAACTGGTATCCCAAAATCCAGGCGATCAAATCCCGTGGTCTTACGGGAGAAGAAAACGCGGCTCCCCACAGGGCCCATTTACAGCCATGGCATATCGCGTTCTTAGACATGGATCAGATTTATTTTGAAGTCGAGCGGTATAAAGCCGAGCGGGGCTGGTACAATTTCAATATAACCCGGCAAGCGATCCAAAAACTTCTGTTGGATCAAAGCTGGTATCAGCTCTACATTCCAGAAAACGAGCTTGAGTTAGACCGTTTCGAAAAAATCTATGAGTGGCAGGAAATCGCGATCGCGCTTCTTAAAAAATATGTGGAGCGGTTTTACACCTACAAAAAACGCGAGTGGGAAATGCCCCACCTGGAATACTGCGAGGTGAACGCGAACGATCCCAATCTCTTGTTACATGAAAGCCCGGATGGCAAACACAAAGTGGAGACGGCAAAATCCGATCCTTCCAATCTCTTGTTACATGAAAGCCCGGATGGGCCTGGTTACCGTATCGTGATTGAAGAGTCCCAAGAAGAGATTATCGAGAAACTTAAAAAGCTTAAAATGTTGATAGAAAGCGGCGCTTTGAGAGACTGGGAATTCCAGGGGATCCAAGCCCTCTGGTTTGGCAAGCACCTGTACCAGCCCCTCTTATACCTGGAACATGGCAATGTGGAGATTAGCCCTGTTCCCTTGAACAAGGGAGAAAAAGATTTTGTAGAAGACCTCAAAGCCTTCTGCGATCAGAATACGGAGTACTTGGCCTGCAAGGAACTCTATCTTTTACGAAACCTCAGTAAAGGGAAAGGCGTTGGTTTTTTCGAAGCCGGCAATTTCTATCCGGACTTTATCCTCTGGGTACTTGATAAAGACAAGCAGTATGTCACCTTCATTGATCCCAAGGGACTGCGTAATATCGGACTGAATGATCCCAAGGTGCAGTTTTATGAGACCATTAAAGAAATTGAGAAGCGGCTCGGGAATCCCCAGGTGGTTTTGAATTCGTTTATCATTTCGAACACCCCGTCCCATGAAATTATCCGCTTGTGGGGAATCGAAAAAGCGGATATTCAGGCAAAGCATATCGTGTTTCAAGAAGAGGATAAAAAGACCTACATAAAGAGCATTTTGGAGAAAATAACGGAAAATAAAGATCATCTCCATGCGCACTCGAACTCAGGCAAATGAGAAGCAGTGTTAAGAAATGAAGACAAAAAACTGAAGCGGCGCTCTGCCCATCGCACAACAGCGGCTATACGCCATTGAAACGGCAGCATGGCCGCAAACCGTTATATGAAACGGCGTGCGGATAATTATAAAAAAATGAAAGAGTAGGCTATGATAAAAATTAAGATATATGCCTGCATTATTATTTATCATAACGAGCCCTTTTCACATTTGTACAAAGCTCTCAAAAAAGTCATAAAAAACAAAAATAGTATAAAAAGATTTCTTATTTATGAGAAATACTCCTTTTTGAAAAAAGACAAATAGGCTTTTTGTAACCAGAAAAAGCGGAGTTTCTAGAGCGCAGCCCCTTAACCAAACTTGGGAAGAAAATACTCCTTCAAGGTCCTCGAAATTGCCAAAAAACATCTTTCCCCTTATAATAAGCCTGCGACAATAGAAGAAGGGGTAACCATGGTTGAAGGTATCTTGGTTGAAGGACTGATCTATGCTCTCATGGTGTTAGGGGTTTTTATTACCTTCCGTGTCATGAATTTTCCCGATCTCACTGTAGATGGAAGCTTTCCTTTGGGGGCAGCCATTATGGCGGCTACCCTTGTCGCAGGTGGGGGAAGTTTCTTGGGGCTTTTTTTGGCCTTTGTCGGTGGTTTTGTAGCCGGGATGATTACGGCCCTCATTCACAATAAACTCAAAATCCCGGGGCTTTTGGCCAGTATTCTTACCATGACCATGCTCTATTCTATCAATATTCGTGTTCTTGGAAATAGACCAAATGTTCAACTTCTTCGTATAGATCATCTCCTCTCCCGTTTTGAAACCATGGTCCAGGGGATCTTCCCCAAGGAATGGGGTCTTTTTCTCTTTTTCTTTGTGGTGGTCGTGGTGGTAAAACTCCTTTTGGATCTCTTCTTCCGTACCGATATGGGACTTACCATTGGAGCCATGGGAAACAACGAACAGATGGTGATCTCTCAGGGAGTAAACCCAGCCACCCTCAAGTATATTGGAATCGGGCTTTCCAATGCTCTTGTAGGACTTTCCGGAGCCTTTGCCGCCATGTATCTTGGGTATGCTGATGTGGGACTGGGACAGGGGATCATTATAAGCGGCCTTGCTTCGGTGATGTTGGGAGAACTTTTCTTCCGTTCCAACCGGATTTTTGTGCTTACCTTAGGAGCTGTGGTGGGGTCGCTTCTCTACAAAGCCATCATGTTTTTTGGACGCTACTACGGGTATTATGTCGGACTTACCCCCAATGATTTGAAACTCATCAGCGGACTGCTCATCATTGTGTCGATTGTGATCAGTCGATTACAAAAAACTTCCTCTCAGAAACTCCGGAGGGATGTATGATTGAACTCCGAAACATCACCCACGTCTTCAATCCCAATTCCTTGGATGAGCGGATAGCCATCAAGAATATCAATCTCACGGTAAAGGAAGGAGATTTTATTACCATAATAGGAAGTAATGGTGCGGGAAAAACCACCCTTTTCAACCTCATTGCTGGAACCTACAAACCCACCAAAGGACAGATTTTCATTAACGGGATAGACGTAACCAATGACCCGGAATACAAAAGAGCCAAATACATCGGCCGGATCTTTCAAAATCCCCTGCTTGGAACAGCTTCCAATATGAGTTTGGAAGACAACATGATGATCTGTTATCGGAAGGGCTTCAAATGGCCTGTGGTCAGTCTTGATCACCGGATGAGAGAACTTTTCAAACAGGAACTCAAACGCCTCCAAATGGGACTGGAAAATCGCATGAAGGACAATCTTGCCCTGTTTTCTGGTGGACAGCGACAGGCCCTCACCCTTTTGATGATGGTCCTTTCAAGACCAGCGCTTATCCTTCTTGATGAACACACCGCCGCCCTTGATCCCAAAAATGCCCACAAGATCCTTACCCTCACGAAGGAGTTTATTGAGGAATATCGTCTCACTGCCATGATGATCACACACAATATGAGTCAGGCCATTGAGTACGGGAACAGACTATTGATGATGGATGAAGGGGAGATTATTTTGGATATCTCAGGTGAGGAGAAAAAACGCCTCACCGTTGAGAACCTCATTGAACGTTTCCACAAACTCAGGCACAAGTCTTATGAAGATGACCGTGCCTTACTTTCAGAAGACTAAGAAGAAGGAGAATTGTATGAAAGAATTTCAGCCTAAGGATCTCTCTTCACTTGCTCCTTATGTCAGTTATCTTGAGCAGAATGATGTCATCCCAAATGAACTCTATATAGAATACAATGTGAAACGAGGTCTCAGAAATGCCGATGGCACAGGGGTTTTAGTAGGACTTACTCATATTGGTGAGGTCCACGGATATGTGATGGATGAAGGAGTACCCGTTCCTGTGGAAGGAAGACTTCGATATCGGGGAATCGATATCTTTGATCTTGTAAATGGTTTTCAAAGTGAAAACAGATATGGATTTGAAGAGACTATTTTCTTGCTTTTGTTTGGCAAGCTTCCTACCAAAAAGGAACTTGAGGAATTTTCTTCTCTCTTGAAGAAATATCGTCATCTTCCCGATGGTTTCAAAGAAAACATTATCCTCAAATCTCCCAGCCGGGATATCATGAATCTTCTCACAAGAGAAGTCAGTGCCCTCTATGCCTATGATCCTCAACCCGATGATATTTCTATAGCCAATGTTCTTGATCAGAGTCTTAGGCTTCTCGCCCAATTTCCCGCCATGGTAGCCTACGGGTATCATGCCAAAAGGCACTACTATGAGAAGGAGAGTCTCTATCTTCACCACCAGGATGAGAACCTTTCGCATGTGGAGAACTTTCTTTCTCTTCTTCGCCCTCACCGGGAGTTTGATCCCATTGAGGCCCAGATTCTTGACCTTGCTTTTGTGCTTCATGCCGAACATGGAGGAGGCAATAACTCTACCTTTACGCTTCATGTCGTCTCTTCGACCAATACAGATACCTACTCGGCTATTGTGGCGGCGCTGTGTTCCCTGAAGGGCCCCCGTCATGGCGGCGCCAATGCCGAGGTGGTCAATATGATGGACGATGTGAAACGGGAAATCAAAGACTGGACAAATGAAAACCAGATCAAGGATTATATTCGCCGCCTTCTCAACAAAGAAGCCTATGACAGACGAGGGCTGATCTATGGAATGGGACATGCGGTGTACTCCCTCTCCGATCCACGGGCTATTCTTCTCAAGAAAAAGGCAGAAGAACTCGCCAAATACAAGAAAAGAGAGGAAGAATTCCAGCTCTATAACCTCTTTGAACACTTTTCGAAGCAACTTTTCGCCGAAAAGGCCAAAAACAAAATCATCTGTGCAAATGTAGACTTTTATGCGGGTTTTGTCTATGATATGCTTGGTATACCCCGAGAGTTGTACACCCCGATTTTTGCTCTCTCACGTATGGCAGGCTGGACAGCCCACCGCTTGGAGGAACTCATTGCCGGCGGAAGGATCATTCGCCCCGCGTACAAGTGTATTGCCCCCCAGCAGCCCTATGTGCCCCTGGAGAAGAGGTGAAAAGAAAAGGGGAACCATTCGAGGTAATACAAAGGACAAAAGAATTTGATTTTTGAAGAAAAGAAGTGTATAATATTTTATTATAGGTATATGATATAGGAGGATCTTGTGAAAAAAATAAAATCAACCCTTAGCTTTTACCTCATTATTTTTTTGGGAATATGGCAAATAAATGGTTGTACTGTATCTTCACAAGAAAATAAAGAAAATTTACCCGCCTATAACACTATCTTTGTTTCGGTAAATGGAAATGATAATAATTCTGGTTTTTCTCCATCAGCACCCTTGAGAACTATCGGAAAAGCTATACAGAAAATTACAGAAAAAGAAATGAATATATATATTACTACTGGAGTTTATGTGGCAGGCAATGGACTTAGTAGCTTAGAAAATGGTATACTATTGACTAACAAAAGCAACATAAGATTTATCGGTGGATGGAATAGCGATTTCAGTGAAATTGTAGGCTATACTGAATTGGATGGGTTAAATAGCTTGTATCATGTATTTTTCATACGAAATGCAAGTAATGTAGTCATCAGTAATTTTATTATAAGAAATGGAAATGCTTCGGAATCACCTCCTCATGATAAAGGCGGCGGTATTTATCTTTCAAATGTATGTTATTCATTTATTGGAAATATTATTCTATCAAATAATAATGCACATGACTGTGGAGGAGGATTATATTTGAGAAACTCACATAACAATGTAATAGATGTAATTGCCAAATACAATGTTGCCTATTTTGGGGGAGGATTATCAGTCAACTATTCTACCAATAACACCGTAAGTGGCATTTTGGAAAACAATAAAGCCACAAATGGTGGGGGAATGTTATTATATTATGCAACAAATAATATAATAGGAGGAAATTTTTCCAATAATAATGCAATCTATGGTGGAGGCGGAATATTGTTAGATTCTTCTATACAAAATAGAATAATCGCTTATGTGAAAAATAATAATTCTGTAAGAGGAGCAGGAATTTATATAGTTTTCTCAGAAAATAACACAATAGAAGGAAGCATTTTGGAAAATAAAGCCTTGAGTGATATTGGAGGCGGGATATTGTTGTGGTATTCAACAAACAATATTCTAAGTGGAAGTGTGTGTGAAAATGAAGCAAGTGCTGGAGGAGGAGTTTACTCGTGGTATTCAGCAAATAACATAATAAGTGGAAATATTATTGGAAATAGAGCTGGGAGTGCTGGTGGTGTGTATCTTTTTGCAGGAGAGAACAATAAAATTATGAATAGTATTCTCACTAATAATTGGGGTATTAATCTAAATAACGTTGTAGGTCTGAAATCTGAAACAAATTTGCTTATTTCTAATTGTGTGGTGGGAGGAAATGGGACATCAATAGGAATATATGAATACAACGATATCACTGGTCATATATTCAAAGAGAATAAGTTTGTGAGTAGTCAATTGGAGTATTTTTATCATGATTTTGTGATGGGAGATACAAACAATTCTGATGCTTTAAATGAAACTTCCTATTCAGGGGCATCTGAAGCCAGTGGTAATAGTGTATTGCCATAGGGAAATACATTAAATGTATCGCATGGTCTTCATTGAAGATCAATAAACGAATTTTGGTCTCAAAAAACGGATCTAGGACATTTCGAGACCTTTGCACATTCTTGCAAAGGTCTCGATCTTCATAATACCTTTACCCCAAAAACAACCCCAAAATTGCCTTTTTTCCTTCGTTGCCTTATGATAGAACACGGAGTAAACCAATGAGAGATTGGAAAGAGATGGTCTTTTCGGATGTGAGTCGGGATTATGTGTCCAATGTTCGACCAAAACTTGGAGAAATGGTTTTTGTGCAACTCCGGCTTGGCAAACAGCATCCTGTCCAACGGGTCCTTCTCTGGACAATTATCAATGGGGATGGGCACTGGCAGGAGATGAAAAAGGCTCATACTACCCGTTTTTTTGAGTATTACCAGACAGAACTTCGGGTTAATGAGCCCTATAAACAGTACCGCTTTGTGCTTGTGACATCAGATAGAGTGTGGTACTATACCCGGCAGGGGATAGTGGATTACCCACCGACAGAAGATCATGATTTTGTCCTTCTTGCCCAGGATGATATCCCGGATTGGGTATGCCGCGGCACGTTTTATCATATCTTTCCTGATAGATTTGCCCGTGAAGAACAAAGGCCTCTGAAACCCTATACCTATCATGGTTTTACGGCGAGAGAAATGCCCTGGGAAGCAAAACCCCTTCCCTATCGTGAAGCGGGGTGTTTAGACTTTTATATGGGGGACTTGGAGGGAATCAGACAAAAAATCCCCTACCTGAAGTCATTAGGGGTAACGGCTCTCTATCTCAACCCCATCTTTGAAGCCCCCACCACCCACCGGTATGACTGTGTGGATTATACCCGGGTGGATGAAAAATTGGGGGGAAATACCGCCCTTATCCGACTTTCTGAGGCGCTTCATGAAGAGGGGATGAGGCTTATTCTTGATATTTCTATCAACCATACAGGCAAAAACCACCACTGGTTTCAAAGGGCTTTGGCCGATCCTTCTTCAGAAGAAAGAGGGTTCTATTATTTTGATGAACAGGGGAATTATCTCTCCTGGTATAATATTCCGACGCTACCCCAGCTCAATTATCATTCGGAGAAACTGAGAGAGAAAATCTACCGGGCGACCGATTCCATTTTGCAAATGTATTTGAAGGCCCCTTATTTTATTGATGGTTGGCGTTTTGATGTGGGAAACCAGACCGCTCGTCGGGATGCCGATCAGATGGGACATGAACTTTTCTCAGAGATCAGAGAGGCTCTCAAATCCGTTCGCAAGGATATCTATCTCATTGGGGAACATTGGGAGGACAATATCACCTATCATTTGGGAAATGAGTGGGATGGGGCGATGAATTATTTTGCTTCTCTCAGGCCACTTCGGTTCTTTGCGGGAGAGATGGATCATTTTCTCAAGCCAAAGCTCCCCATAGGCTTTCAGGGAAAGAGGGGAAGAGCTACCTCGGTAGCTTCGCAGATCATGCAACACTATACGAGACTTCCCAATCCTCTTGTCCATACCCAGTTCAATCTTCTTGATTCTCATGATATCATCAGGTTTCATAATCAGGGGGGACTTTTTCGGAGGGATTGGTATCGTGGCATGATTTCGGCTGGTTTTCTTTTGCCAGGGACCTTCTCCATTTATTATGGAGACGAAATTCTGCTTGATGGAGACACCCAGGCTATTGAGGGGTGTCGCTATCCCATGGTGTGGGATGAAAACCGATGGGACAAAGAAGTCTTTTCCTGGTATCAGCGATTGGCCCACTGGAAAAAAGAGAGTATAGCCCTTCAAGAGGGAAGTTTCAAGGTGCTTTATGCTGATGAGGATGTGCTTGTTTTGGCCCGGTTTACCATGGAAGAAGGATGGCTTCTCGCCCTTTCGAATAGTGATGAGAGTCGAGAGGTGCTTGTAGACTTGGCCTGTTTAGGTGTAGAAGAAGGACAAACATTTTCTTCCATGTGGGAAGAAAACTCCTATACCCTGGAAAACACCACCTGGAGACTCAAGCTTGCCCCCTGGGGACACGAGCTTGTCCGGCTCGTTCTTCACCCTTGAGGACGAAAATAACCTTCAAAGAGGATCCAGGGATACACCGCAGGGGGCTTTCTGGTAAAGGTGAGATACTCCCCCGTCTGGGGATGGGCAAAACTCAGGCGGTAGGACCAGAGGGCAAGCCTTTGTCCTCCCCGGGTAAACCCACGTCCGTATTTCTGGTCTCCATAAAGGGGGTGACCACGAGATTGCCACTGAACACGGATCTGATGATGCCTTCCTGTGTGGAGTTCGACTTCTACAAGGGTGAGCTTTTTTTCTGGATGGAAAGCAAGCACACGATAAGAGAGAGAGGCTTTTTTGGCCTCAGGGTGATGAGGTTCAACCACGCGAGAGACGTTTCGATGAGGATCCTTGAGAAGATAATCTTCAAAGGTACCGGTGGGAGGAGAGATTTCTCCATACACGACGGCAAGATAATATTTTTCACATTGGCGGGTTTTCATCTGGGAGGAGAGCTTTTCTGCTGCTCTCCGGTTTTTGGCAAAGACCATGATCCCCCCCACAGGCCTATCAAGCCTGTGAACAATGCCGATGTAGGCTTTTTTCCCGGAAGAAAAGAGATTTTTTTCAAGAAAACTTGAGAGGGCCTCATCACCAGTTTTGTCTGGTTGAGATGGCATATTGACAGGTTTTTCTACCACAAGGATATCATTGTCCTGATAGATGAGAATATCCGCAATCTCCACATTCTCCCCCAAAAGAAAAAGGGGCATTCGCCCCTTGGATAGCGGGAAACGGGACTCGAACCCGCGACATCTACCTTGGCAAGGTAGCGCTCTACCAACTGAGCTATTCCCGCAAGAGTCTATATTCTAAAGCAAAAGAGAGAGTGATGTCAAGTGAAAAAGAAAACCGCCACTTTCAGGAAGTGGCGGTCTCTGCGCCCAAGAGGAGTCGAACCTCTGGCCTTCGGCTCCGGAGGCCGACGCTCTATCCAACTGAGCTATGGGCGCCTTGGCGTATAAGTTTCTGTTAAGGTGGCATTTGCCCGTGCCCGAAGAGCCATCTCTTTTGCCATATGGAGGAGACTCTCTGGTGATTCAGGACAGGTATGGTAGTCCACAATCCCAATATGGCACTGAATCTCCACCTGTTGGTGTGTTTTTTCAGGAGGGAGAAGTTTTTTCACGTCCTTGAGTTCAGACAGAGGAGAAAGAAGAAACTTCTCCATGCGCTTCACAAAGCGTTCTACATTCTCCGAACGGCTTTCAGGGAAGAGAATAATCACCCCTCCCTCAGGCATATAGCCTACCATATCAACCTCTCTCACACTTCGCTCAATGTGTTGCCTGAAACGTTTCAAGAAGAAATTCGTGAGGTTTTCGCCGTACTTTTCTCGGAAGTGGAAGAGGTTTTCGAGCATAATATACGCCACCGCAAAGTTGCGAAGCTTTTTGCCATAGCGCTCAATACGGGCACTTTCCCGGCGCATCTGCTGCACAATCTCTTCGCCCTTGTAAAAACCAGTAATAATATCATAATTCAAAAACCGAAGATTGTCAAGTAATTTCTTGTAATACACCTGGACCGCAAGGTATTCCCCTAACATCGAGAGGATATCCTCGTTTTCTCGGCTCAGCGGGAAAGTGGCATTCCACAAGAGTAAAAGTGCCCCTTCCCATGTGTAGCGTCGTCGAAGAGGCACAAGGTAAACATTTCCTTTGAAGGGGAGGAGTTTTTCCCAGTAGGGTTGGGAGGTGAGTTCCACTACCTTTTGATCCACAGAGATTTCTCGATAGACCTTTTCTATGACAAAGAGAGGATCAAAAACATGGGTATCATTGACTGAAGCAACATTTTGCCAGTGAAAGTCTTCTATGAGAAGAAAGAAGGCAGAAGAGAGAGGAAGATAGTTGGCGATCACTTTCAGTATCTTTTGAAAAAGATGGGTGGAAAGAGAGGTATTGGCCATGATAGAGTAGATCTGTCTCAAAAAATGCATGCGAACAAGGTTCTGTTCCAGAGACTGAAGGGTAAAAAATTCATGGGCTATGGCAAGGCATTCTTCTCTATTCCAGAAAAGACTCACAGAGGAGATGGGAGGGAGAGTCATGATAATATGGTAAAGTTCAGGAGAAATAAGTTGTTGTTCTTTCAAACGAGAAATAATTCCTTGAAAGGAGGTTCTCTCGGCGGAGTTTTCCTTGAAAACCTCATAAAAAAGACTACAGCCATGACGCCAGAGAAGCCAGAGAGAAGGGCGGTATTCTGCCATGACAAGAACCCATTTCTGAAGAATCCTGGCACATTCGTCTAACTGACCTTCTTCATAAAAGAAATAGGCTTGAAAAAGAAGCCAGAGAATATCCTCATAGACAGAATGGGGATTTGTTTCCATAAGGGTTTTTACCCGTTGATAGAGACCAAACAAACGAAGGGACTGGTGGGTTTTTGCATAGCAGATACCGAGATAACACCCCAATTCCATAGCAGAATGATAGGGAAGAGCTGGAATACCGGCAATTCTTTTCATTTCATCGATGGTACGCAAAAGAAGGGCGGCTTCTTCATACTGCGATGTCCCTATGAGTGTGATAGCCGCGTTGACCAATGTCAGAAGGGCTTCGGTGAGATTCCCCATACTACGAAAAGAGTTAATATTCTGCTGGAGAAAACCAGCCGCTTCTTCGTACTTCTCGGCAAGGAGATATCCATAAGCAATACCATTGCGTATCTGGGCAAGTTCGAGAGGATTCTGAAAACGCTCTTTGAGAGAAAGGCTTTTGCGATAGTAGGAGAAAGCCTCTTCATGTCGGTTGAGATGGGAGAGAATCATAGCGGTATTGTGATAGGCAGCCGCTAAGCGTGCTTCATTCCCAAGGGTTTCGGCTATCTTCACCATCTCCTCACATACCTGAAAGAGGAGCTGACTTTTGGCTTCTACAAATCCTCCCTGCATATTTTCAATGAAATAGACGCCTAAAATATAGGCCTTCATGTTGAGAAAACCCCAGCGATCGGCTTCAGCCAAAACCTGATGAATAAGACTCTCTAACTCCGAAGACCATCTCCCCTGATAAGCTGATGTAATGAGAAGATAGTAAAAAAGATACCCAAAGGTTTCAGCTACACTCTGGGAATAATAGTGATGATAGACCACATAGATATGCTTGTAAGCCTGTTCGAGATCCCCCTGCCCAAGATAGCTGAGAGCCAAATAAAATTGAAAATGCTGGGTTTGTTCCTCACTGGCTATATCAAAACTTTTTTCAAGACCATTGTGGAAGGATTCAATGGCCTGTTGAAATTCCCTGAGATAATAATGAGCCATGCCTTTGAGATAAAAATACATGATCTCATCTTCGGTAAGGTAGATATCAGACCGGATGGCTTCAAGCAAACTAATGGTTTCCTGGAAATGAAAATAGTGAAGAAGAAAACGTGCACGACTAAAAGCCTCCTGAATAGGCAGAGAAAGGGAAGGAAAAACAAGAGGTGGAGAAACGTGCTCAAGTTCATAGGCAAGCCCATCTTGAAGGAGTTCTTCCCAGAAATCGGTAAAGGTGGCATTCTGAGGAATGGCATGAGTAATAAGAAATATCTGAAGATGATGAGAAGAAGAGTTCATGAGTTGTCTGAGAAGAGAGAGCGTTTTTTCAGAAAGATTATGCGCCTCTGTAATCACCCACGTGGTGGGAAGCGTAGAAGTCAGAATGGAAATCTGGGATAGGATACTCTCCTCAAGACGCAATTTTTCAAAACTGAGTTCTTCCCAAAAAAGAATATCTCTATGAATCACCTTTCCCTCATAAAGACCCTCAAAAAGGCTCCGGTGGAGATGATAGACACGACTTTCTGAGAGAAGTTTTGAGGTTTCGGTTTTTGTTTCTTTCTGGAGATGGCGCAAAAGTTCAAAAAGGGGAGGATAGGGTTCAAGAACATAAGAGGGACACGCACTGACAAAGTAAAGACACTGCCCTTCCGAGGAGATATCCTCTATCACTTTCAGGATGGGTTCAGGATGGGAAGTTTTGATTGCCCAGAGATGAGAAAGGTTTTTTCTTTGCCGGAGAATATCCTGCCATTCTCCTACCGTGAGTGACATAGGGCCTCCTTATCCAAACCAGGTGGTGATGAGATCTATCCCGTCCCCAAAGGGATTACAGGCCACGACAGTATTTGGCTCTACCGGAGACTCAAGGGAAAGTGTTTGGCAGAGCTGAATCCATCGTGGAATATCCTCTTTCAGAACAGGAGCAGACGTTACCACAGGGACAACCGGAAATCTCCCACCTTTTACCCTTACCGACGATGTAAATAATCGGCGTGGAGCCTGGATTTCTTGAATCGCAAATTCTTCTCCAAGCTTACAGGAATTTCCCTCAACTTTGAAAGCGTGTTCTGATACCTCTACCTGGAGAAGACATCCACGTGGACAGCGAAGACAATACAATTCATGATTCATACCTTGCCTCCCACAGAAGAGAAGAAAAAGAACGTTGGAAAAGAGATGACGTGAGCGAAAGGGGAAGGGTTATGGTAATCATCTCAGCGGGTCTTGCGTAGGGGACTTTCTTCTCAAAAAGAACGGTATTTTCTCCCTTGAGGATGAAGGTCACAGGGTTTTCCCACGGTTTTGAGACCCGAAGAAAAAAGGAAAGAGGTGCCTCTTGAGAGGGGGAGAGGAGAAGTCGCTGAGGAACAACGCTTCTGATAGGAACGCTCCAGTGAACAGGGAGAGATGGTTCACTCCAGAGGGAAAGGCTTTTGGCAAAACGAGCTGCCGAACGTCCTGCAAGTTCCCCATGATCAGTCACATCATCCACAAGATCGTAAATGTGTACCACATTACCGGCAGCAAAAACCCCATAGACAGATGTCTGGCTATACTGATCCACCACTGGCCCACCTGTGATAGGATCAAGAACAACCCCTAAGCGACGACTGAGTTCATTCTCCGGGATGATACCCACAGAAAGAAGCAGGGTATCACAGGCAAGCCATTCGCTTTTTTCTTTCACGGGACAGAAGTTTTCATCAAGGGGGGTGATTTCTACTCCCTCGACACGTTCGTAGCCATCGATTCTTGTGATAGTATGACTCAAAAAAAGGGGAATATGAAAATCCTGAAGACATTGCACATAGTTTCGCCTGAGCCCTGTGAGATAGGGAAGAGCCTCAATCACCCGAAGAACCTCTCCCCCTTCGATGGTAATTCGTCTGGCCATAATCATCCCTATATCTCCTGAGCCAAGGATCACAAAGCGTCTCCCAGGCATCCAGCCCTCACGATTGATCATTCGCTGGACAGTCCCAGCCGTATACACACCGGCGGGATGGGTGCCGGGAATATTGATTTGAGATCTGGTCCGTTCTCGACATCCCATGGCAAGAACGATACTTTTCGCCTCAATTTCTTGATACCCTTTTTGGGAGAGAAGGGTAACCCTTCGTGATGGCGTGATATCCATCACAAAGGTCTCAAGCCAAAGTTCTATCTCCCGTTTCTGGAGTTCTTGAAGAAAATGGTAGGCATAAAGGGGGCCCGGGAGGTCCCTCTTGAACCTCTTTGCCCCAAAACCTGCATGGATACATTGAGGCAGAATACCCCCAGCCTCATTATTGCGATCCACGATGAGAACACGAGCTCCCTCATCATGGGCTGCAAGAGCGGCCGCCATCCCCGCAGGACCAGCCCCGATAACTACCACATCATAGGTCATAGTGCCCTCTTGTGGGGGAAAAGACAAAACGAGATACCCCCCCTTTTTTGGTCACCTCGTACGGGGTTGTCCCATTTTCTCGTGCAAGAATTTCTATCACCCTGGGAAAATCAAAACTCCCCTGACATCGACCTGTACCAAGCCAGGTACGTCTCTTCAAAGCATCAT
This sequence comes from Brevinematales bacterium, assembly GCA_013177995.1. Taxonomy (GTDB): domain Bacteria; phylum Spirochaetota; class Brevinematia; order Brevinematales; family Thermospiraceae; genus Thermospira. The sequence continues at coordinate 47,931 of JABLXN010000005.1, read as the reverse complement.
AGGTTCTTGCAGGAATGGGGCCTCGAATCTCCGCCAGGAGATCCCCTTCGGTAATCTCTTCACATCGGCACACGATATGACCATAGGCGGGTTCCCTTTGTATGCGCTGTTTTTTTTCCTCCACAGAAAGATGCTTAAAAAGTCTTCGGGGTTCACGAATGGGATTGAAGTCGTACTTAGGAATGAAAGTTTCACCTTTCTCTCTCAGTTTTTGGATGATATATTCGGCAATAGCCGGTGCCGAAGCATAACCAGGAGAGTCTATACCACAGATATTGATAAAACCGGGAACCTCCCCCACCTCAATCAGAAAGTCTTTTGTAGGAAAGAGTGTCGCGCGTATCCCGGCATACTGGGCAATAATCCAGCGAGTATCCCAACCAGGAACAAGGCGTTTTCCCCCTTCGATGGCTTGCCTAAGCCCCTCTTCGGTGGTAAAAAGAGCCCTTTTGTCAGAGACTTCTTCGGATGTGGGACCAACAAGGGTATTGCCATGCATAGTGGTGGCCACAAGAATCCCTTTACCCTTCTCATTTGGACAGGGAAAAACCACCTTGTCCCACTGAAAAAGATTTCTATCCAGCACCACATACTGCCCTCTCCTGGGGATAATCCGATAGTCTGAATGAAGACCCGCTTTATGCATAATCTCATCAGCATGAATACCTGCCGCATTGATAACCCAGCGTGCCCGAAAAATGCCTTTGGTGGTTTTTACCCCCACAATGGAGTTTTTTTCCCAGAGAAAATCCTCAAACGCGGTTTCCAATTGAAGTTCCATTCCATTGAGCACAGCGTTTTCACAGGCAAAGAAGTTCGCCTGAAAAGGATCAATTATCCCCGCTGTGGGAGCAAAGAGACTTCCCTTGGCCTCTTCTGAAATCCCCGGAATTCGTTCCTTGGTTTCCTCAGCAGAGAGAAGCCTGAGCCCTGGAACACCATTAGCCTTTCCCTGTTTATTCAATTCTTCGAGTTTGGAAATTTCTTCACGAGAAAGAGCCACCACATAGCTTCCTGTTCTTCGGAAAGGAATAAAGAGTTCCGCGGCCAGATGATCCCACAGAGCATTCCCCCTCACATTGAGCATGGCTTTGAGCGTGCCAGGCACAGGATCATATCCCGCATGAATAATGGCTGAGTTGGCCGCACTTGTTCCCATACCAATATCCACGCCCTTTTCTATCATAAGCACACGATTCTGGTAACGAACGAGTTCCCTCCCGAGAAGAGACCCCACAATGCCACTTCCAATAATAAGATAATCGTACACCATTATTCTACCCAGTGAAAGGTTCTTTCTACGGCTTTTTTCCAGCCATGATAAAGAGACTGTCTTTTTTCTTCTGTAATCTGGGGTTTCCAGCGTTTATCAATCTGCCAGTGAGTACGGAGTTCCTTTTTGTCTTTCCAGTATCCAATCGCCAATCCTGCGGCATAGGCCACCCCAAGAGCCGTGGTTTCTGTTATCCTGGGACGAACAACATCAATACCCAAGATATCACTTTGAAATTGCATGAGTGGTTCACTGACCACCATCCCCCCATCCACCCGAAGTTCTTTCAAGTTGATATGCGCATCAGAAAGCATGGCATCAAAAATATCCTTCGTCTGGTAAGCTGTGGCCTCTAAAATTGCCCTGGCAAGATGAAAGCGATTGGTGTAATGGGTTAACCCTACCACGACGCCACGCGCATCGCTTCGCCAATAGGGAGCAAAAAGTCCAGAAAAGGCAGGCACAATATAAATTCCCCCACTATCCTCAACCTTCATGGCAAGATCATCTATCTGAGGAGCCTTCTCTATAAGACCAAGTTTGTCCCTCGCCCATTGAATAAGTGCCCCTGCAATAGCCACAGAACCTTCCATGGCATACACGGCAGGTTCTCCGTGAATACGATATCCCACCGTAGTCAAAATGCCACGACTGGAAAAAACCGGCTTCTCCCCAATATTCACAAGGAGAAAACAGCCTGTTCCGTAGGTATTTTTGGCCTCACCTATATCATAACACGTTTGTCCAAAGAGAGCCGCCTGCTGATCCCCGAGCACAGCGGTAACTGGAACCTCATGGCCTACAATATCCCGTTGTAACCTTCCATAGGCCTCAGAATGGGAAGAATCCACGACCTCTGGAAGAAGACTCATGGGAATACCCATCTCTTCACACAACTCTCTATCCCATGAAAGCCTCGTAATATCAAAAAGAAGCGTTCGGCTGGCATTGGTGACATCCGTCATATGCCGCCCCGTCAGTCGATAGATAAGCCAGCTATCAATGGTCCCAAAAGCCACCTCCCCTTTGTTGGCTTTTTCTCGAAGATCTGGGATATGTTCAAGTAGCCAGGCAATCTTGGGACCTGAGAAATAAGTGGCAATAGGAAGCCCTGTTTTTTTCTGAAACCTGTAAATACCCTCCTTCCCAGAGAGTTTTTCACAGAGTTCTGCTGTACGTGTATCCTGCCACACTAAGGCATTGTACAACGGCTTTCCCGTTTTTCGGTCCCAGAGGATAGTCGTTTCTCGCTGATTGGTAATTCCTATGGCCGCCAGATCACGAGGAGAGATACCCTTTTTCTGGAGAGCCTCTTTCATCACCTCTACACTTCGAGTAAAAATTTCTTCAGGATCATGTTCTACATAGCCAGGCTTTGGGTAAATCTGGTGGTGTTCCTTTTGAGCTACGGAAACAATATTGCCGTCCTCGTCAAATACCACAAAACGGGTACTGGTGGTTCCCTGATCAAGGGCCCCAATATAGTTTTTCATACACTCCCCCCTTGTTTTTGAAGAAATTCGATCGACTTTTGAAAGATAAGGGTTTTGTCATAATCCTGCGTAGCCACGTGAAAGGAATTATGCAGCCATACCACTTCTTTGAAAGAAGAACGAACCGCCTTTATCGTGGCTTCAACATTGCTTGTAGGAAGAACATGGTCTTCTTGAGACTTGAAAATCAAAAGTGGTTGGGTAATCTCTGAAAGGCGGCTTTTCACCATCTTTTGAAGCCTTCTCACCTCATACACACCATTCACGGGAGTCCTGTCGTACGCTGTCTCTTTGGTGTTTGGATCCTTGATATCCGAAGAAATAGCTGGAACACTCGAAAGAAAAAATCGAAGAATCCCCACATAAGGAAGAAGGGGGTTTGGGAAGAACTCTATCGCATGGTTAACAAGAATAATGGCCTGAATCTCAGGATGTTCCTCCGCCATGGCTAAGGCAAGAAGCCCTCCCATGGAAAGACCTGCTACATAGAGAGTTTTGACTCGATGTTGAAGCACATGATACGCATCTTCCACATCGAGAAGCCAATCCTCTGCCCGAAAACGGTTCACATCTTGCCAGCAGGTACCATGACCGGAAAGACGTGGAGCTTCGACATGGTAACCAGCCCGAAAAAAGGCTTCTCCCCATTCTCGAATACTTGTCGTACTCCCGGTAAACCCATGAATAAGAAGCACTCCCTCATCCTTTGTCCCCACAAAAGAAAACGGCTCAAAGCCTGGAAGAATACGCATCGCTTCCCCCTCCGTATTTTTACGTTTTTATTATACCATGATTCAGAAAAATGGCAAGAGTTCACTCTCTTTTTGAAAAAGATTTTTGTTGTTTTTTCACGAAATCTGTGTGAGTCTTTTGTAGGGAACAAAAAAAGTGGGGCTATTGGGAGGAAAGTTGGGAGATGAGGTATGAGAAGGGGGTAAAAACTAAAGAGACACCTTTTGGCTATTACTTTGTTTCAGCCAACCTATGGCTTTTGCTGAAATAAGGTAATAGCTTTAACCCCCTTTATTAGAAATTTATCATAGAAACCCTTCCCCTGCTGTTTGCTTGGGAAAACTCCATTACTCTATCATATAAAACGAACCTGTTTGAGAAAGATTTTTTCTTTTTTTCTCCAAAATACTTGACCGGATTTTTTTTTGTCTTACAATAGTAATGTCTCAAAAAGCAAATAAAATCCGTGGAGGATAGATATGGCACACGTTGTGTTAAGAAACGTGTCCAAGGTTTACGAAGGGAACGTAGTAGCCGTTCAGGACGTAAACCTGGAAATTAACGACAAGGAGTTTGTCGTGTTGGTTGGCCCTTCGGGGTGCGGGAAATCCACGACGCTGCGAATGATCGCAGGGCTCGAGGAGATTACCAAAGGTGAAATCCTGATCGATGGCGTGGTTGTGAATAACAAACCACCCAAAGATCGTGATATCGCCATGGTGTTCCAGAACTACGCTCTCTACCCCCATATGACGGTAGCAGAGAACATGGCTTTTGGTCTCAAACTCAGGCATTTCCCACCTGAAGAGATCAAAAAGCGTGTCAATGAGGCTGCTCAGATTCTTGGCCTCACAGAGTATCTCAACCGAAAACCCAAAGCCCTCTCCGGTGGTCAGCGTCAGCGTGTGGCTATTGGCCGTGCCATTGTGCGCAAACCAAAGGTATACCTTTTCGATGAACCTCTCTCCAACCTTGATGCGAAACTGCGTGTCCAAATGCGTGCAGAACTCATCAAGATTCATGCTCGCATGAAAACGACGTCTATTTATGTGACCCACGACCAGATTGAGGCTATGACGATGGGCGACAAGATTGTGGTGATGAATAATAAGCTTGTTCAGCAGATTGGCACTCCTCTTGAGGTGTACAACAATCCTGTGAACAAATTTGTCGCTGGTTTTATTGGAAGTCCGCCCATGAACTTCCTTGATTGTACCGTCAAGGATTCTAATGGGGCTCTCTGGCTTGACTTCAATGAATTCCAGCTCAAGATTCCTTCTCAGTTTGTAGACAAAGCTCGTCCCTATGTTGGCCGAGAGGTAACCTTCGGAATCCGCCCAGAAGATATTTATGATCGCAGCATGTACCAGGGTTCGATTGATTCCAATACAACCCTTGCTAATGTAGAAATTGTGGAACGTCTCGGAGCTGAGGAATTTGTCTACTTTGCTACCAATGGTGGATACTCCTTTATTGCGAAGTATGATCCTCAGGTGAATGTTCACATGGGAGATACCAATCGTGAGGTAATCTTTGACCTCAATCGTTCCCATCTCTTTGACAAAGAAACGGAGATGGCAATCTACTAAACACCAAAAGCATTCAAAAGCCTGCCCTTTTGGGCAGGCTTTTTTGTTTTGGAAGATTTAGGAGAAGATTTTGCTATTTCCTTATTTCAGCTAAAAGCCCCCTTTTGCTGAAACATGGGAATAGCCAAAGTGCAAACTCGGTGCGTGTCCAGAGAAAAAGCGGTAGGTTTTGCTGAAACAAAGTCATAGCCAAAGCCGGTAATAAACCTTTTCCCCTTCTTTTTATCTTCCTCATCCCTTCCAAGCTCCCTTTTCGTTGTGCAAAGAATAAATTATCGAGCCACTTGCACGAATGTGCAAAGGGCTTTTATCTTCAATCATCACGAGACCCTTGCACGGGTGCTTTCTTGTCCTATCTGGGTCATGGGCTATGCCCCTGAAACCCCGATTTTTCCGTTCACGAGGGCTTATTTATCTTTTTTTGTTCAAAGGAATAGTTTTATTTATTACGTTAAGGAACATTTTTATACTATTTTTTGTTTTTTACTACTTTTTTGAGACCTTTGCACATTTGTGCAAAGGTCTCATCACTCTTTTTCCTTTTTGCAAACGAATATCCAGACGAGAAGCAGACTTCGAAGACTTTTTAGGATAAGAAGTTGGAACACCTCAGGAAAAATCCCAGTCGTCGGTACGCCTTTCCTACAGGACGATGGATTCCTGAATGAGCGTCTTGTAAGGGAGCAGAAGCTCTTCCCTATTTATCATCGACAAAAGCTTTTTCATTCGAAGGTCAGAGTCCTGATACAATGAAAAAAGACAAAACTCATCAATGTAGCGCTGAGGGTGTTTTCGACAGCCATGGTGATAAAGGTTTTCAAGTCGGTTAACAAGTTGCTGAAAGATATCAGAAAAAGCTTCAGGAGCATCAAGAATGGCCCTCATGCTTTGGCAGGAGAAGAGTGTCTTAAGACTATCGCACGAGATATTCTCTACAAGGTGAATGTGAAAATGGGTGGGAGAGGACGCATTATCACATTCGATAACCTGAAAGGGCCGTTTCTTTTCCCTCTGGACTTTTTTGATGCCAGGGAGAAGAAAAAATTTCCGAAGAAGGTGGCGAAGGTGGTGTTTTTGCCTTGCCGAAAGGGCTCGCATCAGGTTGCGGACCTTGTGGAGAAGTAGCCAGGCGGCTTTGTAGCTTACCCCAAGATGTTTGGCAAGCCCAACGCCGTTAACGTTTCCTTCACAGATAATAGCCATAGCGCAGAGCCAGGTTTTGAGAGAAAGATGGCTTTTGCGCATAATGGAAATGCTTTTGATGGAAAACTGGTAACGGCAATGCCTGCACTGGTAGAGAGGACGACTGGAGAGTCGGTAGGCGGAATTTTCACATCGGGGACAGCGGATTTTTCCGTGCCAGAAGAGATCTTCAAAAAATTGGATAGTCTCTTCTTCGCTGTAGGTGAAAACATCTTTTGTCATAGGAGCCTCCTGTTTTTTTCTTTGTATTATTATCGAAAAAATATTGTCAAGGTTGTCCAGAAGTGGTTAGAAAGTTGTTATGTGGAAAATTTTTTTTGTGCTATTACCATGTTTCAGCTAAAAGAAGGGGGTTTGCTGAAATAAGGTGATAGCTGAAGGAACAGTGGTACTATCCTAGTTGACCCCAAAGCATATGATTTTGCTGAAATAGGGTAATAGCCAAAGGCTAAAACCTCACCTCTTCTTCCCCTTGTCTCATGAGTTCTGCTGAAACAAGGTAATAGCCAAGGGTTTTACCATCCCCTTTTCCTCTCAAAAATATACCCCAAAAGTATTCCCCAAATCACTCATTTTCTCAAGAAAGAGCTAAACTAAGACAAAGCCATACACATATCTCATTACTTCATTGCAAAAAAGAGGCTTTTGGCTGTATAATATACTTCCTTTACGAGCTATACGAGGAGGTTATCATGGTAATTCGGCCTTTTGCGGCACTTCGGCCACCTGCGAATATGGTAGCAGAGGTTCAATCCCCCCCTTATGATGTGATGTCAAGAGAAGAGGCCATTCATATGATTCAAGGCAAAGAAAAGAGCTTTCTTCGAATTACGAGACCAGACGCTCTTTTTCCAGAATGGGATGAACATGATGAAAGGCTGTATGAAGAAGCGAGAAAAATGATAGAGCAATTTCGGGAGAAAGGGTGGCTTTTTCGGGAAAAAAAACCCTGTCTGTATTTTCTCTGGCAAAAATGGCAGGAAAGAGAACAAACCGCTGTCTATGCCGCTGTTCGCTGTGAGGATTATGAGAAAGGGGATATTCGACGACATGAACTAACAAGAAAAGACAAAGAAGAAGATAGAACAAAACACATTGCCATTACCAAAGTGGGAACGGGACCCGTTTTCTTAACCTTTCGCGATATGGGGGCATGGGAAAGTTTGAAAGCCACCATTATGGCCTATCCCCCAGAATATCATTTTACCGACGCGCAGAATGTAGAACATAAACTCTGGGTCATCGAAAGTGAGGAAATGATTCATACCATTCAGGAATATTTTGAAGACGTGGAAAGGTTTTATATTGCTGATGGACATCACCGGGCAGCCTCCGCCTATAACGTATGGAAGCGTTATGGAGAAAAGGGAGAAGGATATGCGTATTTTATGGCCGCTCTTTTCCCTTCTCATGAGTTAGCTATTTTGCCCTATCACCGATTGGTGCTTGATCTCAATGGAATGACCGCCGATCGTTTCTTAGAAAGATTAGCGGAACGCTTTGCCCTGGATGTAAGTAGCTCCCTTGATTCTCCACGCAAGGGAGTGATTGGCATGTATCTTGATGGTCAGATATATCACATCACAATTCCTTCAAGGATTATTCCTTCTGATCCCATAGAATCTTTAGATGTCAGTCTTCTTCAGAAAATGATTCTTCAACCCATGTTAGGCATTGAAGATCCCAGAACCTCAAAACGGATCCAGTTTGTAGGAGGCATCCGGGGAACAAAAAGCCTGATAGAAGCTGTGGACAAAGGAGAAGCCGCGGTGGCATTTGCCCTCTATCCTGTGAGTCTCTCAGAATTGTTAGCTGTAGCAGACGAAAATAAAATCATGCCTCCTAAATCTACCTGGTTTGAACCAAAACTCAAGGATGGTGTGCTTGCCTATCCCCTTGAGGAGGCGTTTCTTTAACACATAAAGAGACCTTTGCACGAATGGGCAAAGGTCTCAAGAAAGTAATAAAAAAACAAAAAATAGTATAAAAATATTCCTTAATCTATAATAAGCAATCCTATTGTTGTGGATAAAAAAGACAAATAAGCCCTTGTAAATGGAAAAAGCGGGGTTTCAGGGGCGTAGCCCCTGACCCAAACAGGGGAAGAAAAAACCGTGTAAGGGTCTCTTTTTGCTTTATTTTTGTTTATTCCCTATCCGATAATGAAAAACAAAGGAGGTCCTATGGTAGTGCGTTTCTGGGGGGTTCGTGGCTCCAGCCCTTTGACAGACAGGGATAAATTAGAAGTGGGCGGCAACACCTCCTGTGTGGAAGTAAGCATTGACGAGGAGAAAAAAATTATCCTTGATGCGGGCACAGGAATCCGGATGCTGGGAAAAAATCTTGTGCAGGAATTTCAAAAGACAGGCAAAGCCCCCAAACTGTATATTTTTTTCAGTCATACCCATTGGGATCATATTCAGGGTTTCATTTTTTTTGCTCCTATCTATATCCCTGCTTTTGAGATGCATCTCTTTGGTCCAGGGCGGGCAAATAGACATTTTGCAGACGTATTCTCCGGTCAGATGCAGTATGATTACTGGCCGGTAAAAATCTCACATCTTCCAGCCAAGATGGCGTTTTATGATCTCTCAGAAGGGGGATACCAACTTGAGGGCATAAAGGTCCAGGCAAAAAGACATATTCATCCTGGTATTGCCTACACCTATCGTATTGAATATGGTGGCAAAACTCTTGTGTACGCTACCGATACAGAACACTTCAAGGGATCTTTAGACGAAAGAGTCGTCCAGGTGGCAAGGGAAGCCAATCTCCTGATTCATGATGCTCAATATACCGACGAAGAGATTGAGGCAAAATTGGGATGGGGACACAGCACATGGGGACAGGCTATTCAGGTAGCCCAACAAGCCGGGGTAGAAAAATTAGCTCTTTTTCATCATGACCCAGATAGAACAGATGAAGCCTGCTTTGCTATTGAAAAAGAGGCTCAGAGAATTTTTCCTCCGACGTTTCTTGCCAGAGAAGGGATAAGTGTCGTACTTTGAGTACCTTGAAAAAAAGGCACACCTTTGAAGGTGTGCCTTTTTTGGAGCCGATGGGATTCGAACCCACGACCTTTTGAATGCCATTCAAACGCGCTCCCAACTGCGCCACGGCCCCAGATGAGAGTATATTATACCATATTTTTTTGCCTTTTGCAAGTTTTAGAAACGGAGTCGGTAGGCAACAACGGAAGCCCGATTTTCGCTAAGAGTAATCACCATCTCTTTGAGGGCCACTGTCATCCTGTTCTGATAGGTGGTATAGATACGACTTATCACCACGTACACAGGATTTCCGGCCGGAATATTCCACTTGTTGGGCGAAGGAGCAGAAAACCTTTTTATAGCAAGAATTTCCCGTGTAGAATCAGAGGAGAAGACCTTGTGGTTCTGAGCTGTCGCAAGAACAATATCCCAGAGAGGTTTTTCTTCGGGGGGAATCCAGAGATCATTAGCATAGTTCCACTGCGGAATTTTTCTTTCCGGATCAAGGATAACCTCCTTCGATGTCTCGTTTAAGGCTATTGTCCGCGAACCATTCCAGAGGAGATTGGTGAGAGTGCCATTTATTTTGGCTGGAATATCGATTTCTGTGAAATTTCGATACGCATAAGGAAACTTGACAGAGAGGTCAGGGGTAAAAGATGGAGTGGGAAGAAGTTTTTCAATAGCCCATTGAATAACCGTATTTTCTTTTTCATTGGTTCCTTCAAAGAGCGGAGAAAAATCCCAGGCTTGATTGGTAGAATTGGCAAGAAGTTTTTTGACGGCTTCATGAAAACGTTTCTCCGGTACGGTAAAAAATCCAAATTGGAGAAGTACATAATTTTTCTCCATCGAATTGATGTCCACCACAAGCCTCTCCGCAGAAGGGAAACCCGTTTTGAGAACGTTTTGATAATAGCTATCTGAAGGAACAGGAAGACGAACGGCTTCGTCTGTTTGAAGGCTTCCATCATCAGCCAGTAGTCGCTTGTAATAATCACTCAAGGTCTGTCTCCACGAAGAGTTGACAAGAGAGAAAAAGTACAACGAGACAATCGCATTTTTGAAGGCTTCGGGAGTGGTATTCCCAACAATGACCACCATTTGATTGCTGTTGGTAAATACCATTCCCTGCCAGGCAGGAAGAGTGACAAAATCAATAGTATTCACCTGAAGAGGAAAAAGAATACTTTCCATGGTTCGAAGCATGGCAAAAAGGGTCGACACTTCCGTCTGCAGTTTCATATGAGAAAACACCGTGATTTTTTTCTGACTGTACGAATCATCAACTATGCTATAACGACCATAAATGAGGCGAGGTTTCATAGAAGGGTCAAGCGTATAGCCATCACTTCTTCTTCGTTCATAAGGAAAGATAAGAAAACGGTAACCTTGCGGAGACAAAGTATTTATAGACACAAACCCCTTTTCAGAACATACTGGAAGCCATTCTTCAAGAAAGAACTCTTCTGCGCTTGTGGGAATACTGTAGGATATCTGAACCGTTTTGCCTATCTCGGAGAGTTTTGAAAAGGTCAGAACATTGCCATTCTGGTAAACGGAAATGGGCTGCTGGTTCGTACCAACAATGAGTTGAATGCGTGCTCTCTGGGGTAGGGTTATAGTAACGCTCTCTCCGTCTAAACGATACTGGATACTTACCTTGAGTTCTCTATTCGGGGCGGAGAGTTCGGCTTTGGCTTCATAGGCAAAGGCAAACACTGCCAAAGTAGACAAAAGAAGAAAAATTTTGTTTATTCTTCTCATCAATGGCCTCCTGTGACTAGGAAAATCTTTTTTCCTCGTTTTTTCTATCGGTAGAAAATAAAAAAAGTTAAAAAGAGAGAAAAAAGAAAGGGGATGGGGAGGGGCTATTACGATGTTTCAGCAAAACAGCTGAAATAAGGGAATAACCCTAAAGCCTTTCACCCTATCTTCTCTCCCCCTCGCCCATACGACAAAACAATCCGTTTTCTTCTGCCTCTTTTTTCTTGAAAGTCTCAATTTTTCAAGACATTACTGCCGATACATATAGGCAAAGCGCACAAGGAGGGACCTACGTGGAGTGGCTGAACGTGAGTCTTTTCATCTGGATTGGGGTAGCGCTTTTTCTTGTGGGACTCGGGGTGTTTTTTCTCATCCGTTTTCTGACAAGGGATACCGCCCTTACAGGCATAGAAAAAGCTCTTCAGGGAAAACATTACAAAAAAGCCCTTTCATTAGCTCAAAAGTATGCCGTTCAGCATCCCGATAACTATATTTTGAAATACTATATGGCTCAGGCCTATGAGGGATTAGGGGACTACGCCAAGGCGGTAGAATATTATGAAAAGGCCTCGGTGGCCGCTTCTATGAGTGGAACATCAGAGGATACCATTGCGATGCAGATGTATCTCAAGATTGCTGAACTCTATAACAAAATCAAGCGAAAAAAAGAAGCCCTTGGCTATTATGTGATGGTTTTAGACAAAAACCCCAATAATAGCAAAGCCCTTTATGCGGCGGCAGAGATTCTCTATGATACCAAAAACTACCGCAAGGCCAGAGAGTACTTGGAGATACTTGTCAAAATGAAAGGAGACCATTTTCGTGGCCGTTTTCTTTTAGCCAAGGTGTACCTTCAATCAAGCATGATTTCTGAGGCACTCTCTCAACTTGAGGCTATTACCAAAAACTACAAGGTTTCCCAGGACACCTTTATCCAGAGTGTACGATTTCTCCAGGCTGAGTGTTATAGCCGACTGAAGAATTATCAAAAAGCCATTGATACCTACAGACTTCTTCTGGATGTTCCTGACTATTTTGAAGAAGCCTTGGTCAAAATGGTGGACAATTATGTGAAATTCAATCGCCTCAAGGAAGCCGAAGACCTTGTTTCCCGCTATAGTAATAGGCTTTCAAAAATCCATTTGGCCGATGCTCTGTATATCATTGCGGCTCAGTATTTCAAATCAGATGAGATTTATCAGGCACTCAGGTTGTGGGAACGGATTTACAAAACCATTCCGGCCTACAAGGACGTCAAAAATCTTCTGGACACCTACCAGATTCTCATCAAATACCCCCAACTGGAAACGTATTTCAGTAAAAAAGAGGCCATGCTTGAAGCCTATCTCCAGCGAGTAATAAAGGCCCGTTTTGTAAAACAAACAGTAAAAGAAGAAGCCTACTGGGTCATGGACACAGGGGATACAATTCACGTTTTTTTTCGCAAGCCTTTACCGATAACAGAGAAAGATATAGTAGATATAGAGGGTACCGTGGAAAGACAATTTCCTGCGAGTTCCTCGTATACCCTTTATTCCATTTTTGGTCTTCATTCTACAATTTCTCCCTCAAAATATCAAAAAATGCTTTATGTAGAACCTACTAAATTTCTCAGGATGATAGAAGAGGCATAAGATGCCACAGATAGAGAGAGTAGAACTCTTCACCAAGTTTTTGTACCCGGGTATGATTCTCAAAGGAGACCTCTATTCCATGAAGGGGGAAAAACTTTTTGATGCCAGGATACCTTTGACACGAGAATTTATTGCTTCTCTTCTTGCCCGTGGTATTCAAAAGGTGTATTATGACAGACCTCTTCCCGAATTGGGAGAAGAAGCACAAGGATCTTCCCCTGAAGGAGAACCAAAGAGAGGAATGATAGATGACTCCCTGATGAAAGAAGCGATAGATGTTTCCAAAGAAATAGAAGAAGCCATCAAGAAAAAATCTCTTCTCCCCAAAGAAGCGGTGAATAAAGTCGTCGATGGCTTTGTTGAAAGTATCCAATCCTCTCAAACAGCCCTTCTGAATCTTTTAGATGCCAAAAACTTTGATGAAACTACCTATACTCACATGATCAATGTCTCCCTCCTTTCTGTTTTGTTTGGGAAAAAACTCAATTACAATGAGACTGGACTGAAGGTCTTAGGACTAGCTGGTCTTTTGCATGATATCGGAAAAACTCTGATCTCTCCAGAAATCTTAAACAAAACCATACCTCTCACAGAAGCCGAAGCAGACATTCTTCGAAAACATCCCATTTATGGCTATGAACTTTTGAAACGATACTCAGACTATGGGGGAATTGTCCAGAAGATCGTCCTCCTTCACCACGAAAAGGTATCAGGAAAGGGCTATCCCTTTGGACTTCGAGGAGAACAAATGGGAGAGGCCGCTCAGATAGTCAGCATCTGCGATCTTTTTGATTCCATCACCTCTGATCATCCCTATAGGCCTGCTCGTCCTTTCTGGGCAGCTTTGATAGAGATATATCAGCAGAGTGGGATAAGCTTTGCTCCCAGGCTTGCCAAGTCGTTTATTACGGATATTCCATCCTATCTTGCCACCGAACCCATCTTTCCCGTGGGGTCTTTTGTTGTTCTCAGTACGGGTGAGGTGGCTGAAGTGATAGATTTTGACAATCCGCATACTATTTTCCCCACAGTGATGATCTATATCAGTGGTAACCGTGAGATTATGCGCTATCCCATCCAGGTCAATTTAGCCCTTGACGATACAAGAAGTATACGAAGCCTTATTACCCATGAGGCTTCTATTCAGAAGCTCCAAGAGATCAAACAGAAATTTGCCGAAAGTAGACAACGGTCAGAGGAATCGAAATTTTCTCTCTACGCTATGAAAGAGGGTGGCACGGGGGAAAAATCAAAAACAACTCCTCCCCTCCCGGAAAAAGAAACAAAAACGCAGGAAACAGCCGTACCAGATGTGGTTCAGGAAGACGAAAGCATCTTGAAATAGGAAAGACAAGAGGGTATTGGCTCACAAAAAGCGGATGTTTTGATGAGGCTATTTCCTTATTTCAGCAAAAAGCGGTTTTGCTGAAATAAGGAAATAGCCAATTCTCTCTATTTCTCTTTTCCCACTTGCGGGAAAACACAATCTCCCCTCTCATAACGCAAAACCCTCAAAAAAACTCAAGACCTCCACGGCTTTCAGAAGGTAAGCACAACTCCCCGCAAAGGAGAAAGAGTTATTGCTTTTTCCCCGGAATATTTTTCCTCAGGATGAGTGGCAAAGAGTACACGAAGAGGCTTTTCAAAGGCAAACGTCGCTTTTTCTGCAGAAAAGTTGATCAAGAAAAAGAGCGTGTTACCTTTATGAGAGGCACCCCATCCTATGCCACTTCCTTCAACAGGATCAATACGAAAGAGATGAGGAGGCTTTAGTTTTCCTATCCAGGCATGGTTTTTACGAAAAGCGATAAGTGAACGATAAAAGTCGTACAAAGGCCGGTTGATATCCTTGAGTTCCCAATTTATCCAGTTTGTTGGATTGTCTTTCTCATATCCGTCGCCATCGATGGTCCAGGGTTTTGCTTTGTGTTTTGGCCAGTGCTGATGATGGTTGATCCACTCTCCCTGAGGACTCTTGTGCCAGTGAACATTCCCAAGAAGAGAAAAACTTCCATCGGGGGGATAAACGATTCGCATGCGTCCCAATTCTTGCCCCTCATGGATCATAATCACTCCCGGAGAACAAAAAAGAACAAAGGCGGCAAGCTTCGCCTGGTCAAATTGGTGGGGAGTAAGCACAGAAGAAGAAAGAATTTCCTCAGGTTTGTACTCAGTCGTAAAGGTAGCGTTTCCATTTCCTATTCGCAAAAAATCGGTAAAGGTATGGTTATCATGAGATTCTATATAATTCACACTCAACTCCGGTCTATGAAAAATCTCTGGATAACACTGGATAGCATGCCAGACTTCATCTGGAGAGACTTTGCCAAAAACAAGTCCATAAGAGGGGTGTTCCGTCGCATGCGTTCCTCCACGAACAAGGTTTCGGAAACGATCATTCCAGGCACTGATGCCAAGGGAAGCAAAACCGTTTCGTCCAGGAAGAAGACAATAGTCTCCTCCGTCCCGTGTCCCTCCTCTTCCCCCATGCCAGGGTTCAGCCGTGAGAAAGATATCTGGTTTGATTTTTCGAAGCTTGCGGGCAAGAAGAGTGTAGGTCTTCCAGTCTATCACCGTTCCTAAATCAAAACGAAAACCATCGATATGGTATTCTTTGACCCAGTGGATGAGGCTATCCACAATGAGCCGCCTTGCCATGGGACGATCACTACGAAAATCATTTCCACATCCCGTTCGGCTTTCGTCATGTCCATGAGATGTCCAGAAGTAGTATCGCCTATCAATCAATCGGAGGGCATTCAGATCATAAAGAGAGACGTGGTTGTACACCACATCCATGATAACCGCTATTCCCGCCTCATGAAGGGTATCCACCATGGCCTTCATCCCTCTCACCTGATGACCATCAAGCCCATTCCAGCTGTGAGGTGAGAGGTTTCCACTCGCATAATAATTCTCCGGGGCAAAAAAAGATGTGGTCATATATCCCCAATGGTTTCGACTATAGGGATTGAAATCATTATAGAAAGGAGAAGCGCCTTTCACCCCAAAGGGAGGTTCTATCTCACAAAACTCCTGAAGAGGAAGAAACTCCACAGCATTCACGCCTATCTCTTTGAGATGGGCTATACCCCCCTTCTGATGGGGTTCGACAAAACCCTCGTATGTGCCTTTTCTTTGACAACCCTCGGAGAGCATGGTCATATCCCGAAGGTGGCACTCATAGATAATCCACTCATGGGGCTTTGGAAGAGAAATGGTGGGCTTCTTCCATTGGTAATTGTCCTCTACAATGAGACCAAGGTGCCGCTGTGGATAGCCAATATAACTCGCCACCGCCTTGGCATACGGATCTGCAACAATGTAGCCTGGATGAAACAACTCTCCAGGACCTTTAGGACCAAAAACCCGGTAGCCATAGTAATATCCTGTACAATTTTTGGGAACGATGGCTTCCCATACCCCCGCCTTCTTTCGTTTCATCTCTATCTGGATTTCTCCCTGATAGCAAGGGGATGGTTCTGTTTCCTGATAAGGAAATTCAAAAAGGGAAAGAATCACCCGTTTTGCCCTCGGAGCAAAAAGTCGAAAGATGGTTGTGTTCCCATACCGTCTTGTCCCAAGCCATCCCCGAAAATGAAAACGCGCCCAGTAAGCCTCACTAAACTCCACAAAAAAAGAGCGATTATGAACAATAAGTTCGTAGTTATGATCAGGTCGAAGAAGGGGTGTAAAAAGCCTCCAGGCGTTTGGTCGAAGTTGTTTTTTCTTTTTGATGAGAAACGTGGAACCATCTTCTATATCCCTCAGCGCAATAAGACGCGGCCATTCGCCGTGCCCTTCCACGTCAATGGTGGTATCAGTAATCCGCCACACGCTGTAGATTTCCATGTCTCCTCCTTGTGAGTTTTTCATTATATGCTTAGTTTGAGAAAAAGTCAAATAGAAAATTGAAAAGAACGTGGTGATAGGCAAAGTATAGTCTCCTGAGAGTAGCCAATGGTGATGGGCTATTCCCTTGTTTCAGCCAACCATACCCCTTTGCTGAAATAAAGTGATAGCCCTATCCCCAAGGTGAAATAAATATGAAACAAAAAATGTCCACCACACCCTTTCAAAAAAACCTTCAAAAAATTTGTGTTTTTTTAGAAAAGGGTCTATAATAACATCCATCAGAGTGTTCGTTGTGGTGGAAGGAGGAATCATATGTTATTCCGTGAAATCCTTGAGGAGCGCTTTGTTCGCATAGGCCTCAAGGCAACGAAAAAGAACGAAATTTTTGAGGAACTTGCTGAACTTTTTCAGGAGATCCATGGAATTGACAAGAAAGAAGCCTACAAAGCCATGGTAGAAAGAGAAAAAAAGGGATCAACGGGGCTGGGAAACGGTCTTGCTATACCCCACGGGCGAAGTCCCCATGTCAAAGACCTTCATCTCCTCTTTGTTTACGAACCTGAAGGCAGAGAATTCGAAGCCTATGATAAACAGCCTTCCTATCTCTTTTTGGCGGTGATTACTTCTGATGAATACAGCCCTCAACAGCAACTGGAGATTCTCCGAATCATTGTAGAGATCTACGAAAAAACAGACATGGTCCAGGCTATCAAAAAAGTCAAAACTCCCCACGATCTCTACAAACTGATCCTTGAGAAGGAAGCTGAGTGCCACAAATAACCTATGCCAGAGAAAACAAAGCGTTCTCGCCGACGGCGAAAATCCTCCCGTTACCTCCCTCTCTTGTGGCTCATTACGGGTGCCCTTTTAGCCCTTGTTCTGGTCTTCTCAGGGAATATTGCCATTGACACCTCCGGCAAGATTGCCTCTCAAGAAACCTCGCAAAATAAACCTTCCCCTTCTCAAAAACCCCCCTCTTCTCAACAAAAAACATCGCCAAAAACAACAAAAGAGGTGGTTATTTACTTGGCTAAGCAATTAGAGAAAGGGGTGCGCCTTGTCCCCCATCCCATACCCATTGAAGACGGAGAAGGGATTCTTCAAGCCACCCTCCAGGCCCTTCTCAAGGCACGGGAATACGACGACCTCAACCTGATACCTCCCGACACAAAAATCAAACGCCTCTGGATTAAAGACGGATACGCCCATATTGACGTAAGCGAAGAGTTTTCCTACAACGCCTATGGCCTTCAGGGGTATAAACTTCAGATCTATCAGATAGTACTCACCGCATGTCAGTTTCCCAATATCAAGGGAGTATATTTCTATCTTGAAGGTAAACCCCTCCGCTATTTAGGGGGTGAAGGATTCCCCATCCCCCAACCAGTCCTTCCTCCCAAAGAACCCTTTGAAATACCTTACTAAATTGATGACAGAGCGAACAAGATATCTCTCTTCGCATCAAAAAACGGAACAGTGTGTCGTTTACTGGATGAGTCGAGACCAGCGTGTGTACGATAACTGGGCCCTTCTTTTTGCCCAGCAAAAGGCCATTGAAAAAAAACTCCCCCTCGTTGTGGTTTTTTATCTTGCTAAGCAATTTTTAGGCGCGAAATCATGGCATTTTGCCTTCATGATAGAGGGCCTTAAAGAGGTTGCTAACACCCTTTCTCAATACCAGATCCCCTTTTTTCTTGTCTCTGGGACTATAGAAGAGGATTTCATCTCCTTTCTTCTCAAAATAAACCCCGAAGTGGTCGTGACCGACTTTGACCCCCTCCGAATAAAAAGACAATGGAAAACCATCCTCACACAAAACCTTCCCAAAACGATTATCGAAGTAGATACCCACAACATCGTCCCCTGTTGGAAAGCCAGTGATCATGCTGAATTCGCCGCCAGAACCCTTCGCCCAAAGATTCAACGCCTTTTGCCTTTTTTTCTCACCGATATCCCCAAACCAATCATTCACCCCTATCCATGGAAAGGATATTCTCCTTCTCTTTTGTGGCCATCCTTCTCATCCTTGCCCCCCTTCTCCCCCAAGCCCGGGGAAACAGCCGCCTGGGAGACATTTCTTCAGTTCTTACAAGCAGGCATTCACCGATATGCCACCGAAAAAAACGATCCCATGGCTTTTGCGACTTCCCGTCTCTCGGGATATTTTCATTTTGGCCAGCTTTCTCCCCAAAGGGTGGCCTACGAAATCCATCATCATCCCACCATAAGCGACATCAACCGACAGGTTTTTCTCGAAGAACTCATTGTGAGACGAGAACTCTCAGATAATTTTGTCTTTTACCAGCCATATTATGATAGCTGGGAAGGCATTCCCTCATGGGCACAAAAATCCCTTGACCGCCATCGCGATGACCCGAGAGAATACCTCTACGACAGAGAAACCCTTGAGATGGAGAAAACCCATGATCCTCTCTGGAACGCCTGTCAGCGTTCTCTTCGTCTCACCGGCTATCTTCACGGCTATCTTCGCATGTACTGGGCAAAAAAGATCCTCGAGTGGTCCCCCTCTCCAGAAAAGGCCATCGAATGGGCTATTTTTTTCAATGACAGTTACCTTCTCGATGGAAGAGATCCAAACGGCTATGTAGGAGTTCTCTGGAGCATTGGTGGTCTTCACGATAGACCCTATGGAGACAAACCCATCATCGGTCAGATAAGACCCATGACCTTCAGCGGCTGCAAAAGAAAATTCGACGTCGATCGCTATATCCAATGGGCAAACACTCTTCCTGACTATGATTTTTCAGGATAATCAAAAATCACTTCTGTGACCACGTCTGTGGCCTTTTTCTCCTTGGCTTTTTGAAGATTCGCAAACCCCACCGAAAGAAAATCCTCCACACTCATCCCCGGCACATAGACTGACGCCCCCATAAAAAGTGTTACCTTGGCACTGGTATTCCCACAGAGATACTCACTCATCGACACCACCTCCCGCATCTTCTTCCCCACCGCACACACCCCCACCAGGTCCGTATCCATGAAAAGAATCACAAATCTCCCCCCTCCCCAATGAGAAATCACATCATGCGCCCTGAGATTAGCCCGAAACGAAGCCGCAAGAAGCCCAAGCACATTATCAGGACAGGTATAATTTGTCGATGCCATCTCAATGAGAGCCTCAATCACCAAAAGCCCAAGATCAGACTTTTGTCTTTTCTGCCTCAATACCTCATACCGCACCATATCCTGAAAAGCCTCAGCATTGAGTGTCCTTGTCACTCTATCCAACCGAAGAGAAAGCATATTCTCCTCTTGCAAAACCTGAAGTTGCCTGTTTAGCTTGTGCAATGGATACTGAATCCCACTATAGATAACCCCATCTAATCCAAAAAGAAGTCCAATCCATTCAAGAGTAAGGATATACTGAAGCCAGAGAAACGAATCCTCCGTTTTCGCGACTTGCCACCAGAAAACCCCCGTTATCATACGAAACAATACCCAAAGAACAAAGGCCGTATACACTGTGGAAAGAATACGATGCCGCCAGACAAAGAGAAGACCCAGTGTCACCAGAAGAACCACCTCTATTCCCACAATCCACCACAATGCAAAGGGAAGAAAAAGATTCTTCCATAACGGCAAAAGAACTGCCGCATATTCCCGAAGAATCCACCACAGCCCCACCAAAAAGAGCCCATACACCACTACAAAAGGCCAGTAAAGAGAAATTCGTCTATGGGCATACCACGCCCCCACAAAAAGCCAGAACGTCATCCAGAGAGCGAGAAGAAAATGAAGGGGATACATAAAAGCAGGAGAAGAAGGGGCATTCATCAACAAAAACAACTCATACACCACCCCAACTAAAACACCCGAGACACCAAAAGCAGAAAGCAAGGCCGCATCATGGGAAACAAAAGAAAACGTGGCCCCTGTCACATACAAATACGTAACCCCCACCCCCACCATACCAAGAAAAAGCATCAAAAGATACACTCTCTCATAAGGAAAAAGAACAATCAAAAGCGTCGCTAATCCTAAAGAAAGAACAAGAAAAAACCATAACTTTTTGAGTGCCGTCATATATCCCTCCACGATTCCTTTACTAACAGGTACATTGTATATAAACATTCTCTTTTTTGCAAATTTTGAAAAAACCTTACTCTCAACCTAAAGAAAAGAGGTCACGACCAAATCCGCAAAGGATTTTTTTGATTTTTTTCTTGTTTTTTCATATCCTAAAAAACCAACGAAAAGAGACCTTTGCACGAATGTGCAAGGGTCTCGAAAAGAGGATACTATGGAAAGAAATCTGTTTGCCATGGAAGAATGGATCTACCGAGCCTCAAGACGAAAACACACACCTCTTCCTATCAATTTTGGTATCGCCCTGCTCTGTGAGCCCCTTCCAGAAGAGCAGGTGGTAAGAAGTGCCCTCCAGAAAATGGAGAGCCTCTTCCCCTTCGGCAAAACCCGTGTTATTCTGAGAGAAAAAGAGCGCGGTATTCTCACCACCACTGACACCTCTCTTCTTCCTGTGACCTTTGAAGAAGTGCCCGATATCTGGGATGCCGTGGCTTCTCAAGTGGGGCAACTTTTTGACGACCCCTCTCTTCCTCTTCTCAGGATAAAACTTTACAAAAGTCCTCAAGGGGGATTTTTCTATGCTCATTTTGATCATGCCCTTGTCGATGGAATAGGGGCTATCAGCTGGCTTAAAACCCTTTTCGCCATTCTCGATGGGAAAGACCCTTCCCCTCTTCCTACCTGCGATTGGGATGATGTTCTTGCAAAACACTTCACCACAACCTGGCAAGACAAATATATTTCCGAGAGAAGCACGAAAAAAAACTGGTGGAAAAGTCTTCAGGAAATCCTTTCTGAACCCTCCTGGCCCTCTCACTGGCACTATCGCCTTCTTTCGCATGCTTTTCCCCCCTCCACCACCCGAAAACTGAGAGAAAAAACACAAAAAGAACACACGACGGTACATGCGGCTCTGGCTGTGAGTTTTCTTCAAGCTTTTTACGAAAAGGGATGCGGCCACAAACGCCCACAAAGAACTGTCCTCTCTCCTGTCAATCTTCGGCCACTGTATGGTCTTTCCCCTGATACGTTTGGGCTTTTCAATGGCACCATTCGAACCACGGTGGACTTTTCAGATTCTCGCCCTTTCTGGGAGAGGTGTCGTTTTTTCAAACGCCTGCTTGACCTTCAGATAAAACAAACAGATTTTCTCTACTTTCATTATCGATCCGAACAGGATTTGAAAAGAGCCCTTCTTCACGGCTTCCAGAGACGAAGACGCTTTGATACGCGCAAGGACTATGATCTCTCTCTCACCAATATAGGGATAGTAGATGGATTTCCTGCCTTTGTCAAGGCTATCTATGGCCCTATCGCCCAGGGACTTCCCACGGAAACTGTCCTGGGTGTCTGCACTTACCACGACACCATGACCCTCTCATGGGTAAGTAAACCGGAGTTCATGCCTGATGACATAAGTCGTCACCTTTTTCAACGGGGTATAGAGATTCTTCTCTCTGTTCTTTAGCTTATTATCGAAGCAGGCATTTTTCCAGGAAATTTTCCCCACAAGGTAAAATCGCCCCATGGGGCACCTAAAAAAAGAGCAAACTGAAATCCCACCACTATCACCGCCACTCCCACAAAAACCAAAGCCCAAAACCACATCATTCCCTCCTTACTTTTTTCCTTTACGAGGATACCCTCTTTCGTATGATCAATTGATTGCCACCCGAAAGCCTCTGATACGCACACTCATCGGCATACGTCCTGAGAACATGGATCCCTAAGCCATGGGTATTTCCCTTTTGAAGATGGGCTTCCATATCCACAGGAGGGTACTCAAGGGGATTAAAGGGAGGAGCCTCGTCCTCAACAATAATCTCTACCATTTTCTCATGGCAAGAGGCCTTCACCTTCACCACTCCCCCTTTTTTCTCATACCCATACTTGATAGTATTGGTGACCACCTCATCCACCACAAGAACAAGCTGAAACACCTTTTCTTCTGGCATAGAACACTGATGCAAAAACTCTTCAAGCCTTTCCCGTACCTTTTTCAGTTCAGAAAGATCTCCCTGAATACTAATTTGGATACTTTCCTCCATGAAACAAACCTTACAAAAGTTTTTTTGCTTCCTCTATCGAAGAAGCTACCGGAAAAACCTTTGAAAAACCCATGGTATCAAACACCTTTTTGATTTTTTCTTGCATGTTGGCAATGACAATCTTCCCCCCTTTTGTTTTCAGGGTATTGTGGTTGGCCATCAAAACACCCAGCGCCGCCGTAGCAATATAACTCATCTGAGCCATATCAAGAAGAAGCTTTGTCCCCTGAGAGGCGGCTTCTTTCAGTACCTTGTCTAACTGAGGAGCGGTGTGGGCATCCATCTCCCCCGAAATTTTCACAATCACCACACTCCCATCTTTCACCACCTGAAATCCTGCCATATCTTCCTCCTTAGGATTTGATTTCATTCTTGTAGAGAAACTCCACTAAATTGATTTCATTTTCAAAAAACCCCATGGCCAAGAGTTCCTCTCGTGTCTTTCCCTCCCTGAGCCACTTTTTGAGTTGTTCCTCCCGAGAAAGGGGGGCTTCTTTTTTCTCTTTGGGAGGGGAAATGTGTTCTTCAACGAGAGTTTTGGCCTGTGGGGAAGAAACCGCTTCCTGAGAAAAAACCTTTTCAGGTTTCTTTTCCACAATCTTTTCCACCACAATAGGACGCTGAGCCCTATCGATTTTCTCATCCAATTGAATAATCTTCTGATTGGCTCTCTGAAGAAGCTTCTGGAGTTCCTCAATCTTGGCTTCTAACATCGAAATATTCCTTGTGGCGGCTGCGTTAAACTCAACAATGAGGCTCTCCATCTCCTTTTTGAGACGGGCATCAAGAGCCCCATCCTCAAGTTGTTTGATACGCCTCAACGTGATCACAAACAAATAGACGGAAAAGCCAAAAATCACAAGCGAAATCAGAAACGATGGCATAGTCTCTCCTCTCTTTTATCATACAATAGAGAAACAAAAAATGCAAATACCAAAATCAAAAGAGGCAAAAATACCCCATTTTTACCAAAAGTTGCGATTATTGTTTCTCTCTTCTATAATGCTTTATCCCTATCCAAGGAGAAATTATGAGACGGCTTTCTCCTCTTTTTTTTGTGTTTGTATCCCTTTCCTTTGCTGTTCAAACCACCTACATTCCCCTTTTTCAGTGGGAAAGAATTGGAGAATACGAACTCAGTAACCTCTCCCTCTCATCGGCAGGAGAGCTTTCTCTCTCTTCTTCTTTCTCTACCCTGTACACCTCACCAAATCCCGTCTGGTGCGCTATTGGCTGGAAAAATATGCTCCTTGCAGGAACAGCCGAAGGAGCCTCTCTTCTCTGGATAAGCGGAAATTCTCTCCAGAGCAACTCCTTTCCTGATCACGAAATCATTTCCGCTTTAGCGACTGATGACAACTTTGTTTATGTGGGAGCCATTCCAAATACCACCCTTTACCTTCTGAATACCAAACGAGAAGTCATAGAAAAATACCCTCTCTCACCCTCTTACCTCTGGAGTATTGTTCCCTCCCCCTATGGCGTATGGCTTCTCACAGGAGAACCAGCAGAGATCTACCTTCTTCGAGGAAACAAACTTCAGAAAATAGCCAGTCTCTCGAGTGAACGTCATCTTCTCAAAGGCATCTGGACAGAAGAAGGGCTTTATATCATGGGAGAATCCTCTTTTCTTTATTTTCTTTCCCCATCCTCAGCAAACATACGTATTGCCGCAGACTTTTCCGAACCCATTCAGGACATAACAGGGGATGGCCATACCCTCTACCTTGCGATTAATAGAACGGTTTCGCGAAGTCGTCGCCAAAATGGAGAGGCTGAAAGACAGGAAGGGGTCATCTATCGATACGACAAAAAGACTATTTCTATTCTCACCTCGCTTCCCGGTGTTCGTCTCTCCCAGATACTCTTGTGGCAAAAAAAACTCTACATAGGAAGCCTGCAAAACTTTTTCATCTATGACACAAGTGATAATTCCCTTCAGGCCTCCGGTTATGGAAAGGGTGGGGTGAGGCTTTTTGCTGTGGCCAGTGATAGGCTTCACCTCATCACAGAAAGACCAGCCAAAATACTTCAAATGGACGTCACCAAAGCACGCGAAGGAAAACTCACCACACCCCTTTTTGATGCCGGACAAAAAGCCACATGGGGAAAAATTCTCGGCCTTGACACTCGCCTTTCTTCTCTTTCTCTCATGACACGATCGGGGATGACACCCCTCTCTGATCTTCTGGAAGAATGGTCATCCTACCAGAAACAACCCACCTCTCAACCCAATCGTTACCTTCAAATACAACTTTCCCTCTCAGATCCCTCCCCCCTCTCACTTCGAGAGGTCGTGGTAGCCGCTTCTCCCCTCAACCAGGCACCGGAGATTACCCGCTTTGATGTCTCTCAACAGGGAGAGAAGCTTTTGTTCTCATGGGGGGTGAGAGACCCCAATCAAGATGACCTCATATACACCCTTTCCATCAAACGAAAAAGTGGCTGGGTTCCCCTCTTTTCCTCTCCTCTTACCAACTCTTCTCTTGAACTCTCGGCCCGTATGTTTCCCGAAGGAGGCTACAGTTTTCTCCTTTCGGTAGAAGATAGTCCCTCCAATCCACCCACTCTTGCCCTTTCTGCAAGTAGGGAAAGCGGTTTTGTCACCATCGATCATACCCCACCTCAGATAAGAAATGT
Source organism: Brevinematales bacterium (assembly GCA_013177995.1). Lineage (GTDB taxonomy): Bacteria > Spirochaetota > Brevinematia > Brevinematales > Thermospiraceae > Thermospira. Next base: position 22,657 of record JABLXN010000005.1, on the reverse strand, counting down.
CAAAGCCACCCTGATGAAAACCCGCCTCCAGTGCGAATGGAGTGTCTTTGATAGTAGTGGCATTGCCCGCGTATGGTATAGCTTCTCTCCTCTGGAATGGAAACCCATCCTTCCCGAAGATGGCCTCTGTGACGGTCAAGAAGAAAAGTTTATTCTTTCCCTTGAAAACTACACAGGAGGATACATCCAGATCAAAGCCCAGGATGCCAACGGCAATGAAAGCGTCTATGGGCAGTGGATTCTCCCCTAAAAAATCCTTTCAAAGAAGTTGCAAAAAAAAATTCCCATCATTACAATGTAAACAAGTCTGAAAAAAAGTAAATTCATCTCTTATTGTCTAAGGAGGATATATGCGAAAAGTTTCTTTTCTTTTGATGGTAGGGCTCTTACTTGTGGGCTGCGCTTCCAAAGGAAGCCAGAAAATCGTCGTGGCTACCGATGCCACATGGCCCCCGATGGAATTTATCGATGAGAACAAAAACATCGTCGGTTATGACATCGATCTCATCAAGGCCATTGCAGAAAAGGCCGGCTTTGAAGTAGAAATCCGCAATACCGCCTGGGATGGAATCTTTGCAGGTCTTGCCAATGGTTCGTATGATGTTGTTATTTCTTCTGTTACCATTACCGAAGAAAGAAAAAAGCAAATGGACTTTTCAGAACCCTACATCAATGCCGGTCAGGTCATTGTGGTAAGAAAGGGAACACCAGGTACCACACTGAATGATTTCAAGGGGCGAAAAATGGGTGGACAGATTGGCACAACAGGGGTGATGGAAATCCAGAAAAACCCCAAAATTACCCTCAAGACCTATGATGAAATTGGCCTTGCCATTGAGGACCTCTATCTTGGCAGAATTGATGGGGTCGTCGTCGATACCCCCACGGCCGCCAGTTTTGTGCTTCAGAATCCAAAATACAAAGATGTTCTCACCATTGTCGGAGAACCCTTTACCGAAGAGTATTATGGCATTGCCGTCCGCAAGGGCAACAAGAAAGTCCTTGACCTCATCAACAAAGGCCTTGCTGAGGTCAAAAAAGCCGGTATTGACAAGGAGCTTGAGAAAAAATGGCTTCGCTAAGGGATCGTATCTCTGATGCTATTCTCATTCCAGGCGAATCCTCGCTTCAGAGGATCGCCTGGAATGTAGCTTTCTGGGGGGCTCTTACGGCTCTTGTTGTTCTTCCGCTTGTGAAACCCACTCCATACCTGGAAATCGTCTCTTTTTTCCCTGATGGTCTCTGGATTACTTTCCAGGTGACCCTTCTCTCTATTGTTTTTGCTCTTCTCTTAGGGATGCTTACGGTTCTTGCCCGTATGTCTCGTTTTGCTCTCTTCAATCTTATTGCTTCTCTTTATACAGAGGTCATTCGTGGTATCCCTCTTTTAGTCCAGATTTTCTATATCTATTATGTGGTCGCCCGTCTTATTCAGTTACCCCCCATAGTCTCAGCTGTCATGGGAATGGCCATTTGCTATGGAGCCTATATCGCTGAAATTCTCCGTGGGGGCATACAATCCATCCCCAAAGGGCAGATGGAAGCCGCCATTGCTTTAGGACTTTCCCGATGGCAGGCTATCCGCCTTGTGGTTCTTCCCCAGACCCTCAAGGTGGTTCTCCCCCCTATTGGGAATGAGTGTATCGCTCTTTTGAAGGACTCTTCCCTCGTGTCTATCATTGCGGTTATTGACATCTTCCGCCGGGCACGAGAATACGCCTCGGTGAAATATTTCTACTTTGAAAGCTATACGATGGTGGCTTTAGTGTATCTTGTTCTTACCCTTTTCTTTTCCCGTCTTGTGAATATCCTTGAAAAGAGGCTCCATCATGGCCGATAGAATCCGTATCCGAAACGTATCCAAATCCTTTGGGCATTTTCAGGCTCTGACCAATGTCTCCCTTACCGTCAAAGAAGGGGAAGTGGTGATGATTATTGGTCCTTCCGGGAGTGGCAAATCCACCCTTCTCCGCTGTGTGAATCGTCTTGAGACGGTGGATAGCGGAGAAATATGGATAGACAACGATGAGGTGACCAACCCCAAGGTCGATATCAGAAAAATTCGTGAAGAAGCGGGGATGGTTTTTCAATCCTTCAATCTGTTTCCCCACCTCACCGCTTTAGAAAACATTACCCTTGCTCCCATCCATGTGCTGAAAGAAAACAAAGCCTCGGCTGAAGCACGAGCCTACGCCCTTCTTGAACGCGTAGGGCTCAAAGACAAAGCCAAAAGCTACCCTTCGCAGCTTTCCGGTGGCCAGCAACAACGGGTGGCCATTGCCCGGGCTCTTGCCATGAAGCCAAAGGTCATGCTCTTTGATGAGCCTACCTCAGCCCTCGATCCAGAAATGGTGGGAGAGGTACTCCTCGTCATCAGGGACCTCGCCAATGAAGGAATGACCATGATGATTGTCACCCATGAAATGGGATTTGCCAGGGAAGTAGGAGACCGCGTGGTTTTTATGGACGAAGGAAAAATCATCGAAGAAAACGAACCCGATCAGCTCTTTGATAACCCGAAGCAAAAACGGACCCAGGACTTCTTAAGCAAAGTCCTGTAAGGAGGAAATATGCCCAAGATGAAAATCAGTGGTCAAACCCAGGGGCGCCTTGTTTTTGCCTATGATATTCGAGAAGGACACATCAACTACCAAACCCTTCTTCCAGCTCTCAATAAACTCCTTGCCAAAATGGGTTACACACAAGAAGCCACCCCTCAGGATCTCGAGGAAATCATTGGCGAAATCCTCTATCAAACCAATGAAAGGGTCTTTATGAATCTTGAACAGCTCTTTACCGAGGGGAAATTCACCCACTCTAACATCGAAGAGATCCTCATAGAGGCTATTAAAACGGTGATGAAAGAGAAAGAGTAAAAGAGAAATGGGGGAACCATGAGAGCAAAGGCTTTCTTCGTCTTTTTTCTGTGCCTTTTTTCGTGGCAGTGGGGATTTTTGACTCGTGTCTCCTTCAAACAGCTTTCACCTAAACTCCAGTATCTTGTGACGGAACTGGAACAGCCAAGAAATAGAAACAACCAGATTTTTCTTTTAGACTTTATCATTCAGAGTAACGATCCCCTCAAAAACGAGGTCCTCAAGGATATTGTCATGTACGATATCAGAGGGGCAGATGTTTACGGAAACTCCCGTCTTTTTTCCGCAGAAACCCGAATCCATGCCCTCACCAATATTCAGTACACCACAAATGATGGGTATATGGTATGGTACATCCTCAAATTTGACAAAAGCTACGAGGTCAAAAAATGGGCAGCCCGCATGGCAAGACACATCAAAGAAGATAACTTTATCAAAGGCTTGTCGTACCTTATCAATTATGACTACTACATTGAAAATTTCCGCTACGATGATCCCAAAATGCAAAAAGTAGATGAGGTTGTCCTTGAGATGGTCAAAAGCCTCGGAGAATGTGGTTGTCCAAAGGCTGTTCCCATCCTCCTGCAGATAGTGCATATTCAGAACCATCTCCCTCAAACGATTGAGGCCGCCTGGGTCTCCCTTGAAAAAATACCCTTTCCCAACCCGGCTTATCCCTATTTCATCCTCTCTCTCAAAGACAGCCTCAAAAACAAACCAGAACAGGTCCCGGCCTCACAGAAGGATCAGGTGGATAGGGTTGTTCAAACCCTCACCGAATTCATCACCAACAACTTTGAGAGAAATGTCTTCACTCAAGAAGACCTTGATATGACAAGAGGAGACAGAAAAGACGCTGAACAAAAGTCCCGAACCTATCCAGGGAAATAAGAGTGAATCCCTTGACACTCTTTCTCCCTTGTCTTATACTATAGACAGGGTTTTTCCCTCTGGCCACTTTTTCCACAGGAGGCGCCTATGGTTGAGCGCTTTGGTATCCAGAATCATTCTCTTTGTCCTTCGCCAGAAGGGAATATCTACTATTACTACAATGTGGATAGCGAAGAAAAAGAATTCATTGAAAAGACTTTCGATATCGATGAGCACTCCTTAGCTTCAGCCCTTGACGTAGATGAGGTAGCACGATTTGAGTTTGAGGAAAACGAGTACACCATCATCTGGAAGTCTCCAACCCCCCTCATTTTAGCCGATATCTCTTCTCTCAATATTATGTCCATTGGTTTCTTTGTGAGAAAAGGCAATCTCATCATCATCTCTAACAAAAAACTCCTAAACCTGCCGGGAAAACCACCTCTTCATATGGAAACCCTTACGGATGTCATCTTCTTTTTTCAATACCATATTATCCGCAATTTTACCGAGCATCTCAAGATCATCAAACTCATGTCCAGAGAGATCCAGGAAAAGATCAATACCTCCATGCAGAACGAATACCTTCTCCAGATGTTTCATCTCAGTGAAATCCTTACCTTCTATCTTGAAGCCCTCAATGGAAACCAGAAATCCCTCACCAAGTTTCAGAACTACCTCTTCGTCAAGGCCATCCCCTGTGATGAAGACTTCCTTGGGGACCTCCTCATCGAAACAGAACAGGCCGCAAAACAAGCAGAAATCTACTCTGAGGTGTTCGCTTCTCTCATGGATGCCAGAGCCAGCATCATCAACAACAACATGAACGTTCTCATCAAAAATCTTACGATTATCAACATCATCTTTCTTCCCCTGAATCTTATTGCCAGTATTGGGGGGATGTCAGAATACTCCGTCATGACACAGGGTATACCCTGGCCCATCTCGTATGGCCTTTTCTGTTTAGCGATGGTCCTTATCGGATGGCTTACCTACAGGTTTATCACCCGCTTAGAAGAAAAGCAGAAAAAATAACCCCTTCCCTCTTTCTTCTTCTCTCTGAGCCCCTTCCATCACCCCACCACAAGCCCTACGAACCATCGAGCCACAAACGCCAGTACCCACGCCACCACAAGTCCGTAAAAAATGGCAAACAAAGTCCATTTCCAGGACCTGCTTTCTGCCCGAAGGGTAGCCACAGTGGCTGCACAGGGAATATACAAAAGCACAAAGACCATATACGAAACCATGGTGGGTAAACTCATCATGCGGGGTAAAAGAACCGAAAGCCCTTCCTCTCCACCCCCATATAGGACCCCAAGAGTAGAAATAACAATTTCCTTGGCAAAAAAGCCGTTAACTAAAGCCACCGTCATCTTCCAGTCAAAACCCAAAGGGGAAAATATCCAGGCAAGAGATTTTCCTATGAGACCAATAAGCGAATCGGCCGAACCTACTTCCACTCCCCAGGGAAGCACCGACAAAACCCAGAGCACAAGAGAAAAAACAAGAAGAATACTCCCCGCCCGAACAAGGTATTCCTTACTTCTCAGCCAGGTATTACTCCAGAGATTGAGTGGGGCAGGCATTCTGTAAACAGGTAATTCCATAATAAGCCCCTCAGAATGTTCCTTGAGAAGGGTTTTATTCAACCACCAGGCCGTCGCTATAGCCACCCCTATCCCTATCAGGTACAAAAGAAGCACCATGATCCATCCCTCTTTGCCAAAAAAGGCCGCCGCAAAAAGGGTAAAAACCGGCATACGTGCCGAACAGGAAAAAAATGGGATCATCATCATCGTTTTGAGTTTATCCCCCTTGTTATCCAACATACGGGTGGACATGAGAGCCGGCACCGAACAACCAAAACCCAACACAAGTGGGACAAAAGACTTCCCATGAAGCCCCAAATTGTGCATAAACCTATCCACAAGAAAGGTCCCTCGTGCCATGTAGCCCGAGTCTTCAAGAAAAGAAAGCAAGAAAAACATAACCACAATATAGGGAAAAAGCACCAGGACATTCCCCACACCCCCAATAAGCCCATCGGAAACTAAAGAAGCCAGCCAGGGCACAGGTATACGCGAACTCAGGGTAGCAAGAGACGCAAAACCTTCTTCTATATAACCTGAAAGCCACGCCCCAATCTGAAAGGTGGTATAAAAAATCCCTCCCATCACACCCAAAAATATCACCATCCCAACAAAGGGCTGAAGAAAAAGGGCATCAAGAAAGGCGGTAAGCCTTCTCTTCGCCTGAAGAGAGATAAGCTTTCTCTTCACCACCTCCCGGGAAATTCCCATACAGAGAGACAGAACCCACTCTGTCATCACACCTCCCAAATCCCTCTTTACCCTGCCAGCCAGTTCCTCTCGAATCTGAAAAATCTTTTTTCTGATCTCTTCACTCTGAGTCTCTTCCGCCCCACTCTCAAGAAAACTATACGCCTTCCAGAAAGAAAAGGTCACCCCACTCGAAGCAAACACCTCGGCTATCTTTTCTATAGCCATGGCCACCTCATCCTGGCCTAATTTGAGAGACACAGAGAGTTCCTTATCTAAAACACTCAGAATCACCTCTTTGAGCCTTGCTATATCCTCTCCCTTGAGAGCAGAGATCCCCACCACAGGCACCCCCAAGAGTTCCGAAAGTCTCTTCAAATCAAGGGAAAGCCCCTCCTTTTCCGCTTCATCCATCATATTGACCACAAGAACCATGGGCATCCTCATCAGGGCCAACTGAACGGTGAGATAAAGATTTGCCTCAAGATGTGTAGCATCCAATACATGAAGAAAAAGGGTATCTTGTGCTCCTAAAACAAAAGCCTTGGCTACCTCTTCCTCTTCACTGAGACTGGAGAAACTATAAATACCGGGTAGATCAATCACAGGCAGGGGGGTTCCTCCTACCAGGGTGACTCCCTCTTTTCTCTCCACGGTAACACCAGGCCAATTCCCTACATGCTGATTAGAACCCGTGAGTCGATTGAAAATCAGGGTTTTTCCACAATTAGGTTGACCGATCAAGGCCAGCTGTTTATAGCGAAAATCTCTCATCACCTCTACCTGAATCCGAGAAGCAAGCCCCCTGCCTACCGCCACCTGTCTTCCCTGAATAGCTATCAAAACAGGACCCCTGCCATTTCGAATAACCACACCCTCCTGAATAGATGTGAGTCCCAATTCCTGAAGTCGATGAAACCCCCTTCCCTCCCCGAGTATCTGCTTCACCCGAAATCGTTTTCCCTCTAAAACCCTATCAAGCGTCTCGATCATGTCTTCCTCCCTGTTGTTTTGACAAAAACCCTTCTATCACCCTCATGGTCTCCTCACTCACAATATGTTCCATCTGACAGGCATCTTTTTCGGCCGTCTCTGAAGACACCCCAAGTGCCACCAGAAAATCTCTCAAAAGATAATGCCGCCTAAAAACACGAAAAGCCGTTTTCTCACCACTTTCCGTGAGACGAATATAGCCATACCTTTCCTGTTCAATCAGACCCTGCTGACTGAGTTGCCTGAGTGCCTGGATCACCGAGGGTTTAGAAACACCAAGTTTCTCGGCTATTTCCTTCACTCTGGCAAAACCATGACTTTCCACCAGAAGATAGATGGCCTCAATATAATCCTCAAGACTTCCTGTCATTATCCACCCTCAAAGTTAGTTTACACTAATATTATAAATATAGACAAACTTTTTGTCAAGAAAAAGGTTTCTCTGGAAATTGATTTTTTCTCTCCTTTCTCCTATAATATCCCAAAAGGAAGAAAGGGGACATCATGGCTCTTTTTCATGTTCTCGAGGCACAACAATTCACAAGAGAGATACTTGAGGATCTTTTTGTGAGGGCTTCCAAACTTGAAAAAGCCCCAAAACCCACCCTTCTTCAAAATAAAATCATGATCACCCTTTTCTATGAACCATCCACCCGTACTCGTCTTTCCTTCGAAACAGCCATGATTCGGTTGGGTGGAAATGTGGTCTCAACAGAAAATGCTGCTCAATTCTCTTCTGCTGCCAAGGGAGAAACCCTTGAAGATACCATCCGCGTGGTCTCAGGATATGGAGACGTTATCGTTATCCGGCACTTTGAAGAGGGCGCCGCTTTTCGGGCAAGTCAGGTCTCTCCCATTCCTGTGATCAACGCCGGAGATGGAACAGGACAACATCCTACTCAGGCTCTTCTCGACCTCTACACCATCCAGAAGGAATTGGGCCATATCGATGGGGTTTCTGTGGCCATGGTGGGAGACCTTGCCAATGGAAGAACCGTTCGCTCTCTCTCGTATCTTCTCTCCTTCTACAAGAATATCCGGCTCTTCTTTGTTTCTCCCCCCAATGTCCGCATGCGAGACGATATCAAAGCCTACCTGACCAGCCAAAACATTCCCTTCACCGAATCAGAAAGCCTTGAGGAAGTGGCCCCTCAGGTAGATGTGATCTATCAGACTCGTATCCAGAGAGAACGGTTTGCCAACATCGTAGAATACGAAAAAACACGGGGCATCTATATCATCACCGAAGAAATCCTCTCCCGTATGAAGTCTCATGCCATTATTATGCACCCCCTTCCCCGTGTTGATGAAATCTCCTATGAAGTGGATAACGACCACCGGGCTGCTTACTTTCGCCAGGCACACAATGGGCTCTATATCCGTATGGCGTTACTTGAAAAAATTCTTGTAGGATAGTTTCTATGGTATCAGTCAAGAATCGCCTCTGGATCATGCCCACCAACCCCAAACAAAAGCTTCAGGAGATCAAGGCCTGTCTTCCTTTCCCCGTGATGGATCTTCTCCTGAAAACCCTGATCAATCGGGGGTATCAAACTACGGAACAAATCCTTGGCTACTTAAAACCACATTTTCTTCAGCTCCCATCCCCCTTTCTCTTCAAGGATATGGAAAAAGCGGTCAAAAGAATTCTTGGGGCCATCAAAGAAGGAGAAAACATCCTTATCTTTGGAGATAAAGACGTCGATGGTGTGACCGCGACCAGTATCCTTCACAAGACCCTGTCCAGACTCAAAGCCAACGTGGCTTTTCGTGTCCCAGAAGGAGATGATAAATATGGCCTTTCCACCGATATTATTCAGTGGGCAGCCTCTGAAGGATTTGATCTGATCATTACGGTGGATTGTGGAATCACTGCTATCGATGAGGTCAAGCTCGCCTCAAAATTGGGACTTGACGTCATTATTACGGATCACCATGAACCACGGCAGCAACTCCCCGAGGCCCTTGCTCTCATCAATCCCAAAATACCTGAAAGTGGGTATCCCTTTCCCCTTCTGAGTGGTGCCAGCGTGGCCATGAACCTTGCCTGGGCTCTTCTTGAAGCCCATTTTCTCCATGAATACCATGACCAGGAACTCATCTTTTGCGACATTGAAACCACAGGGCTCAATCCCTCACGTGATGATATTATCGAAATAGGGGCAGTCAAGGTCAAAAATGGCGTTGTGATAGACCGCTTTCAATGTTTTTTCAAGACAGAGAAGCCTCTCCCAAAAGAGATCTCTCAACTCACGGGAATTACCCCTGAAATGCTCGAGAGAGACGGAATTCCCCCAAAAGAAGCCCTGGAAAAATTCTTGTCCTTCACCGCCAATAAGAAAATCATTGGCCATAATATTGCCGATTTTGACATGCGTTTTCTCCAGCAGGCCATCAGAAAACACATCGGGAAACACTTTTCTCCCCCCATTGAAGATACCCTTCGACTCTCCAAGATTCTCTTTCCAAAGATCAAAGACCACAAACTCTCTACCGTGGCTGAAGAATTAGGCATCTATGTGAATCCCTCTGAACTTCACCGTGCCTCGGCCGACGCAGAACTCTGTGCCCGTGTGTACAGGTCCATGATCCTTCAAAGAAATCACCCCCTCATTCAATCCCTTCAGGACATCATGAGCTTAGCAGCCATTGGAACCATAGCCGATATTATGCCACTTGTCAACGAAAACCGCACTATCGTCAAGAATGGCCTTGAGTTTATCAAGTACTCCTCCATTGGCCTCATCAAGCTCATCCAGTCCCAACAAATTCCCATCCAGAAGGTGAGTGTCAAGGATATAGGCTGGGGTATCGCCCCTATGCTTAATTCCCCGGGACGAGTAGGACAGGCAAGCATCAGCGTCGAACTTCTCCTCTCCTCAAAAATCCATGAGGTTGATGAACTCCTCAGCCACATCGTAAACAAGGACAATGAACGTCGCCAGCAATTTGACAACAACCTCAAAAACATTGAAAAAAAACTCACCGCAGAGATCCTTGATGAAACCGTGATCATTCTCGAAAGTAATGAAATTTCCAAAAATTCCACGGGGCTTCTCTCCAACAAACTCTCTCTCCAGTACCAGAAACCTGTTGTTGTCATTGCGGTCCAGGACAAAGAAGCCATTGGATCCGTCCGAAGCGCCGTCAATTTCAACGTGATCGAAATGCTTGAACACTGTAGCGATCTTCTCTCGCAGTTTGGTGGACACAGGGCAGCCGGAGGCTTCACAATAGCCAATGAAAAGCTTCCCATCTTCAAAGAACGCGTGTTGGAATACTACGAAAAATCTCAACAGGATGCTACCCCGGATCAAATTGTCATAGACCTTGAAATAGACCGCCTCTCAGACATCACCCTTGAGAACCTTCGCTATCTTGAAACCATGATGGAACCCATCGGAACAGGAAACGAACTTCCCCGTCTCTTTATCTCCAAAGTGAAACTCGCCAATACCTACTTTTTCGGAAAACAAAAAGACCACTTTCAGTGTTTTGTCGTCAAAGGGGAGACCAGTCTTCCCGCGGTGGGATGGGCTTTCAAGGAAACCCTCACCAATTTTGGTTTTGAGAAGTTTGCCGATCAGTGGTTTGATATCGTGGCTGTTCCTGAAATCAATCGCTACAACTCAACAGAACAGGTACGCCTCAACTTAGTGGATATAGCCCTTCATCCCTACGAAAGGGGATAACCATGCAGATAAAACGGGAAATCCTCGATGCTTCCATCTTCCTTGTTGATGATTCACCTACCAGCCTGCGCCTCTTTGAGAAAATTCTCAAAGACGCCGGATTTTCCCATATCACCTCCTTTCAACAGGAAAGCCAGGCTTTAGTGGCCATGTTGACCAAACCCCCCGACCTCGTTCTTCTCGACATGATCCTTCACCAAACAACCGCCGTGGATATTCTCAAAACACTCAAAAATAATATCAAAACAAGAAATCTTCCCGTAATTGTTCTCTCTCATTCCTCAGACGAAAATCTCATTCTTCAGTGCCTTCAGCAGGGGGCGGAAGACTTTATCCCCAAGGAAAGTAATCCCCTTGAGGTTTTAGTCCGAATCAACAACATCCTCACAAGAAACTACTCCATGAAAAGCCTTTTTGAAAAAAATCGTCGCCTTGAAGAAGATATCCGATTTGCAGCCCATGTTCAGGAAAAATTTCAAAAGATGACCAACCTCCACATGAAACATCACCATGTTGAGGTTATATGGCATCCCTACAATATCGCCAGCGGAGACTTTTACTTTGCCACCAGTTTTCCCCACGAAAAAACCTTCTTCTTTCTGTTGGATGTTTCCGGTCATGGCGTTGGAGCAGCCCTTGTGGGGTTTCATCTCAACTTTCTCACCCAGCAATGGATAGCCACCAGGTCTTTAGCCTCCGCTGAACATCTTCAAAGGTATGTGGAATGGATCAACGGGGAAATGGAAAAAGAATATGGCGCTATGGGAATCTTTCTCTCAGGGATCTTTGGTCTCTGTGATGAGGAATCAGAAACTATTCATCTCATCTCTGCGGGTTCTCCTCCCCCTATCGTTCAAACAGAGACCTTTGCCACGGTAGAACTCAAAAATTCCGTGGCTATTGGGGTGGTTTCTCCGGCAATTTTTCATCTCAATAGCTTCAGCACTAAGTCCTGGAAAAGACTTCTCTTCTTTACCGACGGCATCTATGAAATCCAATCTCCATCGAAGGAGATGCTTTCTATCTCCGGTTTTCTGCAGATTCTCACCTCGTTAGAGAAAGATGGAAAATTTTCTTTGGCCAACCTGTATAATCGCATTGCCAAAGAGTACGCCTACCACTTTGAGGATGATGTTACTATCTTTATGCTGGAGAAAATCCCATGATCTCCTCGTTTACCTGGAAGGGCAATAGCCACTACCCTCTTCTCTTAGAACGTATTCTCACCCAATCTCAGGGAAGACTTCTCATCGTGAGTGGAGAACCAGGAATTGGAAAAACCTCTCTTGTGCTTTCCACCCTTGCCAAACTGTATGGGGAAGACTTTCTTCTCTCTCCCTCTTTTCAATTTTTTCGACCTGATGACTACGACATGAAACTCTCCTATTATCTCTCCCATCCCACCCCACTTCAAACCTCTCACCTCCAGCTATGGGGTATTCAATTTCTTGCCCACCTTTCCCAGCTTATGCTTCTCAAGGAAATCAAGACCTCCCACCTCTCATATAAAAAACACTCTCACAGTCTCGATGAATTTCGAACCCTCATTCATACGCTTTTGATGCAACAAGGTTTTGCAAAAACCCTTCTTGAAGACGAAGAATTCAAAAAACATATTCTTTCCCTTGCTGAGGAAATCACAAAGAAAAAAAGTATTCCTATCGCTTTTATTCAGGAGGTTATTCACTTTCACCAGTATACCAGTGATGCCCCCCGTCTCACCTTTATTGGTGGTTGGGAAATGGCTACTCTTGAGGCCCAGAATGCCGCTCTGAAACTCTTTGAAGAAATGCCACTCAATAGCCGGATCATTCTCCAGACCAATGCCATCGAAAATGTTCTCCCCACCATTGTATCTCGAAGCCTCGTGATTTCTCTGCCCTCTCTTTCTCCACATCTTGTCGAAGAGATCCTCGGGACCCCTTCTTCCTTTCCAAGTTGTACCCTTCATATGAGAGAATCTCTTTTCAAAGAACACTCAAAGGCTTCTCAGTTCGCAAAATTCTTTCTTGACGACCTTGGCTTTCGTGTCCAGTATGGCGATGATCTTTTTGATTTTGTCCAGCAGGTTTCCGCAAGCCCATGGATAACCCAATTTTTCTTGGATAGTCTTCTTGAAGAGCTAAGACTTCGCTGGCTCCATCACCAGAAAAATATTCATGGGAAAAAGGATCCGAATACAGAAGAGAAAAAATTTCTCCCCTACACTTCAGAAGTTGTAGAATGGAGAAGAGAAATCCTCTCTCTCAAAATCTCTCTCAAAAAGAGTACACTCCAGCCTTCCTATCTTCTCACCGATCTTCTCATCAAACTGGCTCGATGGATGCAGAAGAGAAAAATAAGTTAACCCTTGTATGTTTTCACAAACTCTTCTACTGCTTTTTGAATCTCGTCTCTCACCTGTCTTGTAAAGGCTCGCTTTTCCTCGTCGGTTCCCTGAAAGGAAGAAGGATCCCGAAAACCCCAGTGAAGCCTTTCCACTTTTCCAGGAAAAATAGGACAACGCTCGGCGGCTTCAGGATCGCAGACGGTTATCACATAATCATAGGTCTTTCCAGCCTTATAGAGATCAAAAACGGATTTTGTCTTATTCTTGGATAAATCATACCCTATCTCCGCCATAACTTCCACAACAAAAGGATTCAGCTTTCCTGGCTCAAGCCCGGCACTCTCTGCTTCAAAAAATTCCTTTCCTATCCGATTCAAAAAAGCCTCTGCCATCTGACTTCGCGCCGAATTGTGAATACACACAAAAAGCACCCGTTTCTTTGCCATACATCCTCCAAAATTATACTGTTTTAGTATGTTTATTATACATAGAAAGAAGAAAAAAAGCAAAAAAAGACCTTTGCACGAATGTGCGAAGGTCTCAAAAAAGTAGTAAAAAAACAAAAAATAGTATAAAAATGTTCCTTAACGTAATAAATAAAACTATTCCTTTGAACAAAAAAAGACAAATAAGCCCTTGGAAATAGAAAAAGCGGGGAAAAAGGGCGTAGCCCCTGACCCAAATAGGGTAAGAAAACACCCGTGCAAGGGTCTCAAAAAGTAGACCCACTCCCTTTCAAAAAAAGAAAGGCTACGGCACAAACCTACCATAGCCTTCCTGTTGTTTTTTTCTGCCCTTCTATCCCCTGGCAATCTCTGTTCCTATTCCTGCATCGGTAAGAAGCTCAAGAAGGATCGAATGTTCAATCCTTCCGTCAATGATATGCACCTTTTCCACCCCACTTTTTACCGCTTTCAAGGCGGAATCTATCTTGGGAATCATACCCTCGCTGATGCGTCCTTCTTTTTTTAGCCTTGCAATGGTTTTCTCATCAACCGTAGAAAGGAAGGTCTTCTCATCCTTGATGTCCTCATAGATACCCTTGACATCCGTCATATAGATCAGTTTGTACGCCCGAAGGGCAATGGCTATCTCACCTGCCGCCACATCAGCATTAATGTTATAGGTTGTTCCATCTTCTCCAACACCAACCGGAGAAATAACCGGCACATATCCCCCAGAAAGAAGGGTTTCTATGACCTCCGGGTGAATAGAAACAATCTCGCCTACAAGACCTATATCCTTTGGACCTTTTCTTTTTGCCACAATCAGTCGATTGTCTTTTCCCGAAAGTCCTACCGCCTTTATCCCATGGGCATTGACGGCGGCCACCAGTTCCTTGTTGATAAGCCCACTCAAGACCATCTCTGTGACCATCATGGTCTCTTCATCCGTGTATCGATATCCATCAACAAACTTTGGCTCCATTCCCAAACGCTTCATCATCTCAGAAATGGCTGGTCCCCCACCATGCACAATCACTACATTGATCCCCACCAATTTCAGAAGGGCAATATCCTGCATCACCAGTTCTTTGAGTTTTGGGGACTCCATGGCATTGCCACCATATTTGATGACTACCGTTTTTCCGGAGAACTCCCGAATATAAGGGAGTGCCTCCATAATGATTCTTGCTTTTTCGATGTATCTTTCCATATCCCTCTCCTAAAGAGAAAAATGTCCCTGACGAACTGAATTGCACCCTATGGAAAAAGCCACAGGAAGGGTCGCTATATGACAAGGAAGGATCTTGACAAACACATCCATCACCGTTTCCCCAAACCCCAATCCCTGAAAACCAATAGGAAGGGAATTGATTTTTTGCTTCAAAGAATGCGCTATCTCATTGGCCGTGGCATCAGAAGAACGGTATCCCAATGGTTTTAGGAGCATCTGCTTGGAAGCACTGAGAGCCTTTTCCAAAGTCCCCCCAATTCCCACACCTAAAAGATAAGGAGGACATCCCTTGGAGCCGATGGACTTCATCTCTTCCACAATCCATTCCTCTATCTTTGGCAAACCATCCGTAGGAAGAAAAAGCCGACTTCTTGTGGTATTTTCCGATCCCCCTCCCTTTATGAGAATCACCCCTTCTAATCTTTCCTCTTCTGTCCATTCCGTGGTAAGAAAAACAGGGGTATTATCACCTGTATTTTCTCTGGTGAGAGGATGGGCAAGCGACGCCCGAAGATGATGCTTCTTATAAAACGAGCGCACTACCTCCTCAATCGTAGCCTGAAGGGGAAAATCAAGACAAACCCTTCCATGATAGAGATAAACTTGAACATATCCCGTATCCTGACAAAGCGCCCTCTTTTCTTGATGGGCAAGAAAAGCATTCTCCTGATAAACGGAAACAATCTCTTTGGCTCCAGAAGGCACTTCATCTTTTATTCTTTCAAAATAAGCGAAGACGTCCGGCCTTAAGGAAAAATGCGCCGTATGGAGAGCCTCCTCCATACGGCGAACAAAATCCTTTTTTCGTATTTTTTTCACTTTGAACACCCCTCACACTTTCCCTCTGCCTTTCCCTCCGAAGAAGAACTCTTCTTGTAGTCAGTTACGTAGAAACCACTCCCCTTGAAAATAATACCCATTCCTCCACCAATTTTTCGCTTTACCTTTCCCCCACAGGAAGGACAGTTCTCAAGAGGAGCCTCACTCATCATCTGAAAAGCCTCAAATTCGTGAGAACAGTCAAGACACACATAATCGTAGTGTGGCATGGAAACCTCCTTTATCTCTCGTTTTACCAGGAAAGTGTTTTCAAACGATCTATAGCCTCGAGCACGTTCTGTCTCTCTCCAAAGGCCGAAAGCCTGAAATACCCGTCGCCATTTCTTCCAAAGCCAATCCCTGGTGTTCCTACAATCTGCACCTTATCTAAAAGATAATCAAAAAATCGCCAAGAGTCCATTGGGGTCTTAAACCATATGTAGGGAGAATGTTTTCCACCGGTACAGGGTAAACCAAGTGACGCAATTGTTTCATAAATAAGCCGAGCATTTTCCTTGTAGTATCCAATCACTTCTTTTATTTCCTTCTGTCCCTCAGCGGTAAAAACGGCGGCTGCTGCCTTCTGTACAGGATAGGAGACTCCATTGAATTTCGTGGACTGCCGACGAAACCAGAGAGAATGAAGAGAAAGGGCGTGCCCTTTTTTCGTATATACCTTCACCTCCTTTGGCACAATCGTGTAGGCGCACCGGGTTCCTGTGAAACCAGCTGTTTTCGAGAGACTTCGAAACTCCACCGCTACCTCACGAGCTCCATCAATCTCAAAAATACTCTTCGGAATGGAAGGATCCTCAACAAAGGCTTCATACGCGGCATCAAAGAGCAGAATACTCCCGTGTTTATGAGCATATTCCACCCATGCCTTTAACTCCTCCCTTGTTAAAACCTGACCCGTGGGATTATTGGGAAAACAAAGATATACCACGTCAAATCGCTTCTTTGGAATCTCTGGTTTGAAATTATTTTCAATAGTGGCATCAAGGTAAAAAAAGTTAGTGTATCTTCCGTGGGAGAATTTTCCTGCTCTTCCCGCCATCACATTACTATCCACATAGACGGGATACACCGGATCAGGAATAGCAAGAGAAATTTTCGTATCAAAAAGCTCCTGAAAGTTCGCGGTATCTTCTTTTGCTCCTGTGGAGATAAAGATTTCATCAGCGGTAATGGATATACCTCTCTTCTGAAAGTCCACCTGAGCAATTGCTTCCCGGAGAAACTCATATCCCTGTTCAGGACCGTACCCATGGAAGGTTTCCTTCTTTGCCATTTCTTCTACACCTTCCTGAAAGGCTTTTACTACCGAAGGAACCAAAGGTTGTGTCACATCACCAATACCAAGCCGAATAATTTTTTTCTCAGGGTTATTCTGCTGATACGCCTTTACCCTTTTAGCTACCTCAGAAAAGAGATAACTTCCCTGCAAAAGGGTGTAGTTTTCGTTTACCCGAACCATCTATCTCCTCCATATGAATGTTTCACGTGAAACACTACTTCCTTTGAGAAAGGATCGCACAGAGATATTCTAATTCCTGTTCCGAAAAATAATGAATCTCAATCTTTCCTTTTTTCTGGGAGCCTTTAATCGTTACTTTCATTCCTAAGGCTTGAATAAATCTCTCCTCAAGGTGCTCAAGAGTGGAAGACTTCGAAGAAGTTGTTTCACGTGAAACACTCTCTTCCCTCTCAAACACCTTCGCCATATCCTCAGCCTCACGAACAGAAAGCCCCTTTTCCACAATATACTCAGCGAATTGGATCATCTTATCCACATCAGAAAGCATCAAAATCGCCCTAGCATGTCCTTCTGTGAGTTCCTTTCGAATAAGCTTCTCCTGAATACTCTCGGGAAGTTTGAGAAGCCTGAGGGTATTGGCTACAGAACTTCGATTTTTTCCAATTCTCTGGGCAAGCTCATCCTGAGAAAGATGAAGCTTTTCCATAATTTCCTTGTAAGCCAAAGCCTCTTCAATGGGATTTAAATCCTCTCTCTGAATATTCTCAATCAACGCTATTTCAAGCTTATCCTCTTCACTAAAGTCTCGCACAATAGCCGGAATTTCAAGAAGACCAGCCATCTTGGCTGCACGCCATCTTCTCTCCCCTGCGACAAGCTCATAACGGCCATTTCCAAGGTCTGTTACCAGAATAGGCTGGATAACTCCCTTTTCTTTTATCGAATCAGCAAGTTCCTTTAACTCATTTTCACCAAAAAACTTTCTTGGTTGATGTTTATTGGGAAGAATCTTCCCAACGTCTATCATCTGAATATTCCCTTTTTGGGCTTCTTCCTCCAGAATATTCTCATCTACAAGGGCAAGCATTCCTTTTCCAAGGCCGTGTTTTTGAGCCATATTATCCCCCTACTCTCTGAAGAAATTCCTTCCCAAAAGCCGCATAGGACTCAGCACCCTGACTCTTTTCATCGTATTCAAAAATCGCAATCCCATGGCTTGGAGCCTCAGAAAGCCTCACATTCCGGGGAATAACCGTCTCATATACCTTTTCCTGAAAGTATCCCTTTACCTCATCAAGGACCTGTTTGGAAAGATTGGTTCTTGAATCGTACATGGTAACCAAAACCCCTTCGATGGCTAAATTTTTATTAAGCCCACTTTTCACAAGTTTAATTGCCTTGAGAAGCTGGGCAAGTCCCTCCATAGCATAAAACTCACTTTGCATGGGAATAAGAACAGAATCCGCAGCAACAAGCCCATTGAGAGTGAAAAGACCAAGGGATGGAGGTGTATCAATGAGAATAAAATCATACGCATGCCGTACCTCTTCAAGAGCATCTTTGAGAATAAATTCCTTACGTGGGGTGTTAAGAAGTTCTATCTGAGCACCAGCAAGATCCAAGGTTACAGGAACAATAAAGAGGTTTTTGTACTTTGTGGGAAGAATGACCTCTTTGATCTTTTTTTGACCAATAAGAACCTCATAGATACCGTTTCCACTTCTCTCTCGAATATCGATCCCTAAGCCACTACATGCGTTTCCCTGGGGATCTATATCGATGAGGAGAACTTTTTTTCCTACATTGGAGAGATAGGCAGCTAAATTGACGGTGGTAGTTGTTTTTCCCACCCCACCTTTTTGATTGGCTATCACAATGATTTTTGACATAAGTTCCTCCTGCTCCGTGCTGGAATATTATTATATCACGAAATAATTTTTTCTTCAAATTCCCTTTTCTGCACAGAAAAGAAAGAGGGAAAGAAGGTTGGTAGAAATACAAAAAAATCCCTCGTCATAGTAATCATGACCTTTGTTTTTGTAGAAAAATGGTTTTTATTTTTTCTTCGGGTGAAGAAATAGGATTTTTTAAGGGTGTGCAAAAGTTTCTTTATCGGTGTGTTTTTTTGAGTACAAAGAAACAAGAATCGTAGGAAGGAGAAAAAGAATTTTTTATTGAAGAAAAAAAGAAAAGGGTTTTTGACAAAAAAAGCAAGGGTTTTGCACAGAAATTTTGAGAGAAGGGGTTTACAGAAAAAATTTTTTTCATTACAATATTTTATCTTAAACAGAGAAGGAGGATGTATGGAAAAGACCTTAGATAGGTTTTTTGAGCTTTCAAAGAGAAAGACATCGGTGTCTGTAGAGATTCTTGCGGGTATTTCCACGTTTCTTACCATGGCGTACATTATCGTGGTGAATCCACAGATTCTCTCTGCTGCTGGTATGGATTTTAGTGGTGTTCTTTTAGCGACGGTTTTGGTTTCTTCAATTTCCAGTATTTTGATGGGACTGTATGCTAACCTTCCCTATGCCTTGGCTCCCGGAATGGGTATCAATGCCTTCTTTACCTTTACCCTTGTGATTGGAATGGGTATGAGCTGGCAAACGGCTTTAGGGGCGGTGTTTATATCAGGGATTATTTTTATTTTGCTTTCTATTCTTCCTATTCGGCTCTGGATTCTCCATGCGGTTCCTCAGTCGGTACGCTACGGAGTGGCTGCGGGTATTGGGCTTTTTCTCACGCTTATTGGTTTTAAGTCGGTAGGCTTTATTGTTTCTAATCAGGCAACCTTGGTGGGTTTTGGTGGCATCAACACCCAGACGCTTCTTTTTATCTTTGGACTCCTTCTCACCTCTATTCTTGTTATTCGAAGAGTGAAGGGAGCTCTTATCCTTGGTATTGTGGTAACTTCTCTTGCTACAGTTTTGGTTTCCTTTTTTGGAGTGAAGTACGGATGGCTTGCTAAACCTTTGGTGGAATTACCAAAGTCTTTGGTGGCTTTACCAAAGCTTGATGTGTTCTTTCAACTTGATGTGATAGGTGCGTTGAAACTCTCCATGATCGGGCCGGTGTTTTCTCTTCTTTTTACCGATATGTTTGATTCTATTTCGACCTTCATGGGAATTGCTCAGGTTTCCGGATTGGTGGATAAGGATGGGCAACCACTCAATGCAAAGAAAGCCCTTCTTGTGGATGCTGTTTCTACCACTATTTCCGGTCTCTTTGGAACCTCTTCGGGAACTACCTATATTGAATCAGCCGCTGGTGTGGAAGAAGGGGGAAGAACAGGTCTTACCGCCATTGTTACAGGACTTCTCTTTTTACCCTTTATGTTCTTGAGTCCTTTGTTGAGTTTTGTTCCTGCTGTGGCTACAGCTCCTATTCTTGTGATTGTGGGTGCCTTCATGATGAAGCCTCTTCTTCAGATAGACTGGAATAATTTTGAGGAAACTGTCCCAGCTTTTATGGCTTTGATTTTGATCCCTCTCACCTACTCTATCACGCAGGGTATTGTATGGGGATTTTTGATCTATACGCTTATCAAGCTTTTTACGGGCAAGATCAAAGAGATTCATCCCATGCTTTATGTGATTGATGTGTTGGCGATTTTGATTCTCTTTTTTCACTAAGCTTTACCACACCCCCCCTCTCAGAAAGAGAGGGGGGCTTTTTCTTGACGGAGAGAGTTTTCTATCGTATACTATAGGTACGCTAGGGGTGCCTCCGAGGCTGAGAGGGAGTATGTCTCCCAACCCTCGAACCTGATCCGGGTCATACCGGCGAAGGAAAGCGCCCTCCCCGGCGATAATGTGGGAGGTTCTTTGTGGATAGCCCTCTTGTCATAGGTGGTAAGGAGTTTTCCTGTAGGCTTTTTGTAGGAACGGGAAAGCTTCCTTCTTCTTCTCTTATTCCCGAGATTGTGAAGTCAAGTGGAACCCAGATGATCACGGTAGCTTTGAGACGGGTGAATCTCTCTCGCCCTGAGGAGAATATTCTCTCCTATATACCTGAAGGGGTGGTGGTTTTACCCAACACCTCAGGGGCAAGAAATGCTGAGGAAGCGGTGAGAATTGCCAGATTGGCTCGAGAAGCTGGTTGTGGTAATTTTGTCAAAATTGAAATCATTCATGAAATGGACTACCTTATGCCAGATAACGAGGAAACCATAAAGGCAACGGCTCTTTTGGCTAAAGAAGGCTTTGTGGTTTTGCCGTATGTAATGCCTGATTTAATTGCGGCTCAAAAGCTCGTGGATGCAGGGGCGGCGGCGGTGATGCCTTTGGGTTCTCCAATTGGTTCTCATCGTGGACTTCGGACCAAAGATCTGATTGCTATGCTCATTGAAAAGATTGATCTTCCTATTATTGTGGATGCAGGCATTGGAAAACCCTCTCATGCCGCAGAAGCCATGGAAATGGGGGCGGATGCCGTTCTCGTCAATACCGCCATTGCTACCAGTGTGGATCCGGTGGCGGCGGCAAGGGCTTTTAGTCTGGCAGTAGAGGCCGGGCGGATTTCTTACCTCTGTCAAAAGGCCCAGGAGAGTCTCTATGCCCAGGCAAGTTCTCCTCTTTCAGGTTTATTGTCATAGGAAAGAAAAATGAAAGCAACAACGGAGTTTCTTTCCTGGCTTGAGTACGATATTGAGGGGTTTGTTTCACGGGTGACATCCCAGGATGTGAAAAGGGTTCTGAGGAAGGATTCGTTAACGCCGGAGGATTTTCTCTGTCTTCTTTCTCCAGCAGCAGAGGGTTTTCTTGAGGAGATGGCTATCCTCTCTCAGAAGATAACAGCCCACCACTTCGGAAGGGCTATCCTTCTCTTTGCGCCTCTCTATATCGCCGACTACTGTCAGAATCAGTGTGTGTATTGTGGGTTTAGGGCTCAGAATCGATTTCCACGAACGAAACTTTCTCTTGAGGAGATTCGAAAAAATGGAGAAGTGCTTTCAGAAAAGGGATTTCGACATATTCTTCTTTTAACGGGAGATGCCCCTTCTATCACTCCTGTAGATTTTCTTGAAGAGGTTCTTTCTCTTCTTAGCCCTATGTTTGATTCGCTTGCTGTTGAGGTATATCCCCTTTCAGAAGAAGAGTATCTTCGCCTGCGAAGGGTTGGGTTGGATGGTCTTACGATCTATCAGGAAACGTACGACAGAGAGGTGTATGATGAGGTTCATCCAGCTGGTCCAAAAAAGGATTATCTCTGGCGACTTGGAACGCCGGAGAGGGGGGCTCTTGCCGGTCTTCGGTGGATAACCATTGGGGCGCTTTATGGTCTTGCCAATCCCCTTCATGATGCCTTCTGGACGGGGATGCATCTTCTCACTCTCAAAAAATATTACCCTTCGGTGGAATGGGGGCTTTCTCTTCCCAGGATGAATCCAGCAGAAGGGGATTTTGTTCCTACGTATCATCTCTCTGATAAGAAATTTGTGCAGTTTCTTTTTGCTTTTCGGATCTTTTTCCCCACAGCGGGGATCACCTTGTCTACAAGAGAACGACCACAGATGAGAGATATTCTTTTGCCTTTGGGGGTAACGAAGGTCTCAGCAGAATCCCATACAGAGGTGGGTGGCTATGCAGCCCAAAATCATCACATTCCCCAGTTCGAGGTAGCGGATAATCGAAGTGTGGAAGAAATGATAGCAGTGATTCGTTCAAAGGGGTTTGAACCAGTCTTCAAGGACTGGGTTGGGGTCTTATGAAAAACGAATCTCAAAGAGAAAAGATTGATTACGTTTCCAACAGGAGACCTGAAAGAGAGAGAAAAGGATAAAGAAGTTACCCCTGGCTCAAAAGATTTTTGTCAACTGTAGTATACAGGGAACATTTTAGATAAACAAGTTTTTTCTGGGG
>JABLXN010000049.1 GCA_013177995.1 Brevinematales bacterium | reverse complement strand
AAGGTCTCAAAAAGTAATAAAAAATAAAAAATAGTATAAAAATATTTCTTTTCGTAATCAATAATTCTATTTTTTTGAACAGAAAAGACAAGTGAGCCCCTGTAAACAGAAAAAGCGGGGAAGAGGGGCGTAGCCCCTGACCCAGATAGGGGAAGAAAACACCCGTGCAAGGGTCTCTAGATAGTGCTCTTTAAGGGTATTTTCGCAAGGGTTTATACTCTGCACTAAAAGGTATCTCAATACGCGCCATGGTCTTGCCCTCAACCACTCCTATACGGAAGAGCCTGGGATCAATGCCAACCTCCCTCAGAAGATGTATGATGAGCATCAGACCAAGTCCGGCTCCTTCGTGATTCTCACTCTCGGTGTAATAGAGGGTAAGGTTTGGATTTTGGTTTGAAAGAGCCTTTTTGAGAGCATCACGAATGGTTTTTTCTTCTTCTTCCCAGAGGGGATGGTTATTGTACACCTTGATAACAATTCCACCCTCTTTTTCTTCAAATTCAACCTGCACATAGGCATTGTGCTTTTTGAGTTTTTCTCTGAGGTAAGCAAAATATTTGTCAGTCAGGATTTTCTTGAAACTCTGTTTCGCCTTTTCATAAATCTCTTTGTCTTTTTCGTTGATCTGAGCCTCGATAAAAAAGGTCTTTTTGATATTGCTCTTGGAGGCATTGACCATAAGCTCCTTGAGACAGGTGTAGATCACATCAATGTTTTCCTGACGAGAAAGAGGATGGTCATACTTCTTGACAATCTCTTTGAGAGTTTCCTGGACAGTATTTTTTACACTGTCATCTAAGGTGTAAAAAGAAATCGTTGTCCTTTCAGAAGACGAAGAAATATGAGGTTTTTCCATAGTATCCCCCTGTGTTCTTTTTGATTGTATTATCGGTTTTTTTGGTGTTTTCTCAAGGCTTTTTGGTTAGTTTTAGTATAAGGAAACGAAAAAGAAAATGCAAATCAAACCATGGGAAAGAAAAAATGAGACCTTTGCACGAATGTGCAAAAGGTCTCAAAAAAGTAGTGAAAAACAAAATATAGTATGAAAATATTCTTTGCAGTAATAAATGGCCCTATTTTTTTGAATAAAAAAGACAAACAAGCCCTTGGAAATAGAAAAAGCGAGGTTTCAGGGGCGTAGCCCCTGACCCAAATAGGGGAAGAAAACACCCGTGCAAGGGTCTCAAAATATTTCTTTCGTTTGCTTTTCTTTTTTTTTTGGAGTATAATAATAGTGAGTAAAATTTTTACTACTATTAGCCGATAGATAAAAGAAGAAAAGAGGAATATATGCGACATGGATGGATAGGGTTTTTCTTGATTTTTTTTGTTTCCTGTGGGCTCAAAGAAGGTCAGCCAGAGAAAACATTAGGGCTTCCTAATTTTCTTCTCTCAGACTTTCAGTATGTTTCTGTCAACACCAGCGGAGAGAGGGAATGGGAGCTTCGCGCTTCTGAAGCCGCTATGTATCAGAATAGTGATGATGTTTTTATTTATAATTTTACCGTAGCGTTTTACAGGCGTTCCAATGGGATGGACGTTCTGGATAGTGTGTTATCAGCCAACAAGGGGCAGGTAAATAAGAAAACGCTTCTTGTGATAGCCGAAGGAAGGGTAAAAATTCTTGCCAGTGAAACAAGCCTTGAGACAGAACGTATTCAGTGGGATAATACGAAAAAACTTTTTTTCTCAGAACCGGGTATTCCTGTAGTGGTCCACAGACGCGGTGTGGACCTTCGGGGATATAATTTAGTAGCCGATGCTTCTCTCAAAGAAATTCGTATGGAGAATATTGATGCGAAGATTCAGCAGTAAGGGCATCCTATGGGGGGGACTTTTTGTGGTCGTTGCCCTGTTTGCACAAATGTCTCAAAGTAGTGAACCTATTCAGATCACCGCTGAACGAAGTGTTTTTCAGTGGGAAATTCAGCGTCTGGTATTAGAGGGAAAAATGAAGCAGGTACCCACCATTCAACAGGGAACCTCCGTCTTGAAGGCGGATACCATTGTCTATGAAGACCAGAAGAAAGTGGGGTATGCTTTTGGGAATGTGTCTTTTCAGGATGCACAGAGAGGGGCAGTACTTCTGGCTGGTGAGGGCACCTACGACACCAGAAAAAGAGAGGTGACAGCAACGAAAACGCCCAGGTTATATCTGAAAAAGGACAATGTAGAGGTTACAGGGAATGTTATTCGATTTCTTCCTGAGAAGAATGATATGTTTGTCTATCGAAACGTGAAAATCAAGGGCAAAGGCTATCTTTTGCAGGGAGATCAGGCCCAACTCTACCAGTCTGCCAATCGTTTGTTCGTCCAGGGAAATGCCTCCTTAGAGCAAGAGGATACTACTATTCTTTCTCGGACCATGCAGGTTTTTTATGGAAAGGGGAAGATTTCCAGCTACACCGCTTTAGATGACGTCTCAGTAACAGAGAAAAAGAAGGGTTATGTGATTACGGGTGGAAGACTTGATTACTATGAGGAACTTGCCTATACCCGTATCACAAAAGATCCACAGATTCATTTTACCAATGAAAGTGGGGCTGCAAAGGTCTTTTGTCTTGTGATTGATATGTATCAAAATGAGGATAGAGCGAATCTCTTAGGCAATGTGCACATCATAAAAGGGAATCAAAGAGTGACCGCGAGATGGGGACAGTATTACATCAAACAAAAAAGAATTGTTCTCACAGGCAACCCCGTTTTAGAAGATGGGAATAGTCGATTTGAAGCGACGGTGATGATTTTTGATGTGGATAAACAAGAGCTTGTTTTAGAAGGTAGGGGTAGAGGAAGACTCTCAGGACAATAACAAGGAGGAAGATTTGGCCATAGAGCAGGAAGGGCTCCTGATCGAACACTTTGAGCGCTTGGGACTGAGTAGTAATGAGGCAAAGGTATACCTGGCTCTTTTAGAGAATCATCCTATTACGGGCTATCAACTCAGCAAGAATAGTGGTATTCTGCGACCTGTAGTCTATGAAATGCTCAACCGTTTGGTGGATAAAGGAGGAGCCCGTATCATCAAGTCCAATCCTGATACCTATGTACCGGTGGAAATTGATGAATTTTTGAGAAATCTTGAGAGTGATTTTGTTGAATCAAAGAAACTCATTCATGCTCAACTTCGCAATTACATGAGTGTGAACGAAACGGACTACTTCTGGAATATTGTCAGTCAAAAAAATATAGAAAATTCTATTCTGACGCTTATTCAGAAGGCAACAGAAGAGATTTTGGTTTCTGTTCAGGACACTGTCTGGCTTCAACCATTCCTTGGAACTCTCAATCAGCGCCTCAGAGACGGGATTCGTATCAGTATTTTCTCCTATTATTCCCTGGAAACCCAGGGCTTGCCTCTCTATACCCATCATTTGGCTCCTTCTTTCCATACCCCTTTGATTGACAAGAAGATGTTTCAAATTGCTATTGATAACAGTGATGCCCTGGTGGCTCTCTTCTCTGATGTGAAAACGGCAAAAGCGGCTCAATCACAAAACCCTGTTTTTGTTCAAACAGTGAAACAGAAGATTATGAGTGATATTTATCTCCTTCGATTGAAAAATACCGTAGGAATTGAGCGTTTCAAACTGGTGCTTAACGATGAGGACAAGCGTCTCTTTGAAGTGATTGATGGGGCTATCCAGCAGTAGTCTTCTGAAAAGTGGCAAAAATTTCTCCTTTGCTTTACACTATACCAGGCAACTGGCGAGGATGGAAGCGACCATCAGGGAGCCTTTTTACCCTGTCGTCCGCCTGGGCAGGGATACTTTTGAAGGAGGAATCGAAATGTCGGTGGAAGTCATTCAAGAGTACCTGTCTCGTACCAAAAGCCCCTCAGCGGGGATGGTGGCGTATATGGCCAATCTCTCTCAAGTGGCTATGGTGGCCCCTGAGGTGGCACGTTCTATTGTGGCTGAACTTGAGGCGCAGCGCACACACCTCAAACTGATTGCCAGCGAAAACTACTCTTCTCTTTCCGTGCAATTAGCCATGGGAAATCTCCTCACGGATAAGTATGCTGAAGGTTTTCCCTACCATCGTTTTTATGCCGGGTGTGAAAATGTCGATGCTATTGAGGAAACGGCGGCAAAATACGCCTGTGAACTCTTTGGGGCAGAATATGCCAATGTTCAGCCTCATAGTGGGGCTGATGCCAATCTTATGGCTTTCTGGGCTATTCTCAATACAAGAGTGGAAGTACCTTATCTTTCTAATCTTGGAGAGACCAATCTCTATAAACTGACAGACGCTCAGTGGAAGGAACTTCGGGAAAGGTTGGGCAATCAACGTTTACTGGGACTTGACTACTATTCTGGGGGACATCTTACTCATGGGTATCGATACAACGTTTCTGCCAGGATGTTTGAAGTATATAGTTACTCCGTGAGTCGTGAAACTGGTCTTTTAGATTACGATGCCATCGAAAAACAGGCCCAGGAGATACAGCCACTTATCCTTTTGGCCGGCTATAGTGCTTACCCAAGAAAGATCAACTTCAAGCGTATGAGAGAAATTGCGGATAAGGTAGGGGCTGTTTTGATGGTAGATATTGCCCACTTTGCTGGCCTTGTGGCGGGTGGTGTGTTTGAGGGAGAGTACAATCCTATCCCGTATGCCCATGTGGTAACGACTACCACTCACAAAACACTCAGGGGACCTCGTGGTGGTATGGTAATGGCCAAGAAGGAGTTTGCCGATGCCCTTGACAAGGGCTGCCCCCTTGTGATGGGTGGTCCCCTGCCTCATGTGATGGCAGCCAAGGCGGTGGCTTTCAAGGAGGCACTTTCCCCTGCATTCAAAACCTACGCCTCTCAGATTGTCAAAAATGCCCAGGCTCTTGCAAAGGCCTGCGAAAAGAAAGGGCTGGACATCGTGACAGGTGGAACTGATAACCATCTCTTCTTAGTGAATGTGGCTACAAAAGGTATTACCGGCCGACAAGCCGAAAGTGCCCTGAGGGAGTGTGGAGTGACCCTGAATCGCAATTCTCTCCCATTTGATCCCAATGGACCGTGGTATACCAGTGGTCTTCGTATTGGGACACCCGCTGTGACCACGTTAGGAATGAAAGAAAATGACATGGATGAAATTGCTGATATTATTGCGAATGTAGTCCAGGCGGTAAAACCGGCCTTTTCAGAAAAAGACAATGGCCCAAGCAAAGCCAAATATGAGATTGCCGCTTCTGTCAAGGAAACCTCTCAAAAGCGAGTGATAGATCTTCTCTCTCGTTTCCCTCTCTATCCAGAGCTGGATCTTGAACTACTGAAAAAAATAGTAAAATAAGACATAAGCCCGGCCTATGCCGGGCTTTTTTTGTCAATTGACACACAAACAAAAAAATGGTATACTACATTAAGACCTTTGCACGAATGTGCGAAGGTCTTAAAAAAGTAGTAAAAAACAAAAAACAGTATAAAAATGTTCCTTAATGTAATAAATAAAACTATTCCTTTGAACAAAAAAAGACAAATAAGCCCTTGTAAATGGAAAAAGCGGGGTTTCAGGGGCGTAGCCCCTGACCCAGATAGGGGAAGAAAACACCCGTGCAAGGGTCTCA
>JABLXN010000048.1 GCA_013177995.1 Brevinematales bacterium | reverse complement strand
ACCGCCGCAGGGGCGGGGACGGGGTTTTCAAAAGGGGCGAAGCCCCTTTTGTCCTGCGCGGAAGCGCTTCGTAGAAGAAAGAAGACAGGCAACAAAAATAGCTCAAAACTGAAAGAAAAGAGATGGTCGAATGAGTATTCAGTTTTTGTGTGAAGATAACCATTCTGTATGAATGTGGAACGACAGAAAAAGTATTCAAAAGCCTGAAAACTTGATTTTCTTCCCTGTTTGTTCTATAATACTGTTATCCTATTCTCATAAAATACATCAAAAGGAAAACACATGGATCCCGTTCTTCAAACCCTTCTGAGAAATCAGGGCGAGTTTGTGTCCGGCATGCGGATCTCTGAAGAGGTGGGACTTTCCCACACTGCTGTCTGGAAACATGTCCAGAGTCTTATCGAAGAAGGATATGGCATAGACTGCATCAAGAAAAAGGGATACCGACTCCACACCCTGCCAGAAAACCGCTGGATCGTAGAAAAACTCTCTCTTCTTTGCCATTACCCTGTTGAGTGGTTCTACAAACCAGAAGTGGATTCCACCAACCTCTGGGCCAAGGAAGTTATGGTGCGTCATGAAAAACCTTCCGTGTTTTTTACCGACAAGCAGTATGCCGGTCGTGGACGCCTTGGCCGTCAATGGGAATCTGAAACAGGCAAAGACATTGCCTTTTCGCTGGCGGTTCCCCTCAATACCGATGTGTGCCATTACTATCAGTACACCATTATGATGGCCCTTGCTGTGTATCGTGTTCTGCTTCCGATAGTCAACACCACCACACACATCAAATGGCCAAATGATATCTATATTCAGGGCAAAAAGGTCTGTGGTATTCTTTCAGAAATGCTTACCGAAGAGAATCGTCTCCGTACCCTTATTCTTGGCGTGGGTATCAATGTCAATTCCACTCCCTCTCTTCCTCACGCCCTCTCTCTCAAGTCCCTGACGGGCAAAGAGTTCGATAGGCATATCATTCTCTCAGAAATCCTCAACGGATTTTTTGATCTTCTTCACCAATACGGGTGTGGCGATTTTGCTCCCATTTATGAAGCCTGGAGAAATGCTCTCATGGGACTCGGCCAAAAAGTACGAATTGACACCGGCCAAAAGGTTATCGAAGGAACCTTTATCGATATCAATGAACAGGGCATTGCCATCATCCAAACAGACCAATCAATCGAAAAAGTCTACTCTGGAGACCTGTTTCTCTCAAAATCATGATCGGATGGGCCTACCTTTTTGCGCCTCCCAGCTGGCACGTTGAGATTGTTTCTTCCTCTCCCCCCCTTCTTTCTCCAGCTGGACTCCGGGTGTATTATAAACCTTTCGGGATTGATCGTCTCCTGCCGCTCTTTGTGGAAAATTTCCCTTCTGAAGACGAATTCAATACCCTTTTTTCTCATCAGAAACGGCTTTTCCCCTCTGGGGTTCATCTGCAAAAGAAATCATCCTTTCCTCCACTTCCCCTTGAAGACTACTTTTTCCTCCGGTTTTCCTCTGATACCCGTTCTTTTGTCCTTGGGTTCTCCTCTCTGGATATCCAGGTCCTCATCCACCTTCTCTCTGGAAAAGAATCGTCTCTCACCGAGAGAGACCTCCTTCTCGAAGAACTCTCCCACTGGTTTCAGGCCGCTCTCACCCGCCCACCCTTTGATTTTGAGACCATGATTACCTCACTTCCAGACCACCAGCTCCAGTGGCTGCTTAACTGGATGCTCTCTCAGAATATTGTCTCTGTGGACATGCTCGCCGCCTACATCTGGAGTTTAGATGAAAAGGGAAAACGACTGATAGATAATCTCTCCCGCTCTGTTCGTCAGGAGATGAGAGAACTCATGGCAGGCTACAGACGGGGAAAAACGTACCGCTGGGCCGAGGAGGTGAAATACCTTATCCATCATAACCTTTTTCGCCACACAGGACTTCTGTCCACCCATGTAACTCTTCTGAAAAGCTACGCTGATCTCAGAAAAAAACAAACCACCGAGAATCTTCTCTCTTTTCTTCCCACTGCCGAACACTGGCATAGCTCTTTTGTTCATCTTCCCCTTGAAATCAAACAAAGATACGTGAGTAACCTGCCAACCCGTTCCATAGCCGCCTATGGAAGTTTTGTTCCAGAGAACCTCTTTCTCTCCTGGTGGCAAAACGCTCTCTCTCGAAGAGGACTTGACATTTTGCGGGAAGATCGCCTGTGGTGGCTCACCCAACCCCTGGATGAACGAGCAGAAGAAGCCATGGCTTTTGTGAAACAGTGGTTTACCTTAGAAGCCAAAGAACTCATCCAACCAGAGGAAACCTCCGCTGTTCTCTCCACCCTCTCTTTTCCCTGGCAACTTGAACTCATCACCTATGAAATCGGCGTAGCTCCGTGTATCTATGCCCTCAAACCCCTGAATATCCCCTTACCCCTCCTTTCGCCCACGATGAAAAACCTCCTTGAGGATATCCGTTCAGGAGTTATTTCTTTCCAGAACTGGGGAGACTATCGTATTGAGGAGTCTCAAAAGAGATTTCTCACCGCGATTTATGTTTTACGACGTCTCGGCCGATTATAAGCAAAAAGGAGAATCCATGACCATTCCTCCCTTCATGAGAGACTTTCTCAACCAGCTCCAGGAAGGTGCCTATATCCTTAATCAAAACCGTACCATCCTCTTCTGGAATACGGCCGCAGAGAAAATCACAGGCTTTGCCGCAAGCGAGGTCGTAGGAAAATCCTGTAAAGACAATATCTTGAGACACATAGATGAGAATGGCACCAATCTCTGTGAGTTGGGGTGTCCTATGGTTCAGATTCTCCAGGGACAATCCTTTATCGAAGCCAATGTTTTTCTCCACCACAAAAAAGGCTATCGACTCCCTGTGCATATCAAGGGTATTCTTTTCCCTTCGACTCTTTTTCCTTCGTCCTCTCGCCCCACCGAGATATACGCCATTGAACTCTTCTCCCCTCTGTGGCAGGGATTTTTCATCGACACAGAGGATCTGCTCAAAATGGCCCTCCAGGACCCTCTCACAGAAACCCTCAATAGACGTGGGCTTGAGAGCCTTTTTTATTCCCGACTGCAGGAAATGATCTCCTTCAAAAAAACTATTGGGCTTCTCTTTATTGACATCGACAACTTCAAACAGTTCAACGACACCTATGGCCATGAAACGGGAGACAAGATACTCTTCAACACCGCTTCCACCCTCAAACATACCCTGCGTCCCTTTGATCTTCTCTGCCGGTGGGGAGGAGAAGAGTTTATCGTTATAGTTTTCCTGGATAACCCTGAACATCTCACGGCTGTTGCCGAACGTTATAGACAACTCATTGCTTCTCAATTCATTGAACAGGAAGGGAAACTTATCACCATCACCGCCTCGATAGGGGCAACCACCGTCTCTCCCCCAGAAAGCCTTGAAAGCGCCATCCAGCGAGCCGACCACCTCATGTATCAAGCAAAGCGCTCCGGCAAAAACAAGGTAATATGCGAAATCAGGGAAGGGGAGTAGGTCGCACATTCCCGCAGCTTTTTTCAAGAAACTCCACTACCTCAACGGGAAGTCTTGGTTTCACAAAAGCCATGGTCCCTATCTCCACCAAACTGGCTCCAGCCAAAAGAAATTCCAGAGCATCTTCCCCAGAGGCCACTCCTCCACTGGCAATAATAGGAAGGCTCACCGCCTGAGCTACCCGATAGACATTGGCCAAAGCAAGAGGTTTGACTGCCGGACCAGAAAAACCCGCAAACTTTCTTGCAAAGACAAAGGACTTCTTCTGGCTATCAATGGCAAGACCAAGAAAGGTATTGGAAATAGTCACCGCGCAAGCCTTTGCCCTTTCGACCTCCTTAGCATTTCCCACCAAATCATGCTGAGGACTGAGTTTCACAAAAACAGGAAGAGAGGCTTTTTCCATTACCTTCGAAACAATACGATAGACATCCTCTTTCCGGGCATCAAAGGTTACTCCCCCCGCATGAACATTGGGACAACTCAGGTTCACTTCTATAGCGGCAATACCAGGAAGTCGTGACGCCCTCTCCGAAAGCCGGACAAAATCCTCCTCTTCATCACCCGCTATACTTACAATCACATTTGTCTTCCACAACGAAAAGGGATTCTCCTCACAAATCCGCCTCTCAAAGGCATCAAATCCTTCATTTTCGAGGCCTATAGAATTGAGAAGACCCGCCGGCGTTTCATACAACCTGGGAGGGGGATTCCCCTTTCTGGGAGAAGGGGTGAGTGTTTTCAAAACAACTCCTCCCAAAAGACCATACTCATAAAAATCAGCAAAAGGCTCTCCCATACCCCAGGTTCCCGAGGCGGTAAGCACCGGATTTTTGAAAATAAGCGAACCAATCTTTGTCTCAAACACCGCTTTCTCCTTATCGAAACCATTTTCGGTAAAATTCTTTCAAAGATACCCATTTGTCGGCCACGGTAACAAGCCAGCTCTCCATATGCCGCGGCCATGACATCCCAAGAGGCCACATATGAGAGAGAATAATATTTCTCTCCCGACGAGTGGCTGAATAAAACCTCTCCGCGTGCCTGGAAGATTCCTTGGGATGCTCAAAAGCGTGAAGCTTGCCACTGGCGGGCCTTTCTCTTCGCCAATCATAGAAGAAAAAGTCATGGAGAAGCGCCCCTCGAATGAGAGCTTTTCGCTTCATACGCCATCGACTGATCTTCTCTATCATTCTCCCTAGGCGGTAGGCTACCCTTGCCACACGGAGATTGTGATAGAAAATACTCTTTTCATGATGTCGAATTGTTTTGAGACGCAAATACACCGGCTGACGTACCACCGCATAGGTATGCCTTCTGAGAATCATGAGGCTCACCCTCTTCTACTCGTCTTTCGGAAGAAAACGCTTGATAAATTCCACAAAAGACTCTGGTACTTCCTTTACCCTCTCTCGAAACTGTTTGGCAAGATGAGGAAAGGCATAAAGAGGCTGAAAAAGGTGGCGAAAGTACCTTTGTGTCTCACGAACAGAAAGGGAAGGAAAAGAAAATTTCTCAGGAAGCTGGGCTAAATTCTCCTTCAGGTGCGCTACCCAGCGAGCATACCTCTGATACATCCTGGCTGAAAACCAGAAATCTACAGCAAGATACATACTGAGCCATCCTGTGAGAAGCCACCGCCACTCAAGAGAGAGCCTCTCAAGAAGTGAAAGGACAAAAGGTTGTACCCAGAATACCACAACAATAGCGAGTATTCCCCAAAAAATGCTAAAAAGAAGACAAATCCTCCCATGAAGATGAAAGGGAAGATCGCTATAATCCCAGAGTTTGAGATGAAAAAACGTCTCCGTAAACCAGCCTGCTATATACTCTACCACAGAAGGAAGAAGAAGGATCGCCACCCACGCCCATCCCCCCCATCGCTCAAAAGGCAAAAGAAGCGTGACCACATAGATACCGAGTCCCCCAAAACCATACACAGCCACAAATGGCCCCTGAAGAAAACCTGGATTGACAAGCTTTTTCTGCTGAATAGAACGGAAAATAGTTTCAATTATCCATCCCCCAAAAGCCATAGTAGAAAAATAAAGAACAGCCTGTGAAAATACCTCCATAAAAACCGCCTCTTTTATTTTCTATAATAATACCATAAAAAACGTTTTCAGACAAGTTTTTTCAAAAAAGAAGGCCTGTCTCTCGACAGGCCTTCTTTTCAAAAATCCATTTTCTTCTCTTATTTTGTCTCTGTCACCATAGGAGGAATCTTGAACACCTGTCCAGGATAGATGAGATCCGGATCCTTAATCTGGTACTTGTTTGCTCTCCAGATCATAGGCCAGAGCCAGTAACGTTTATCGTACATATACCCGGCAATCTTCCAGAGACAGTCTCTATTGGCTGGGTTGAGTTTCACGGTGTATGTCGCAGCCTCTTCCATAGCAAGGAGCATATCGGCAAGCCGAATAGCCTCACGAGCATAATCAATAGCATCAAGATACTCTTCTCGAGCATAAGCATCCTCAGCTAATTTGATATACTTTTCCACAAGGGCATCACTTACCTCTTCGGTACTTTCTACACCGGCAGCAAGATAGCTAAACCGAGCTTCAGGAAGATAGCTACTTCCCGGACTTCGACGCTTTCGGAGTTCCTCGAGTTTTTTCTTGGCCTCATCAATATACTGTTCAGCCTTTTGCTTCTGAGTATTAGTCTCCTCCCCTGCCGGCTTCACCTGTTGCTGCTGCTGGGTAGCCAGCTCTCTCTGATAGGCCTGTTCTGCTTTGGCTACAGCCCCATCAATAAGAGCAGAGGCCTGCTGCGCAAGGGCAATGGCTTCTTCAAGATCACCATTTGCAAGCGCTTCTTTTGCTCTCTGAAGAATAACCGCAGCATCAGAAAGCTCTTGAGAAGCGTAGGTTTTCACAATATCACGATTTTCTGCAGCATAGTACTTATCCTGGGCTGAAGTCACCGCTGCCGTCGCCTGTTCTACATCGGCAACCAACTTTTGAGCAAGAGGAGATAACTTCTCGTAGAGTTTTGTCCCCTCCTGATAGGTGGCATCAGGATCTTTCTTCGCATAGGTAGCCTCAAAGGCACTAAACGAAGCCACCGCATCCTGATACGCTTCAGGAGCACGCTTTTCACCAAAATTATCTTTAATCTGATTCATAAGAGCCACATTTTTCTGATAGATATCTTCGGCTCGGCGTTCACGTGCCAGTTTATAAGCTTCTTCTGCCTTTTGCTTGGAAGAAAGAGCCTTTTCTTTGGCTTCTTTGTTTTTCTTTCCTTCGACAAACTTGTTAGCTGCATCATAATCATTCTGTGCAGCGGCAAGCTCCGAAGAGGCAAACAAAGAAGCATCCACAGCCTGAGCTTTTTCTATGGCAGCTTTTGCTTCCTCCAGTTCCTTTTTGGGAACAGAAGAACAACCGACAAACCAAAGAGCAAGAAGTAAAACCAGACTTCCGGTTATCCATTTTCTCATAATTACCTCCCTCGCGAGAATTCTCTATCTTCATTCTACCATAAATAGAAAAAAAAAACAAGTGTTTTTGAAGAATTTTTTATGGTTTTTTTGTCGTTCCACATATGAAACTGAATACCTATTTTCACATTTGACAAAGAAGGGGCAACGAAGGGATAATAAGGAGGAACTATGAAGAGGAGGAAGAAGTATATGGTTAAATCGAAGGTAAAGAGATTACAAGGATTCTTTGTTCAAGTTCAGAAAAGGGAAATTTCTTTAGGTTGGGTGGCAAGAAAACTTGATATAAGCCGATCCTGGGTTACCGTTTTGTATCAAAGATTCTGTCGAGGAGAAAATCTTGTTCGGCAAAGAACATCCAGAAAGTCAAAGCTTGAGCAAA
>JABLXN010000047.1 GCA_013177995.1 Brevinematales bacterium | reverse complement strand
ATTTAATTAAGGAGTATTTGAAAAAGCATATGTTGGCACCTGTTTATTGGCAAAATGCTATAAGTAATATTTGTGAGAGTTACAAAAAAGAGTTTGTTATCTTGGGGTTTTCTAAGGTAATGAAAGGTTTGATAATAGAAAATATTCCGGCTGCGAAAGTTGTATATGCTTCTAATTTGCTGAAAGAAAATAGTATCAATAAGGAGGTTTAATGAAAAGAAAAAAAATTGTTTTTATTTCTTTTTGTGTTTCTTCGACAGGTGAGTTATCTTTTTTTCTGCAGTTGAGTCGTTCTATTGATTATGAGAAAATGGATATAGAGTTGTATGTACATTCTTCTCAAAAATATTTAGTGAGTGGTTTTAGGGGGGAAGTAATAGACTTTGATTGGAAGGACGGAAATTTTACTGTAAAGGAAAAAATTTTTTTGGAAAGAAATGATATAGACGGTGTTATTTTTTTGGATCTTCAAGCCTCTTTTGAGGAGGGAGTTTTCCTTAGTGAGAAAGAGATTGATAAAATTTATTTATTCTGGGAAAAGCTTCATAAAAAAGGAGTTTTTGTTGGAGTGATGGACTATTTTACTAATTTTGAGGCTAGCACATTGGATATTGAAAATAATATATTAAAAGCTAAACAAGAGATAGATGTTTTGTTTTTCAGGTTGTTAAGTAATAATGTAAAACCTGCTACTTTGTCTTTTTTGAAGCAATACTACTATAGGAAAGTAGAAAAAGGAATATGGTTTCTTCCTTCTTATATTTTTGCTATTCGCCCGGTCCCTTTTACATGGCCCATTGAAGAAAAAAAGGAAAAAAATGTTTTTTATGTAAAAATTAATATGTTTTCTTCCCAGATTAGTAATAATTATTCTCCTATTGAGGAAAAAAAATTTGTAATTTTTGTTCTCTCTAAGTTTATGAAATTTTCTCAGACGCCAGAGGATCTTCGAAAGATTTTTTATTACGTTTTGAATAGATTGTTGGAGTTTATTGAGGTTGAAGAAGTGAAAGTTATTGATCCTATTGGTTTTATAGAAGATGGAAAGTATGGAAAAATAGACATATCTTCTTATGAATGGGTGGACAGAAATGTATTTAATTGTTGGTTATCACAAGCAAAGAGTGTATTTTCTTTTGTTCCATATGCTTTTACTGGTCTTTATACCATTTTAAAGAAGAATTATTTTGTTGCTATTTCCTCATCTCAACCCTCTTTTTTGATTGATTTCAAAGAAGGTGCCTTGAGTAAACCTTTTCTTAAATTTCATGCAATGGGTATCGTCAGTGATTTAGTATTTTTTCATAGACTTATCGAAAAAAATCCCTATTTTGACTGCGTTGGAAAAATTGATATGGGAGATATTGAATCTTATAAGAGGGTGTTTTATGATATTGAAAATGGAGCGCTTTTATCAAATATTGAAAGGTATCTTTCTTTACTGGAGAAATTATCTATTCCTGATTTCGGGGAATTGTTGGAGGTTTTGTGATTTGAGATAATTTTTTTATTTTGAGTGCTTGATTTTTGAAAAAAAAGAAAGTATAGTATAAAAGGAAAAAGGGGGTTTGTTATGAGACAGAAAGTATGGTATGGAATATTGATGTTATGCTTTTTTTCCTATTCTTGGTCATTGGTGATCCATAAAATAAAGGTAAGCGGGAATACTTTTACTTCTCGGGATCTTATTTTAGGGGTTGCATCGGAATTGTATGAAGGTCTGGAAATTGCTGAAAAAGATCTGGAAAGAGTGGCGAGCAGAATAGAAGAGAGATTAAAGAATACGGGATGGTTTTATTCGGTAAATGTATATGTTGTACCAACTTCGGCAGGGGATGGCTATAGAAACGTTATCATTGAAGTGGTAGAGGGGTTTCTCTGGAGATTTGGGGGTGGAAATGCTTATGCTATGTTTGGGAAAGAGAATATTGGTGGAAAAGGAAGGAAGTTACTCGTGTATCTGGGCTATAATCGACAGGGAGTAAAGTGGGGGTGGGAAGAAATATTGCCGCGTTTTTCTGTAGGAGGAAGATTGGGCAATTTTGATGATGCTTATTATACAGAAGATGGTTCTCGCTATTCTCTTCAAAAGATAGGAGGAGACGTTCAGTTTTCTTATCTTTTTTCCTGGGATTCCCGGTTAGGAGTTCACGCGGGATATGAAGCGGTATTTGAAGAGAACTATCATTTTCTTTTTCCAGAGGCGGGTATAGGGGCATTTTATCTTTTTGATTCGCGAGATGATATTTTTTCGGCCAGAAAGGGGTTATATGGGAAGATCGGCATCGAATGGTTGTACCTTACTAATAGTATATGGCAATATGATGGGAGAGTGTTTCTGCCCCTTTTTGGGGGAATGAGACTAACCTTTCGAGGGTTGGTAGAGATTGGAGAGAATCTACCGATACAGAAAGCATGTCATCTTTTTGGGATAAATGGTGTCCGTTCTTTTGGTCGGGACCACAGAATGGGTGAGATAAAGGTTTTAGGGAGTGGGGAATTGAGAAATACATTTTTGCGCACGGTTGTTTTTGGTTTTTTAAATGTGGTTTTTGAGGGAGTGGTTTTTTGTGATGTTGGACGTTGTGAAATGATGGATAAAATGAATCAAATTTTCTCTCTTGAAGAAATACCATTTGGTTGGGGAGGAGGTATTCGTTTTTACTTTATGGAGCCTGTATACGTGCCTTTGCGTTTTGAGGTAGGCTTTAATGAAAAGTTCCAACCACAGTTTTTCTTTGCAGTGGAGGAACCATTTTAATACAGCTTTTTAAGTCGATATAAGGAGGATTTATGAAAAGAGGAAAATGGATAGGATGGTTGCTTGTGCTTGTGGTGACACTGGGTTATGGAATAACAGGGAAAGAAATTTTAAGCAAGGCTGATATGTGGCGGGCGCCTTCTTCGTCTTTTGAAAGTCGTGTTCAGATAACATCCTACCAGGATGAAACGAAAGTAGAAGAAGTGGAATTGATTGTCTATGTTCGGGATATTGAATCAACGATGGTAGAGTTTATGGCGCCTACAAGCTGGAAAGGAAAAAAAATGCTTATGTTAAAGAATGACATGTGGATGATTTTCCCCAATGCCAGTAAGCCAGTACGTATTACTCCAGCACAAAGGTTGATGGGTGAAATAGCCCATGGTGATATTGCACGAATGAATTTCGCCAAAGATTATGATGTTCTGGCGGTGAGTGAAGAAAAGATAAACAACATGGATTGTTATAAACTTGAACTTCAGGCTAAAACAATGGAAGGGACTACGTACTATAAGATTTATTACTGGGTTGCTAAAGAAAATTATATGCCTGTGAAAGGAGAGTTCTTTTCGGCGAGCGGTCGAAAGCTGAAAGAAGCTCTCTATGGAGAACCAGCATTGTTAGCAGGAGCCGTGAGGATTTCTAAAGTGATTATTTATGATGCAATAAAGGAAAGTCGTTATTCTGTTATGAAATACCTGAGTATGACGGAGAAAAAAATACCATCTTCCTACTATAATCTTGATTATCTTTTGAAAAAATAGGAGGGAAAAATGAGGTGGCGATTTGTTTTGTGTTGGTTGTGTGTAAGCAATGTGTGTTTTTATTCCCTTTCACGGGAAGAGATTATGAAAACGAGTTCCTACTTTCAATCAAATCTTTTTACTATTCAAGATGTTGTGAGAAAGCAAAGTGTGACTAATAGTGACACTCTCCTGGTAAAGGCAATTCTTTTAAGTGCTATTGGAACGAAAACCAATGATAATAAAGTGATTCGTGAAGCGATTTCGCTGTTGGAACAATACGTAAAAAAAGAAAAAAATGCTTTTGCAGTAGCTTATCTTGCCATGAATTATGCGCTGGTGGCACGTTATGACAATAATGCTTCGATCAAAACTCAGTATTCTCAGAAGGCGATTCGCACTTTTCGTGAAGCAGTAGAACAGGATAAAAAAGAATGGTATATTCGGTTCTTGAGGGGCAATGTTCTTTTTGAGTTTCCAGAGTTTTTTGGAGTGATGCCCACTGTAAAAGAAGACTTTTTCTATCTGGAAGATTTGGTAAAGAAGGGAGAATTGAAAGACCCTTCTATTCTGGTAAGTGTGTACTATTTTTTAGGGGAGATTTACAAACTGGATAAGAAAATTTCTCAGGCCTTATCCTATTGGCAGAAATGTGTAGAGATAGCAGACAAAGAGGGAATGGTGAACGAAGATGTGGAAAAGGCCAAAAAAAGAATTGAACTTTTTTCGGATTAGGAGGACCCAATGCCTATTGTAAAGTGCGAAAAAGTAAGCAAGGTGTATCATCTTGATAAAGTGGAAGTAATTGCATTAAAGGAAGTAGATTTTTGTATTGAGGAAAAGGATTTTGTATGTATTATGGGACCAAGTGGTTCGGGAAAGACCACACTTCTTAATCTGATTGGGTGTATAGATGTTCCAACGAGCGGAAAGGTTCTGGTTCATGGGAAAGAGACAGCTCTCATGAGTGATGATGAACTTTCTGAGTTCAGGAATAAGACGATAGGGTTTATTTTTCAATCTTTCAATTTGATACCTGTACTCAATGTATATGAAAATGTGGAATATCCCTTGGTTCTGGGAAGGCAAAAGGTGGACAAGGAGTGGTTATATTATCTTATTGAAAGAGTGGGATTGATGAATTATATAAAACATAAACCTGATGAACTTTCTGGAGGCCAGAGACAGAGAGTGGCGATTGCGCGGGCCCTGGCTGCAAAACCCCTTCTGGTTATTGCGGATGAGCCCACGGCCAATCTTGATTCAAAGACAGGGGAAGCTATTGTTGATCTTCTTCTGGAGTTGAATAGGGAAAAGGGTACGACTTTTATTTTTTCCACTCATGCTGAAGCCTTAGCGAAACATGCCAAGAGGGTTTTGCATATTTCTGATGGGATTCTCTGTGAATAATTGGGAGGAGAAAAATGATAGTATTTTTGAAAGTGGCGTTGAAAAATATTTTCAGAAGTCGGGTTAGATCGCTTCTTACCATTCTTTCGCTTGTGATTGGGGTAGCTGCTTTGATGATGCTCAATGGATATTTTAAGTATTCCATATGGGGATTGAGGGAGTCAATGATTCGTGGAGGAATAGGACATTTTCAGGTGTACCAGAAGGGTTTTACCGAAACGACAGATGAAGGAGGGTATACTAAGCTGATCGATGGGTATAAAACCACACTTCGTGGCTTATACGATATAGAAGGTGTATCTATGGTGGCTCCGAGGTTGAGATTTCAGGGTATTTTATCGACAGGGGATACGAGTGCTTTGGTGGTTGGTTTTGGTGGCTGGAGCGAGGAAGAATTGAAGTTGAATTCTTTTGGAGTATTAACAGATGGTTCTTTTATTTCGGATGAGGAGCAACAGGGTGTGGTTATTGCTTCTGGGCTGGCTAAAAAACTGGGGGCAAAGGTTGGTGACTATCTCACTCTTATGACTACAACGAAGGGAGGAGGAATTAACGCTATAGATGTTCATGTTAAAGGGATTATCACTTTGAGGATAGAGGAATACAACAATACGTTTATGATAGTTCCTCTGTCTCTTGTTCAAAATCTGATAGGTGCACCCAATAGTGTGGATAGACTGGTTTTGATTCTTCAAAGGACTGAAGATACCGCACGGGTAGAGAAGCAATTGAAGGTTTTTTGTGAGAAGAACGGTTTTGAGTATAAAAGCTGGACGGAACTGGCCACCTTTTATTCACAGGTGAAAGAAATGTATGAATCTATTTTTAATGTGGTTCTTGTGATTGTATTAGGAGTTGTTATTTTTGCCATTGCTAATACCATGACAATGAACATCTATGAAAGATTCAGGGAAATTGGTACTATTCGAGCAATTGGTGCCAAAAGAAAGGTAGTGATTCAACAATTTATGGTAGAGGGACTGCTTATGAGTGTGATAGGTACTGCTGTTGGTATTATAGTTGGTTTGCTACTTGCGGGAGTTATCAATTTGCTGGGAGGAATTTATATTCCTCCTCCTCCCGGGAATTCAGAAGGGTATTATGCTTTTATTACGCCATCCCTTTTGGAAGTGTTTTTCTATTCTCTCCTGTTTATTATTATTTCTTTATTGGCAACAGTTTTTCCGGCTTACAAGGCATCAAGAATGCATATTATTGAGGCTTTACGGACAATTTAGGAGGTCATGATGCTTCGTTGGATGAGAATAGGGTTATTTTGTTTGATGGGTTCGTTTCTTTATGGAGGAGTGGATGTTCTTTATCGATGGCAATATTTTTCCAGACCAGCAGTCTCTTTTCTGAATCCTGATAATGTTCTAGGACTTTATTCTGATATGGAAGGTTTTTGGGGCTTTTTCTGGTGGGAAAAGATAAGTTTTCTGGATGAGAGAATAAGAGTGAAGTTTTCTGATTATATGAGAGTGTATCCTACATCGGAAAGTGTCGTATTGTCTAATCGTATGAATGAAGGATATGTATCTTGTTCTTTTTCTGATTGGTTGATGGTAACGATGGGAAAAGAAGTCATCAAAAATGGTGTTGGGTATGTAAACAATCCTACAGATTACTTTGGGAAGAAAAATTTGGATACTACTTTGTCGAAAGAAAAATTTGAGAAATACAGGGAAGGGATAATGGGATTTAATGTCCAGCTGATGTGGGAAGGTATAACTCTGCAGGGGGTATTTGCTCCACGGTTGGTTATGGAGGACACTTCTGGTTGGGAATACTTGCTTTCCCCCCAGGAAACAAATGGCTGGCTTTTTCGTACTCGCTGGGATATGAGGGGATTGGAAATGACTTCCCTTTTATTTTATGATAATCAGTGGCGGGGAGGAGTAAATCTTACTTATGTAATTGGAGATAATCTCGAGCTTCATTGTGAGGGAAGTATCTCTGAAAAGGGTTCTTCTTATGAATTGGGTAAGGAAGATGTCTATGGAGGACCTGTGGTAATAGGAACAACAAATATCATTGTGGAAAGAGAAAAGAAATGGCCTCTCTCTTTTGTGATAGGAGGACACTATACCTTGAGCGATCTGGGGATTACGATTATGGGGGAATATTATTACAATGGTCATGGTTTGTCTTCTGTAGAATGGAAGAAAACCTGTGAGACTGTTGAAAGTAGTATGCGGAATTTTGAAGCCACGAATGTGTTTGCTATGGCGAGTTTACAGACAATAAAGTCGTTTGTCGATAGGTACGGATTCGGAGGACTGGTTCAGCATTATGCTATGGTACGGGTAAGTAAAGAATGGCAAAACTATGTGAAGGGAGAAATTACGTGTTTGCAAAATCTGGTGGATTGGAGTGGTTATTGTATTCATCGTATCGTGAAGGAAAATCCAGATGTTCAATGGGAGATAAATTTTGGGTTTGCTTATGGTGAGGAAAAAAGTGAATTTGGTATGGTAATTGATAAATTTCAGGTAGGAGCAGGTATAACTGTTTTTCTTTGACAATGGGCTCAAGAATTTTTTAGGTTTCTTTGGAAATTTATGGGGGACTGATTTTTTGAGAGAAGAAAATAGAAAAAATCACCCCTCCCTTCTTGCTATACAGGTGAAAACCTCTGTGTCTTCTCCTACTCCTCTGTCAAAGATGCACTGCCAGCCGTAGGTATCGACAATGTCAATGAGTTTTCCTACCTTCAGAGAAAGGGTGATACAGAGGGTACCTTCATTGCGGATGGCTGATTCAAGGGTGATATCAGGTTGATTGAGATAGGGGAAAGACTCCCGAATCTCATCAATATCGACGATTTCCATAGACCCACCTCATCTTTTCACCTACATAGTATACCATAAATCATGAGAAAAAGCAACTGTGGGATGGGGATTTTGTTCGGATATGAAAGGGGCGTTGTCGTCTCACATTCATACAGGTTATCTTCACACAAAAACTGAATACTCGTTCGACCATCTTTTCTCTTTCTATTTTGGGCTATTTTTGTCACCCATTTTTCTTCTTTCACAAAGTAATCCCGTACGGACAAAGGGGGCGTTGTCCTCGTCGCATGCTACGCATGCGCCTCGGACGGA
>JABLXN010000046.1 GCA_013177995.1 Brevinematales bacterium | reverse complement strand
GCCCAATCAACTTATGATGAGTACGGGAGGCAGGAGACAGACTCCTCTAAGGGCTCTTCTGGCCCAGGAAATATTCGTCTTCCTGCCAGATGGGTGGTTTATTATAAAGGGAATTTTATGTAGGAGGTCGGTATGAAAAGGGTGGTAGGTTTGTGGTGGGTGGTGGTGTTTTTTTTGGGGTGTGGGTTTGTGGCGGAGGATAAAGAAGCTTCTTCTCTGGAGTATGAGAAACTTCTTGCTATTTATGAAAGTCCGGAACAGGTGAAAAGTGCAAGGTACGGTATCAGTCTTGAAACAAGTGAGGAGTATGCCGTTCAACTTTTTCATGCTTCCTGGGGAAAATCATACCTTGTGTTTCTTTCTGATAGAGAAAATGGGGTTACCTATCCTTATGTTTCAGAAAAAATGGAGGAAGAATTTTTTACTTGGGCAACGAAACTAGGGGTTCCTTCGGTATATATGCCTTGTTATCTTTGGGAAGATACGCTTGAGGGAAAAAAAGTTATTTTCGGTACACGGGACGGCTATCTTTTTCTCCTTGATCATAATCTTCAGGTAACCAATAGTGGTTCTTCAGCCTATGTAGAGATGGCAACGCCTCCTTTTCCAGTCTGGAACAG
Organism: Brevinematales bacterium; assembly: GCA_013177995.1. Lineage (GTDB taxonomy): Bacteria > Spirochaetota > Brevinematia > Brevinematales > Thermospiraceae > Thermospira. The sequence goes on along the minus strand of JABLXN010000046.1, from coordinate 7,746 downwards.
AGAAACAAAACAGTGGGAATTCTGGCTTGTGGGGCTTTTCAATGGAGATTTTTTTACCAGATATCGTGTCATTGATTTGAGCCATAATCCGGCTGAAGAGTATTTGTTTTCGGTGATGGGGCTTGGGGTGTTTCATGGGGTGGGGGTCGTTGAACCCGGGGAAACCAATGTGATTTTATTGAATGTTCGGTCAGCAGGCGTGGGGGCTGGTGCTTTTACTACCTTTGAGATACGATGGCTTCGGTTCTCGGCAGGGCAGAGGTGGGAAACTAATTATCCTGTCTATACTTTTCTGACCAATGTGGGGTATCCCTTTGTAGATGTGCAAGAAGGGTATCAGGTTTACTTTTCTTTGAAGGATATGACGACAGGAAAAAGGGATCTCTATCGTTTTCGATATTTCACTTTTGAGAAGATGATACCTCAGGATATCAGAAAAAAACTTCCCTGATGATGGGAATAGAGAGGAGGGCAATGATGAAAGGATGGTGGATAGTGGTTGTTCTTGGTGTTGGTTGTATGATGGTGGGATGCGGGTTTGTAGTCCCTGATGAAGAGGCTACCGCTCCTGATTATCTCTCTTTGGTGGCGGCTCTTCAGCCTCTCACCAATGCGAAGGGTTCCTCATATGGGATAAGTCTTTCCAATACCAATGAATTGAAACCTCAGGTGTATCATGCTCCGTGGGGAAAGTCTTATCTTTTTTTTATGAGACAGAATGAGATGTTTTACTACAATCTCTATGCGGTTGAGATGTTTGAGGATGGGAATTTTGGGGAAGTCAAGCTCATCCAACAGAACCTCATGATGAATTCTTATACTGTCTATGATGGAGAGAGTAATGGGGTAAAAGTTGCCCTTCTTCAGCGAGAAGGGGGTGTGTCAATTCTTGGAAGTGATCTTGGGCTTTCAAGTGCTGTTCTCTTTCCAGGTGAGTATCCTTCTTCTATTTCGGTATGGAATGGAACGTCATGGGAGAATTGGCCTCTGATAAATGATGGTTCTTCCTTGCAGAAAGTAAGGGTTTCGTATAATGGAAGTTGGCAATACAATACAGAGAATGTGAGTTCGGCTCCAGAAGTTATTGGTCTTTTTTTCCCTCCCATTGGTGGTATTGGGGTGATTTCACCAGGAGAAACCAACTTTGTGATGCTGAGAACAATGGAGTATTCTTCGCCTCTTGGGACTACATCTATTTTTCAGCAGATAATGGTTTCTCTCAAAGGGAATACGGTTACCACTAATATTCGACCTGTGTATCCCAATTTGTGGGGGGTTTTCGATCCTTTTGTCGATGGGAAAACCTATGAGGTGTATTTTGCGATGGAGGAAAGTTTTGGTTCCGGCATAAACGATCTGTATCGTTTCCGTTATCTTACGTGGGAAAAAGTGATGCCTGCGGAGATTCGGGCAAAATTGCCATAAAAGGGAGGGTATATGAGAAAAGTGTTTTTGATGATGGTTATACCACTGGTGGCTTTTGGGCTTGAGGCTTCACAGATAGCCACCTGGATTGAGTCTCCTTCAGTGACGGTGAGGGATGCCGTGTGGCTTGTGGAGTCTTTAGAGGAGAGTACTGTGACGATGGAAAAGATTTCCTGGAAAAAATATGAGGGTTTGAAGCCAGAGGAGAGGTTAACCGCCGGGAAACTCGCTAAAATCCTGATCATGGCCGGGAAAATCCAGCCAGGACTTCTCTACAGGCTCACGAAGTGGGAGAGATACGCTCTTCAGGCGGCAAAACAGGCTGGTCTTGTGGGGAGTGAGGTGGTGGTCGGTATGCCACTTACGGGTGCGGAGATGGTGGCAATCGTAGGAAAGTTTCAATAGGAGGTGGTTATGAAAAACATACTCTGGTGGATGGTGCTTCCCTGTGTTTTGTATGCAGGAGAGGTTGTCTCTGTTCAGGGAGATGTGAGGGCCTTTGTGGATAAAACGTGGCAGGTGGTCAAGAAGGGGGATCAGATTCCTTCCGGGACAAAGATCATGACAGGGGTCAAGTCTCAGGTGGAGATTCAATCCCCCTATGTCCGGTGCGTGGTGAAACCGATGAGTCTTGTGACCTACACAGAAAAAACGGCAGGCCAGAATGTCTCTACAGATGTGAGTCTTAAAACTGGAACGGTGGAGGTGAAGTATAACAAGCCACCCCAGGGCAAAGTGGAGTTTCGTGTTCAGACCCCAAAGGGAACGGCTTCTGTTCGTGGAACAGAAGAGGTGGTTTCCTATAGTGCGATAGAGGGGATGAAGGTGACCGTGCTTTCCGGTCATGTGGAGGCGGTAGGGCGTCAGCTTTTCACTGAACAGAATATAGAGGTTTCTCCAGGGGGAACCGTGTGGGATGATAGTGAGAAACTCAAGGAGATCGTTGGTGTTCTGGATGAGGTCAAGGATGAAAAGACTCTCTCTGAGATCCAGGATCTTTTGAGAGGGCTTTTAGGGGAGGAGTTGTCGCTTGATGATATCGCAAAACTCCTTGGTGATCCTCAAAAGTTGTAGGAGGGACCTATGAAAAAATATCTCTGGATGGCGTTACTCTTTTCCTCTTTGTATGGGTGGTATGGGGATATAGGGCTTCAGGTGACGCCGGTCTATGTGATCTTGAACGATAGTGAAAATACCACCTATGGCTATGGGATATATAGTATTGAGGGACGGGGACAACTTTTTCTTTCTCGTGGGCATGGGTTGGATGTGATAGTGAGAGACACCTTTCTCTCTGGGACAAACCTCTCCAACAGCTGGGAGCTTCGTCGATTGTGCTGGAAAAGTGAGGGGGAAAGAGAGGGCCTGGTGTGGGCAGTACTTGTCGGAAGAGAGAGGTTTTCGTTAGATGAGGGGAGGCTTCTTGAGAAAAGTGCGGATGGTTTAGGTGGACAGCTTTTCTGGAATGGGGTGCGACTTGAGGGGGCTGTAGGATATGCCGGGTTTACAGAGTGGGTGGAGAGCAATCGTCCTGCTTCTACTCAGACCAATCATCGGTTGTACACGGGTGTGTCGGTGAGTTTTCCGCTGTTGGTTTTGTCTTTTTTCCGGATTGGTGGAGCGGGGAGTGTGGATATGAGGACGAATTTCAGGACATCGCTTGTGGATATAGCCTGTGGGGCACAGGGCAGTGTGCTCTCATGGCTTGGCTATAGCACTCATCTCTGGTATGAAACAGGGGAAATTACCTTCACCAATCTTTCGGTTCCTGAGAAGGTATCAGCCTGGGCAACGGAGATGAAGGTGCTCATTGGGTCAAAAAAGATGCCTCTTCAGGGAATGGTACGGTATCTTGCCGCTTCCGGGGAAAACGCTTCTTCTGAGGGATGGAACCGTTTTACGGGAGTGGGCAAAATAGAAGGTCCAGCGGTGTTTGTCCATCCTGTAGCGAATCTCTGGATGGTGCAGGGCAGAATAACCTGGAGAGACAGAAACGAAAGGATTCTTGTCTCCGGTGTGTATGGGCTTCTTTCTCGTCTTGAGAACAAGGATATCACCATGGTTTCTCTTTATGGGTCTGAGAATCTCCTTGGGCATGAGTTTGCCCTTCAGATGGTGTTGAAAATTGATCCATCATTTGCCTTTTTTGCTACAGGGGGATGGATGATCAAGGGGGACGCCTTTGCTATCAATAAGGATAAACACCTTTATCAGATTTCTTTGGGGATGAATATCAGCCTGTAGGAGGAAAGATGAAACTTGCTTCTCTTGTCCAGAAGAGTCGGAGTTTTCGCCGGTTTGATGAGACAAAGGAAATTCCCGTCAAAAAGGTAGAAGCCTGGATAAAGACACTTCGCTTTCTCCCTTCGGCACGTAATCTTCAGCCTCTACGGTATGTGGTGATTCGGAGTGCTGAGCCAAGGGAGAGGCTTTTCCCTCTTCTGGGATGGGCAGGGTATCTCAAAGGAAAAGGGACACCAAAAGAGGGAGAACGCCCTTCTCTCTATGTGGTCATCGGGTATGACAGTCGGCTTACTCAGAATCCGGCGATGGATATAGGGATTGCGGCGCAAACGCTTCTTCTGTTGGCTGTTTCAGATGGGTATGGGGGATGTATGATCGGGAGTTTTGATCCCGCCCGGGTGAGGGAGGTGGTGGGTATGGAAGAGTGGTTTGGTGTAGGGCTTGTAGTAGCCCTTGGGAAACCAAAGGAAAAGGTGGTGATTGTCCCGGTGGAGAGGGGAATAGAATATTATCGGGATGAGAAGGGTACCCACTATGTTCCGAAAAGGTCTGTTGAAGAGATCTGGATAAAAACCATCTGAAGGAGAGGGTATGAAAAGGGAGATTTGGATAGAAATAGGGATTGTCGTGGTGGCGTTGGGACTGGCGCTTGGGATATCTTTGACTCCTATGGGACAGATCCTTCAGATGAGGCTTCAGGATGGTCTTGGGTACTTTCATCCTGGCAAAAGGGCGACAAATCTTTTTGTGTATGTGAATATTGATGATGCTACGATAGACAGGATCCGTGTCTATCCTGTTCCCAGGCTTGTCCTTGCCAGAGCCATCGAGGTACTCAAAGAATGGGGGGCAAGGGCGATTATTATCGACTCTGAGTTTATTGATCCAGCTCCTCTCTGGGTGGATGTGGAAAGATACGAGGCGGGAGAAAAAAACGTCGAAAAGGTGGTGGTCAATCAGGATGTTCGGTTGGGAGAAGCATTAGCTCTTGACGGGAGTCCTGTGTATTTGGCCTGCCGGGGAGTTGCTGAGAGTGAGAAAAAACGAGCAATGTGGAGTGAGGAGAATGCGGAACTTCAGTTAGTTTATGAGAGATTTTTTCTTCCCATAGGCAGGACAGAAGGGATGAAAGGTTTTTATGAGGAGCCGGCCATGGAATTTCCGGTTTTTCCTCTCTATATGTATGCGGCGGGGCTTGGGGATACCACCAGTGATGAGTCTGCCGATGGGGTTCTGAGACAGGTGGCTCTTCTTCGGCGCTTTCACGAGAGGTATGTTCCACAACTTTCTTTTGCCTATCTTTTAGATGCCTTAGGGGTGGATAAATCGGCCATTCGTATGGAAAAGGGCTTTCTTGTTCTTCCTTCTCAGGGGAAAACATGGCGCATTCCGGTGAATCAGAAAGGAGAAATGCTTGTGCGCTGGATAGGCGGCTGGAAAACTCAGCCCTGGACGAATATGCTTTCGTTGGCCACTCTTCTGGAATATCGGGAATGGAAATCGTATCTTGAGAGTTTGCAAAGAGGGACAAAAGAAAAACAAAACCTTGCTGAGGTTGAAAAAATGGTGAAGAGGTATGAAGAGCTTCTGCAGTATCTCAAGGATAAGGTGGTGGTGATTGGATACACGGCGTCGGCTACCACCGATGTGGGGGCTATTCCTTTTGACCCATCGGCTCCACGGGTGATGCTTCAGGTGCATCTCATGAATACCATTCTGATGGAGAATTTTTTCCTGTTTGCTGATTGGTGGTGGGATGGGGTGGCAGTGGGTATTCTTTTGCTTCTTCTGGTGGTGATGAGTCGCTGGGCCAAGAGTGCTCTTCAAGAGGTGGTGGTTGTTGGGGGAAACTGGATTCTTCTTGGTCTCTGGATGGTAGGGAGTATGGTGTTTTTTGGTCGACATGTGCATGTATTTTTCCTTGTTCTTCTGTGGCTTTTTGTTTCTGTTTCCTATGTGGTGTATAAATTCTTGATTTTTGATAAGCAAAAGCAGTTTATCAAGCAGGCTTTTTCCTATTATCTTTCTCCGGTGGTGATCAAGGAGCTTTTGAATGACCCTTCGCAACTTCAATTGGGGGGTGAACAGCGGGAAATCACGGCGTTTTTTTCTGATGTGGAAGGATTTACGTCTATCTCTGAGCAACTCTCTCCTTCGGAGGTGGTATCACTTCTCAATGAGTATCTCACGGCGGCGACGGATGTTCTTCTCAAGTATGGGGGAACGGTGGACAAGTTTGAGGGGGATGCCATTGTGGCGTTTTTTGGAGCCCCGGTAACACAAAGCGACCACGCCTATCGTTGTGCGATGGCGGCTCTTGAGATTCAGCTGAAACTTTCTCTTCTGGCTATGGAATGGGTGCAGAGGGGATATCCCCTTCTCAAAACACGGATTGGAATGAACTCAGGGCCTGCTGTGGTGGGGAATATGGGGTCTCGTCAGCGAATGAACTACACCATGATGGGCGATACGGTGAATTTGGCTTCTCGTCTTGAAGGGGCAAATAAGTTTTATGGTACCTATACCATGATGTCTGAAAGTACCTATGAACAGGTGAAGGATCATTTTGTGTGTCGTCGACTTGATATCATCCGGGTAAAGGGCAAAAGCCAGCCTATTGCAGTGTATGAACTTGTGGAGCGTGTGGGAAAGCTTTCTGCAGAAAAGGAGAAGATTCTTCAACTTTTTCAATCGGGTTTTGAGCTCTATGAAAAGCGACAGTGGGCCAAGGCGAGGGAAATTTTTCTTTCTTTGTGGCAGGAGTATGAGGATCCGCCTTCAAAAACCTATCTTGAACGCTGTGAAGAGTTTATGAAAAATCCGCCCCCTGAGGACTGGAATGGGGTGTATATTTTGAGGAGCAAGTAGGTCTCTTGACAGAAAAAATTTTTCCCTTAAAATTATCCTTGAAAAGAGGAGGTAACGATGGCAGAGGAAAAAAATGTTCGTATTGGAGAAGTGAAAAAGGGGAATATTATTATCAGTATCTCAGAATTCAACGGGCAAAAGTATTTGGATATTCGGAAGTACTATGAGGAAGAGGGGGAGTGGAAACCCACCAAAAAGGGGATTGCCCTGAATAGGGAACAGTACGAGGCGGTGCTTGATATTCTCACAACAGAAAAAGAGAAGATTCTCAAGGAAATGGCATAAAGGAAAACAGAAGGAGGGTGTATGAAAAGATTTACGATTGGTGTTTTGATGCTTGTGGGTGTTATGCTCTGGGCGGAAGAGGATTACTGGGGTGAACGGAATTCCTTAGAGGGGGCAAAAAAGGGCTATGAAACACTCAAAGCATTGGTGGCCCAGAAACCGGATTCTTATGAAGTGGCGTGGAAGTTTGCCCGTGCGGCCTATCATTACGCGGAAAATTTTGTGAAGGATAAAAATCAACGGAAGGTGATTTTTACAGAGGGAAAGGAGTCGGCGGAAAAAGCTACAAAGCTCAATCCCAATGCTCCAGAGGGCTGGTACTGGCTTGGGGTGTGTCTTGGGTCCTGGGGGGAGGCCAATGGGATTATGCAGAGTCTTGGGGCAGTGAAGCCTATCATGAATGCGATTGCCAAGGGAATGGCGATTAATCCCAACTGGGACAATGGGGCTTTTTATAACCTGCGGGGACGTGTGTATCATCGGGCTCCTGCGGGGATCAGTGTGGGAGATAAGCAAAAGGCAGAGGCAGACTACAAGCAGGCTCTTTCTCTCAATCCGAACAATCGGACGGCATACCGTTTTTATGCTGAACTTCTTCTCGATCTTGGTCGGAAGGAGGAAGCGGCTACCATGATCGAAAAGGGGCTTGCTATTCCTTATGATGCTTCAAACAAGGTTTCTGAGGACAAGGAAATCGCTCTTCTCCAGGCTTTGAAAAAGAGGTTGTAGGAGAAGAAAAGGGTTTTGTCTCTGTTGTTCTTTCATTTGGGTATTTCGGGCTTGGAAGAAAAATACTAAAACTTGTGACCAATGCCCATTGACATGGAGGAGGGACTATGGTAAAATAGGGGGCGAAAGGGAAAAAATTTCACGGGGGAAGCGGGGAAGAGTTGACAGGGTGGGGGAGAGGTGGTATAATTGTAG
>JABLXN010000045.1 GCA_013177995.1 Brevinematales bacterium | reverse complement strand
TTCCCCAGAAAAAACTTGTTTATCTAAAATGTTCCCTGTATACTACAGTTGACAAAAATCTTTTGAGCCAGGGGTAACTTCTTTATCCTTTTCTCTCTCTTTCAGGTCTCCTGTTGGAAACGTAATCCTTTTTTTTACCTACCGGTTTTTCTTCTCTTGTGCTTGATGTGGAACTTGCAGGACCTCCCATTATTGTTTCTCCGGTGGTTATGGAGGTAGAAAAATTTTTCGGAAAAAGGCTTCTTACTTCGACGCATGTGGGGGTGATAGGGATTCTTTTTGGTTTTTTTCTTTTGTGGTATGGCTTTTGGGCTATCCGGAGAAAGGACTGGCCTCGTCTGTGGAAGACAATTAACTTTCTTCTCTTGGGGCTTCTTACCTACGGGGCATTGTTTCCAGAAAGGGGCGGGCTTTCTTTGATATTGTTTTTGATGGGTTTTTTTGGTTTTTCATGGGTTGGGTATCAGCTCTCTATGCATCCTGAGCTGAGACGGCCAGATATGATTCTTTTGCATGGTCTTTTTCTTTTTCTTGTGGCGGGGGTGATCGTGGCGGCTTTTGTGCATCCTGTGATTGGTTTCTTTCTTTTTGGCATAGCCATTCATTTCAATCTGATTTTGCTTATTTTTTACTATCAGATTTCTCAGAGGTGGCGTTTTCTTCCCTGGCATCTTTTTTTCCTTCTTTCGTGGGTAGGGTTTTTCTGGGAGATGATGGGACTCTGGACACGGATTTCGCCAATTGCTCCGTGGGTGATTGTCCTGGGTCTTGTCGTTTATCTCTTGGTGGAATGCTGGGAGGTATTCAAAGAGATCTATCTTGACAAGAGTCTCTATCAGTTTTATCAGAACACCAATCGTCTCCTCAAGGGTTACCTTGCCCAGAGTAATCGGAAACTTCAGGAAACCGTTTCAGCTCTCAAAAAAGAAACTCAGCAAAAGGCACAACTGGCGCATCTTTATGAACTCCAGGAGAAAAAATATCGCGATCTTGTCGAAAACCTTTCTGATTGGATATGGGAGATGGATAGAAATCTCGTGATTACGTATACGTCTCCCTGGGTGAAGGATTTTTTAGGGATTTCTCCGGAAGCGCTTCTCAAAAAGTCTCTCGAAGCTACTGTAGGAAAAGAAGCCTTTTTTGTTCTCAAGCGGGCGCTTCAGCAATCAGAGGGCAAACTCAGCGGGCATCTTCTCTCTCTTCAGGGAAAAGAGAGGCAAATTCTTCTTGAGGTGGCTTCTACGCCTCTTATGAAGGATGGCAAAGTAGAGGGATACCGTTGTATTGGACGGGATGTTTCTCAGCTGATTACCATGAGAAGCGATCTTTCGATGTATCAACAGGATTTCTCCCTGTTGTTTGATCGTTCTCCCTTGGCGATGGCGATTATTGATATTGAGAGTCTTGCTTTCTACAGGTGGAATAAGCGCTTTGAGGAGATTTTTCCACTGAGCAATTTTCGTCTTGTGGCTTTTCTTGAAAAGGTAGGGGATCCCTACGCCAAGGATATCTATTTTGCCTTCAAAAATCTTCTTTCTTCTGAAGAGACACGGGTTTTCTCTTTTTCTCTTCCCTATCCTTTCAATGGAGATTTTCTCTGGTTGGTGGTCCAGGGGTATCGGCTCTTGTTTGAGAATCATAGCTATGTGGTTTTGACGGTTTTTCCGCCGGAGTTCCGGCTCTTTGAAAAACAATGGGAGTGGATTTCTTCCTGGCCTATTCCTGTAGTCGTTATGGATAAGTATGGGAAGACTCTTCTGAAAAATCAACGGGCTGAGGAGCTTTCCTTCTCCTTTTCGTTGCCTTCACCGCCTCCCACGGAGGTGATGTCGCTACCCTATGGGGAAGAGGGGAGTGTAGTTATTGTTCCCCGCGCTCCTTTGTTGTATCTGGTGTTTGGATGGATTCAGAACCACACCCTGGCTAAACAGGTGACAAGAAATCTTCTTCAGCGTTTTCCGGTGCCATGGGTGGTGCTCACAAAGGATTTTCGTGCTGTGGAGTGGCATCCTTCTATTTTTGAGACCTTCCACTTTCAGGTTTCTCATGCTTCTCTTCTTTCCCAGATGATAAAAGAGAGTGGACTCATGAAACAGATTTCTTTTTCTTCTCAGCCGTCACACAAGGTGGTTTCAGCCTATTTTCGGAATAAACAGGAAGAGATTTTTCACAAAGAGGTTCATCTCTTTGTTTTTGAAGAATATGCGATGCTTTTCTTCTTTGAACCTGGCTTCTCTTCCCCAGAAGGAGAGATTATCCCTCTTTTCATTCACCAGCTTTCTTTTTTTGTTGATTCTTTGAAGGGCATCGAAAAAGAATTGTCTCAACTCCAAACGGGTATGGCGGTGGTAGAGGTTTCTCAGAAGACGGAGGCGTCTGAACTTTCTTTATTGACCGACACAGAGAGAAAAATTCTCTCCCTTCTGGTACAGGGGAAGACCAATGCAGAGATTGCCCATCTTCAACAGATTTCTGAGGAGACGGTGAAGGGGCATATCAAGCATATTTTCAAAAAACTCGGGGTCTCCAAGCGCTATCAGATCATTCAGCGGTATCATGGACTGGTATAAGTTTCTATGAGGCTTTTTTGAAAGCTTTTTGTTTTTGCTTTACAATACAGGAGAAAAAAGAAGGGAGTAAAAGCGATGGTTTCGGTTATTCTTGCCGGAGGGAGTGGGACGAGACTCTGGCCATACTCACGACAGAATTTTCCCAAGCAATTCTTGAATTTGGTGGGGGACAAAAGTCTTCTCCAAATGACAGCGGAAAGACTCAGTTCTCTTTCGCCTGTGGAAGAGATATATGTGGTGGCGGGTGAACAGTACAAATTTACCATCACCGATCATATGTGTCAACTCTTTGGGTGTTCGTTTTCCAATCTTATTTTGGAACCGGTGGGAAGAAATACCGCTCCGGCTATAGCCTTGACTGTTAAATATCTTCTTGAAAAAGGATATGATCCTGATACGGTGGTGTTTTTTTCCCCTTCTGATCATGTGATTTCACCTGTTTCTCTCTTTGCAGAGGCTGTGCGCTCAGTGGAGAAAGATGCCCACAATCATATTATTACCTTTGGTATTGTGCCGTCCCGACCTGAAACCGGCTATGGGTATATTGAGCTTGGGAAGCAAAGACGGGAGCACCTTTATGCGGTGAGTCGTTTTGTCGAAAAGCCTGATAGAGAAACGGCAGAACGGTATGTCCAGAGTGGGCAGTACATGTGGAATGCAGGGATGTTTCTCTTTTCCCTTCGGGTGATTCTTGAGGCTTTTCAAAAGTATATGCCGGAGATTTACCAAGCTCTCACCACCCAGAGTTATCAGGAAATGGTTTCCCGGTACACAGAACTTCCTTCTATTTCCATTGACTATGGGGTGATGGAAAAAGCCACCAATATTCTTTGTTATACGCTTCATGTTTCCTGGAATGATGTGGGATCCTGGGATTCGGTGTACGATCTCTTTTCTCCTGATGAGCATGGCAATGCCACTTCTGGGGATGTGGTATGTTTAGATACGAAAAAGAGCCTTGTGCTTTCCAAGAAACATCTCACGGCGCTGATTGGGGTAAGTGATCTTGTCGTTGTAGAGACGGAGGATGCTATCCTGATTGCCAATCGCAACCATACCCAGAAGGTGAAAGACATGGTACAGATTCTTGCTTCCCAGAAGCGTCCTGAGGTCACAGAACATGTGACAGTGTACAGGCCATGGGGATCGTACACGGTGCTTGAGGAGGCCGATCGGTACAAGATCAAAAAGATAGTGGTCAATGTAGGGGCGGCTCTCAGTCTTCAAAGGCATCAGCACCGGAGTGAGCACTGGATTGTGGTGAAAGGGACAGCCCTTGTAGAGATTGAGGGCAAGCAGCAGTTTGTCCATGAGAATGAGAGTGTGTATGTGCCAAAATCAGCCCTGCATCGGCTCTCCAATCCAGGGAAGATCCCGTTAGAGATGATCGAGGTCCAGAATGGAGAATACCTTGGCGAAGATGATATAGAACGTTTCACGGATAACTATGGGAGAAAGTGATGAAGCGATGCCTCCGCTATGGGGGGATGGGGGTATGCTTCTTGTTGGCTTTGGGGCTTGGTTCTCTATGGGCAAGGGTCTTTTTTGTTGGGAGTAATCCCTACCTCTCTGTGGTGGCTTTTCCTCAGGATCTTTCTCTGTGGGAGCGTTCGTTCTTTGCAGTAGGGCTTTCTTATCAGAGTCTTCCATGGTGGGGGGATATAGATAGTCCCACCAATCGTCCGAATGAAGGGTATACTTCTACCGAGGAAAATATTCAGTTTGTCAGGGAAGAGGGTGAATCAGAGAGGTCCTACTTTCAGACGTATGGAACCACCCATCTTTTTGGGGCCAATATTCAGTATTTTGGGAAACAGAAAGACGTCTTCTTTTTTGGAAAGTTTGGGTACCAGCCTCGCTGGATGGTAACCTCTGCAGAGGGAAATCTTCGTGGGGAAACGAATGGGACCTATCAGTATATTCCCTTTTCTTATGAGGCATCGCATGTGATAAACCAGATTCAATTAGAGGGTATTGTGGCGACGAAACGTGAAGGAATTCCCCTTGGTTTGAAAGTCGCCTTTATGTATGAGAATACGGGAGAGATGGAGCATTCTTTTCAGGCGACAGTAGATGGAACAAGAGTATCTTCAGAGAGGCTTTTGTGGGGATGGACCACAGTGGGATGTAATCATATCTTTGGCTATCGTTCTATCAATGCTGATGCCTGGTTTCAGGATAATTTTGTGATAGGACCGGTCTGGCAGTGGGATATTCAGGCAGGCCTGAGTCTCTCTCAGGTGCGTTTTGGAAACAGGTTTCGACTTGTAGGAGCCCTTCAGCAGGAATACGAATGGCGGATGGCTACCAATGCTTCGACTCTTCTCGAAACAAACTTTTCAGGAAGCTATCAGCTTTCTCCTTATCTTCTCAAGACGGATGGGTGGTTGAACCGTACCTATGCCAATCTCACCTGGATAGAAAAAGAGAACTGGAAGTTTAATACCCTTTTCTTTTTGGGGCTGGATGGGAGTACTCTTTCTCGAGTGCTTTCCAATGATACGGACTCGTATGGATGGGGAAAAACTAAAAGTGGGGGTTTTCTTGTTGAGGTGAACCCCAATGTGTCTCTTCGGCCAGCAAAGGACGTTTTGATGGATATGGCGCTTCTTTTGAGTGGAGAATGGCATAGAACAGAAAACGTGGGGGAATACTACAATCCACAGCAGGGGATTTCAAAGGAGACCTGGCAGAACTCCACGGCTTACGAGGGACCGGAATATTCCTGGGAAGGTTTTTCGTATGTGGATAGTGTGGCGTTTCATGGAGGGGTGGATATGATAGCGTATCTTCCTCTCTATGGTTCAAAAACTCGACAGATGGGGCTTGTTCTCAATGTCTTTGAGAATACGCAGTGGACCTGGCTCACCAAGTATTATGGGACCAATCGTTTCACTTCCACGGAGACCGTTTTTGATGTTTCGGCCAAGCGGAAGACTTTTCGTCGAGAAGCCTGGATTCACACGATGGTGGGGTATCAGTATCGGCAAGCCCCGTATAGTGTTCGCGTAGAGGTGCTGTCTCCTTTGTTGTACAGCCTTTCTGTGTCTCAGGTGCTGGAGGATGATCGGGAAAGGGTGCTCTATGAGGTGAAAAAGAGCCAGAACTGGGCTGTTCAGGAGGGGCTGGCTATTCGTCTCACCGTTGCCTATGAGTTGTAAAAAAGTTGCAAAAAAAGAGCCTTTTTGGTACACTATGGAGGAGAAAAAATACGTAAATAATGGGTAAGGAGGAGATTATGAAACGGTATTTTGTGTTGTTGGTTTTTCTGGTGATGGCTATTTTCGGGTGTGGAATGAAGAAGACAGATATTTACTATCCCAAGGCTCATTATACCCAGATGACGCTTGATCAGGCCGACAAAAAGGTGATCTATGTAGATTGGGGAAATCCCCTTGTCTATGCGGGCAAGATGCAAACCAATAGTGAAGTGGTGAAGGGCAAAACCAATGAAGTGATATATGTGCTTGTCCAGAAACAGGATACAAAAGAAAAGGGGTGGGTGAGCCTTTCTTCGGTGGTGAAAAATCCTGTAGCCAAAGCAACGCTTCTGAATACCACCCAGATATACAAAACCCCAAATGAGGTTTCTCGAGAGTTCTTTACCATGGTGGCTCCTATGATCGGGTATGTGGTGGAGATTCAGGAGGGATGGGCAAGGGTTCAGTGGTATATGGCGGCTTACAAGACTTTTACCGGCAAAAGTGATTGGACTACCTATGAATGGGTGAAACTTTCCGAGATTTCGACCAATGCCAATGAGGCGGATTTGCTTTCTTTGGCCTATGTGTCGTACAAGAAACTTGCTGATTGGCAGGCAAAATGGCCTACACTCACTGATGAGAAGCAAAAGTTGAGTATGAGTAATGAGATAGAGACAGAGATTATCTATCTTGAGAAGGCTATCAAAAATTATGGTGGAGCGTATGGACCGGTAGCCTCATCAAGGTATGTGGCCAATATTGTAGATTCCCTTCGTTCTCTAATCTATCCCCCAATTCAGGAGGAGTATACTGAAGAATCCTACGATGGGGAAGAAATGTCAGAAGAATATTAAAAGACACCTCATGCCCCCACCAGGAAAGGTGGGGGTTTTTGTTTCAGGGAGGGAGAGAATGGAGTTGGGAAAGGGTTGAGACTTGTGAGGGAGGGCTTGAGATTTGTGTCCTTGAGGAGGAGGCTTGTGTGAAAATTGCCATTATCACCGTGGGATGTAAACTCAATCAGTTTGAATCAGATGCCCTGGCTCAGAAACTCCGGGAAAGTGGTTTTGAGATAGTGGAGGAGATGGAAAGAGCGGATACGGTTATCATCAATACCTGTACGGTAACGAACACGGCTGATAGTAAATCAAGGCTGCACATGAAACAGGCCAAAAGGTTGGGAAAGCGTGTGATTGTGACGGGGTGTTATGCCACCACCGATGGGGAAGAGATTGAAAGACGGGGGCTTGCGGATATGGTGGTTCCCAATGAGAGCAAGTTTACTCTGCCTTCTCTTCTTCTCGAAGAACCTGTAGCGGAAAAAGAGGATTTTCCCCTTGTGGTGGAGTATGAGAGGACCAGGGCTTACCTCAAGATACAGGATGGGTGCAATCGTTTTTGTAGCTATTGCAAGATCCCGTATGGAAGGGGGAGAAGCCGTTCTCTTTCTTTTTCTGAGGTCGTTGGGCGATTTGAGGAGCTTGTGAAAAGGGGATACAAAGAGGTTGTTCTCACCGGGGTCAATATCAGTGATTACCATGATGGAGAAAGAGGACTGGCAAAACTGGTGAGAAGTCTTTTAGAGATTCCTGGAGAGTATAGACTACGGCTTTCTTCTCTCCAGCCGGATCAGTTTGAGATGGAACTATTGGAGCTTCTTTCTCATCCCCGGATGACCCCACATTTTCATCTTTCTCTTCAGTCTGGAAGTGATACAGTGCTTTCAAGGATGAGGCGGCGTTATACGGCAAAGGATTTTCTTGTCCTTTGCCAGCGTATCCGTTCTGCGCGGGAGGATACGGCTCTCACCACAGATATTATTGTGGGTTTCCCCGGGGAGACGGAAAGGGAGTTTGAAGAGACAAAAGCCTTGGTCAAAGAAGTGGCCTTTTCGAGGGTGCATCTTTTTTCCTATTCTCCACGGGCGGGAACCTGGGCGGCCAATCAAAAGCAACTTCCCGAAGAAGTCAAAAAGTTTCGGCTTCATGAACTGGAAAAAGAGGCCCTGATCACGGCTGAAGAGTGGGTTCAAAAGACCATGAGAGAACGAGAAGTTCATGTTCTCATAGAAGAAACCGATGGGCCTTTTTCCTATGGATATACAGAACACTATCTTTATACGAAAGTGGCGGGGGTTTATGCTCACAATACCTTTGTGCCTTCATATATGAAAGGCCTCTGGAATCATCAGGGGGCTGTTGCCCTTCTTGCTGAGACGGGTAATTTGCGTGTGTTATGAAATTTTTTTGTGTCGTTTCACATATGAAACTGAATACCTATTTTCACATTTCTTGTGAAGAGAAATAAGATAAAAGTTTCCTGTCTGATGTTTATTGAAAAAAGAGTCGCACTTGAAAACATTGCGGCAAGATATAGGTATTACCATATTTCAGCCTGACCATGCTCTCTCCTTTTTTCAAAAGGATGAGGTATAACTCAATGTAAGGCTATGACTTATGTTCATTCTGTTTGAGGGAAGTGGAGAGGTGTTTTTCCCGTGTTCTAGCTATAACCATGTTTCAGCCTGCGGGGTGGGCTTTTTGCTGAAACATGGTGATAGCCATGGCCATCTCCACCGGGGCTACGCTTGAGAAGGGTCCAGGTTTGCTGAAGCATGGTCGTAGCTACGGGCCCATGTTTGCACTCCCTTGGCTGAAACATGGTTATAGGGGGCTTTTGTGGGACATGGAAAGGGTTAAACGTTTAACCCAACGGCTGCTTTGCTGAAATATGGTAATAGCCATGGGGTTCTCTTCTGTTTAGAGGCTGGTTAAACGTTTAACCAGGCAAATGTCTTGCTGAAACATGGTAATAGCCGATTGTTGTGTGTCCCCTCCAATGACATGAGGAGGTCTCTTTAGCTGAAACATGGTTATAGCCGGGGCCCTTCTATCCCCATGCAGTCCCCTCTTGCTGAAACATCGCCATAGCCCCACCCCGCCCCTGCCGCGGTGCAGGGTGAAAGAAGCCCCTGAGGAAGCAGAAGCCCCGCGGGCTGGTGGGAGAAGACCCCATTCTCCTGCCGATGGCCGAGCCACAGGAGGTGGCGAGGAAGACCGGGGTCAGACAGGGAGGGCTGTCCCCGGTCGGCTACAGAAGAGAGCGGGGTTACAGATTTTTTTTCCAGCCCGCATTGTGGAACGGTGGACGGAATGCTACAGAAACCGGTGCAGGGGCGGGGCGGGGGTTCACAGGGGGCGGGGAGCCCCCTGTGGCCATCCCGGCAGGGGGTGGCACCCACGCTGTGAAGCAGGGTATAGGAACTCTTTTTGGCGAGAACTCCTATCTCACCTACGCTTTACAAAAGTCGGCGGATATGGTAAAATATGGCATGTACCAGGCGGGCTGGTTTGGGGAAGAGTTGAAGGCGAAGTATGATGGTGAGGCGACGTTTGACTTGGCCGGTGGGGTGGATTTCACGATCTGGGAGCGAGAGGGCCTGGATGCTGCGGGGAAGACGACCCGGTATGGAGGAGTGGGGGTGCAGATCACGAGCAAGGGGATGAGGGTACACAATGGTGCGGGTGAGTTTGGAGGGCTTGCGTTTGTGATGGGGACGAATGGACAGGTTGTGTGGCAGGGTGTGGAGACGTGGGAGAGTACGATGGATGGGGTTATTCTGGCCGGCTGGAAGTTTACGGAGTGGGTAGTGAATGCGATGAGTGTGTTTGAGACAGCGATAGAGGATAGTGGCCGTG